>JAFIFZ010000031.1 GCA_020831775.1 Phycisphaerales bacterium
CCCCCCCGCCCGCCCGGGCCGGGGCGGCAGCCTCACCCCGCCGGGGCGCGGCCGCCCCCAGCCGCCGTGGAGGGCACCCCGAGGCCCCCAGCTGCCCCACCGCCGGGGCGTGGCCCACCCGCTGCTGCTGCCCCACGCTGAGCGTCCCGAAGGGTTCGTCGAGCCTCGGCCCAAGGCCGACGGCCTTCGCCGCCCGCTCGACAGCAGCCTCCTCCGCCGCCGGCGTGGCATAGAGCCCCATTCGGATGACCCGCCTGACCGAGAAGGCGAAGGCGAGGGAGGTCCGCTGGGGGATGTAGGCGATGCGTGCGGCCCGCTCGCCGGCCCGGAGGTCGGCGGGGGCGACGGGCCGGCGATCATCGACTTTGAGCGAGATCTCCCCGGAATCAGGCGAGAGCAGCCCCGCCAGGAGCCGGAGGAGGGTCGACTTGCCCGCCCCGTTGGGCCCGAGCAGGACGGTCACCCACCCGGCGGGGAACGAGGCATCGACCCCGGAGAGCACGGGCGTGCCGGGCCTGTATGAGAAGGTAAGGTCACGCACCTCGATCATCGGCTGATGGTACTGGGCGCGGGGCCGGGCGTGGCGCCCATGAAAGCAAGATTGGGGCCGGATGGGGCCCGGGTGGAGCGGGCCGGACTGGCGTTCGGCGCGGGGCCGCCGTAGGCTTCCGCTCGCGCCGTCGGAGTGCGGGCGTCGCCCGCAGCGGGAAGACGGGCTGTTTTTTAGAGGTGTGGATCGATGAGCGAAGGTTCGGGCAGAACGGTCGGTGTGACGGGGGCGACGGGGTTCGTCGGCCGCTACACGGTGCGCGAGCTGCTCGGGCGTGGTCACCGCGTGCGGGCGCTGGTCCGCGATGTCGAGAAGGCGGGCAAGATCCTGCCCACCGAGGACGAGCGGCTGGACCTGGTCACCGGCGACCTGCACGACCGTGCGGCGCTGGAGCGACTGGCAAACGGGGCCGACGCACTGGTGAACACCGTCGGCATCATCCGCGAGGCGACGGGGGGCCAGACCTTCCAGCGCATCCATGTCGAGGGGGCGACGCGTCTGGTCGGCGCCGCCGTCCGCGAGGATGTGAAGCGGATCGTGCAGGTCTCGGCGATCGGCGTCCGCGACGAGGGCGTCTGCGAGTACCAGCGGAGCAAGTTCGAGGCCGAGACGATCATCCGCCAGAGCGGGCTGGCGTGGACGATCCTGCGTTCGAGCCTGGTGCACGGGCCCGACGGCGAGTTCGTCCAGATGGTGCGGGGCTGGGTGACCGGCAAGGCGGCGCCGCATGTCTTCATCCCATACTTCCAACGGCTCGAGTCTGGGCCCCCGATCCCCGGGCTGGGGAAGATGAGCGACGCGAAGATCGCGCCCGTCGCCGTCGAGGACCTGGCGTGGGCGATCGGCGAGAGCCTCGACCGCAAGGCGGCCGAGGGCGAGGTGTACAACATCACCGGCCCTGAAGAGCTGACGATGCCGGAACTGCTCAAGCTCTTCCAGGAGCGCGTGCCCCTGGCCAAGAAGGGCCTCAGGATGATCCCTCTGCCCGACAAGGCCGGCGCGATGGTGGCGAAGGCCGCCAGGCTGACCGGCCTGCAGCACGCGCTGCCCTACGACGAGGGGATGGCGCTGATGGCCGGGGAAGACACGACCGCCGAGCCGGTCAAGGCGCGCGAGCACCTTGGGTTCCGTCCCCGCCCGTTCCGGGCGACCGCCGAGGCCTACGCGCCGAAGCTTTGATCTAATCGCACACGCCCTTTCCCGGGCGTCGAGAGGCTCCATGCCGCTGCAATACGAGAAGAGACTTCTCTCCCATCTCCGCCACGACGACTACCGCCCGCAGCACATCGTGCAGATCGCGCGTGAACTCCGGATCGAGGATGTCGAGGACTTCGGGCGGGCGGTGAAGGAACTGGCCGAGCGGGGCGTCGTCTCGCTCGACGAGTCGGGCAAGGTCGAGCTCCCGTCGCTGGACGACCAGGGCGGCGAGATCGTCGGGATCTTCCGGGGATCGGCCAAGGGGTTCGGCTTCGTTGTGCCGGATTCGACGACGCGCGAGGGCGATGTCTTTGTTCCCCCCCGCGACACGCTCGACGCGATGACGGGCGACCGCGTCCGCGTCGAGCTCCGCCGCGACCACGGGCGCGAAAAGAGCGGCGAGCATCAGGGCAAGCAGTTCCAGGGACGCGTCGTCGAGATCCTCGAACGTAAGCGCACGACATTCTCCGGCGAGGTCTACAAGCAGGGCGAGCAGTGGCTCGTGCAGCCCGACGGCAAGCTGCTGACCGACCCGATCGTCGTCCGCGACGCCGAGGCGAAGAATGTCAAGCCGGGCGACAAGGTCATCGTCGACATCACCGAGTTCCCCGAGGGCGACTACCTGCCCGAGGGCGTGATCAGCAAGGTGCTCGGCGAGGCGGGCCAGCCCGATGTCGAGACGCAGGCGGTAATCCTCGCCCACGGGCTCCCCGGCGAGTTCGAGGACGAGGTGCTCGACAACGCCCGCGAGGTCACCCGCGCGTTCGAGCTCGATATCGAAAAGTTTGAGCAGGACGGCAAGCTCGAAGGGCGCGAGGACCTGAGCGAAGAGTTCATCTTCACCATCGACCCGCCCGACGCCAAGGACTACGACGACGCGATCAGCATCCGTCGCCTGCCCGACGGCGGGTGGGAGCTGGGCGTCTACATCGCCGATGTCGGACACTTCGTCGAGCACGGCTCGCCCCTGGACAAAGAGGGGAGAGAGCGGGGCAACAGCGTCTACCTGCCCCGCCTGGTCATCCCGATGCTGCCCGAGCTGTTGAGCAACGGGATCTGCTCGCTGCAGGAGCGCGTGCCGCGCTTCGCCAAGGCGGCCTTCGCCACGTACAACAAGAACGGCGAGGTGACGGCCGAGGGCGTGCAGAGCGTCATCATCAACAGCGCCAAACGCCTGACCTACCTCGAAGCGCAGGCCCTGATCGACGGCGACCCCGAAGAGGCCAAGAAGCACGCCAAAACCGAGCCGAACTACACGCCCGAGCTGCTCGAAGCGCTCAAGGAGGCCGACAAGCTCGCCCGCGCGATCCGCGGGCGGCGCGAGCGCCAGGGCATGATCTCGCTGGAGCTGCCCGATGTCGAGCTGATCTTCGACGAGAACGGGCGCGTGATCGACGCCGAGCCCGAGGACGACGCCTTCACGCACACGATCATCGAGATGTTCATGGTCGAGGCGAACGAGATCGTCGCCCGGCTGTTCGAGTCGATGAATGTCCCGCTCTTACGCCGCGTGCACCCCGAGCCGACGCCCGGCGACACCGAGGACCTGCGCAAGGCCGCGACCGTCGCGGGCTACAAGATCCCCAAGAACCCGACGCGCGACGAGCTGCAGTCGCTCCTGAACGCGACGCGCGGCACCCCCGCCTCGCGCGCCGTGCACATGGCCGTGCTGCGCACGCTCACCAAGGCCGAGTACTCGCCCGCCCTCATCGGCCACTTTGCGCTGGCCAGCGAGGCGTACGCCCACTTCACCAGCCCGATCCGGCGCTACCCCGACCTGACGGTGCACTGGGCCCTGGCTGAGTACCTCGAACGCACCAAGAACGGGAGCAAGCGCCCCAGAGACAGCAAGGAGCGCAAGAACCTCGGGCGCGAGCTGCGCGACAGCGAACGCTGCCTCGACCTCGAAGACCTCGTCACGCTCGGCAAGCACTGCTCGGGCACCGAGGAGCGCGCAACAGAGGCCGAACGCGAGCTGCGTCAGTTCCTCGTGCTCCAGCTCCTGGCGGAAAAGATCGGCGAGGTGTACGACGCGGTGGTGACAGGCGTCTCGCCCCGCGGCGTCTTCATCCAGCTCAACAAGTTCCTCTCCGACGGGCTGATCAAAACCAGCGACCTGCCCGGCGATGTCACGCGCGGGGGCCAGCGCCCCAACTGGAAGATCGACAAGCGCAGCGGCGCCCTCGTCGACGCCAACAGCGGGCGATCGTTCAACATGGGCGATTCGGTCCGCGTCTCGATCGCGGCGGTCGACCTGGCCAAGCGCCAGCTCGAAGTCGTGATCGACGACCCCGAGTCCCGGGCCGCGGGCAAGGCCAAGGGCATCGCGGGCCTGAAGCTCGGCGACGGGGCCGACCTCGGCGGGCTGGCCGGCGGGGGCGGCGCGGGCTTTAAGACCCCAGGCGCCGTGCGTCGCAGCAAGAAGAGCAAGTCCCGCGACCGGGCCAAGACCGACTACCGCGACGACCGCAAGAAGAAGCGGAAGTAATCTCCGCGATCCTCAGGCGGAGACGACCGTGTTCAGCGCGTTGACGAAAGTGGCCTGGTCCCAAGGCGTGTTGGGGCCGTGCCACGGGTCATGAATGTAGAAGTTCTGCTGGTCGTACCCCTTGAGCACCACCCAGTGCCCCTGATCGCCCAGGATGCCCATGCGGCAGTACGCCCCCGAGCACATCAGCGGGCCCCGGCTGGAGAGCAAGTGGCGCAGGCCCGCGGCCGAGCCCGGCGTCGCCCTGATCTGCAGCGGGTAGTTCTGCGTGATGTCGTTGGCGTCGAGCCCGGAGACGGCGCCCCGGGGGTTGCTCTGCATCGCGATGTTGGCCGCGAACCCGTGGAACTGGCCCATCATGAACACGCAGGCGTCGCCGCACATGTTCGCGTGGATCTGCTTCTGGTACGGAACGGGGTAGCTGAACTTCCCGGCGTCGGCGGGCTGGACGCGGGTCTTGTCGTAGTCACCCCGTCCGAACAGGGACTTGGCGACGCACATCGGAACCTTCATCGCACGGGCCTCCTCTCGCGTGGACGCGGATCGCGCCACACGAGCGGAGATTAGCCGATCCCACGCTGCCACGGGAAGCGCTCGGGGATCAGCCCCGGCCTGTCCTGAAGCCAGCCCACCAGCCACTCGAAGGCGTCGACCAACCTCGGGCCCGGGCGGTTGAACATCTGGTTGCCGTCGACGATCGCGACACGACCGTTCCTGACCGCGGGCAGGGCCTCCCACCAGTCTTCCAGCGCCAGGCGTTCGGTCTCCCGCGAGGCCTCGTCGAGCGTCAGCCCGCAGGGGCAGACAACCAGGGCCTCGGGCTTGACGGCGCAGAACACATCGGGCGGCACACGGACCGACGGCCCCGCAAGGCGCTGGCCCTGGCCCATCCCCGCCCCGGCCCCCGAGCCCTTCACCGCGACCGTCTCGTTGAGCGGGTGGCGCCCCCCCGCCCGCTCGATCATCTGCACCGTCCAGTGCCCTGCGACGAAGATGGGGTCGGTCCACTCCATGAAGCCGACGACCGGCCCCTCGTCGTACGCGTTGACATGCTCCTGGGCCCGGTACAGGCGTTCTCGGAGCCTGACGACCTCGGCCCTCGCCCGCTCACCCTCGCCGATCGCCTCGCCGACGCGCAAAGTGTCGTCGAGCACATCTTCAACGCCCTTGGGGTTGAGGCTGAGCAGGCGGGGCTTGGCGCCCGTTTCCGCCCCGATCCGGTCCACGACCGATCGGACGCTGTTCAGGTCGATCGAGCAGACCGAGCAGAGATCCTGCGTGATGATCAGGTCCGGACGCAAGTCGGCGAGGAGTTCGGCGTTGAGTGTGTACAGGGCCTCGCCCACCTCCAGGCTCTTGCGGACCTCGCGGTCGACCTCCGCCGCCCCGCCCGGGGTGTAGGAAGTCCGCTGAGCGGTCAGCACGGGAACGCCGGCGACGGAGGACGGAAAATCGCACTCGTGGCTCCGTCCGACCAGGCGGTCGCCGGCGCCGAGGAGGCAGAGGATCTCTGTCGCTGAAGGGACAAGACTGACGATGCGCATAGACGCAGAGCGTAGGAACGGCCCTGAGGGCTCAACCCGGCGCATCGAGACGCGTACAAGAGAGGTTCCGGCTACGCTAGGGTCGCCGATGGAGAAGACGCCGATGGATCGACGCCGAACCAGAGCCCGAACAATGAGCCGCCCGCCCCTCCGACTGGCCGCCGCTGCGGGCGTCGCGTTGGCGTTGTGGATGGCGCCCGCCGAAGCCTTGGCCCAGTCCGAGGACGACGGCCAGCCCCGCACCGTCACCGGCCGCCAGGGGCAGGAGACGCGGGATATCCAAGCCGCGGCCGAAGAAGCCGCCGAGGCCCGCGAGGAATTCCGCGACCAGGCGACCCGCGAGGAGCTCGAAGCGCTGCAGGGCACACGCCGTGGCACGATCCAGGAGGGCCAGCAGGGCAGGCAGCCGGCCCGCCCGGGAGAGGCCGGCGCACGCCAGCCCGGCGATGTGGCGGCCCGCTCGCCGCAAGAAATAGAAGCCGCGATCGACGAGGAGGGGCTGATCCGCTTCAGCGCCTTCACCGAGGGCGTGGACCTGCTGGACCTGGTGAACTTCGTCGCCGAGACGCTGCAGATCAATGTGACGGTCGACCCGACGCTCTCGGGGTCGGTCACCTTCAACGCCTCGTTCGCGGTGCGTCGCAGCGAGCTCTTGCCCCTGCTCAACACGCTGCTGGAGCAGCAGGGCTTTGCGATCACCCGCGACCGCATCGGCTTCTACCAGGTCACCCAGGTCGGGCAGATCCGGCCCAAGTTCGCCGATGAAGACGGCCTGATCGCCACGAAGATGATCCCGACGCGGAACCTCCGCCCCTCGGCGATCGACGACGCGGTTCGCACGATCCTCGGCGACCGCCCGGCGAAGGTGAGCTACCTCGACCAGCTCGGCCTGATCCTCATCAGCAGCTCGCCCGACGATGTCGCGACCATCAGCGAGCTCGTCGAGCGGATCGTCCTCGAACAGACCCGCCTCGAGTGGATCCGTTTCGAGCTGAACAACCTCGCGGCGCCCGTCGCCCGCGATCGGGTCGTCGATCTTCTGGGCGCTTCGGCCCCGCAGACGCTGGCGGTCGCGCCCGGACAGCCGCAGCAGGCCCAGCAACGCCAGCAGCAACAGCAGCAGCGCGATACCAGAGCACCCGCCCGCCCCACCGACGGGCTGGAAAACCTGGTCGAGCGTCTGACGATCGACCCGCAGGGCAACGCGCTGATTTTCCGGGGCCGCGCCGACGAGGCCGAGCAGGTCCAGCGCGTCCTGGCGATCGTGGATCAGCCCAGCTCGCTCCGGCCCCGGCGGTATTTCACCGGCACCGCGACGCGTGACATCGCCCGCTTTGCCGCCCAGCAGGGTTTGGGCGAACTGACGACCATCTCCGTCGAGCAAGTCGACCCGTTCGGCGGGGGCTTCCAGCCCGGCATGCAGCAGCCCGGCCGCTTCACTGTCCCCGGCCAGCAGCAGTTCCAACAGCCCGGCTTCGGCGTCCAGCAGGGCCAATTCAAGGGCGGGCCCGTGCTCGTGCTCGACGAGGAACGCGGGTACATCGTCTACTACGGCACACCCGCCCAGCAGGACAAGCTCCAGCAGCTCGTCGAGCAGTTCCGACCCGAGGACGAGCACATCGTCATCCGCGAGTACCGCCTCGAGCACGGCGACGCCGAACAGGTCGGCGAGCTCCTCCGCGCGATCCTCCTGCAGGAGCCCCAGACCGGCAACGGCGGCGGGCTGCTCCCCGGCGGAACCGGCGCCGGCACCCGTTCGCCCACCACCGGGCGGAACCTCGCCAGCGGACGCGTCCCCCAGCCCCCGGCCGAACCCGGCGCCGCCGCGGCGTCCGGCGAGGCCTCCTTCACAGGGCGCCCCGACCAGGTGCTGATCGCGGCCGACACCGCCAACAACCAGCTCCTCATCCGCGCCCCGCAGCGCCAGCAGTCCGAGCTGGAACGGATCATCGCCAAGATCGATGTCCGCAGGCCGCAGGTCTACATCGATGTCCAGATCGTCAGCCTCACCAACACCAACGATTTCCGACTGGCCGTCGAGACACAGTTGATCAACGCCGGCGGCTCGGGCGGGCTGCTGCAGTCCAACTTCGGGCTGACCTCGCCCGTCGAGGGCGGCGGGATCACCGATCTGCGTCAAGTGAACCCGAACCTCCGGGGCCTCACCAGCGCGCTGATCCTCTCCGACCAACTCCCCTTCGTCATCAACGCGATCCAGACCGTCACCGACGCGAAGGTCGTCGCCAACCCCTCGCTCCTGGTCGACAACAACGAGACCGCTTCGATCATCAGCGTCCGCCAGGAACCCTTCCAGCAGTCGACGATCACCCCGGGCGGCAGCGAGGTCGTCTCGACCGAGTTCGCCGAGGCGGGCACCTCGCTCCTGGTCACCCCGCGGATCTCCTCGGGCGGGTACCTCCGCTTGGCGTACACGATCACGCTTTCGAGCTTCAGCGGGACGGAGGGCAACCCCCCGCCCATCGACGACCGGACCGTCGAGGCCGACTCGGTGACCATCCCCTCCGACGCGACCATCGTCGTGGGCGGGATCTCGCTGGACACCATCCGCGACACGGTCATCAAGGTCCCGATCCTCGGCGACATCCCGCTGATCGGCCTGGCCTTCCGCGACACCCAGAAAGTCCAAACCGGCGAACTGCTGTATGTCTTCATCACCCCGCGCATCCTGGGCGACAAGCACTTCGGCGGGCACCGCCTCATCACCGAGGGACCGCGCCGCATCGCCGACATCGCGCCGGACATCCCCCCGATGAACCCGGTCCGGATCCCCTACTCGCCCGGCAGCGATCGCGGCGGCTGATCGGCATGGCCAAACGCAACGGCAAGCTCAGAAAAGGCGCTAACGACTCCGGCCGCACGCCCGCCGGGGCGCTCGTCGCTGCGCCCGCCGGGCCCAGGCCCGACGAGCTCGCCCGCGTCGCCAAGCTCCTGGGCCCCCTGGGCATGGACGCCGAGCGGCTCAAGCAGTTCCGCCTCGCCCCCGGATCTGACACCGAGCCTTGGGATGTGCTGCTGCAGGTGCTCGCGATGGACGAGCACCGGGCGCTGGAGCTTCTGGCCGAGCGGACGGGCCTCGAATTCGTCGCCGAACCGAGGCCGGGCGAGTCCTCAAGCCGCTTCTACGAGCTGATCCCCGCCGACGCGGCCCGCGAGCACCATGTCGGGGGCATCGAGAGCGACGGGCGAACGATGACCATCGCGACGGCCCGCCCCCTCCAGCCCGCCGTCTTCTCGCTGATCGAAGAACGCCTCGACATGCCGCTGCGCGTGGTGCTCAGCCCTCGCGCCGCGGTCGCCAACCTCATCAACCGTGGGTACGAGCAGCGGGGCGACCTCGTCACCGAGATCGTCGAGGAGATGCCCCTCGACGAGTCGGCGATCCAGACAGCCGCAGGCTCGATCGGCGCCGGCAACGACCTGCTCGCTCTGGCCCGCCAGACGCCGGTCATCCGCCTGGTGAACATGATCCTCTTCGAGGCGCTGCGCAGGCGAGCCAGCGACATCCATGTCCATCCGCAGGAGAACCGGCTGGTCATCCGCTTCCGCATCGACGGGATGCTGATCGACGCGTTCACGCCGCCGATTTCGCTCGCCCCGGCCATCAGCTCACGCCTGAAGGTCATGACCGAGCTGGACATCGCCAACCGCCACGCCCCCCAGGACGGCCAGACCACCGTCCGCATCGGCCAGAAGAAGATCGACATCCGCCTGTCGGTCATCCCCACGATCTACGGCGAGCGCATCGTCCTCCGCCTGCTCGACCAGACACAGACCGAGCTCGACCTCGACGCCGTGGGCATGTCCAAACGCCTCCAGGGCGCGCTGATGGACATGATCGAGCGACCCAACGGGATGGGGCTGGTCACGGGCCCCACCGGCTCGGGAAAGACCACGACGCTGTACGCGGCCCTCGGCCGCATCGACCGCGCCAGCCGCAATGTAATGACGATCGAAGACCCGGTCGAGTACCGCCTGCAGGGCATCAGCCAGATGCAGGTGAACCCGAAGCGGAATGTGACCTTCGCGACCGGGCTTCGCGCCCTGCTCCGCCAGGACCCCGATGTGATCCTCGTCGGCGAGGTCCGCGACCAAGAGACCGCCTCATTGGCAATCCAGGCATCTCTGACGGGCCACCTCGTGCTCGCCACGCTGCACACCAACGACGCGCCCAGCGCCATCCCGCGACTGATCGACATCGGCGTCGAGCCGTTCCTCGTCACCAGCTCGCTGCTGGGCGTGCTCGCCCAGCGCCTCGTCCGCAAGATCTGCCCCGGCTGCAACGGGCAGGGCACGGTCGACGGAACCCGCTGCGAGCAATGCTTCGGCCTCTGCTACCGCGGACGCCTCGCCGTCCACGAACTCCTCGTGATCTCCGACGAGCTCCGCGAGATGATCGGCACCCGCACCGATGGCGTGCGGCTGAAGAACCTCGCGGTCGACCAAGGCTTCAAGACCATGCGCGACGACGCGATGGAAAAGGTCGCCGCCGGCCTGACCGACCAGGCCGAAGTCTTCCGCGTCCTGCACTGATCCGCGGACCCCTAGCCACCGGCCACCTTTGGAGTTCAACGAAACACGAGCTCCGAAGGAGCGCCGGATCCTTGCCACGGGTGGAGCGGAGCGCGATGCGCAGCATCGAGCGAAGCGGAACCCGTGGAAAGCGCCGCTTTTCAGCCGAGCTCTGAAGGAGCGAAGGAACGGATCTCGCCCTTGCCGTTGCGCGATCAAAGGCTCGGCATTCCTCCGCCCTTTCAGGGCGGATCCCTTTTGATTGCTAACCACGGGCTTGCTCGGCTGCGCCTCGCCGCGCCCGTGGCAAAGTTCGTCCGCTCCTTCGGAGCGAGAAGAGACGGCCGCGGCCAAACTCATCAGTGAAAGAAAAACACTGGCGGATAAGCCGCCAGTGCCACAGATCGCTCGGCGATCGATTGTCTCTGAAGATCTTTCGGACTACCGCCGGCGCCGGCTCCCGGCGCGGCGTTCCTCGCGCGGCCAGACATCGTTGCTCGCGTCGACATCGGCGAGGATGCCACGCGGGTCCAGACGCACGCCAACGACACGCCGCCCGTCGGTGCGGACTCGCGCCGTCGCGGCGTCGGCGTTGCGCCAGATGTAGACCGGCACGCGATGGATCATCGACGAGCCGTCTTCGAACGAGAGCTCCATCTCGACGGGCATCACCAGCTCGCCCCGGTTCTCCAGCTTGATGTTGGCCGCCAGGATCCGGCCGTTCTCGTTGTCGCCCTCGTATTCGTGCTCGATACCGACGACCGCCTGGTCCAGCACGCCGTTCTCGTAGAACCACCCGCGCCAGAACCACGACAGATCCTCGCCGGCGCCGTCCTCCATCATGCGGAAGAAGTCCGCGGGCTGGGGGCTTTTGAACGCCCAGGCGTTGATGAACGCGATGAACGCGTCATCGAACCGGTCCGGCCCGAGCACGAACTCGCGGAGCTGGTAGAGCGCGATCGCCGGCTTGGCGTACATCAGGTAGCCCAGCATCCCCGGGTGCACCAGGTCGGGGTAGGTCATCGAGGGCTGGCCGATCGGCTCGTTTTCGAGCATCTGGCGGGCGAAGGCGCGCGGGTTGCCCCGGCGCGGCTCTTCGTCGGGGTAACGCTCCAGGTTGGAGTAGATGTTGATGAAGCTCGTCAGCCCCTCGTCGAACCACATGTGCCGACGCTCGTCTGAGTTCACAACCATCGGGAACCAGTTGTGGCCTATCTCGTGCGTTGTGAGCCCGTAGAGCCCCCGCTCGCTCTGCCTGTTGCGGCTGAACAGGATCATCGGGTACTCCATCCCGCGCACACGCCCGGACACATTGATCGCGGTCGGATAGGGGTACTCGAACCAGCGACTGTTGTACCCCTCGATGGCGAAGCGGAGCATGTCCGTCGCCGTCTCCCAGACCGGCAGCGCCTCCTTGGGGTAGAGCGAGTGCGCCATCGTGCCCACGCTCGATCCCTGCACCGCCGAAGCGTCCCAGATGAACGCGTCGCTGGCGGTCCACGCGAACGAACGCACATCCTCCGCCTCGTACCGCCAGGTCAGCTCGCCATCGCCTGCGGGGCGGATCTCGGCCGACCCGACCTCGTCGGGCCCGACGATGATCACCGTTTCGGGGCCCTTGGACGCCTCGGCCAGCCGGTCGATCTGCGCCCGCGTCAGCACATCCTCGGGGTTCTGCAGGACGCCTGTCGCGCCGACGATGTAGCTCCGCGGCACCGTGATCTCGACCTCGTAACGCCCGAAGTCGGTGTAGAACTCGCCCGTGCCGACATACGGCATCGTGTTCCACCCGTTCACATCGTCGTACTTGACGGGCGTGGGGAACCACTGCGCAAGCTGGAAGATCGTGCCCTGCTCGACATCCTCGATGCCGAGCCGGTCGGCGCCGTAGCCGGGGATGTCGAACGCCCACTCCAGCCGGATCGAAACGCTCTCGCCCGGCTCGAGCGCCTTGGGCAGATCCAGCTTGCCCAGGGCGTCGTAGACCTTGAACGCGTCGTACAGCGTCATCCAGCCGGCACTCGTCCGTGATCGCTCGCCATCGTCGAGCATCATCTGCGCACCGATACTCACAGACTCGATCTCGTACCCGCCATCGAACCCGTCCTCGCTGGAGAACCGCGTGCCCGGAGGCGTCATGCGCGTCCCGCGGCTGTCGCTCCGGAACAGGTTCTGCTCAAGGTGCAGCCAGATGTAGTCCAGTGTGTGGGGCGAGTGGTTGTGGTAGGTGATGGTCTGCGTCGCCTCGACCCGGCGCGCCTCGGTGTCGAGCCTGACGCGGATCGAGTGGTCGGCGCGGTTCTGCCAGTACGCCGGACCGGGTCGCCCGGAGGCCAAACGAACCTCCGTCGGCGTCGGCCAGCTCAGTGGCGAAAAGACCGTTGCCGAGGGCCTCGCCTCCAGAGCGCGCAGGCGGGAGAGATCACGCCCCTCCGACGCGTCCCCGGACTCGGCGTTCTGAGCCCCAGCACTCTGAGTGCCCTCAGCGCCGGACTGCACCAGGTTCGTCTCGCCCTCGCCCCCCGCGGCGCACCCCATCGCGAACAACACCGACGCCGCCAGACCGCCAAAGGCCAAAGAGCGAACGCCCGCACACGGGAGCCTTTTTCTCATCTGATTCTCCATGAATCTCGTAGTTGTGCTGACCAAGAGGTTCCCATGCTACCGGATGCGGAGTAGATTGCCCACATGCCCTGCCTCATCGCCCTGCTCGCCCTGCTGACGCCCCGCCTGGTCATCGTCCTGCTGGCCCTCTTCTCGACCTACCTCTCCAGCGCGTACGAGACGCTGATCTGGCCCCTGCTCGGGTTTTTCTTCATGCCATTCCTGACCCTCGGGTACGCCGCGGCGGTCAATGAAGGGGGCGGGGTCAAGGGCCTCTGGCTCGCGGTGGTCATCATCGCGGTCCTGATGGATCTCAGCGGCGGCCCCGCCGCCACCCACCAGACAGTCGTCTACCGGAGAAGCCGACGCGTCTGAAGCCGGATCCGGATCGACACCCCGCCGCCGCGCTAAACTCGACAGGGGAACACACCATTTGTTCCGCCGGAGTGTTGCGGCATGAAGTGCGCCTGCGGCAAAAACGAAGCCACCATCCACGAGATCGTGGTGGTCAACGGCATCGTGCAGGAAAAGCACCTCTGCCCAGAGTGCGCCGAGTCCGAGGGCATCAGCCCCGACCCCCACGCCAACATCGCCTCGCTCCTGGCCAAGCACGCCCAACCCTCCCCCGCCGGCCCCTCGCTGTCCGGGCCAGTCGCCCCGCGCCGCCCGCCATCGGTCCGCTCGGTCCGCTGCTCGGCCTGCGGGACGACCTTCTCGCAGTTCAAGAACGAGGGGCTGCTCGGCTGCGCAGACTGCTACAAGGCCTTCGAGTTCCCCCTCGGACCGCTGCTCGAACGCGCCCACGACGGCGCCACCCACCATGTCGGCAAAATCCCCCGCAGGGCGCTGGCCGCCTCCCGGGGGGGCGACCTGCCCATCGAGGCCCTGCTCGGCAGCCTGGAAGAACGGGCCGAGCGGCTCGCCACCCTCCGCAAGCAGATCGCCGAAGCCGTCGCCGCCGAACACTACGAACGGGCCGCACGCCTCCGCGACGAGCTCCGCGCGCTCGGCAGCGCTCCCTCGTCGCCCGGGGCCGACCTCCCCGAGGATCGGCCCGAAGCATGAACGAAAAGCCCCGCCAGCCCGCCGAGCCGGACCCCAACCAGCCGGGCCAGACCGCCCTGGAGTTGATCAACACCGGCGCCGAGTGGCTCAGGGGCACCGGCCGAGCCTGCGATGTCGTCGTCTCCTCCCGCGTCCGGCTGGCAAGGAATCTCGCGGGCTTCCCCTTCATGCCCAGGGCATCCCGCGTCGACCGCCAGCAGATCGTCGACCTCTGCCACCACAAGCTGGTCGAGGCGGAGCTGGCCGATCGCCTCCTCTGGATCGACCTCCGCGAGGTCTCGCGCCTGGACCGCAATCTGTTGGTTGAACGACATCTGATCTCCCAGGCCCACGCCCGCGGCAAGATCGGCAACCACAGCGTCACCGGCGGGCGCACAGGCGAGGACGAGCCCCGCGCCGTCGCCGTCGGCCTCCCGGGCGAACGCCTGAGCATCATGGTCAATGAGGAGGACCACCTCCGGATCCAGGTCGTCAAGTCCGGCTTCGCCCTCGCCGAGGCCCTAACCGAGATCGACACCATCGACGACCGCATCGAGGCCCGCGCCGATTACGCCTTCCACCCGAGGTTCGGCTACCTGACCGCCTGCCCGACCAATGTCGGGACGGGCATCCGCTTCGGCGTCATGCTCCACCTCCCAGCCCTCAAGCTCACAGGCGACATCGAGAAGGTCACACGCGCCGCCAACGACATGTCGCTGGCCGTCCGCGGGTTCTACGGCGAGGGATCAGAACCCCTCGGCGATTTCTTCCAGATCTCCAATCAGACCACGCTGGGCAAGTCCGAGCGGGTGCTGCTGCACGACCTCGAACACGAGATCATCCCGAAGGTCATCGAGTACGAGCGGGTCAGCCGTCGGCAGCTCATCGAGCGCCGAGGCGAGGCGATCGCCGACCAGGTCCACCGGGCCATGGGTGTGCTGACCCACGCCCGCCTGCTCGCGACCGACGAGGCGACCCGCCTGCTCAGCCAGCTCCGGCTCGGCGTCGCGATGGGGCTGATCGAGAAGGTCGACCAGCAGGTGGTGCACAACCTGATGCTGCTGGTCCAGCCCGCCCACCTCCAGCGGGCCTCGGGCCGGAACATGACCCAGGCCGAACGCCGCGTCGCCAGGGCGAAACTGGTCCGAAACCGCCTGACCGAGGCGATGACCCGCCGGGCCTGAGCAGAGATTGCTCTTTTGGGGCCGAGGCGATCTGCGGGGACGAGGGATGATCCGGGACGAGAATCAAGCCGAACCACGATCAGCACAGGATGCCGCGGGCAAGTTTGTCTGGCCCCCGGGCCCGCCGGACTTGGACGCCGGGCCGCCCGTGCTCGTGGGCGAGAGGCCGGCCCGGGGTCGGGCGCGGGCCGCGGCGATCGAGGTCGAGCGGGTCTGGCTCGGGCTGACCCGGCCTCCAATGGCCGACAGGATGCTCGAAGCCGGCTGGCTGCCCGACAGCCCGGACCAGTACTGCCCCCGCTGCGGCGAGGACGCCGGACCGTTCGAGGCCGATTTCGACGGCTGCCCCGCCTGCCGCAGCAAGCGCCTGGCGTGGGATGTCGCCGTGCGGCTTGGGTGCTACGACGGGCTGCTTCGTGAGATGATTCTCGAGTTCAAGCACGGGCCCTGGCGTCGGCTGGGGCAGGATCTGGGGCGATTGTTGGGCGTGGCGGTCGCCGATCGGCTGCGGCTGATGCGGATCGACCCCGCCCGGGTGATCGTGACGCCCGTTCCAACAACGACCCGCAGGCGGCTCTCACGGGGCGTCGACCACACGCTCGTGCTCGCCAGGGAGGTTTCGCGGGCGACGGGGTGCAGGCTGGTGCGGGCGGTCGGGCGTCAACACGGGCCGCCCCAGTCGAGGCTGCCGATGTCGGCCCGCAAGGGCAATGTCGCGGGGGTGTTTCGGGCGCGGGGGGCTGCGGCGAGGCTCGGGCCCGAGCGGGTGGTGGTCGTGGTCGACGATGTGCGGACGACCGGGGCGACGATGACGGGGGTTTGCAGGACGCTGGGAGGCGGGCGTCGGGCGGGCGCCGTCTGCTGGGCCGCGACGCTCGGGGTGGCCTCCAGCGAGGGGTCTGGGAGTGGCCGGAGCGGTTCGGGGGCGGCGAACTCGGGGGCAGGAAGTGCGTAAGTTGTTGACTGGGAGGGGTTTACGGCGCACGGGCTCAAAAATCTGTCCCGTTGAGTTTGACCCGATTGGGTCTCGGCGTAATATCACCCCTGCCGCCTGACCGGGCGGCGTGTGGTTCCGACGGGGTGTTCATCGCCCAGCGGGGCCCAGAACCTTGACAAGTAGGCAGTCGGGAAACATCGCGAGAGTGTGCGGTGGTGGAACCGTCCGTGCGACGGGGTTCGTACGCCGAACCATCCACCGCCGAAAAATGGCGTGCACGGTCCTCACAGCGGGCCGTGCTGCTGACACTGTCGCGCGAATGAAAAGGAACCCCTTTTCCTTACAGAGTCAGCAAATCATCGGGCTAGCCGTCCGATGTGTCCCCGGGCTTGTCCCGGGGTCAGACCGGCCTCTTGCGCCTTCAGATCGGGCTTGCCCGGTGTGGGGGTCAAGGGGTTAACAGGGTCGTCTTCAACCGAAGCAAACCGGTCTTCGACCGGCGCATAGGAAATCAATTGAAGAGTTTGATCCTGGCTCAGATTGAACGCTGGCGGCATGGCTAAAGCATGCAAGTCGAACGCTCTCTTCGGAGAGAGTGGCGAAAGGGCGAGTAACGCGATCGTACGTACCCCGAGGTGGGGGATAGCGTCGGGAAACTGACGGTAATACCCCATGTGCTCTTCGGAGGAAAGTTTCGGCGCCTTGGGCGCGGCGATCGTCCTATCAGGTTGTTGGTGAGGTAACGGCTCACCAAGCCGAAGACGGGTAGCGGGTGTGAGAGCATGACCCGCCGCATCGGGACTGAGACACTGCCCGGACTCCTACGGGAGGCTGCAGCGACGAATCTTCCGCAATGGGCGAAAGCCTGACGGAGCAATGCCGCGTGTGGGATGAAGCAGCTTCGCTGTGTAAACCACTGTCAGGTCCTAGGAACACTGACCGGGACCAAAGGAAGGGCCGGCTAAACTCGTGCCAGCAGCCGCGGTAATACGAGTGGCCCGAGCGTTAATCGGAATCACTGGGCTTAAAGGGTGCGCAGGCGGACCTTCAGGCGTCTTGTGAAATCCCACGGCTCAACCGTGGAATTGCAGGGCGAACCGGAGGTCTTGAGGCAGGTAGGGGCCGACGGAACTATCGGTGGAACGGTGAAATGTGCAGATATCGATAGGAACGCCAATGGCGAAGGCAGTCGGCTGGGCCTGTCCTGACGCTCAGGCACGAAAGCGTGGGGAGCAAACAGGATTAGATACCCTGGTAGTCCACGCCGTAAACGATGTGCACTAGATCGGGGAGGCTCTCACGCCCTCTCGGTCGAAGGAAAACCATTAAGTGCACCGCCTGGGGAGTACGGTCGCAAGGCTAAAACTCAAAGGAATTGACGGGGGCTCACACAAGCGGTGGAGCATGTTGCTTAATTCGAGGCAACGCGAAGAACCTTACCTGGGTTTGACATGCACGGATTAACTCTATGAAAGTAGAGCCACGCCTTCGGGTGGAACGTGCACAGGTGCTGCATGGCTGTCGTCAGCTCGTGCTGTGAAGTGTCGGGTTAAGTCCCTTAACGAGCGCAACCCCTATCGCTAGTTGCCAGCGGATAATGCCGGGGACTCTAGCGAGACTGCCGGTGTCAAACCGGAGGAAGGTGGGGATGACGTCAAGTCCTCATGGCCCTTATGTCCAGGGTGGCAAACGTGCTACAATGGCGTGTACAGAGCGACGCGAGATCGCAAGATGGAGCAAATCGCAAAAAGCACGCCCCAGTTCGGATTGCAGGCTGAAACTCGCCTGCATGAAGTCGGAATCGCTAGTAATCGGAGATCAGCCACGCTCCGGTGAATACGTTCCTGAGCCTTGTACACACCGCCCGTCACGTCATGGAAGCTGGGAGCGCCCGAAGTCACCACGGTTCAGTGGTGCCTACGGTGAGACCGGTGACTGGGACGAAGTCGTAACAAGGTAGCCGTAGGAGAACCTGCGGCTGGATCACCTCCTTTCTAAGGGATTTCCTTAGACCCGGCCCGGCCGAAGCATCGGTGAACGATGTCACGCCACGCGGAGCGATCCGCACCGGGTACAAGTGAGCGCACTCTCGTCCGCCATCCCACCAGAGCAATCTGGGGCGGATAACCGTTCGGCAACGAACGACTAAAGATTTTCCCGACTGCCTGCATTTTAAAAGGCCTGTCCCTTACGGGATGGGCCTTTTTATTTTTGTGGAATAGGGCGTGGGGCGCCCGCATTCGGCGGGCGAGGGGGTCGAGCAGGCGAAAAGCCGTCAGAGGTCGTCCTGTGGCTCGAAAGTCGGGAACGGGGCGTCCATCCCCTCCACTGCCGCTGGGGCGAGGTATTCGCAGACATCGTCGAACCTCGCCCACATCGCCAGCACCTCGGGGTCGCTGTGGGCCCGGTCGATCGCCTCGGGGCTGACCCACTCAGAGAGCTCGAACAGCGTGCCGTCGGCGGCCTTGAGGACCAGGTGATCCCGATCGGTCAGGTAGCCGAGGCGGCGCATGATCGGCGGGCGCTCGCGGATCAACGCCCGGAGCTCCTCCTCCCGCCCCGACCTGGGACGGTACACGGCCATGCTGATGACACCCATGGCGGCATCATACAGGATACCTGGATGTGCTTTTGCGCCTCGCATCCGATTCGATCATCCCTCGCCAGCTCTTCCGCCAGGGTGAGACGCCCGGGCCACGGTCTATTGAGGGAATCCGACCGGTCAGAGCGATCGGGCGAGCACTGCGCCGCATGGATCCGCGTGACAGCCGCTGCTCTCATCCGTTCGTAGCGCTGACGGTGATCTAGCTATCCTGTCGGGCACATGGATCCGCCACCCTTTACTCCGTTCGACGCTGAAGGCGGTCTTGTGCTCGCCACCCGCATGCCCGGCGAGCCGGGCGATTTCGAAGGGCGTCGGCGCGGCTGGGACGATCTCGCCTTCCCCGACAGCCCGCCGCCGCTCTGGGTGCATCTGGATCGGACCAAGGAGCACGCCCAGCGATGGCTCCGGGAGCGGTCGGGGCTGGACACGATCGTCGTCGAATCGCTGCTGGCGGAGGAGACGCGTCCGCGCGCCCAGGAGTACGGCGATGGCGTGCTCGTGATACTGCGCGGCATCAACGCCAACCCCGGCGCTGAGCCGGACGAGCTCATCGCCATCCGCATGTGGTTGGAGCCCACGCGGATCATCACGCTGCGCCAGTTCCGCTTCCAAACGATCGCGGCGATCCGCGCCCGGGCGCAGACGGGCACAGCGCCGGGTTCCGCCGGCGCGTTTCTTGCATCTGTCGCGAACAGTCTCGTGTCGGACATGAACCCGACGGTGGCGAACCTCGAAGAACGCCTGGACACCATCGAAGAGCAGATGCTCGAACGCGAGACCGATGATGACCGCTGGCGGTCGCAGCTGGCGACGATCCGGCGGCAGGCGATCTCGTACCGGCGGTACATCGTGCCGCAGCGGGACGCCCTGTCTCGTCTTGTCCACAACGCACACCCGGTCCTGTCCGCCCGCGATCAGGCGGAGCTGCGCGTGGCGATGGAGCAATGCAACCGTGTCGCAGAAGCGCTCGAGGAGCTGCGCGACCGCGCCGCGGTGACCCAGGAAGAGATGCGCGCCCGGCACGAGTCGCGGGTGGGCAAGACGGTGTACATGCTGACGATCATCGCGACCGTCGCGCTGCCGCTGGGCATCTTCACCGGGCTGCTGGGGATCAATGTCGGCGGCATGCCGATGGAGGATTCCGGCTGGGGTTTCGTAGTGGCGTGCCTGATCATGGTGGCGGTCGCCGCCGGGTTGGTCCTGCTTTTCAAGCGGATGAAGTGGCTCTAGCGCCGAGGCAGTTGAGGCGCCGACGCCCTGCTGAGCAAGTTGCTGATCGTTGCTGGGGTGGCTGTTCTGATCGTTGGCGTCGGCCACTGGCCCTGACCCTCATTCCACGACGCCTGCGGACGGGGTTGCGGGATCGAGCCAAGCATGATAGGTTGACGGCATTGTCGGCCAGCCTGTGGGAAGCTGGTGCGACGGACTCAATCTGCGGGAGCGGCTCAATGGCACTGTGCAATGACTTCAGGGCTGTATCAAACAGAATATGGGAAATCCGAAAGACTTGTGCTTCCACCGAATTTGATCCGAGCGAGACGACTTTCACAGAGCTGTTTTTGTGGACGATCCGAGAGTGGAATTCCACTTCGGTTCAGATCCTGCCCTTTAGTCCCCGCCGAGAATCTGCGAATGGCGCGGATTGGGAATGGTGGTTCTTTGATTCAACCGAGTGCTTTGGAATGAGGGTACAGGCAAAGCGATTCACCGCGAATCGCCACTACAAATCAATTGGCTATCGGAAGATGTCGCAAATTCAGCAATTGATCAAATCTGCAGCTTCACCTCGCCGAGAACAACTATATCCGATTTACTGCTTCTACAACTGGTTTGAATGCGATCACGGGTGCGGGCTATTCGATCGCTATTGCCCGGGAGATCTTGGGTGCACGACAGCTTCCGCCGAATCTATCCTACGCTTGTCGGAGGAAGATTCGAATTGGTGGCGCCTGGATAGAATTGGCTTGATTAGCAAGCCTTTGCACTTACTCGTGTGTGGCAAGGAATCGCAAGGCAAGACTCTTCCACACTTTGTGCGAGACAGTCTCGAACGCAACGGCATTGACGATGGCGACTCACCCGTTGCAGACATCTACGGCTCAGATATCCCTGATATTTATAGTATCAGCGAAGCGCCTGTATACGCACAAAGGGCCATGTATGACCAACTCGATGAATCACAGACCAAACCTGATCAAGTACAATATCGCAAGTTGCACCCTGACTATGGAACGAGGCAATGCCCCGCAGGAATTGTCTTGTTCATGCATCAATCATAACTGAATTCACGGCACGCTGTCTCGCATTTACGCTGCGCCGGAGGCGGGGTCTCTAGGCGTGCGTCGCTTCTCGTGGCGGATGATCTCGCCTGTGACGAGGTAGACGACATCTTCGGCGATGCCGGCCATCAGGTCGCCGACGCGTTCGAGTTCGCGCCCGATGCGGTAGACCAGCATGCCGAAGGGGACCTGGTCCGGGTCGGCCTGCATGAGCTGGGTCGCCTCTTGGAAGAGCTGCTTGTCCAGAGCGTCGATGGTCTTGTCGCCGGCGACAATCGCCCGTGCGGCGGCGACATCCTCGTCGAGCACGGCGCGGAGCAGGCCGTGGCACATCAGCGGGACGCGCTGGCCGAGCTCCTGCAGGGCGGTGGGCCATGTGGGGCACTGGCCGGGCGGCGTGTCCTCGGCGATCTTGACGGTGAGCTTGGCGATCGAGGAGGCGTGGTCGGCGACGCGCTCGACATCGGTGTTGACGCGGAGGATAAATGCGAGCACGCGGAAGTCGCGGGCGACGGGCTGCTCGAGGGTCATCAGGCGGTAGCACTGCTCCTCGATGGCGACCTCTTCGTCGTCGATGCGGTCGTCACGCCGTCGGATGGAGCGGGCCTCATCGGAGTCCAGACGCCAGAGGGCGTCCAAGGACCGTTCGAGCATGTCGGTGGCCATGGTCGCCTCGCGAATGAGACGACGCTTCAGGGCGCTGAGCTTGGCGTCGAAACCGCCGCGGTTGTTGCCTGCGGCGTTGCGAGCGGGCTTGGGGCTGTTGGGGTCGATGTACTGCATCTCCGCCGTGTCTTTCCGGGCGATCTGGGGCTCCGCCCCGCCCGATCCGGGACCGACTGTTCGGTTTGATCCCGGGTCTATCGGCCCGATGCCGCCCGTTTCTGGAGGGAACGGTCCGAGGCCATCCGGTATTCATACGCAGACGGAAGGGTGTCGGCACGCGGTTTTCTGAATCTTCACGGCTCGATGCGGATTTCGGTCGGGTATTCAGACACCCTGTTCGGGTTGCCGCCCAGACACCGAGCCGAATCGAGTCCGCAGAATTCGGAGGAGGGTGTCTGGTTCGAGGTAGCTCTCGGGGGGTCTGAAGTAGATCTCGCTGAGCTTCTCGCCCGAAGCGGGGGGGAGGACGCGGACGCTGCCCTTGGCGTCGGCGAGTGCCGCGGCGACCGGGGCGGGGCTCTCGGCCCTGAGCACGATGTCGCGCTCCTTGAGGGTGACCGAGCGGACGCCCAGGGCGTTGGCGAGGACGCGGAGTTCGGCGAGTTCGAGGAGTCGGAGGACGGCGGTCGGGGGCTGGCCGTAGGCCTGGCGGAGGTCTTCTGCGAGGCTTTCGAGCTCCGAAGCGTTCGCCGCGGTGGCGAGGCGTCGGTAGGCCTCCATGCGTCTGGCGTCGCTGGGGATGTAGGGGCGCGGGATGGTGCCGCCGCGACCGAGCTCGATCGAGACGGTGTTGGCCTTGACGGGCTCGGGCTCGGCCTTGAGCTCTCTGACAGACTGTTCGAGGAGGCGGCAGTACATGTCGTAGCCGACGGCGGCGATGTGGCCGGACTGCTCCGGCCCGAGGAGGTTGCCGGCGCCGCGGATCTCCAGGTCGCGCATGGCGATCTTGAAGCCCGCGCCGAGCATGCTGAACTCCTCGATGGCCTTGAGGCGTCGCTTGGCGACATCGCTGAGGCCCGTGTGGGCGGGGAGGAGCAGGTAGCAGTAGGCGCGGTGCTTGTAGCGTCCGACGCGCCCTCGGAGCTGGTGGAGCTCTGCGAGGCCGAATCGCTGGGCGTCGTTGATGAACATGGTGTTGGCGGTGGGGATGTCGATGCCCGACTCGATGATGGTGGTCGAGACGAGGATGTCCGCCTCGCGCCGGATGAACTTGAGCATGACCTCTTCGAGCTCGCGGGGGGGCATCTGGCCGTGGCCGACGACGATGCGCGCGCCGGGGGCGAGGGCGGCGACCTGGTCGGCGATGGTCCTGATGTTGTGCACGCGGTTGTGAACGAAGAAGACCTGGCCCTCGCGCGCGAGCTCGCGCCGGATGGCGTCGGCGATGCGTTTCTCGCTGAAGGGGGCGACCTCGGTGACGACGGCTCTGCGGTCTGCCGGGGCGGTGGTGAGGCTGGAGATGTCGCGGATGCCGAGCATCGCCATGTGTAGCGTGCGCGGGATGGGCGTCGCCGAGAGCGTGAGCACATCGACCGTCATGCGCAGGCGGAGGAGCGACTCCTTGTGCTCGACGCCGAAGCGCTGCTCCTCGTCGATGACGACCAGGCCGAGGTCGGCGAAGTGGACATCCTGCGAGAGCAGGCGGTGGGTGCCGATGATGACATCGACGCGTCCGGCGCGGAGCTCGGCGAGGATCTTCTTCACCTCGCCGTCGGTCTTGAAGCGGCTGATGGCGGCGATCTTGAAGGGAAAGCCCGCAAAACGCTGGATGAAGGTGCGTTCGTGCTGCTCGGAGAGCACGGTGGTCGGCACGAGGATCGCGGCCTGCTTGCCCGCCTCGATGCACTTGAAGACGGCGCGGATGGCGATCTCGGTTTTGCCGAACCCGACATCGCCGCAGAGCAGGCGGTCCATCGGGCGGGGCGAGGTCATGTCGCGTTTGATGGCCTCGACGGCGGTGAGCTGGTCTTCGGTCTCGTCGTAGGGGAACTCGTCTTCGAACTCCTTCATCCACGGCGAATCGGCAGGGAAGGCGTGGCCGGGGATCGCCTGGCGCGCGGCGCGGACGCGGAGGAGCTCTGCGGCGAGCTCTCGCACGCTTTCTGCGACGCGGGCCTTCTGCGACTTCCAGCGCGTGCCGCCGAGCGTGGAGAACTGCGGCCGGCCCTTGAAGCCGCCGATGTAGCGCTGGACGAGATCGATCTGTGTCGCGGGGACATGGAGGCGGCTGCGCCCTGCGAATTCGAGTGTGAGGTATTCCTCGGGCTCGGGCTGGCGCGTGCCGTGCCGGCCCTTGACGGACTTGGGCTTGATGAGTTCGAGGCCGACGAAGCGGGCGATGCCGTGGTCGGCGTGGACGACGATGTCGCCCGGCTGAAACTCCATGAAGGCGTCGGTGGCGCGTCCGGCGCGGATGCCCGCGGGCCGGCGGCGTGCGGTGAAGCGACCGAGCAATTCGTTGTAGGGGACGAGGGCCCAGGCGCCGTCGCGCCAGACGAAGCCGCGGTGGAGGTAGGTGGTGACAGGCTCGACGCGGCCGGTCTTCCCGGGCTCGGCGGCTTGCACGAGTTCGAGCAGTCGTGAGCGTTCGCCCTCGTTCTGGCAGGCGACGGTGACGCGACCGCCGGGGGCGAGGCCGAGCATCTGGCGCACGGCTTCGGAGGTTTCCTTCTCGAACAGGGGCAGGGGCGAGGCGGGGAGCTCGACCGAAGCGTCGGCGCCCGAGGCGCTGCGCGAGTACTGGTTGAGCTCGGCGATCGCCGCGGCCCGCTTGTTGAGGTCCGCGAGCATGGCGCGTGGTTCGAGGATGCCCTTGGAGGCGTCGTAGACCCGCTCGTAGTAGCCCTTGGCCTGCTCGGAGATCTCGGCGATCTCGTGGAGGAGGACGATGGTGTCGCGGGGGAAGGCGGCGAGGACCGGTGTGTGACTGTGTTTTGCGCGGCCTGCGCTTTTGTCTTTCGCGCGGCCTTCGCCGCTTGCGCTTCCCTTGTCGTTCGGTGCTATGAACGCCGCGGCTTCGAAGCGGGAGGGATCGGAGGCGGGGATCTGCGCCTCTTTGATCATCCGGTCGGAACCCATCGTGTCCAGGTCGATCTCGGCGATGCGTTCGATCTCGTCGCCGAAGTAATCGAGGCGGAAGGGGACGCCGCCGCCGGCGGGGAAGATGTCAACGATGCCGCCGCGGATCGCGACATCGCCCGGCTCTTCGATCGCGTCGGTGCGCGAATAGCCGGCCCGGTCGAGCCAGTCGAGCAGTGCGGCGGGCGGGAGCTCCTCGCCCTGGCGGACGGTTCTGAAGAGCGCATCGAGCGTGGCGCCGTCGGGGGCGGGCTGCATCAGGGCGTGGACGGGGGCGACGACGACGCGGCCGGCGCCTCCCCCACCGTTGCCCCCAC
Organism: Phycisphaerales bacterium; assembly: GCA_020831775.1. GTDB lineage: Bacteria > Planctomycetota > Phycisphaerae > Phycisphaerales > UBA1924 > SLFH01. The sequence continues at coordinate 25,024 of JAFIFZ010000031.1, forward strand.
TATGGCCCGAGGCCGGGTCGACGCGGCGCAGTTCGTGGAGCAGTCTCGCCCGCTGGGCGTGCAGCTCGACCCCGCCCCCCTCGCCCGCCACACCTTGGATGGCCGGGAGCGTGTCGGCGGGGACGCCGAGGCCTTCGAGCTCGTCCTGGGCGTCGTCGGCGTCGTCGTGGTGGGCGGTAACCAGGAGGACCGTGCGACCGAGCGACTGTGCGACGATCCCCGCGAGCATCGCAGGCAACGACCCCGCGGCGCCCGAAACCACCGTCCTCCGCCCAGCGCCCAGATGCGCGACCAGGTCGCGCACCTCCGGGTCTTGCCCGATGCGGTCAAGCAGGTGGGGGGTTTGTGTCGCGGCTTTGGTCACGGCTGAGCGGTCTGGATCCGATCACGGCGCAAGGCTTTGCGGGCCCGGCGCGGACGATCGCGCGGGTGGGCCGTGGGGTCGAGGTTTCGCGGGCATTGTTGCGCCCGCATCTGGATCGGGCTGTTCGGATCAATCCCCGGCGCGGATGTAGGGTCGGATGGCCTCGATGGTGCGGGCGCCGATGCCGGGCACCCGGTCGAGCCCGTCGATGCCGGGGAACGGGCCGTGGGCCTCGCGGTCGGTGACGATCGCCTCGGCGAGGGCGGGTCCGAGGCCGGGGACGAGCTGCAGGCGGGTGACGCCGTCGGTGTTGATGTCGATGCGGAGGTCGGCGGGCGGGGCGTTTGCCGCCTCGATGCGGTCGGGCCAGGCGTTGACGGACCAGAGCATCCCGCCGATGGCGAAAGCGCCGAGGACGCCGATCGCGGCCCACTTGGCGGGGCCCGCGGTCCAGTCGCGGTCGGTTCGGGATGGTCTTTGCTCGTCCCCCACTGTCGCGTCTCAGATGATTGGCTTAGGTGACTGGCTTAAGTCACATTGGCGTGTTCTTCGGTGGGCGCCTGTGTTCGCAGGGGCCACTTGGCGTCGCGGACGCCTCGGCGGAGCTCGCCGAGCTTGGCGAGGGCCGCCTTGGGCGTGCCGGAGGCGGAGATGAGGCCGCCGGCGGGCATCTCGGCGTTGAGCTGGGTGTCGTAGAGCTCCTGCCAGCAGACGCTGTGGACGAAGGGCTTGGCCATGGCGATGGCGAAGGCGTTGACGAGCCACTCGGCCTGGCGCTCTTCAGACCAGCGCTCGCGCCAGAAGCCGGGGTCCATGTCGTCGGGGGCCTTGGCGCGGTTCGATCGCGACATCTTGTCGGGCTGCTTGGCGCCGGGCTCGCTCGGGACGCCGGCGGCTGTCACAATCAGCGGCTTTTCGAGCTCGGCGAAGCGGTCCAGCAGCGAGCTGTACGACGCCAGGTCGCGCGAGGTCTGCCCGAGGCGCGTCTGGCCCATCTGGACGCGCAGGCCGAAGGCGTCGACGGGGATCTGGTACTGCGACACCATCTCGGCGTAGAGCTGGGGCGGGAGGCTCTTGCGGTTTGCGGCGTAGTACTCGCCCCAAGGCTGGGTGAGCTCCAGCACGATGCTCGCCTGCGGGTGCAGCTTGCGGACCATGCCGACGCAGATCTTCGTCAGGTCCATCATCTGCTCAAAGCCCAGAGGGAAGCAGGCGTTGACATGCAGCCCCGAGGCGACGGTCCATCGACGAACAGTCCGCCGATAGCGCGTGACGACCTGCTTGACATGCTCGGCGACGAGCTCGCGCAAGGTTTCGTAGTCGTTCTCCCAGATCCACAGCCACTCGGGCACGGCGGTCGGGCGGAAGTCGATCACGGGCCCCGCGGCAACGGGGATTTTGGCGTTGCGCACGGCCCACTCGATCCACTTGTCGGTCTGGCCGAACGAGTACTTGCCTTCCTGCGGCTCCAGGTCCGACCAACGCATCGGCATCGACACGAAGTCGCAACTGGTGGCGACCAGGCGGGCGAGCTGGTCGCTGTAGATGCCCGGGCTGACCGAGCAGCCCAGGAGCGGACGCCCCGGGAGCGAGACGCCGGTGGCGCTGGGCAGCAGGATCGGGGCGCCCTCGGGCGGCTTCTCCTGCTGCACACGCTGGTAGTGCTCGACGGCGTCGGCGTAGAGCTTGCCCGTGACGCGGTCGGCCCAGAGGCGTTCGGCCTGTCGCAGGGCGAGGCGTTCGGTCGCGTCGATCGCGAGCACCAGAGCGCGCCCGGCCAGTCGCGACGCCTCCTGCGAGCCCTCTTGGCGCTGGCTGACCAAGGCGCGGGTGAACATCTCTCGCGCGGCTTCGAAACGGGCGGCCGCGGGATCGGACTGGGGCAGGTCGAACAGGGCCCACTGCTCGAGCTTGTTGAGGTAGAGCATGATCCGGCGGCGGGCGAGCTCCAGCAGCAGGAGATACGGCCGCTCGCGTGGGGGGAGCAGGCAGGTCTTGAGGGCCAGGACGCCGGTGGCGTGCTCGGGGCGGATCTCCGGCTCGCCGGTGCGGGGCTCGGTGTCGAGCGCGTCGAGGTCGAGCACGACGGAGAGGCCGGCGGACTCGGGCGTGGCGACGGCGCAGCGGATCGCCCCCTCCTCGATCGAGACGGCGCCGGGCACCGGCACATCGTCGGGGCCGAAGGCGAAGCTCTGGGCGGAGAGGGAGCCTCGGACGGCTGCTGAAGCTGCTGCGAGTTCGAACGAGAGCATCGGGATCGCGGCCCTCCGGGGCTTCGGGCCGCGTTGGTCGGGCCCGGGGTTGACCAGAGGGTATTGTTTCGCCGCCGAGTTCGCTTGTCGCCCCGGAGCGATGGCGCGGAAATCTTGCCCTTGGCCGGTCGGGCGCTCCCTCCAGGCGGGGACCGGGGGGCGGTACGATCCGCCCATGCAGAGCTCTGAACCGAAGCACAAGGCACTCTTCCGCACCGAGCTGGACCTGCCGGGCCGCCGGGAGGGCAAGGTCCGCGATGTGTACACGCTCGGGCACGGGGAGGGCTCGCCCCGCCTGCTGGTGATCGCGACGGACCGGATCAGCGCGTTCGATGTGGTGATGCCCACGCCGATACCCGGCAAGGGGGTGATCCTGAACACGATCGCCTCGTGGTGGCTCCGCTGGATCGAGGACCGGGGGCTCTGCAAGACCCACCTGCTCTCGACAGACGAGGGCGAGATCCCCGAGGAGGCGTTCATCGGATCGACCTCGCAGGAGGACCTCGCCGGGCGGGTGACGATCGGGCGGCTGTGCAAGGTCGTGCCCGTCGAGTGCGTGGTGCGGGGGTACCTCGACGGGTCGGGCTGGGAGGAGTACAGAGCGTCGGGGCGGGTGTGCGGGGTGGAGCTGCCGCCGGGCCTGGAGCGGGGCTCGAAGCTGCCCGAACCGATCTTCACCCCCGCGACCAAGGCCGAGCAGGGCGCCCACGACGAGAACATCGGCTTCGACGAGGCGTGCGCGATCGCGGGCGCCGAGACAATGCGGACGCTGCGGGAGCTATCGCTGGCGATCTACCTGGCGGCGGCCGAGCACGCTGAGGATCGGGGACTGATCCTGGCCGACACCAAGTTCGAGTTCGGCTTCCCGCTGGACGAGCGCGGCGAGGCGGAGGGCGAGGCGATCCTGATCGACGAGGCGCTCACGCCCGACAGCTCGCGCTTCTGGCCGGGCGACAAATGGAAGCCGGGCGGGGCGCAAGAGAGCTTCGACAAGCAGTTTGTGCGCGAGCACCTGATCGGTCTGGTCTCACGGGGCGAGTGGGACAAGAGCCCGCCCGGACCTGAGCTGCCCGAGGAAGTGGTCCGCGGAACGCTGGAGCGTTACGCCGAGGCCGCCCGGCGCTTGTGCGCAGCGGACTGAGCGCCGGGGGCTGCTGAGAGTCGGGGACTGATGGGGCTGGGGCCCCCTCAGCCGGACTGGAAGCGGCTGAGCTGCTCGTCCATCCAACGCTCGAATTCGTCCATGCCCGGGGGCTCTGGGAAGACATCGTTGAAGTCGCGTCCGCCGAGGGCGATCTCGGGGTTTTGCGCAGAGCCGACCTCACGCTGCATGATCCAGTAGCCGAAGCGCCGGAGGTCTTCTGGCGCGGCGTCGTAGACGCGTTCGGCGTCGGAGATGTCCAGGGTGGAAATGAGGTCCATGAAGGTGCTGCCGGCGACCCAGCGGAAGTCGCGGTCGACGACCTCCATGCGGGCGCGTCCGCGGCCGCCCGCGGCCGCGAGGTCCATGCCCTCGACCTGCTCGCGCACATACGCGCGATGGAAGGCCCTGGCGTAGGAGAAGTTGCGCTGGAAGAGCGTGTCGTTGCCCGTCAGCAGCCCGTTGATGTACGCGCCCTGCAGGGCGGCCTCGATCTCCGAGACGGCGACATAGTGGGTCTTGAAGCGGTCTTCTGAGAACTGCTCGCGGACGAACTCATCGATGGATGTGGCAAGCTCGTAGGTGAGCGCGGCGTAGTGGACATTGCGCTTGTCGTAGGTGATCAGCTTCTCGTGGTAGTAGTTGGCGCGTTCGATCTCGCCGCGGCGGTAGAGGAAGCGGATGGCGTCCTTGAGGAAGTTCTCGTAGCCGGCGGAGTAGAGGGTGTAGGTGCGCCGGCGGTAGTCCTCGAAAATGCCGAACTGGTTGGCGCGCTCGCGGAGCTCTTCGAGCGTCTGGGCGTAGGTGTCGATGAAGTACGCGTTGGGGACGGCCCTGTAGAGGCTGTCGATCACCATGCCGTCAGCGATCTGACCGCGATCCAGGCGGAGGGACGGGAAGACATGGTACAGGTAGCTGAAGTAGAGGTCGCCGAAGCGGTAGAGCTCCTGGAGGGCGTGCATGACCTGGCGGTCGGTGTTGATGAAGTCGTAGTCGTCCTGGTTGCGGTCCTCGACGCGGCGGAGGCTGAGCTCGACGCCGCGCGTGGTCCAGTAGAGGGCGTGGGAGGCGGGGTGGCGCCAGTCGATGGGCCCGAAGCGCCGCGTGTAGCGGATCATGCGCGACGGCTCCATGTTGTAGTGGTCGATGAGGACGCGCCTGCGGACATGGTTGAGCAGGGCGGGCCAGGCGTCGGCGTAGCGCTCGTCCTCGACGAGGTCGAACAGGGCGCGCGAGCGGGGGCCGACCTGGTCGAGCCGGTCGCGGTAGACGGAGTTGGCGATCGCCCAAGTCCTCGTGTACCGCTGGAGGAACGAGCGGTCGAGGTTGGTGGTGACATTGGCGCGGATCGCCTCGACGAGCGCCCGCGTCTGCGGGTGCCGCCGGTAGAGGTCGGCCATCGTCTCGGGCGCCGCCGCGACGGGCCCGAACCAGGCCTCGTAGAGCGCGCCGGCGAGGTACTGGCTCAGGGGGATGCGGGGCAGTTCGCCGGCAACCGCGAAGCGTTCGAGCATCTCGGCGAGGGCCTCGGCCTGGCGCCTCGTCAGCGTGTTGTCGGGGCCGACGCCGTCTTAGAGCGTCTGCTCGAAGTCGGCCCGGGCGACGGATGTGAAGCGACGGGCGATGCGCTCGGCCTCGTTGCGGGGGAGTTGGAGTCGGTACCCGTGCGTCCCGCGCAGGCTCTCAGAGAGTGTCCTGGCCAGCGAGGCGGAGAGGACGGGGCCGAGCCTCGGGGGCTCGCCGAGCACCTCTGTCCATTCCGCGGCGAGCTCGCGCTTGTAGAACTGGTTGGCGTCGTCGGTGACGCCGGAGATCTTGTGGAGGAAGATCCAGCCGAGCTCTTTGTGGATGAGCAGGTCTGAGTTGTTGAAGCGGATGGCGTCGTTGCGGAGGAGCTGGATGCCGTTGTTGACCCACTGCCAGCGTTCGTGGCGGTCGGAACTGGTGACGGAGATGTTGTACGCCATGTTCCAGGCGTGGAAGACCCAGACATGGGGGTAGCGGGGCTGGAGGGCGGTGATCGCTCTGGAGAGGTTCATCGCCTCGTGGAAGCGCCCGTCGTCCTTGAGTTGGTTGGCCCGCATCCAAAGGAAGTTGACGAAGAACCCGCGGACCGGACCGAGGGCGACGCCGAGCCCGACGGCGGCGGGAAGGCCCTCGGCGGTGTGCTCGGTGTAGACCAGTTGATGGCGGCTGGACGAGCTGGTCAGGCGGGTCGAGACGAACCCCGCCGCGGCGAGGCTCGACGCGAAAACACCCAGCGCGATCAGTTGCAGAATGGTGTTTCGTTGCATGGCACTGCCTCCCCGGCTACCAACGCCGGCGGACGGGTGATTGTTCGCCTTCGGCCCGGGCGGGACGGGCCCTGGGGCCTTACTGGCCCGAATAGATCGCCAGCTCGCGCCTGCGGAAGATCAGCACCGCGACCGCGTAGGCAATCAGGGTGAACAGCGCCAGAACGCCGAGACCCAGTGCCGTGTCGCCCAGGCTCAGCAGCCGCCCGTCGACGAGACGGGAGGTGGGCCTGAGGCTGGCGTAGATGCGGAAGAAGTCGCTGATAACCAGCGCGATCTGCTCTGCGACATATTTCCACCAGATCAGGTTCCCGTCGTGGTCTCGGATCCGGTAGGACTCCAGAGAGCCGGCGAGGAAGCCCGCGGCCTCGGCGCTGAGGAAGATCACCCCGGCGACGAGTGTGGCGACCGGGAAGCTCAGGAAGGTCGCGGCGCAGATGCCCAGCATCGCCAACGCCGCGAGTTTGAGCCACAGCACAAAGATCACGCGCATGAAATTGGCGCGGTAATCGCCGACGCTGTAGAGGAGCTGGAGGCCGCCGGTCTCGTCGATGTAGAGCGGCCCCGACAGCTGCATGCCGGTTTCCCACCAGCTGTCGTCGTCGCGCCCGTGGTTGGACATGTAGAACTCCAGGACCCCGTCGGCCCGGATGATGTCGTTGGGGAGGGTCATCGTCTGCGTGACGGCCGCCGCGGTCTTCCGATTCGTCGCGAACGGTCCCCTGGACCCCGCGAAGAGGAACTCGATGTCGTAGAAGTGGGTCGGGTTGTTCTCGTCGGAGTTGACCCTGAACCGGATGGTGACGGGGCGCGTGCTCCGCCTGGCGCCTTCGAGGTTCTCGAAGCGGAAGTACCGGGGCACCGCCTGGGCGCCCGTCGGAGTGATGATCGGCGGTTCGAGCGTCATCGCGTGGACGGTCGCCGAGCGGAAGGTGTCGCGGACAACCTCCTCGAACTCCTCGTCGGTCTGGGCGAAGCCCGGTTCGATGCGGCGCCGGCTCTCGATGTACTCGCGGAGGCTCTCGCGGAAGCCGGGGTCGTCCATGCGGAAAGGCGGCTCGGGCTCGGCGGTGACGCGTGCGGAGAGCACCTCGGTCTCGAGCTTCAGGCGGTCCTCGCTGATGAGCACGCCCGTCGAGGCGGGCTCGAAGGCCCGGATCTCCCCCGCCGCCGGCTGCACACGCAGGTACTCGACAAACAGGAAGACGCCCGAGGCGCAGACCGCCAGCAGCACGGCGTTGAGGCCGACGACACCCAGCCACTTTCCGAAGATGTACTTGGCGGGCGAGACCGGTTTGGTGGCGGTCTGCCAGATGAGCTTGTCGCGCTGCTCGAACGCGACGGTCGCGACCGAGAAGAGCAGCGTGAGAAGGGCGATGATCCAGAACGCCCCGCCCGTCCCGTACTGCAGGAAGGATTGGATGCGGAAGCGGAGCTGGCGTTCCCCGTCGAGCAGGCCGGGAAGGGCCGCGAGGGCGAAGACCAGGAGCACGATGAACAGCAGCGAGAGTTTCAGGCGGACGGCTTCGGCCAGCACATTGCGCGCGATGGCGAAGACCGGGCCGGGGCCGCTGAAGGCCAGGCGCAGAAACTGCATCAGCGCCGTAAACGACGCGGCGAGCGCGAGCACCCCCGCCCCGAGCAGCGCAAAGCTGCGCGTGGCCTCAAAGAGCCAGAGCGGGACGACGACCAACCCCGCGACCAGACCGATGCCGAGGTAGGTCAGCGCCAACCCGAGCCAGACGATCACGAGGGCCACGAAGCCGCCGGCGCCGATGGCGAAGGCCCTGCCCGTTGGGTTGTCCTGCTGCTCGGCGATGCGCCTGACGGCCGCCAGCGCAGAGGCGTCGTCGCCCGCGGTGGCGAGCGAATCGCGCTGATCGCCATCTTCTTCCTGCACGGCCTCAACGGCGGCGAGGCGTTCCTCGACCGCTTCGCGGCTGCCGATCGCGTCGAGCGCCACGGCGCCGAAGCCGAAGAGCATGAGGCCGACGACAACGGCTGACGCGGCGATCTTGAACCCCAGCGACTGCTGGAGCCTGTCGAGCCTTCTCAGCGTTTCGCCGAGTCTCACTGCTTGCGCTCCCGGCCGCTCTGGCCGTCGCCGTCGTTCTTATCGGGCTCGCCGGAGTCCAGCAGCGAGCCAATCACATCCAAGTCGACGCGGTCGTCGGCAGGGCGTTCCTTGCGATCGGCTTTGCCGTCCTGGGCCGGGGCGCTGGGGGCGGGTCGCTGCGCCGGTTCGGGCGTTCGCTCGGGGTCGGCATCGGCCTGCTTGAGCAGGTCGCCGATGACCGAGGCGTCGGGCCCGTCCGGGCCCTTTCTCTTCTCGACGGGCTCTTCGACTTCCGGGGGGGGCGGCGCGTCGTCGACCGCGGAGACGAGCTCCTCGATGAGACGCTCGCCCGTGGCGGTGCCGCGGAGGAAGGCGGCGACCTCGCCCCCGTGGGTGGCGCCGGAGGTTTCGAGCTTCTCGGCGCGGGCTCGCTCGACGATCTCGAGGAACTTCTCTTCCAGCTTCTGGCGCGGGTGGGAGACGGTCAGGATGGACTTCTGGCCGCCGGTCCGCTCGCGGATGATGCGGTCGATCTCGGCGATGGTTTCGTCGTCGAGCAGTTCCGACTCGATGGTGGTGCGCGAGTTTCGGACGAGCAGGTCGTCGCGCATGCCCTCGTCGCGCTTCTTGCCGCCGTAGAGGATGACCATCCGGTCGACGCAGTCTTCGACATCGGCGAGGAGGTGGCTGGAGAGGAGGATGGTCTTGCCCCGCCTGCCGAGCTCGATGATGAGGTCTTTTACCTGGCGCGTGCCCAGGGGGTCGAGGCCCGTGGTGGGCTCGTCGAGGATGAGGAACTCGGGATCGTTGATGAGCGCCTGGGCGAGGCCGATGCGGCGCTGCATGCCCTTGGAGTACTCGCGGACGGGGCGGAACTGCGCCTGGGTCAGGCCGACCATGTCCAGCAGCTCTTCGATGCGCTTCTGGCGGTCGCGGTAGGTGAGGCCGAAGAGCTTGCCGTAGTAGTCCAGCGTCTCTCGCGCGTTGAGGAACCCGTAGAGGTACGACTCCTCTGGGAGGAAGCCGATGCGCTTCTTGGTGAAGACATCCGAGGGGAGCTTGCCGAAGACGGCGAGGCGCCCGGAAGTCGGCCTGAGGAGGCCGAGGATCATCTTGATGGTGGTGCTCTTGCCCGAGCCGTTGGGCCCGAGCAGCCCGAAGATCTCGCGCCGGTTGATCTCGAAGGTCAGGTTGTCGACGGCGCGGGCGCGGTCCCTGAGCCAGAAGTCCTTGAAGACTTTGGTCAGACGATCGGCTGCGACGACCGGCTTGTCGGGAGATGCGGCGGACTGAGTCATGCGGTCTCCGTCGGCGCGTCAGCCGGCGTCCATCTCGACGCGGGTGGTGTCGACCTCGAACTCGCGACGCTCGAGCTCACGCTGGCGCTGACGCTCGATCTCTTCGGCCCGGCGCTGCTTCTGCACACGCTCGAGGGTGCGCATGATCTCCGGGTCGCGGCCGAAGCGCATCTCCGTCCCCTTCACGCCCGGGGGCTGGAAGAAGAGCTCGACCGCGTCGCGGTTCATGAACGCCAGCCACGCGTCGGACCAGTCGCGGTGGATGGTGACGCTGGGGTTCTCGCGGAACTGGGCGAGGCGGGCCTGGTAGGTGGCAAAGTCGGTGCGACGACGGGCCGACTCGGTGAGCTGGTAGGTCCTCGCGTCGCTGACGAGGCTGTTCACCTGGCCGCTGGTCTCGGGCTCCTCCATCAGCGTGTGGATCTCGCCGAGCCAGCGGTCGCGGTCGGCGATCGCCAGCTCGACAGCCTCGGCGTCGTTGTCCTCGCGGGCCGCCCGCTCGCGGTCGGTCGCCATCTCGTACTCGCCGATGAGCTCGACGAGTCGCTCGGCGGCGGGGATGGACCCGGCCGCCTGGAGCAAGGCGCCGCGGGCGTGCGCCCGGGAGTTCTCGACCTCGCGCTGCGCCTCGGACTGCGCCGAAGAGACCTGGTTGAACGCGCTGCGGGCCGCCAGGGGCGGGACCTTGCTGATCAGCTCCATCGACTCGACGCGGATGCCAGAGCCGATGTCTTCCAGGAGGTCGCGGGCGGTCGAGCGGACGGCGATCGAGAGCGAGCCCTCGCCGCTGCCGCCCTCGCGGAGCACGCCGTCGATCGACTGCTCGGCGACATGGCGGACGACGGCGCGCTTGGTGACGGCGCGGATGATCCGCTCTTCGTGCTCGGGGTGGATGTTGCGGATGTAGGAGGCGGGCTCGCGCCGCTGGTAGGTGACACGCCACTGGGCGTGCACGAGGTTCTGGTCGCGGGTGATGAGCGAGCCGTCGTTGGCCGGGTCGAGGCTGGGTCGCCCGCCCAACTCGTCGATCGAGCGGCGGCGCTCGGTCTCGGTGAGGAAGGGCCAGAACTCGCGCGAGCTGTCGAGGGCGACCCGCTCGGTACCGGTGCCGACCCTGATCAGATCACCGATGGGGAAGGGCCACGAGAGCTGGAAGCCGGGCGTGAGGTTGTCGTCGGCGACGCGCCCGAAGACCAGTCGAACGCCCCGCTCGCCCTCGTTGATCTGGCGGGCGCCGCTCAGGAAGAACAGCAGCACCAGCGCGATCATCGCGAACTGCACCACGCGCATCGTGATCCGCAGCGCGTCGGCAAGCGACTCGTGCGCCGGATCCATCAGGGAGCCGGTCTCGCGCGGCGCGCGACGCTGCAGCGTCACCGATGCCTCACGCTGCGAGGCGGGAGCGTCCCCGCCCAGGATCGGGTCCTGGCCCTGGTTCGGGTCTTTGCCCTGGTTGCTGTTGCCTTCAGTCACCTTGTCCCTCCCGTCGGGAAACGGGGGTCTGCGCGGGCTCCTCGAAGACGCCCAGGTAGGGCAGTCCGTCGGGCCCGATGTTTTCGATCGACTCGGGGCTCAGCAGCCGCAGGCCCGGCAGGTCGGTCGAGAGCAGGAGCGTTGTGCGGTTGGCGAGCGAGTCGCGGAGCATGTCCAGGTTCTTCAGGAAGATCGCCAGACGGGGCTCCTCGGTCATGCCGGCGAGGTACTCGGCCGCCTCGCGGTCGCCCAGCGCCCGGATCTCCGCGGCGCGGGCCCTGGCGAAGGCGAGGATGCGCTGGCGGTCGGCCTCGGCGTCAGAGCGGATGCGGGCGGCGACCTGCTGGCCCTGGCTGCGAAGCGTCTCGGTCTCGCGGTTGCGGGCCGCCTGCATGCGCTCGATCACCGCCTGGGTGACTTCCTGGGGGAGACGGACGCGGCTGATTCCGATCTGCACGACCTCGATCCCGCTGTCGGCGAGGCTTCGCTCGCCAACACCCGCGCCCTCGGCACGCATCTCTTCGAGCATCCGCTGCTCGAGCTCGGGGATCCTGCCCCCGCGGCCCGACGGCGGGAAGAGGTCCGTCAGCGCGTAGCGGCCGATCAGCGACTGGCCGGCACGCAGGCGCCCGCGGACCACCTCGTCGGCGGCGTTGAAGTGACGCTCGGCGCTGTCGCCGGCGCCGCTGTACTCGCGGAAGAACGCCATCGGATCGCTGACCCGCCAGATCGCGTAGGCCTCGACGATGAGCGGCCGATCGTCGGCGGTCTGCTGCGTCTCGGCGGTGGTCTCGATGATCCGCAGACGGGTGTCGTACTTGGTGACGATCTGGAACGGGAACGGCCAGCGGAAGTAGATGCCGGCGCCCTTGGGGTCGGCGTCCGCGGGGGCACGGCCGAAGGTCGTCACGACCGCCGTCTCGGTGTACCGCACCGTGTAGGTGAACATGAACGACGCCAGCGCGATGCCGAAGACGGCCACGAGACCCCAGATGACAACTGCCTTGATGCGCACTCTATGGCTCCTAATACGCGGTCACGCGCGTCACTGATCGGTGTCATCCTGAATGAAGATGTCCGCCGCCGAGGTCCGCTCCTGGAGCATGTAGACCGAATCGACAAGGTCCGGTCTGTCGGTGACGTACACCCTTGTGCTGTTCATGATGTCTGCGAGGGTGTCGAACCAGCGGATCGCCATGAACAGGCCCGGGTTGGCCTTGAAGCCGGCGAGCTCGCCCTCGTACTGATCCCGCAGCGCTCTGTCTGACATGTGCCTCGTCCAGCGTTCGGCCCTGGCCCTCGCCAGGAGGCGCGAAGCCTCGCCGCCACGCGCCAGCGCCTGCTCGAGCTCGATGGTCACATCGAGAATTTCCTGGTCCGAAGCTCTCGCCTCGCGGAGGAGTTCGAGCTGATCGAGCAGCTCGATCGCCCGCTCGGCGTCGCGTTCTGAGCCCGCCGCCTCGGTCAATTCGCGGATCGCCCGGCCTCGCGAGCGGCTGTACAGCGACTCGTTCTTGGCCTCCTGCACGATCACATTCTCGAAGGCGGTCGCGGCTCGACGGGGCGGGTGGACGCCCTGGTACCCGACGAACGCGACGCGGACGCCGGCGTTCTGACCGCTCGTGCCGACGGCGTCGAGCGAGCCCGAGAGCCTCGACGCGAGCTCCTTGCGGATATCGGACCGCACCTCGCCCAGCGCTTCGTCGAGCGTGATGGTCGAGAGGTAGAGCATGACCTCGCGCCTGCCGATCGCCTTGATGATCTCCTCGCGATGCTCGGGGGTAGCGAGCTGCTCGAAGGAGAGCACATCGTCGATCACATAGTGCAGGGGGACTTCCGCCGCGATGAGGCCGAAGTCGGCGAGCTCATCCTCGCCCCCCGTGCCCTCGTCGGCCCTGACGATGGTGAAGACCTCTTCGGCCGCGTGCTCGTTGGTCCAGAGGATCGGCTGGTGGGGCGAGGTGACCGGGGGTGTCGACAGCTGCACAACGCGGATGCCCGTCGCGGTGCGGATGCGGGCGACGATGTTGCCCCGCTCGTCGCGGTTGATGAACTCGGGAACAACAACGCGGTCCATCGGCCAGGGCAGCTTGAAGCGCAGGCCCGGCTCGACGATCGCGGCCTGACGACCGAACCGCTCCAGCACGCCCACCTGGTGGGGCTGCACCACAGCGACGGAGGTCAGCAGCCAGCCGACAAGCAGCCCGAAGAGCACCAGCGTGCCGACCCACCGGCTGAACAGCTTGTAGAACCAACTGCTGGTGATGTCGGTGCCGAACTGGTAGTTGATCGCGTCGCCGATCGACTGGGCCACCCTGTCGGGAGCGGCGATCAGGCCGAGCATCCGCGAGTCGAACGCCGGACGCGGGTGCTCGTCGACCTTCCGGGGGCGGTAGATCTCAAGCAGCAGGTTCAGCAGCGTCTCGACGCCCAGCAGGATCATCACCAGCGGGAGGACGACGGTCAGATAACGGAGCAGCGTGTCGGGACCGGCGATCTTGAAGAAGTGCCCGACCGCGATGAGCGCGCCGAAGACCGCGACGCCCACCGCCGCCGATGCGCCGGCGTTCAGGTTCACCCAGACCTTCTGCTTGCCCATCCCCGAGCAGAAGCGGGCGAAGATGAACCCGATCACGGTCGCCGAAAGCGAGACGAACAGGGCGAAGAAGGTGTCGACGGCGAATTCTCTGTCCAGGTCGCCGATCAGCTCCCGCCCCGCGTTGAAGCGGACGACGCCGACGGTCACCATCGCCCCGCCGACGATCAGCCCCATCACGGGCAGGAAGAAGCGGTACAGCGCCCGCAGACGCCTGGCGGCCACGCGGAGCTCGTCGCCCGACTGCTCGAAGACGCTGGAGGCCGACGCCCCCGACGACTCCATCGCCTCGGCCTCGAAGGCCTCGACCCGCTCGCGTCGGTGCTGGTCGAAGAGGATGATGAGCGTCAGCCACGAGACCAGGCCGATGGCGGCGTAGATCGAAGCGGTGATCGCTGCGTGGTCGTTCGCGAAGGTGCCGTAGAACACCAAGAGCACCGCCATCACAAGCTGGATGGCGATACCGATGATGCTGATGTTCAGCGCCCGACGGTAACTGGAGAAGTCTGGTTTCATGCCGCGACGGCTCCCGGAGAGACCCCGAACCGCTGTTCCTGCTTCCAACCCATGCCCTCGAGCGGTGTGCTACACACCGCGGGGCGCCGAGACCCGACGCCCGCCGCCGAGGGGCGGGATTGTCTCGGGTGATGGGGCACTTGTCCACCCGCCGAAGCGGAAGGAACGCCCCGAAACCCGAAGATCCCCAGAACAGGGCTCGCCAGCACGGGCGCGTCACTCGACGGCCCGCAGCGGAAAACACCTCCCCTGCGGAGATCCACCGAGATACGCTTGGCGCGAACCCGAGTTCAGTGGCGGCGTAAAATTCCGGCCACCAACCCAGGGCCGATCGGCCAAGGGACATGTCAACGATCGCGAAGCCCCCAACCGGAAGCCTTCCCTGATGCCATTCGCTCAGGTCATCGCCATCGCCAGAACGACCTTCGTCGAGGCGATCCGACAGCCCATCTACTTTTTTCTGATCGCGCTGTGCGGGGTCATCCAGATTTTCAACACCTGGGGCACCAACTTCAGCATGGCCTACAGCACCTCCGCGGAGGTCTCCGCCGACGACCAGCTCCTGCTGGACATCGGGATGGGGACGATCTTCGGGTGCGGCGTCCTGCTGGCGGCGTTCATCGCCACCGCGACCATCAGCCGCGAGATCGAGAACAAAACCGCCCTGACCGTCATCAGCAAGCCCGTCGGGCGGGCGACCGTCGTGATCGGCAAGTACATCGGCGTGACCGGCGCGATCATCATGGCGACCGCCGTCATGCTGATCTTCCTCCTGCTGAGCCTCCGCCACGGGGTGCTGAGCACCGCCGCGGACGACCCCGACCAGCCGGTGATCCTCTTCTCGTTCGCCGCGGCGTTGCTGACTTTGGGGCTGGCGGCGTGGTGCAACTACTTCTACGGATGGTCGTTCACGCAGGTCGCCTCGACCCTGGTCCTCCCCACCTTCCTCCTGGCCTACCTCGGGGTGCTGGTCTTCAGCAAGCAGTGGCGCACCCAGCCGCTGGGCACGGACTTCATGCCCGCGGTCACACTCGCGTGCGGGGTGCTGGCTCTGGCGATCCTGGTGCTGACCGCCGTCGCGGTGGCGGTCTCGACCCGGCTGGGGCAGGTGATGACGATCGTCGTCTGCGCCGGCCTCTTCCTCTTCGGGCTCCTCGCCAACCACCTCGTCGGGCGCGGCGCGATGGACAACAAGGTCATCGCCTACATCCAGTCGGTCGAGTCGGTCGACCTGGCAGACCAGTCCTTCTCGCGGCCGGGGCAGCGGTACACCGTCGTGCTCGACGGGCCGCCCAACGAGGACATCCTCCCCGGCGCCTCGTTCTACTACGGCGAGAATCCGAACGGATTCCGCCTGGCCGTCCCCCCCTTCGCCCCGTTCGAGGGTGACCCCGAGGGCGATGTGCTGGGGCGGGATGTCGAGCCGGCGGTCATCGTCACCGGGGTAGACGGGCTGACGATCCAGATCCGCCACATCGGTGGACGCCCGCTGAATGTCCGGCGTCCCCCGATGGTCAACGACGCGGTCTTCCTCCGCCCGACGGAGTACAACCCGGTGCTGCTGTCGGCCTGGGTGCTGACCCCGAACATGCAGTTTTTCTGGCTGATGGACGCGATCGCGCAGAACCGTGCGATCCCCGCGGGCCATGTCGCGATGGTGATGATCTACGCCGGCCTGCTGATCATCGCCTTCCTGGCCCTGGGCGTGGCGTTCTTCCAGCGGCGCGATGTCGGGTGACGCTTCCCTGCGTCCGGAAACTTTCCGGGGGTGGCTTCGGGAATGACGAACACCTCCCGGCGTGTTAGCATAGAAACAAGAGCGGAGCATCCGACGTTCGTCGGAGCCGCTCGGGCAGTTCCGGCCGGACCCTGCGGGGGTTCGGGGGTTTTTAAGCAGATGCGGGCCGTGTCCGCGGCAGCTAATCGGAGATATCGACATGGCTTCGAAGAACGACAAGATCAAGATCGGTTTCGCCATCGCGGCCCTCGTGGTCGCTGGCGTCGTGCTCGCGATGTACTTCGGCGTGATCGGCGGCGATCCCGAGCCGACATTGGATCCGGGTTACCAGGAGATGATGAGAGACGCCGATGAGCACGAGCAGACCGAGGAGTTCCAGCAGCAGCAGCGGCGGCTCGAGCAGGACATCGAGGCCGGGCGCGTCATCGAAGCCGGCGCCTGAGTCTCCGTGATGCCAGGGTCGCTCGCGGCCCGCGCACACCCAATCAACGCGGGGCCGCGCTCACCAGAGCGCGGCCCCGTTGTGTTTTCAGTCACGGTGTATCCGTCGTGATCACGCCGGGCTCAGGCGTGAGAGATCGCCCGCTCGTAGACCCTGGCGACCTTCTCGGCCGAGCGGTCCCAGGTCAGGCTCTTCAGTTCAAAGACGCCGTGCTGACGCAGCGTCTTGCTGAGCGGCGGGTACTTGAGCACCGCGACGATCTTGTTGGCCATCTCGTCGGTGTCCCAGAAGTCGACCTTCAGCGCGTGCTGGAGCACCTCGGCGACGCCGGACTGCTTGGAGATGATCACGGGCGTGTCGTGGCTCATCGCCTCCAGGGGCGCGATGCCGAAAGGCTCTGAAACGCTGGGCATCACATAGCAATCGGCCATGCGGAAGACACGCGCGACATCGCGCCCGCGAAGGAAGCCCGTAAAGAGCACCTTCGAGCCGATGCCCAGGCCCGCGGCCTGCTCGATCATCCGCATCGCCATGTCGCCCGAGCCGGCGACGACGAACTTAACATTCTCGACCTTCTCAAGAACGCGCTTGGCGGCGCGGATGAAGTACTCCGGCCCCTTCTGCATCGTGATCCGCCCGAGGAAGAGCACGATCTTGTCGTCCGAGCCGATCTGCGCGCCCGGCTCGGGCTGGTTGTGGTCCTGCTCGACGCCGTTGTAAACGACATCGATCTTCTGCTCCGGCACGCCGTAACGCCGCATGCAGATCGAACGCGTCAGCATCGAGACGGCGATGAGGCGGTCGCAGGCGTGCATGCCCATCCGCTCGATGTCGTAGACGGGCTGGTTGACCGCATCGCCCGAGCGGTCGAACTCCGTCGCGTGGATGTGGCAGACCAGAGGCTTGCCCGTCAGGCGCCGGATCGCCACCCCCGCGGGGTAGGTCAGCCAGTCATGGGCGTGGACGACATCGAACTCGATGCCCGAGGCGATGGCCGCGGCGATCCTCGCGTAGCGGTAAGCGTCGGCGAACAGATCACGCCCGTAGTCCCCGAACCCCTCGCCGAGCTGATCGACCTCGTCAGAGAGAGAGCCCGAAGGCGCGATGCCCAACTCCTTGAGCGCCTCGATCGCACCGGGGTCGTTTTTCTGAGCCCGGGCCATCAGGCCGGCGACGGTCTCGTAGGTGACGCCTTCTGGCAGGTTCAGCCCGCCGTCGGGGTAGGGGCTGGAAAAGTTGGCGGGCACCTCGAAGAACTCGGTCTTGGCCAGGTCGCTCCGGTTGCTCTCCTCGGCGATGGCCTTGGCCGCCGCCCCCGGCCCGGCTTGGGCCGCTCTCTCGACGCCGAGGGGGTCGGGCGAGCCCTTCCGCTTGAGCAGGGAGGGGCTCAGCAGGGTGACATGGGTGGTCTCGGGGGCCTCGACCGGCTTGGGCAGCAGGAAGTAGACCTTGTGGCCCTGGCGATCCAGAGCGCGCGTGAGGCCGTGGCACGCCGTGCCCAGCCCGCCCGAGATGAACGGCGGGAACTCCCAGCCGAGCATCAGAATCCGCATAGCACCTGCCTCTTCCGACGCCGGCCATCGCCGGCGATCACTCTGCAGCCTGACCACCTCCGCGGGACCGAGGGTCCGGCGCCCGCGAGGGCCAACGATAGAACTGTTTCCGGACTCTCGCGCGCCGAACCCCGGCTCGGTCGAACGGTTCGACTTCTCGGCTCCGCCCGTTACAATCCCCACCCCCGAGCCCAGAGCGGGCGAGGCGGTCATGCCCAGGTGGCGGAATTGGCAGACGCGCTACCTTGAGGTGGTAGTCCGGGCAACCGGGTGGAGGTTCGAGTCCTCTCCTGGGCATTTGGTGGCCGAAAGGCCCTCGTCGCAACGCCCCTCTCGGGGCGTTGCCGGTTTTTGGGACAAGCCCGAAAAATCTCGGACGCAACGCCCCGGCCCGGACCCGTTAGATTCCTGACAGTGCTTCTGAACGCTCGCACAATCAGGAGGGCCCTCGTCGCCTGCATGCTGACCATCGGCGTCGCGGCGACCGCCTCGCCCCCCGAGCGGGAGCTGATCCCGCGCAAAGTCTTTTTCGGAAACCCCGACCGCGCCGCGGTCCGCCTCAGCCCCGACGGCCAGTGGATCAGCTTCCACGCCCCCTGGGAGGGTGTCCTGAATGTCTGGATCGCCCCGGCCGACAAGCCCCACGAGGCCCGCCCGCTCACGACCGAGCGGCGAGACCCGATCACCCGATCGTCGTGGTCGTACTGCTCGCGCCGGGTGCTCTACCTGCGCGACAACCGGGGCGACGAGAACTGGCGGCTGTACGCCGCGGACATCGAGAACGGCCGCCAGCTCGCCCTGACCCCCGGGGCGAATGTGCAGGCCCAGCTGCTTCACCAGAGCCCCTCGACGCCGACGAGCGTGATCGTGGGCCTGAACGACCGCGACCCTCGCCTGCACGATCTCTACCGCGTCGATGTCGAATCGGGCGAACTCGAGCTCGTGCACCTCTGCCCGCCCGGGGTCATCGGCTGGGTCTTCGACGAAAGCGGCTCGCCCCGACTGGCCCGCAGGATGGGCGACGACGGCTCGGTCGAACTGCTCCGCCTCAACGACGCCGGGCGTTTGCGCCGGTTCCTCACGGTCCCCCCAGACGATGTGCTGACCACAGGACCGGTGGCGCTCGTCGGCGACCGGCGGCTGATCATGCGCGACAGCCGCGGGCGCGACACCTCGGCGCTCGTCGCGATCGATGTGCGCCAGCGCGGGGCCGAGCCGGAGGTGCTCGCGCACGACCCCGACGCCGACGCCTCGGAGGTGCTGCTGCACCCGCAAACACGCGAGCCCCAGGCGGCGAGCTTCGAACACCTCCGGACACGCTGGCAGAGCGTCGATCCCTCGATCGAGGCGGACCTCCGCGCGATCCGCACGCTCTCGGGAGGTGAGCCGACGGTGACCGGTCGCTCGCTGGACGACGCCCGCTGGCTGGTCGCGTTCCGGCACGCCGACGCCCCGACGCGCTATTACCTGATGCAGCGTGACGACGCGGGCCGGCGCTCCGCCCGCTACCTCTTCGCCCACCGCGACGACCTCGACGGGCTCGCCCTGGCGCCGATGCATCCGGTGGTGATCCCCTCGCGCGACGGGCTGACGCTCCCCTCGTACCTGACGCTCCCCCCCCACCACGACAACGCCTCGGGCCCGCCGCCGATGGTGCTCTTGGTGCACGGCGGCCCATGGTCGCGCGACCGCTGGGGCTTCAACCCGCTGCACCAGCTCCTGGCCGACCGGGGGTACGCCGTGCTGAGCGTGAACTTCCGGGGTTCGACCGGCTTCGGCAAGGCGTTCGTGAACGCGGGCAACCGCCAGTGGGGCGCCGCGATGCAGGACGACCTGCTCGACTCGGTCGAATGGGCGGTCGAGCAAGGGCACGCCGACGCCGACCGCGTCGCGATCATGGGGGCGAGTTACGGGGGGTACGCGGCGCTCAGCGGTCTCGCCTTCACGCCCGACACCTTCGCCTGCGGGATCTCGCTGGTCGGCCCGAGCAATCTGGTGACCCTGCTGGAGTCGATCCCCCCCTACTGGCAGCCCCTGCGGGCGCTCTGGCGTGAGCGCGTGGGCGATGTCGAGAGCGAACAGGGACGAAAGCGTCTGCTGGAGCGTTCGCCGATCAGCCGCGTCGACGACATCTCGCGCCCGCTCCTGCTCGTGCACGGGGCGAACGACCCGCGCGTGAACCGGTCCGAGAGCGACCGCATCGCCGAAGCGCTCGCCGGACGGGAGGTCGAGGTGACCTACCTGCTCTTCCCCAACGAGGGGCACGGGCTGCGCACCCCCGAAAACATGCTCGCCTTCATCGCCTGTGCCGAGGCCTTTCTCGCCCGCCACTTGGGGGGAAGAGCCGAGCCGATCAGAGGGGCGGTCCGAGAGGCCTCCGTCGAGGTGCTCCGCGGCGCCTGCTGCCCGGACTGAAACGGAGATACGCCGCACGCTCATGCCGCCCCGGTGGAACCACCGGGAAACCGGCCCGCCGCGCGCCGCCCCGTGCGTATTCGTTAAGAGGCGCCCCTTGATCGCCGATCCTCCCAGCGATCCGCCCGCCGCTTTTCGGACCGGGCGGGCAGCTTCCTTTGGTGCGGGGGGAATCGAGCCGGCGTGCGTGTGCTCATCGTCGACAGCTCGGCGTTCGTCAGACAGGCCGTCGCCCGCATGCTCTCTGAGCCCGGGAAGGCGACCGTCTGCGGGTACGCCTCGGACCCGGCAACGGCTTTGGGGCTGACGACGACGCTCCGCCCCGATGCGATCGTGACGCTCGGCTCGCCCCCGGATCTCTCGCAGCTCGACGCGATGTCCGCGACGAGCCCGGAACGCACTCGCCCCCCGGTCTGCGTTTTTGTCTGGACTGGTGACCGGCCCCACCGCGACGCGCTCTTCCAGATGCGCAGGGCCAAGGCGGGCTGGCTGCAGGCGGACCCCGCCAAGCTCCGGGCCGCGGACCCCGAGACCGGCGCCAAGCTGCTCGCCGAGATCTCGCGTCTGTTGCCGCCCAATGTCGCGCACGGCAGCGGCTTTCGCCTCGACCACCCGAACCGCATCCGCCTGGTGCTCGTCGGCTCCTCGACCGGCGGGCCGGTGGCGCTGGAAGAGTTTCTGAGCGTCATGCCGAGCGACCTTGGCGTGCCGATGGTGATCGCCCAGCACATGCCCCCGCTGTTTACCAAGGGGCTCGGCGAGCGTCTGGGCGCGCGCTGCCCGCTCGATGTCGAGCATGTGACCCGCAGCGCCGTGCTCAATCCTCGGACCGTCTACATCATCCAGGGGGGCAAGCACGGACGCATCGGCTCGGGCCAGCGCGGCATGGTGCTCAACATCAGCGAAGAGCCCACCGAAGCGCCGTACAAGCCCAGCGTCGACATCCTCTTCGCCAGCGCCGCAAGGACCGTCGGACGCGCCTGCCTCGGCGTCGTGCTCACCGGCATGGGCGAGGACGGCGCCAAGGGCGCGAAGGATCTCACCGACCTGGGCGCACAGATCATCGTGCAGCACGAAAAGGGGTGCGCCGTCTACGGCATGCCCCGCGCTGTCGCCTCGCGCGGGATGGCCGCCTTTGAGGGTTCACCCCGAGAACTGGGGCAGGTCGTCGCGTCGGTCAGACCCGGGGCCGGTGCGTTGCGGTCGGCTTCGTGATCCTTGTGCACGAAGTTCGCCCCCGGCCCGTCAAGGCGGACGCTCGCGGGGTCGATAGCCAGCAGTCGACGGGGGCCGCGCCGGCCGTCCGTACGGAGAATCGAACCATGAACGAGAATCTTTCGATCACCGACAAGACCGGGCCCATGGGTGAAAACGGGGGCGAGCACGGGGGCGACGACCAGCTGCAGCTTGTGACCTTCGAGGTCGCGGGCGAGGAGTTCGCCGTCGATATCCTGGCCGTCCAGGAGATCAACCGGATGATGGCCCTGACGCGGGTGCCCCAGTCGCCCCCGGAGGTCGAGGGCGTGATCAATCTCCGCGGGAAGATCATCCCGGTGCTGGACCTGCGCAAGCGGTTCGGCCTGGACGCCAGCGAGCGCACCGAGCACAACCGGATCGTGGTGGTCGAGGTGCACGGGCGGGTGATCGGATTCATCGTCGACCGCGTGCACGAGGTGCTCCGCATCCCGTCGAGCATCGTCGAGCCGGCGCCGCAGATGGTCTGCTCGATCAACTCCGAGTTCATCGCGGGCGTCGGCAAGCTCGAGGACCGGCTGCTGATCCTGCTTGACCTCTCGCGTCTGTTCGACGCCCGGATGGTCGACGAGACCCAGACCTCCAGCGTCGCCGCCTGATCGCCTGCTCTGAAAGCAAAGAAACGGGAACACCTGCGATGAGCACAACCACGCGCCCTTCGATGACCGAGTCCGAGTTCAAGAGGCTCGCGGACATCATCTACCAACGCTCCGGCATCCACTTCCCGGAGAACAAGCGGTATGTGCTCGAATCGCGGCTCGGCCACAGACTGGCCGAACTGGAGATCGACAACTACACGCAGTACATCGCCTTCCTGACGATGGGCCCCTACCAGAGCGACGAGTTCCAGGAGATGTTCAACCGCATCACCATCAACGAGACCTCGTTCTTCAGGAACGAGCCCCAGCTCGAGGTCTTCGAGAAGCAGGTGCTCCCGCTGCTGCTCGACGCCAGAGCGCGCACCAAGCGGCTCCGCCTCTGGTCGGCCGCCTGTTCCTCGGGCGAAGAACCCTACACGCTCGCGATCATGCTCGAACGCACGCTCGGCGTGCGCCTGGGCGACTGGCGGATCGAGATCCTCGCGACCGACATCAGCGCCAAAGTCCTCAAGGCAGCCCAAGAGGGCTTGTACACCAACTACGCGCTCCGCTCGACCAACCCGCTCATCCTGCAGCGCTACTTCCAGCCCCTGCCCGCCGGCGCCTACCGCATTCGGCCGGACATCGCCCAGATGGTCCGCTTCGAGCAGCACAACCTCAAGGACCGCCTCGCCGCCCGGCGCCACGGCACCTTCGATGTCATCTTCTGCCGCAATGTCATGATCTACTTCGATGAGGGCATGAAGAAGCAGGTCTCCCAGATGTTCAGCGAGACCCTCGCCGACGACGGGTACCTCTTCATCGGGCACTCCGAGAGCCTCCGAGGGATCAACGACACCCTCGAACCGACGCCTATCCCCCGCGCGTTCTGCTACCGCAAGCGCGGCGCGGAACTCAAGAAGGCCGCCTGACACAACGCCCGAAAGGAATCGCATATGAGCGCGGGGGGCTTCGATCCTCAGATCATCCAGGACTTTCTGACCGAGTGCGGCGAGCTGCTCGAAGGTCTGGAAGGCGACCTGGTCTCGCTGGAGAGCAGCCCGACCGACCCGGACCTGCTCAACCAGATCTTCCGCGCGCTGCACACCGTCAAGGGCAGCGCCTCCTTCCTCGCGCTGACCAATCTTGTCGCGATCGCCCACGCCGCAGAGACCGCGCTCAACGCTGCGCGGACCGGAAGAGCCGTCGTCGACCGCCCGTGCATGAACATGCTGCTGCAGACGGTCGACCTGCTCGCCCGTCAGTTCCAGCAGCTCTCCGCCGGCGAAGACCTCGAAGCCCCGGACCCGGACCTCGTCGAGGGCCTCACCGCCTTCGGTGAGGGGCGCGAGGCCGGCGCCGCCGACACCGAAACCCCGGCGCAAGAAGCGTCCGGGGCTCCCCCCGTCGGACCCCTCGGCGCCGCAACTACCCCGATCGACCTGCCCGCCGACAAGATGGCGCTCGTCGAATTCCTCGCGCCCGACATCCGCCAGACGCTCGACACCATCAATGACAGCCTCGTTCCGCTGGCGAATCCCGAGTCACGCCGCGAGGCGGGCGAGGCGCTCGCGGCGGCATCCGATGACCTTGTCCGATCGGTCGACTTCTTCGAGTTCGAGCCGGTGACGCGGCTCTCGACCGCCCTGCGCGACGCGGCCGCCCACCTCGAAGACGCCGACGAGGACGCGATCGCGCAGATCCGTCCGCGCCTGGCCGCCCTCTCGCTCCTGCTCACGCTCCAGGCCGACGGGATCGAGCAGGCGACGCTCTACGACTGGCCGACCGACGCGCTCATCGAGCGGCTGACGCTGGTCTGCGCCGGCAAGCCGCTCGACGAGGCGCATTCGCTCCCGGCCGATACCGATGCCGAAGGCGCCCTCGCCTTCGACGGCGTGCTCTCTGACCAGCCCGAACTGGCCGGCTCGCCCGAGCTCAAGCTCGCCGACGCCGCGGACGCCTTGAGCGCAGCGGCGCCTGGCGATGACCCCGGCGCCAAGCGACCGGGCGCCAAGCAGGTCATCGAGCAGACCATCCGCGTGGAAGTCGGGCGGCTGGAGTCGCTGATGAACCTCGTCGGCGAGCTGGTGCTGCAGAAGAACCGCGTCGCCGCCCTTGCCCGGCGTGTCGGCGCGGCCCAGAAGGGCGACACCGACCTCTGCGAGCAGATCAACGCCTCCGCCGAGGATCTCGACCGCGTCACCGGCGACCTGCAGCTCGCGGTGATGCGCACACGCATGCAGCCCTTGGACAAGATCTTCGGGCGCTACCCGCGCCTCATCCGCGACCTGGCCGACAAGACCGAAAAGAAGATCAACCTGAAGATCATCGGGGGCGACACCGAGGTCGACAAGTCCGTCATCGAGGCCCTGGGCGACCCGCTCGTCCACCTGATGCGCAACAGCGCCGACCACGGGCTCGAGACGCCCGACCAGCGCGGCGCCACCGGCAAGAGCCCCGAAGGCACCATCGTGCTCGAGGCCAGCAACCAGGGCAGCCATGTGCGGATCTTCGTCAGAGACGACGGACGCGGGCTGGACCGCGCTCGCATCGCCTCAAAGGCCGTCGAGCGCGGCCTGGCGACACGCGAGGAGGTCGACGCCCTGCCCGACCGCGATGTCTTCCGCTTCATCTTTGAAGCAGGATTCTCGACGGTCGAACAGGTCTCGGACCTCTCGGGGCGCGGCGTCGGCATGGATGTCGTCCGCACGAACATCGGCAAACTCAACGGGACCATCGATGTAAGCTCGACGCCCGGCCAAGGCACGACCTTCACGATCTCGATCCCGCTGACCGTCGCGATCATGCAGGCGATGATGGTCCGCGTCGCCGACGAGATCTACGCGATCCCGCTGGACAATGTCGTCGAGATCCTCAGGCCGTCCGACGAGATGGTCTACTCGATCGGCGACAGCCCTGTGCTCAAGACGCGGGGCTCGGTGCTCCCCCTGATCTCGGCGTTCGACGCCTTCGAGTACCCGCCCGAGCGCCGGACCGAGACGCCCTTCGTCGTGATCCTCTCAGTCAACGAACGCCAGATCGGGCTGCAGGTCTCCGAGCTTATCGGGCAGCAGGAGATCGTGATCAAGCCCCTCGAAGCCGTGGGACGCGCCGGACCGCTCAGCGGGGCGACCGTGCGGGACGACGGCGGCGTGAGCCTCATCATCGATGCGTCCGGACTGATCCGCGCCGCCGAAGGTAGGAAGGCACCCGAGCTTCAGCGGGCGGCCTGAACGGACGAAAAAAGAAACACCCCCGATTGCGCCCCCACCCTTAGGAAGGGACCAGACATGGAAGCCAGGTTCATCACCCCGTTCATCCAGAGCGTCCAGAATGTCTTCTCGACGATGCTGCAGCTGCCGATGCAGATCGGCGAGCCCCGCGTCAAGGCGGGCAAGAACACCGGTTACGATGTCTCGGGCATTATCGGGATGTCGGGCGATGTGGTCGGGTCGGTCGTGCTGTCGTTCCCCGACGATGCGGCCAAGCGCGTCGTCGCCCTGTTCGCGGGCGAGGAGCTGGGCACCGACTCTCCGGACTTCGCCGACGCCATCGGCGAGCTGGTGAACATGGTCGCCGGCGGCGCCAAGGCCAACTTCGACGGCGCCAAGGTGTCGATCTCCTGCCCCTCGGTCGTTGTCGGCTCGGGCCACCTGATCGCCAACACCTCGGATGTCCCCGTCATCGAGATCCCCTGCATGACCGACTGCGGGGAGGTCGCCATCCAGATCGCCATCAAGACTAACGCCAACGCCCCGACACAGGCGGCGTCCGCCAGCGCGTGAGCGCAGCACACAGGGAGGTTTAGCCATGCGCATCATGCTCGTCGACGACTCCAAGACCATGCGGAACATCCAGAAGTCCGTCCTCACCCAGCTCGGGTACACCGAGCTCGAAGAGGCCTGCGACGGGCAGGACGCCTTGTCCAAGGTCGGCGCCTTCAAGCCCGACCTCCTCCTCGTCGACTGGAACATGCCCAACATGGACGGGCTCTCGTTCGTCAAGGCCTACAGGGCCCAGGACAAGAACACGCCCATCATCATGGTCACCACCGAGGCCGAGAAGGCACGCGTGATCGAGGCCATCAAGGCCGGCGTCAACAACTATGTTGTCAAGCCCTTCACGCCCGACCTCCTCTCGCAGCGGATCGCAGAAACACTCTCAAAGGCCGGCATCG
Organism: Phycisphaerales bacterium; assembly: GCA_020831775.1. Lineage (GTDB taxonomy): Bacteria > Planctomycetota > Phycisphaerae > Phycisphaerales > UBA1924 > SLFH01. The sequence continues at coordinate 51,171 of JAFIFZ010000031.1, forward strand.
CGGCCTGACCGCGATGCCTGAGTAGGCATGCCCGAACAGGATGCCTCCAACAAGATCCGGGTCTTGCAGGCGGGAGACCGCCTGACGGCGTCGGTGCGCATCTCCGCCGGGGCCGACCCAGACGCGCTCGATCGCGCCGGCGTCCACGCCGCGCTCGTCGAGGCGGGCGTCTGCCCCCAGACCATCGACAACGCCGCGATCGACGCCCTCCTGCTCGGCGTCCGCCAGGCGCCCGACAAAGACCACGAGGGCGTCGTCGCCAAGGGCAAGCCTGTCGAGCACGGCTCCGACGCCAGGGTCGTCATCGACCCCGAGATCCAGGAAAGGCTCGACGAGGCGAAGCGCAAGCAGGAAGCGCCGCCCGAGCCGCCCTCCGGCGCAGAAGACGGCAACGCGGACCACTACAACCGCTCCGCATTCGTCGTCGTCCTCGCCGCCCAGCGCATCGGCAGGCTCATGCCCAAGACCGATGGCACCGACGGCGTCGATGTCACCGGACGCGTGATCGCCGCCAAGGAAGGCAAGAAGGCCCGCGTCAAGCTCGACCGCTCCGTCCGCATCAACGAGCAGGGCGTCATCTCCGCGTCCCACAGCGGGCACCTGATGGCCGGCCCCGTCGAGATCCGCGTCGAGCGCGAGCTGAACATCTCCGGGGGCGTCGATTTCTCCACGGGCAACATCGACTTCCCCGGCAATGTCAATGTCTCCAAGGGCGTCAAGGACCGGTTCACCGTCCGATGCAAGGGCTCGCTGACCGTCGGCGAACTCGTCGAGGCCGCGACCCTCGACGCCCGCTTCGACATCACGCTGGCCAGAGGCGTGGCCGGACGCGAGAAGGGCGTCATCCGCGCAGGCAGAGACCTGCACGCAAAGTACATCGACGCCACACTCGTCTTCGTCGGCAGAAACTTCACCGCCGAGAGAGAGATCAACGACGCCACGGTTCGCGTCGGCGGCAAGCTCACTGCCCCCGCCGCCGTCATCATCGGGGGCGAGGTCGGCCTCGGCGGCTCGGGCGAGTGCGCCCAGATCGGCGCCGAATCGGAGCTCACCACCACCGTCCGTCTCGGCGTGCTCGACGAACTCGAACGCCTCGCCGGCGCCGGGCTGGATCGGTACGAGGCGCTCGTTGAGAAACGAGACGCCTCCAAGACACGCTACGAGACCCTCAAGAAGGCGGGCGGCGCCAAGCCCAGCGGCTCGCTCGCCGAAGAGCTCACCGAGCTCCAGTTCGCCGTCCAGACCTGCGAGCAGGCCATCTCGCGGCTCATGCAGGGGCTGGGCGAGACCGCCGACACCATGGAGCGGTTCATAGAGCCCTCGATCACCGTCCACAGGATCATCCACCGGGGGACGGTCATCCTCATCGGCCCCTACCGCTGCCTCTTCAAGAGCGCCGTCAAGGGTCCGGTGACCGTCCGCACCGACGACAAGGGCGTCCCCGTCCTGGAGGACCTCACCTCCGGGTCGGTCACCCCTCTGGAAAAGATCGCCACCGTCACCAGAGAGGACGATCGCTGGGTCCTTCAGCGGATCCGCACGCTCATCCCCGCAAAAGCCGCCTGACCCCCGACTGGCGTTTCCGCCTCGGCGTGCGCACAATGCACGCATGAGCAACCCCCGCCCACCCCGCCGATCCCTCCGGACGGCACGCTGCGTCCTCTGCGTGCTGGCCGCCTCGGCGGGCGCCGTTCTCGTGGGGGCCGCCGTCCTCCAGAATCTCGCCCCGACCGGGCAAGATCGCTGGCTCACCCCTGTCGCTTTCGATCCCCAGCGAGAAGACCCCGGCGACGAAGAACGACGCGAGTGCATCGTCACCTTCCGCGACGGGACCACCGTCCGGGGCGAACTCGTCCACCGCGACAACGCCGAGGTCGTCCTCCGCATCCGCGGGGTGAGCACCACCTACCCGGCGACCCGGGTCCGCTCGATCCAGTTCCTCGACCCGATCATGGAGCGGTACCGCGAGATGCGGGCCGCCATCGACGACTACGAGGTGGACCAGCTCGTCGTCCTCATCGACTGGCTGACCGCCAACGGGGCCCACACCACCGCCCTTGAGGAGGCCGAGGCCCTCCTCAGACGCGTCCCGGGCCAGCCCGAGGTCATCCAGCGCCTCCCCCTGCTGCGGGCCCAGGCCAGGCTCGCCGAGAGCCGGCGCGAGGAGCGCCATCGCGAGCGGGAGGACGAGAATGACCGCCCGACCAACCGACGCGATCGCAACGGCTTCCCCCTCCTCTCTTCTGAGCAGATCAACCTCCTGAAGGTTTACGAGATCGATCTGGCCGACCCGCCCCGCATCCGCATCAAGCGAGAGACCGTCAAACGCCTCATCGAGAACTACTCCGACGCCCGGGGCATGCCCACCACCCCCGAAGCCCTCCAGGCCCTGTATCGAACCAGGCCAGAACGGGTGCTCGAACTCATGTTCCGCGTCCAGGCCCGCGACCTGTACGCCGAAGTCGAGGTCGTCGGCGACCCCGAGGCCTTCCAACGCTTCAGGCGCGATGTCCACGCCGCATGGCTCTTCAGGGGCTGCGCCACCAACGACTGCCACGGCGGGCAGGAGGCCGGACGCTTGATGCTCCGTGGCCAGCACCCCAACCGCGACGAGACCGTTTACACCAACTTCTTCATCGTCGAAAACTTCCGGTTCGAGGACGGCGAGCCCCTGATCGACTACGAGCAGCCCGAGCAGTCCCGCCTGCTGCAGCTCGCCCTGCCGCGCGAGACCTCCAAGTTCCCCCACCCGCGGATCATCGAGCTCGACCGCGAGCGTCCCTGGCGCCCGCTGCTCCGCTCGCCCGAGGACCCCCGCTTCCGTGACAGCGTCCGCTGGATCAACAGCATGTACCGGCCCCGCCCGGACTACCCGATCACCTACGAGTTGCCCAAGCCGGAGCACGACCTGTACACCCCGCCCGACGAGCCGCCCGGCCCGCGCTGAAATCGGGCCTCCCGATCCTCCAAACAGCCGGGCGAACCCCCAGCGATCCGGAGGACCACCGATGACCGACACACGCCCAGCAAACCGACGCCGCGTCGCCGCGGCGTTCGGCGCCGTCGCCTTGCTCCTCGCCCAGGGCCCGGCCCTGAGCCAGACGCCCGAAGAAGCCGCAGCGAAAAAGGCCGAGCCACGGGCTGTTGAACTCACATTCACCGGGGCCGGGGGCATCGAGCTCCCCGGCACGCTCGTGCTCCCTGCGGGCGAGGGCGGGCCGTTCCCGGGCGTGCTCCTTCTGCCGGGCTCGGGGCCGACCGACCGCGACGGCAACCAGCCCCCGATGCTCAAGACCGACCTGCTCCGCCAGATCGCCGACGATCTGGCCTCGCGGGGTGTCGCCTCGTTCCGCTTCGACAAGCGGGCCGCCCACGCCAACGCGGGGCTCTGGCCCCGCACGCCCGACGAGGTCGCCGCGTTTTTCGCCTGGGACCACTTCGTGCAGGACGCCGAGGCCGCCCTCAAAGCCCTCCGGGCCCGGGACGGGATCGACGCCTCCCGCGTCGCGGTCCTCGGCCACAGCGAGGGGGGGCTGATCGCCCTGGCGCTCGCCGATCGGATGGGCGAGCAGGCCCCGCCCGCGCTCGTACTCGCGGGGACCACGGGTAGACGCCTCGACCATGTGCTCCGGGACCAGTTCGACCGCCTGCTGCCCCAGCAGGTGCCCGATGCGGCGCTGCGAGAGACCATCCGCAAGGACCTCGACCGGGCGATCGACTCGATCCGGGCCGACCGGACGGCGCCCGACGACCTGCACCCGGCCCTCGCCTCGCTCTTCAATCCGTCGAGCCTCGATGTGCTCCACGCGTACTTCACGGTCGAGCCGGCCGAGCTCGCTTCGGGCTACAAGGGCCCGGTTCTGGTGGTGCAGGGCGAGCACGACGCCCAGGTCACCGTCGACGACGATCTGCCCCCGCTGAAGGCCGCGCTCATCGGCCGGCCGGGCGTGCCGACCCGGATCCAACTCATCGAGGGCGCGAGCCACAATTTCAAGAGGGTCGGCTCTCCGAACGAGCCGGGCTTTGACGGCCCGGTCGCCCCCGAGGCGCTCGGGGCGATCGGGGACTGGCTTTTGAAGACCTTGGTGAGTTCGCCCGCCAAGACCGACAGCGACTGACCCAACACCCGTCCATACGCCAATCAAGCCTCCTTCTGCGTCCCTGCTGCAACCGTTCTCCCGGCCGCTGCGGATCGTGTTGTGTCCGGCGCATGGGGCGGCGGGCGGCCTTGGTGCCGCGCCCCGGCGATTTGTGCTACAGTCGCGATCCCGGCGCCCGGACTGCGCCGTCAAAGCTGCAATGTGCCCGCACGCGGAGACCCCGACGATGGCCAACCATCCGCCCCGACGCGCCGCCCGGCGCCGGATCCAGATCCTGCTCGCCGCGGCTGTCGCCCTCCCGATGGCCGCCTGCGACCGGGAGACCCCCGGCGACAGCGTCCGTGACGCATCGATGAAGATGCTCGCGACGCGCGGCGGACACGCCGAGACGGCGCCCGACGAGACGCGACGCCTCCTCCAGCAGGACATCCGCGCCCCCGCGCAGATCGGCTCGGGCAGCATGCTCGAAGGTGAGAAGGCCGCCTCGGCCCTGCTCATCGCCGAGACCTACCTCGGCGAAGCGATCATCGACGCCCGGCGCCTCCTGGGCTACGAGCAGCTCGCCCAGACCGGCGCAGACCACGCCGACCAGCTCATCCGTGCCTCCCAGCGGGCGGGTTCGCAGGCCGAGCGGACCGCCTTCGCCAACGACCAACTGCTCCAGGACCTCCGCCGCCAGTCCACCGGGCGTGAGCAGACGCTCAACCAGCGTCGCTCGGAGCTCGCGGAGCTGACGGCACAGCGCGACCAGCTAAACACCCGGCTTCGCGAGAAGGTCACGCTGGAAGGGACCGAGCGGGGCCGCCAGGCCGAGCTCGACGCGCGGACCTCCAATGCGTCGGGCGAAGATCGCGAGCGTCTGGCCCACGAGACCCAGCGTGTCCGGCGCGTCGCCGACAGGCACGCCTACGACGCCGAGCTCATCCAGCTCGATATCGATCAGGTTGAGCGTCAGATCAAGCTCGCGACGGCGCGTGTCGACGCGGCCCGCAGCGAGGTCGCCGCCACCACCACCGCCATCGAGCACCTCGAACAGGTCCGCCAGCAGGCCAACCAGGCGGCCGACGAGGCCCGACGGCTCGCCGAGCGGGCGCAGGCGGAGCTCGCCCAGGCCCTCTTCGGCGGCGGCTCGGGGCACGCCGGCGACCTCGGTCGCGCCCTCCGCGAGGCCCTCTCGCAGCGGGACGAGACGGAGATGCCAGCACGCCTGGACATGCTCGTCAAGGCCGCAGAGGCGGGCCTCGTCTCGTTCGTGCACGAAACGATCAGCGCCGAGCGAGAGAAGGCGCTCAGCGCCGCCGAGCAGGCGGCATCGAGGGCGACCGCCGCCGCGAGAACGCTGCGGTCATCTTCGGCGCTGGCGGCGACCCAGGCGAACGAGATCGCCGGCGCGATCCACATGCGTCACGCCCTGCTGAACGGGCGGGTGGCGCAGGTGCTCGAATCCGCGTCGGCGCTGCCGATGTTCCAGAGCGGCGAGGCGCAGAGCAATGTCAGCCAGGCGCTGGAGCGGACACGCACCGCCCGGACCGAGGCGCTGCAGGCCGCCCGCGAGTCGTTCGCAGAGGCCGCGGGCAGGCTCGAAGGCGTCCGCGCCGAAGACGACCGGGGCAACGCGCTGCTCGAGCTTGCGGCCAAGCGTCTGAACGACCTTGCCGCCTACGCCGAAGCGGTCGAGGCCGGCCGGGCCGACCAGGTCGACCTTGAGACCCAGCTCCGCGATGCACGCCGATTGCTGACGCAGATCCTGACGCGCGACGAGGTGCCGCAGGTTGGCGGGCGTGAGCAGGGCGGCGGTGGGCAGGCGCAAGCCGGTGGTGGCGCCCCCTCCAATGAGCAGCAGATCCGCTCGCTCGTTGAGCGTGCCCTGACTGCGATGCAGGAGGACCGATTCGGCGACCTCCGCGGGCTGTACCACATCGAAGGCTCCAACGAGCGACGCGTGTTCGACGCAACGGTGTCGGGCCTCGAAGGCGCGGCGCGCCTCGAAAACGCGCTGCAGGACCGCTTCGGGCAGGGTCTTGAAGACACCGCCTTCTTTGCGCAGGCCGCCGCGATGAATGTCGAGATCCCCGACTATCGCAACACCACGGTCGCAGAGTTCAGGGTCTCGGTGCTCGATGACGAAGAAGCGTCAGTCGCCGGGCCGGCCGTGCTGCCGGGCATGCTGGTCGACTTCCTCCTCGCCCGCAAGGTTGACGGACAGTGGAGGCTCGCCTTCCCTCCGATGGACGGCATGGACCCTTCGATGATCGCCAACATGCAGCAGGCCCTCGGACGCGCGATGGGCCAGCTCGCCCAGCGCGTCGAGCGCGGCGAGATCGACAGCTTCCAGCGGTTCGACCAGGCCTTCGCCACCGCGATGCAGCAAGCCATGATGGGCGCCGCTGGCGGGGGCTGATCTCTCCCGAACATCTTCTCGACCCCGGCGTACGAACAATCCGTCGATGACTCCCACAAAGACCACAGCGATCCCCGGAGAGCCCAAGCTCCCGGGGGTCCGCCTCAACACCGTCAAGCCGAACGACCCCGTTCTCGGGGTCGTTGTCTCCAACGAACGCTGCACCGAACGCAAGAGCGCCGGGTTCGTCCGCCACATCGAGATCGATGTTTCGGGCACGCCCCTCGCCGGCGGGTTCCGCGCCGGGCAGTCCTTCGGTGTCTTCCCGCCCGGTCACGACGAGAAGGGCAAGCCCCACAAGCTGCGCCTCTACTCCCTCGCCTGCCCCTCGGCCGGCGAGGACGGCCAGGGCGCCGTCGTCTCCACCACCGTCAAACGAACCATCGACGAAGACTGGGAGACGGGCAAGCTCTTCCTCGGCGTCGCCTCGAACTACCTCGCCGACCTGCAGGTGGGCGAGAAAATCCGCCTCTCCGGGCCAAGCGGCAAGCGGTTCGTCCTCCCCGAAGACCCCGCCGCCCACGACTACCTTTTCTTCGCCACCGGCACCGGCATCGCACCGTTCAGGGGGATGCTCGGCGACCTCGACGCAAGCGGCATGCCCTCTGAAACCGTGCTGGTGATGGGCTCGCCCTACCGCTCGGACCTGCTCTACCACGGCCGGTTCACGGATCTGGACGCCCGCTCAGAAAAGTTCACCTACCTCACCGCCATCAGCCGCGAAAACCAGCCCGACGGGCACGACCCGATGTATGTCCAGGACCGCCTGCAGACCGAACGCGACAGGCTCGAAGCCCTGCTGCGTCATGAGCGGACGCTGATCTACATCTGCGGCGTCGCGGGCATGGAGATCGGGATCTTCCAGAAGCTGGCCCAGATCCTGCCCGACCACGCGTTGGAGCAGTACCTGGAGGTGGACGCGGAGGCGATGTCCGATATCCGCTCGTGGGACCGACGGATGCTCCACAAGAAGATCCGGCCGACCCGGCGTGTCTTCACGGAGGTGTATTGATGGGCTGCAGACGGGCTGACAGATCCGAGGCGGGGTCCGGAGCGGACCTTGCCGGGTTGACCGGCCCCCCGGCCGCTGGTAGGTTTCGTCGCGTCCACGACGGGCGCGCCGAGCGTTCGGGCCGGGCCCCGCACGCCGATGTTTCTTTCGGAAGGAATCAACAGGTGCATGACGCGAGCGTGACTGCACGCCCCGCGCGGGTCCGCGGCTTCCGCGGGCTGAGCGTGATCCTCGCCCTCGGCGTGGTCTGTCTCTCGGCCCTCCCCGCGATGGCCCAGGCCGGACGCGCCTCGATCCCCGAGGGGCTGATCTCCAAGCCCTCGGAGCTCACGCAGGACGAGGTGCGCCAGGTGCGGACCTATGTCAACGAGCATCTGCCGAGGCTGACGGCCGAGAACATCGACCATCGTCGAGCCGCGCGGCGCGAGCTCCGCAGGCCGCTGACCGCCCGCGGGGTGACCGTCAGCTTCCGCCTGGCCTACAGCTCGCAGCTTGTGCCCGAGCTCCGGCGTCTGGCCGACAACGAGGATCGTGGCGTGGCGACCATCGCCCTCCTGCTCGCGGGCGAGTTGGCGACAAGCCCCGCCGCACAACTGGCGATTGAACGGCTCGCCTCAGAGGACGAGGTGGTCCGTTACGCCGCGGCTTCGTCCATGGGCGAGACGCTTCGCGTGGCGGCCGAGGGCGCGCCGGCGATGAACGAGCAGCAGCTCACCAACCTCGTCAACCGCCTCGGAGAGCGTCTCCAGAGCGAAGAGAACCCGCTGGTGCTCGACCGCGTGATCCGCTCGATCGGCGCGGGCGCGACCAACCAGCGTCGCGAGTTCGCCAACCTCCGCAACGCCGCGACCCGCCTCCTGGGCGATCGCCTCGCCGAGCGTGTGCAGAACGCCGATGCCGCGCGTCCCAACGCCGAGATGGAGCTCTCGATGCTCCGCGGCGCCGAGACCGTCTTCGCCAGCGTCAACCGCGGCGCGCTCTCGCCCGAGGCGCTGCGCGCCTCGGGCCTGCTCAGCGGGCAGCTTATCGCCTACGCCGACCGTCGCCTGAACGCCGGGGGGGGCCTGAACTCCGACGAGGTGCAGCGTCTGCAGCAGATCGTGGGCGCGTCGGAGAATGTGGTTGTCTTCGCGTGGAGCCTGCTGGACCCCCGGGCCCAGCGCCGCCAGTTCGGCCTGCGTGACGCGATGGGCGCCGAGGGCCGTCGCGACCGCTTCCGCACCGCCGCGGACCAGGTGATCGGCGCTCAGGGCGTGCTCGTGCGTCCGCCGTTCGAGTTCAGCACGGGCCAGTTCCCCCGCTAAGAGCGCCCACAGCCCCCGCGCCGGCGGTTACCCTACGGGCGATGACACGCCTCCTGGTTCCGTTGTTTGCGCTCGTGCTTTTGCTCGGGGTGGTGATCGGCCTCGACCGCTCGCCCCCCAGGGCGGACTTCGTCTTCATCAACGCCAGCGATGTGAACACGCTGGACCCCCAGCGGATGAGCTGGATGCAGGACCTGCGCGCTACGCGCATCCTGTTCGAGGGCCTCGTCCAGACCGACATCTTCTCCTGGGGCTTCGATGTCCAGCCCGGCGTTGCCGAACGCTGGGAGATCAGGCGAGTCGAGGAGCCCCTCGTCAACGCGATGGGCGGCCCCGTGCTCGACGAGAGTGGCCAGCAGCGCACCGCGACGCGCGAGGTCTACACCTTTTTTCTGCGCGACAACGCCAAGTGGTCCAACGGCAGCCCGGTGACCGCCAGCGACTTCGTCTACTCGTGGCGGCGCGGCATGCTGCCCGACACCGCCTCGCCTTACATGAAGTTTTTCGAGCTCGTCCGCGGGGCCGAGCAGTTCCACAAGCTCCGCCAGGCGATGCTCAGCGAATACCAGGCCCGGCCCAGGGCCGAGAGAAACCGGGCCGAGGCCGAAGCGCTTTACCGAGAAGCGGTCGACGCCTTCGAGCACGGGCTCTCGGGCGAGGCCGCCCGCGCCCGCATCACCGATCCCCAACGCCGCGAAGCCCTCGGCCTGGACGACGAGAACTCGCCCTGGCTGCTGGACAACGGCGTGGGCATGCGAGCGATCGACGACCGCACGCTCGAGATCACCGTCTACCGCCCGACGCCCTACTTCCTCGATATCTGCGCCTTCGGCACGATGTACCCGGTGTACGAGCCGGTCGTCAGCCGCTTCGAGGAGCCGAACCCCGTGACCGGCACGCTCGTGATCCTCGGGGCGTGGACCAAGCCCGAGCACATCGTCTCCAACGGGCCGTTCGAGCTGACGCTGTGGCGATTCCGTCGCGACATGCGCTTCGAGCAGAACCCCCACTACTGGAACCGCGAGGCGCTGAAGATCCAGAGCATCGAGACCCCTTCGATCGAGGACAGCAACGCCCAGGTCCTCGCCTTCCAGACCGGGCGCATCGACTGGATGAGCAATGTCGAGGTCGCCTACCGCGGCGCCATGTGGGAAGCCAAGAAGGCCTACTACGAGAAGCACAAGGGGCTCGTCGAGGAGCTGCGAGCCAAGGGGTACGACCAGTTCGAGATCGACCGCCACCTCCCGCCCGACCCGCGCCTGCACATCCATGTGATCCCGGCGTTCGGCAGCTATTTCTACAACTTCAACTGCAACGACAAGCTCAACGACGGGCGCGACAACCCCTTCCGCGACGCGCGGGTCCGGCGCGCTTTTTCCATGGCGATCGACAGGAAAGCGATCGTGCGGGATGTGCGCCGGATCGACGAGCGCAAGGCGTACTCGCTGACGCCGCCCGGCTCGGTCGCGGGGTACGAGCCGCCTCGGGGCCTGCGCTCGGTCTGCGACGCGTCGACCCCCGAGGAGCGTCGCGAGATCGCCGACGAGGCCCGCGAGCTCCTGATCGAAGCGATGCGCGACATGGGCATGGGCTCTGACCCCTCGCGCTTCCCCACCGTCGAGCTCTTGTTCAACCAGGAGGGCGGGCACGACCTGATCGCCCAGGTCGTCGCGTCGAGCTGGGAGACCAACCTCGGCGTCTCCACGCGCCTGGTCGCCAAGGACCTCCAGGTCTTCCGCGACGACCTGAAGAACCAGAACTTCATGACCGCCCGCGCCGGCTGGTACGGCGACTACGGCGACCCCTCCACCTTCCTCGGCATCAACCGCACCGGCGACGGCAACAACGACCGCAGATACTCCAACCCCGAGTACGACGCCCTGCTCGACAAGGCCGCGATCGAGGCCGACCCCGTCCGGCGGATGGAGCTGCTGCATGAGGCCGAACGGATCATCATGGAGGACGACCTGCCGATGGCGCCCGTCTTCCACTACTCCAATGTCTACATGTTCGACCCGCACCGCCTCTCGGGCATCACCAGCCACCCGCGATCGGTGCAGAACCCGTTCCTCGCACAGGTGTTCGACGAGCCGATCGGCCCCGGCGTCGCCAGGGCCTTGCCGCCGAGAGCGCCGGTGAATGACAACGGCGACGCCGGAGATCCCGACAGCACCGCCGCACCGGCGCAGGCCGGCCAAGACAGCCCGGAGGCCGGCAGATGATGAGCACCATCCTGCGCCGTCTCGCGCAGCTCCCTTTCATCCTGCTGGTGATCTACACCCTCACGCTGACCCTCGCCTGGGCCGTGCCCGGCGATCCCCTGGAAAACCCCGAGGGCCGCCAGCCCCCCGCCGAGGTGCAGGAGGCGATGCGCGCCCAGTACAACCTCGACAGTTTCTGGTCCTTCTACTTCTCGTACCTCAAGAGCGCCACGGGCGTGCAGTACCTCGCCGACCTCGCGACAGGCGAGATCAGGCGCGAGGCCGAATCGGCGCGCGAAGCGGGCGCCGCCCCGCGCCAGCGTTACATCTTCGACCTCGGCCCGAGCCTGCAGTACCGCGACTGGCGGGTGAACGAGATGATCGCGTCTTCGCTGCCGGTTTCGGCGACACTGGGGATCGCCGCGATTATCCTCGCGCTGTTCATCGGGATCGGCGCGGGCGTGATCGGCGCCGTCAAACCCAACTCGTTCCTCGACATCTCCACGCTCGTGATCGCGCTGATCGGCATCAGCCTGCCCAGCTTCGTGATCGGGACGGTTTTGCTCTTGCTCTTCGGCGTGTTGCTCCCGATCCTCCCCACCGGGGGCTGGGGCTCGCCCTCGCAGATGATCCTGCCGACGGTCGCGCTGAGCTTCCCCTTCGCGGCGTACATCGCCCGCCTGACCCGCATGGGCATGATCGACGCCCTGGGCGCAGACTACATCCGCACCGCACGCGCCAAGGGCCTGAGCGAGAACAAGGTCCTCTTCAAGCACGCCCTCAAGAACGCCTTCTTGCCCGTGCTCAGCTTCCTCGGCCCGGCGACGGCGCTGGCGATGACCGGGTCGTTCGTGGTCGAGCGCGTCTTCTTCGTGCCGGGCATCGGCCAGCACTTCGTGAACGCCGTGCGCAACAAGGACCTGTTCATGATCATGGGCGTCGTGCTGGTCTTCTCGACGCTGCTGATCATGCTGAACCTGCTGGTGGACATCCTGTACGCTTTCGTGGACCCGAGGATCCAGTAGTCGATCCGCATGGCATCCAGAGGGGGTCGCCTGCCGAATACCCCGCGCCATGACCACCATCGCAACCACACCGCACCCAGCCGAAGTATCCGCCGAATCCGTCGTCCGCGATCCGGACCTCCCCGGCGTCGGTGTCTTCAGAGGTCGTGCCGTGCGGCTGGAGTTCGAGACCGTCATCGACCGGCCCCGCGAAGAGATCTTCCCCTTCTTCGCCGACGCGCACAACCTCGAACGCATCACGCCACCGATCCTCCGCTTCAGCGTCACCACGCCCGCCCCGATCGACATGCGCGAGGGCGCGTTGATCGACTACCGCCTCCGTCTCCGCGGCTTGCCCATGAAATGGCGCACGCGCATCGCGGCGTGGGAGCCGCCCGTCCGCTTCGTCGACACCCAGCTCAAGGGCCCGTACCGCCTATGGCACCACGAGCACACCTTCGAGCCGGTCGGCGAGGGGCGGACGCGCTGCCGCGACATCGTCCACTACGCCCACCTCGGCGGCCCGCTGATCGACGCGCTGCTGGTGAGGCGGGATGTCAAGAAGATCTTCGCGTTCAGGCAGCAGGCGCTGGCGGAGATCTTCGCGTAGAACCGCCCCCGTCCGCCGTCCCCTGACGCCGATCTCTGAGCGAAGCGAAGAGTCGGGTTCGAGCCAAGAAGGATGCCGGATCTCTGGGTGAACATCAGTTTTTTGTGTTGACGGGTTCCTTTCGTCTCTGTACGCTGCACCGATGCAGGACGAGCAGGGACTCCGACGATTCGCAGCCGTTCGCCTCCTCGCCGTCGCTTTGCTAGGGCTTGCGCCCCACGCCATCGCGGCGCCGCCGGGACCATCGTTGCACGGCATTCCTCGCGGGGAGGACTTCCGTGTCCTTTGGATGCACGAGCTATCGGGCGAGCCCAGATCGCTGACCTTCAGGGAACAATTGGAGGTCGAACGCCACCGGCTTTGGCGAGAAGAGGTCTCGTTCGTCAGCCCGTCCGACGGTGAAGCCGAGTTTATGGAGAAGGTGCTCGACAGCATCAACGACCCGGGCGATGTGTTGAATGACGAACTGAAGGGCAAGCTCCGCGAGGCCATCGCACGCCACTATGTTGTCCGCAGCCTGCCCACGCCCGACGCATACCTCGATGAGATCGATCGCAATCCCTACTTTCAGCCGCATCCAGAGCCGCATCACGACCCCCAGACACGGACATTTTACCGTCTTTACGAAGACTGGCCGGCAGCGCCGGAACTGCCGTGGCCGGAGTTTGTCGAGGATGTCTGGCGGGCACGCACCAAGTGGCGGCTGATCCCCGACGGCTTCGGGACCGGCGACGCGGGCTCACTTGTCGTCGTGCGGCGCATCAGGGACCGGCAAGAGTTCGATGGCAACAGAGCACTCAGGGATCCATCGGTCAGAGACCGCGATTGGTGGGCTGTCAGCGCTGCGCGAGGCCCGATGCAACTCGTCAAACCGACATCCGGCATCGAAGCCGTGCTCGAACGAGACGGCGAAGCGCTCGTCGCCGAGTGCCACCTGATCGTCCGGTACCCCGAAGAGCTCGTCGGCAACTGGGTCACGAGGTGGTACTACGACCCCGAGACCGAAACATGGTCGGTCTACATCACTACGGTCTTTTCCTTGCGATCGGTCTATGTCATCCGGTGATCTCACCGACCCGACTCTTCGCGTTGCTCAGAGGTCGGCGTCCTCCCACGCGTGATCGGGCTCTTCCCCCCGCGCCCTGCGCCCGGGTCCCAGCGCCCCGCGCCCGGCCCCTCCATATCCTCGTCCATGCGCTCTCTTGCTCTCCTGCTCCTGCTGGCGTGCTGCCTCTCCGGCTGCGGCCGCTCCGACTCGCTCACCCCCGAGCGCGTCTCGCGCGTCCAGACCGGCATGACCCTCGCCCAGGCCGAGGCCATCCTCGGCCCTGCCCACGAGCGCCCCGAGCCCCCGCCCGGCTTCGGCGAGCACGCCCTCCCGGGCCACGCCGAACTCGTCGAGGAATCCCGCACCTTCATCTGGAACGACGGCCCCCGTCGCGTCGTGCTCACCGTCGTCGACGGCAAGATCGTCGCGATCGGCCTCGTCGGCTTCGAAGACCCGCACTGACGGGCCGAGCCGTGTCCGGGCTTTGCTGGAACAGCCTCGGGCGCAAGAAAAAAACCCCAGCGGCCTTACACAGGACCGCCGGGGCTGGGGGGGGACTTGGGGCCGCCCGGCGAGGCTTGCCTCACCGAACGGGTCGATCCGGACTCGGGCCGACCGAGCACTGCCGTGCTGTTCGTCATACCCGACGCGTTGGATCACTCAAGTAAACAGTTCTGCCGGCGGGGCTATTTCGACGGCGGGCACAAATACGGGCAAGCCCCCATCTTCACCCACCGCTCTGCCGACAGGTCCGCATCACCACACGCGACGCATCGCCCGCGGGAGCATCCATCGTCCGATCACGACCGCGAGCGTTGTCTTTGCCGCGTCCCAGGGCAAAAAGGCGACCATTCCGTAAAGAATTGCGTTCCGCCAGGTGATCGGGTCCAGGCCGGGGTCCATGTTCCGCAGGAAATAGAGCCACGGCACGCCCAGCGCGTAGATCAGCCCGTGGGCCGCGACCCCCGCCAGCACCAGCGCCAACCACCCACGCACCGACCCGTCCCGCCGGCGCACGATCTTCGCGACCAGGGGCTGACAGAGCAAAAACCCCAGCAGATACCCGCCGGTCTGCCCGAACAGCACCGCGACCCCCGCCTCGCCCTCGGCAAACACCCCCGCCCCCAGCGTCCCCACGCCGAGGTAGATCACCAGGCTCAGCGAGCCGAGCTTCGGGCCCAGGCCGATCGCGATCAGCAGGACCGCCAGTGTCTGGAGCGATTGGGGCAGGCCGTAGGGCCAGAGCGGGATCGCGACCTGCGCCGCAAACCCGAGCATCATCGCCCCGAAGACGCTCAGCGCCAGGCGCGACAGGAGCGAGAGACGCCCGGCGTCGTCGCCCGCCCGCTCGCGGCGGGCGGATCCGGTTCCGGCGATGGCGTCGGCGCGAGCCACTGGCGTCTCCAGATGAGCACGAGAGCGGCCGGCACGCCGCCGGGCCGCGAGGACCGGAATATACGCGTGGATGTCGCCGAGATCAGACCCGAGCGCGCCCTCTGGTGACGAGCTTCTCGGCGAGATCGACCGTGTCGACGGGATGCCGCTCTGAGCCGTCGGCGCCGAGGTCCTTCCAGAGCTCCGTGTCGAGCAAAAACGCCTTGCCCCCGACGATCACGGGGATGTCGTTCGTCTTCGGTTCGGTGCGGACGGCTTTGATCGTGTCGCCGACGACATCGAGGTGGACCGTCAGCATCGCAGAGAGACAGACCACATCAACCTCGAAGTCGATCATCGTCTGCACGAGGTCATCGGCGGGGATGCTCGTGCCGAGGTAGATCGACCGCCAACCCGCCAGCTCGAAGAAGTCCGAGACCATGCGGATGCCGATCTCGTGGGCGTTGCCCTCGACCGAGGCGGCCAGCACCGTCCGCCCCTCGCGCTTCGGCGCCGCGGCGATGACAGGGTAGAGCTGGCTCATCACATGCATCGTCGAGGCGGTGCAGTAGTGCTCCTCGCCGACATGCACCTCGCCAGCCAGCCAGAGTCGCCCGATCTCGTCCTGCACCGGGCCGAGCACCTGCAGGTAGATTCGGTCCACCGGGACGCCCGAGGCGACCGCGTCGAGGATCAGGCGGCTGGCGACCTCGCGCTTGCCCTCCAGCAGCCGCGTGAGGTACCGGACGGCCAGATCCGTGTGCTCCCCGCAGCGGTCCAGCGGGCTCGGCTCGTCTTCCAGCGGCGTGCCGAAGTGGGCCAGAGCGCCCTTGAAGTACGGGCGGAGGGCGTCGGCCGCGGGGGCGGGCAGCTCCTCCTCCAGCACCTCTGCGAGGCACACCAGCCCGAGGGCGAGGTCCTTCTCCTCGACATTCCGGGCGGCGTACGCACGCCGGGCCCAGTCGGTGTTGGCGACAAAGACCGCCGGACGGTGCAGTCGGGCGGCGGAGATCAGCTGATCGACCCGGGCGTGCAGCTCCGAGACCCACTTTTGGAAGGCCCCGGACCCCCAGCGGACCGGCAGCGACGGGTCTTTGGTGAACATGCGCTCGACGGACGCCGCAACCAGCGCCCTGGCGCTGCCTTGGATGATCTCTGCCGCGAACTCGGAGGGTTGTTTCTTCTGCACGCCATTCATCGTAAGCGGGTTCGCGGGGGCGGTCAGGGCGGATGAGCCCGCGGGGCATGGGGAGGAGGGACGGCGGGACAAGCGCAGCCCCCGATCCTTGGCAGCAGACCCGATCATCTCCAATACCCCAGGATGCTGTATGCTCTCGCGGCGGCCGGGCCCGGCCGCCGATGGAGACCCAGACCATGGCCACTGACCTGCTCGCGCTCTGGCTGCCGATCGTCGTGTCGGGCGTTTTGCTGTTCATCCTCAGCTCGATCTTCTGGACGCTCGCCCCGCACCACAAGAAGGACATCGCCTGCCTGCCGCGGCAGGATGAAGTGCTCGACGCGCTGCGCAAGCTCGACATCCCGGAGGGGAGCTACATGTTCCCCAACTGCGAGGACCCGAAGGAGTACAAGACCGAGCGGTTCAAGGCCCTGTACGACACCGGCCCGTGGGGCACGCTGAACCTGTTCCCCGCCAGGCCCAGCATGGCCCGGAACATGGGGCTGACCTTCCTCTACTTCCTCGTGGTCTCGATCGTCATCGCGTACATCGCCGGCGCGTCGCGGGCGCCCGGCGCCGAGTTCGGCGCGGTCTTCCAGCTTGTCGCGACCGGCGGCATCCTGGTGTATGTGCTCGGCGGGATGATGAACGGCCTCTGGTTCGGCAAGCGCCTGCGGTTCTTCGTAACCGACGCGATCGACGGCCTGGTGTACGCCCTCGCAACGGGCCTGATCTTCGGCCTGCTCTGGCCGGGGGCGTGAGGGCGCGGGCGATCGGCGGCAGGCCGCACTCAATCCGCTCCGTCCCAACCGTATCTCGGCATTCCGAAACGCCCGATCTCGAACCCGTCTTCGAGGAGGTGTGGCTCGCGCGGCTCGTACTGGTCGACGGGGCTCTCGGCATCCTTGCGGCAGCACGAGAACTCGGGGTTCGGCCACGACTCCATCAGCCGCCCTGCGTCACGATCACGCTCGAAGGCGCAGCCAACCCCGACGGGGACATCCCACTCGAACTTCAGGGATCGCCACCACCAGCAGTATCGCCGCGGGCACGACCCCCTCGGGAGTTTGCGTGCGCGTGCGATGTCGTCGGGAGAAGGCGAGTGCCCTTCAAAGATTCGGATCGTCATTTACCGCAAGCACGATCGGGGCCATCTGTCGGCAATCGGCGCGAAAACCACCGCGTCAAGAACCGGACCCTCGAAAAGCTCGGTCATTGTAGCGAACCAGCACGACCGAGCGGCAAGCTTACTTCCCGCGGCCCTTCGCACTCTGCGGCGGCCGATCCTTCAGCAGGCCGGCCCGCCGCAGAGTGCGAGCCGTTCTTGCACAGGACGCTTCTTATAGCGAACGAGCGCTTCAGCGCATTTGACGCTCATGGCCGACCTGGGCCGTTCCTGATTGCTGTGCAAAGCGCTCACCTTTCACGGATCGTGCTCACCCCACGCCCGCCCCCTGCTTCGCCTCGTTGAGCTTCTTGCGGATCACCGTGTGCAGGATGCCGCCGTTGGTGTAGTAGTCGACCTCGATCGCGGTGTCGATGCGGCACTTGCAGAAGAACTCGAGGGCCTTGCCGTCCGCCTTCGTCGCGACGACCTTCACATCCCCGCCCGGCTCGATCGGGTCGCTGAGCTGGATGTCGAAGCTCTCGGTCCCGTCGAGGCCGAGGCTCTGCGCGCTCTGGCCTTCCTTGAAGACCAGGGGCAGCACGCCCATGAAGACCAGGTTGCTGCGGTGGATGCGCTCGAAGCTCTCGGCGATCACGGCTCTGACGCCCAGCAGGGCGGCGCCCTTGGCGGCCCAGTCGCGGCTGGAGCCCATGCCGTAGTCCTTGCCCGCCAGCACCACCAGCGGCGTGCCGGCCTTCTTGTAGTTCAGGCTGGCGTCGTAGATGTAGCGGACGGGGGCGGCCCAGCCCTTGCCCTGGGTGAAGTCGCGCGTCCACCCGCCCTCGGGGATGCGACCGTCCTCGCCCTTGGCGAGGGTGTTGCGGACGCGGACATTGGCGAAGGTGCCGCGGGTCATGACGCGGTCGTTGCCTCTGCGGCTGCCGTAGCTGTTGAAGTCGCGCTTCGAGACGCCCTTGGACTTGAGGTACTGCCCGGCGGGGGTCTCTTCGGCGATGGCGCCGGCGGGCGAGATGTGGTCCGTGGTGACGCTGTCGCCGAGGTAGCACAGGACGCGCGCCCCGCGGATCGGCTTGGCGCCGGGGGGCGTCTGGCTCATGCCCTCAAAGAACGGCGGGTTCTGGATGTAGGTCGAGTCGTCGTCCCACGGGTAGAGCTCGCTGGTGCTGACGGGGACCTCGTTCCAGGTCTCGTTGCCCGTGAAGACATTGGCGTACTTGCTCTTGAACTGCTCGGGGCTGACGCACTCGGCGACGAGGTCGCGGATCTCCTTCTGCGTCGGCCAGATGTCCTTGAGGAAGACCTCGTTGCCGTTCTTGTCGACGCCGAGCGGCTCCTGGTTCATGTCGATGTCGACGGTGCCGGCGATGGCGTAGGCGACGACGAGGGGCGGGCTTGCGAGGTAGTTCGCTCTGACCGCCGGGTGCACGCGGCCCTCGAAGTTGCGGTTGCCGCTGAGGACCGAGGCGACGGCCAGGTCGCCCCGCTTGATCCCGTCCTCGACCTCGGTCGGCAGGGGCCCGGAGTTTCCGATGCAGGTGGTGCACCCGTAGCCGACGGTGTGGAAGCCGAGGGCTTCGAGATCGTCGGTGAGGTTGGCTTTGTCGAAGTAGTCGGTGACGACCTTCGAGCCAGGCGCGAGGCTGGTCTTGACCCACGGCTTGCGCTGCAGGCCCAGGGCGCGGGCCTTGCGGGCGACGAGTCCGGCCGCGACCATCACATCGGGGTTGCTCGTGTTGGTGCAGCTTGTGATCGCGGCGATGACGACCGACCCGTGGCGGAGGGTGATCTCCTGGCCCGGGCTCTCGGGGTGGCTCTCCTCGCCGAGCTTGACGCGGACGGCGCCGGCGTCCTTGTCGGTCATCGGATCGGGGTTGGACTGCGACCGCTCGGTGTCGCCGCCCTCGTCGGCCCATGTGCTGAGGTCGACCGCTTCGCCGGGGATCCGCTTCTTGAATGTGTCGACGAGGTCCTTGCGCCACTGCACCTTCATCTGGTCGAGCAGCACGCGGTCCTGCGGGCGACGCGGCCCAGCCAGCGAGGGGCGGACCTCCGCCAAGTCCAGCTCAAGCACGGCGGTGAACTTCGGCTCGGGCGAATCGGGAGTCCAGAAGAGCTCGTTGGCCTTGCAGTACTTCTCGACCCGCTTGACATCCTTGTCGCTGCGACCGGTGAAGCGGAGGTAGTCGAGCGTCTTGGCGTCGACGGGGAAGAAGCCGCAGGTGGCGCCGTACTCGGGGGCCATGTTCGCGATGGTGGCGCGGTCGGGGATGCTCAGCTCGGCGAGGCCTGGGCCGAAGAACTCGACGAACTTCTCGACGACGCCGAACGCGCGGAGCGTCTGCGTGACGGTGAGCACGAGGTCGGTCGCGGTGGCGCCCTCTGGCAGGCGCCCCTTGAGCTTGAAGCCGATGACCTCGGGCGTGAGCATGTAGACGGGCTGGCCGAGCATGACCGCCTCGGCCTCGATCCCGCCGACGCCCCAGCCGAGCACGCCCAGCGCGTTGATCATCGTCGTGTGGCTGTCGGTGCCGACGAGCGAGTCGGGGAAGATCTTGATCAAGCCCTCGACCTCGCGCATCCAGATCCCCATGGCGAGGTACACGAGGTTGACCTGGTGGACCAATCCCGTCGCGGGCGGGACGACGCGGAAGTTGCTCAGGCTCTCCTGGCCCCACTTGAGGAAGCGGTAGCGCTCGTTGTTGCGCTCGAACTCACGCTGCGCGTTGATCGTCAGGGCGACGCGCGTAGCAAAATCGTCCACCTGCACCGAGTGGTCGATCACCAGGTCGCAGGCGACCGCCGGGTTGACGACCGACGGGTCGCCCCCGAGGGCCTTCATCGCGTCGCGCATCGCGGCGAGGTCGACCACGCAGGGCACGCCCGTGAAGTCCTGCAGCACCACGCGACCGGGCATGAAGGGCATCTCGACCTTGTTGACATCCTCGGCGTTCCACGAGGCCAGGCCCGCGACATCGTCGGCGGTCACCGTGAACCCGTCGAGGTTGCGCAGCATCGACTCCAAGAGCACCCGGATCGAGTAGGGCAGGCGCGAAACATCGCCGACCTTCTGCTCGGTCAGGGCCGCGAGGCGGGCGTAGCTGAACGACTCGCCTTCGATTTCGATCGTCGAGCGTGCATTGAACGGGTCGGGTCGTTTGGTCGCCATGGCGGTCTCCTTCGGGGCGTCGCCCCGGATCGGTCTGAGTTCAGACCAAGTATCGCACTTTTGGCATGATATATCGAATCAATGAGAATACTGTATCCGATTGAATCTGCTTATGCCAGCCTCACGCCCCCTCCGCCGCAGGCCCGCCGATGTCCGGGCCGACCTCCACGATCCTGCCTTCCGGCCCGGCGTTGTAGACCCGTGTCGGGCCTTCGTTCGCCTCGGCGCCCCACGATTGGTGGATGTGCCCGCAGACGACGACATCGGGCGTGGCCTTGCGGATCGCTTCGAGGAGCGCCTTGCTGCCGCAGTGCTTGCCCTCGACTTCGTCGCAGAGCCCGTAGGGCGGGGAGTGGGTGACGAACATCCCGCCGGTGAGCTCTCGTTCGTGGAGTGAGTCGGTTTTCTCTCTGGCCTCATCCTCGGACATATCGAAGCTCCAGTCGCGATCGATCGGCGGGATGCCGCAGCCGATGCCGTAGACCGGAAAGCCCGCGACATTGGTGCGCTCGGTGTGCAGGACGGTCGCGCCGAGCCAGCCCTCGCAGGCCTCGCGGAGTGCATCCTCGCGCTCGTTGTTGCCCGGAACGAGCACGGTCGGGCAGCGGATGTCGCGGATCGCGTCGATCAGTTCCTTCAGGCCCTCGTGCTGGTTGGCGAAGTCGCCCGCGATGACGACCATCTCCGCCTCGGCGGACTTGTCGACCAGGCGTCGGGCCGCCGCGATGTCGCAGTGCAGGTCGCTTGCGATCAGGATTCTCATCTTGCCGTCCTCCTCATGTGAATGCTGGGGAGGCTAGCGCCCCAGGCTCTTGAGCAGCTCCACCTCGAACGCCGCGGCGGCCGGGCTCGGCACACGCCCCTGGCGGCGCACGACCGAGAGCTGTCGCGTCAGGCGTTCGTCGCGGCAGCGCAGCCCGACGCCCTCGCCGAGCGCAAAGCGGCTGACAAACGCGACGCCGATCCCCGCGCCGACCATCTGCTTGATCGATTCAATCGAGCGCAGCTCCATCACGACATCGAGCGCGACGCCGTGGGCGCGTGCGGCGTTGTCGATCAGCTCGCGCACCGCCGAGCCGGCCTCGAAGCCGATCACATGCTCGCCCGCAAGGTCCGTCCAGCGGAACGATTTCTTGCCCGTCAGCGTGTGCCCGCCCGGGACGATCAGCCGCAGCTCGTCGGCGACGGACCGCACTCGGAAGAGGTCGTCGCGCTGCGGGTGACGGACACCCTCGGTGACGATGCCGAGATCCAACTCCCCCGAGAGCACGCTGGAGGCGACCGACTCCGACCCCGCTTCGCGCACGAGGAATCGCAGGCCCGGATGGGCGCGTCGCACCGCCGAGATCACGCTCGGGAGGAGGTAGCCCGTTGCAGTCGCCCCGCCCCCCACGCGGATCGAGCCCCGTTCGAGGCCCGCCAGCGACCGCACCGCAGCGACCCCCGCGTCGGCCCGGCGCACCGCGTCGCGGGCGTGTTCGAGAAACACCAGCCCCGCCTCGGTCGGCTCAACACCCCTGCCCGTCCTGTGCAAGAGTTCGACGCCGACCTCCGCCTCGAGTTTGCGCAGCATCGCCGAGAGCGCCGGCTGCGTCACGCCCAGAGCGCGGGCCGCGCGGGTCATGTGCCCGTGCTCGGCGATCGCGATCAGGTACCGCAGCGGCGTCAGCTCCATCGCCGGGCCTCCTCGCTCGATCCTATCGTCGCCCGATGCCCGAGCCCGTGCCCGATCCCCTCGACCGTCTCCGCGAGTTTCTCGCCGGGCGCGATGTCTATTGCCCCGCCTGCTCGGCCAACCTCCGCGACCACACCACCGACCGCTGCCCCAAGTGCGACGCCAAGCTCGATGTCTGGAACCTCAGGCGGAAGGGCCTGCAGGATCTCACGACGACGACGACGATCCTGCTCATCGCCGCGGTGCTCGTCATCGCGTTCGTCGTGCTCGTGCTCGTCTTCTTCCGCGGCGCGATCTGAAGCCGACGCTCTACGCGAACCCCTCGACCACCAGCGCGCTGTTCTTGGCGCCGAACGCCAGACAATTCACAAGCGCAACACGGCCCGGCGCGGGTTTGGATTCCAGCGGGGTGTAGTCCAAGTTGCAACCTTCTCCGGGCTCGTGCAGGTTGATCGTCGGAGGCACAAACGGCTCATCGCCCGAGAGCGCAGCGACCGTCGCCACCATCGCCGCCATCCCGCTGGCGCCCTGCGGGTGGCCGATCATGCTCTTGCAGCTCGAACCGGCGAGTTTCGACGCGTGATCGCCGAAGGCGAGACGCACCGCCATCGTCTCCAGCCGGTCGTTGAGCTGGGTGCCCGTCCCGTGGTAGTGCACGACGCCGATCCCGTCGGGCTCGACGCACGCGTCGCGCATCGCCAGCGTCATCGCCCGCGCGGACTCGGCCATGTCTTCGGCGGGGCGCACGCGATGATGCGCATCGCAGGTGCACCCGTAGCCCAGCACACGCGCCACCGGCCTCGCCCCCCGATCGGCCGCGACCTTCGGTCGCTCCACAACCGCCGCCCACGCCCCCTCGCCGAGCACGAAGCCGCTGCGGCTCGTGTCGAACGGGCGGCAGGCGGTCGGCGCTTCTTCGTTGCTCCATTCCTTTGTTGAGACGACGCCCAGCAGCTCCATCGCCGCGAGCGTCTCCCAGCGGATGTGGGCATCGGCCCCGACGACGACCACCGCCTCGGGCGTCCCAGGCCGGTCCGAGCGGAGCAGGTCCATCGCCAGGCCGACGGCGTCCGACGAACTGGCGCACCCGGTCGAGACGCAGAGGCTCGGGCCCCGGAGCCCGAGGCGGATCGAGAGCTCGCCCGCGAGGTTGCCGTGGGTCGCGTTGGTGATTGTCCAGAGGCTCGCCTTGCCCCCGGCGTAGATGGACTTGGCCTGGTCGAGGGTGAAGTCGATCCCGCCGCCCCCGGTCCCGAGCACCAGCCCGACCGACCGCCCGGCCTCGACATCCAGCTCCGTGCCGAACGGGCGTCCGGCCTGGATCATCGCCTCGGTCGCCGCGGCCAGCGCCATCGGCACCAGTCTCGGCAGCCGCTTGAGGTCCGCCGAGGAAACGATATCGGACGGTTCGAACCCCTCACACGGCGCGGCGACGCCGGAGCGGATCCGATCGTCGGGCTCGATCGGCCGCACACCGGAGACGCCGGCCCGCAATGAATTCCGATAACTATCGACCCCGATTCCGATGGGCGAGACGGCCCCCAGCCCCGTGATCACCGCCGAACGAGACGCAGAATCGGTGGTTTTCATGGGCTTGAGTGTACCTGCACCCCCATCCATACCTCACGATATTCAAACATACCCGCGGCCGCTGGGGGCTGGCAGGGCCGGTGCGTCTGCGCGTTCTGTAGGTTTTCTTCCTGATTTGCTGGCCCGGGGCTCGATCCGGTGTACTTAGATAGATGGACGACGCTGCGCGACACCTTTGTTGCGTTGCGCATGAGAGAGATCCCCCGGCCCGGTCCGGGGGCCAAGCCCCGCTGGAAGCGGGGAGGGATGTTGAGATGAAGATGCGTGTTTCAACCAGCACCCTCGCGGCCGCCGGCCTTGCCGGGCTCGCGACCACGGCGTATGCCCAGCCCTCCGTTGCCCCCGGCGCCACCGCCTCGCTCTCGCTTCAGGCTTGGTCGCCCTCGGCTTCCCAGCCTGTCGGGTACTTCAACAGCGGCGGCGATGTCGATGTCGAGGTCAACGCCGGGCCGCAGTCCATCGGCACCTCCCCCAGCGGGCAGGAGATCTACGCCGAGTGGCGCGATGTCCCCAGCGGAAACGGCAGCGGCAACCCGGACATCGTCCGGCGTCGCTACGAGGTGATCTTCACCACCCGCGACCCCTCCACACCGAACAACCAGGCCCACCAGGCCCCCTCCCTGCTCCAGTCGGGCACGGAGATCAACGGCACCCAGATCTCGTTCCTCTCGTGGAACTTCGGCATGAGCAACTCGCCCGAGTTCGGCGAGTGGGTCGTCGACCCCGAGCTCCGCGGCTCCACGGCGGTCACCTTCCTCGGCTACTTCGACGGCCGGGGCCAGACGCCCCAAACCGTCCGCAACCACACCCCGTTCTTCAACCTCGGTGTGGCCGAATTCGGGATCGATGGCGTCTCCGACCCCGGCGACATCGTCATCGACACCGCCAACAACACCTTCAACTACATCAAGATCTCCTACGAGTTCCAGTACGAGGTCGTGCCCGCCCCGGCGAGCCTGCTCGCTCTGGCCGGCCTGCCCCTGCTGACTGGCCGCCGCCGCCGCTGATCTCGATCTCTCTCTGATTGCTCCCTCCAGCGACGCCCCTTCACCGGGGCGTCGCTTCTTTTTTGCGAGCACCCTCCCACGAACCGACAGGCGCAGGCCGTCGCGCCCGAGGATCCGCGGCTCTCCGCGACGCGGGGGCCCCGGACCAATACACTCCGCCCATGGTCGTTGCGAAGACTCTGCCCCTTTGGATGGCGGCTCTGGCGGTCTGCCTGTGGACCGGCCTCGCCCACGCGCAGGCGACCACCTTCACCCTCGACGAGGAGACGGGCTGGGTCGCCGGCGAGCCGCCCGAGCCGGGCACCGACGCGGCCCTGATGGCCAACAGCCGCCGGTTCATCGCCGAGGGCAGGCCCTCGCTCGCCCGCTCGCGCCTGCGGCGGTGGATCCGCGAGCACCGCAACACCGACAATCCGTACCTGCCCACCGCCTACCTGCTCCTGGGCGACGCGGACACCGCGATAGGCAACGAGTACCGGGCGCTCTTCTCGTATGAGGCCGCGATCGGCAAGTTTCCCGAGTCGCCCGAGTATGTCATCGCCATCCAGCGCGAGCTGGAGATCGCGACGCGCTACGCCCGGGGCATGCGCCGCAAGGGCTTCATCCCGCTGCGCATTTTCGACTCAGGCCCCACCGCCCAGGAGCTCTTGGTGCTCGTGCAGCAGCGCCTGCCGGGCAGCGAGGCGGCCGAACGCGCCGCCATCGAGCTCGCCGACTTCTACTACCGCACCCGCCAGATGAAGCTCGCGGCGGAGATGTACGAGATCCTCCGCATCAACTTCCCAGACAGCCGCTACCGAAAGCGCGCCCTGCAGCGCCAGGTGCTGGCGAACCTCACGCAGTTCAAGGGCCCCCGGTACGACGCGACCCCGCTGAAGGAGGCGGCCCTGCTCATCGAAGAATTCCGCGATCGGTACCCGATCGAGGCCGACGAGGTCGGGCTGAACGAGTCCCTCCTCGCCCGCATCGACGAGTCCGCCGCCGCCCAGATGCTCGACACCGCCCGCTACTACCTCCGCACGGGCGACCCTGTCAGCGCCCGGTTCACGCTCCGCCGGCTGGTGCGCAACCACCCGAGGTCTGGCGCCGCGACGCGGGCCCGCGAGATCCTGACCGAGCGGGGCTGGTCGACGCGTCCGGCCCAAGCCGGGGAGGGTGCGGATTGAAGCACGCCGCCTGCACGCTTCTGGCCTGCTGCCTCGCGATGCTGTGGCTTTTCGGCTGCGCCGACGGCACGGTCGCGGGCTATCGCGCCGGGCCGGTGCACGACACCCAGATCCGCTCAGTGGCGGTCCCGATCTTCGAGAACGAGACCTACGAGCCCGGCCTGGAAGCCCGCCTGACCGAGGCGGTCATCAAACAGATCCAGACCACCACCCCTTGGCGCGTCACGGCCGAGGAGTACGCCGACACCGTCCTGACCGGGTCGATCACGAATGTTTTTCGCGTGCCGCTGACCCGGCGCCCGGTGACGAACCTCCCCGAGGAGGCCGCGTACTTCACGAGGATCAGTTTCGTGTGGACAGACAGCCGCACGGGACGGGTGCTGGCCCAGCGGAGCTTTGTGACCGCCGCTTCGACCTTCGTGCCCAGCCTGAGCGTGGGCGAGACGATCGATATCGCCCGCGACACCTCCTCGCAGGAGCTCGCCCGCCAGATCGTCCGCGAGCTCCAGGCGGAGTGGTAAATCCGCCCGGAGCCTGAGCAGCGTCCGCCACGGGAAGCATCCGCCCCGATCGGGGGTTGTTCACGGATCTGATCCGTCCGGCCTCGGGCAATCGCCGGCGCTCGCTCGGGACCGCCACCGATCCCGTCGATGAGAAAACCGATCGGCGGGCGTTGGCGAACCGGCTTAGAGCCGGGGCGGTCCGGAGCGAGGGCGCCTCACCCCCGGAGCAACCGGGCGACCCCTAGAGTCCGTGCGGGCCGCGACCGCCCCTCGGCAGACGCAGAAAACCTCGCCGCGTGACGGCGGAGCGACCACCAAACGATGGCCAACACACCCAACACCCCCCCAGACCCGTCCAAGCGTGACAACGGGCAACGCCCGGGCGGACGCCCCCCGGCCGGGCAGCCGCCCGCGGGCCGCGGCGTGTTCGGATTCATCCTCGTCCTGCTCCTGGTCGCCCTGCTGTTCATGATGTTCCAGGGCGGGGGCGGGGGCACGCAGATCACGCTGCACGAGTTCCGCGAGGCCTGGCAGAACAACGAGATCGTCGAGGACTCCGTCGTCGTCAGAGAGTCGCAGGTCACCGCACGCCGCCGACCCGGCCCCGACGCAGACAGCGACCGCCCGACGCTCGTGGTCGTCAACATGAACGCGGCCGACCGCATGTATGTCGCCGGGCAGATCCACGAGATCACCGGCGACCGGGCGCAGGGCCAGCGTCCCTCGGCGTTCATGCCCCTGCTTTACGCGCTTTTGCCCGTGCTGCTGATCGTGATGATCCTGGTCTTCCTCTTCGCCCGGGCCGCCAAGAGCGCCGGGGCGGGGGCGGGCATGCTCGGCAACTTCGGCAAGAGCAAGCACCGGACCCTGACCAAGGAGATGACCGGCATCACCTTCAAGGATGTCGCCGGCATCGACGAGGCCAAGGACGAGGTCGGCGAGATCATCGAGTTCCTCAAGAACCCCAAGAAGTTCACCAAGCTCGGCGGACGCATCCCCCGAGGCGTCCTGCTCACCGGCCCCCCCGGCTGCGGCAAGACGCTGCTCGCCAAGGCGATCGCCGGCGAGGCGGATGTCCCCTTCTTCTCGATCTCCGGCTCCGACTTCGTCGAGATGTTTGTCGGCGTGGGCGCAAGCCGCGTCCGCGACCTCTTCAAGCAGGCCAAGGATTCTGCGCCCTGCATCATCTTCCTCGACGAGATCGACGCGGTCGGGCGCAAGCGAGGCAGCGGCTTCTCCTCTGGCGGCAACGACGAACGCGAGCAGACACTCAACGCCATCCTCGTCGAGATGGACGGGTTCAACCCGTCCGACGGCGTGATCGTGATCGCCGCGACCAACCGCTCTGAGATCCTCGACGCGGCGCTCGTCCGCCCCGGACGCTTCGACCGCCAGATCGCCGTCCCCCTGCCCGATGTGAAGGGGCGGCTGGAGATCCTGCGCGTGCACGCCAAGAAAGTGAAGCTCGGGCCGGATGTCGACATGGAACGCGTCGCGAAGATCACGCCGATGTTCTCCGGCGCCGACCTGGCCGCGGCGATCAACGAGGCCGCGATCGCCGCGACCATGCACGACAAGGACTACATCGAACAGGCCGACATCGAGGAGGCCCGCGACAAGATCCGGTTTGGGCGCGCCAGAAAGTCGCGCGTGCGCGAGAAGGAAGACAACCGCCTCGTCGCCTACCACGAGGCCGGGCACGCGGTGCTCCAGGTCCTCCTCCCCGACTCCGACCCGCTCCACAAGGTCACCATCATCCCGCGCGGCGACGCCGGCGGCGCCACCTTCTCGCTCCCCGACAAGGACCGCATGGGCTACAGCCTCAAGTGGCTCAGGGCGACCATGATCATGGCCTGCGGCGGACGCATCGCCGAAGAAAAGGCCATGGGCGACATGTCCTCGGGCGCTTCAGGCGACATCGCCCAGATCACCAGGATCGCGCGCACCATGATCTCCGAGTGGGGCATGAGCGACTCGCTGGGCTTCGTCCGCTACGGCTGGAACGAAGGCGAGAGCTACATGCCCGAGCGCGAGTACTCCGATGTCACCGCCGAGCTGATCGACAAGGAAGTCCGCCGCATCGTCGAGGAGGCGTACCGCGAGGGCGAGCGCATGCTCGAAGACCACTGGGATCAGGTCGTCGCGGTCGCCGAATCGCTGCTGAAGTACGAGACGCTGAGCAGCGACGAGGTCGAGAAGCTCATGCGGGGCGAGGACCTCGGCAAGCCGACGGTCTCGGAACTGCTCGCCCGCGAGGCGAAACAGGCGGCGGCCAAGCCCGAGACAAAGAAGCCCAAGCCCGACGAAGACACCGACATGCCCCCCAATGTCAGCCCCAGCCCGGCCTGAGCCCGAGGGCGTCGATCACAACCCAGACCTGTGGCACTGGCGGCTTGTCCGCCAGTGTTTTTTATCCGGCGCGGTTTGGTCATCCATGGCTGTTCGGACCCGACTCTTCGCTGCGCTCAGAGATCGGCGTCATTCGCGCGAGCCGCTTGCATGCGATGACAGCGATCGGTCGAAGATGCAATCAGCGACAATCGATCCATCCCCAGCAGCGATGGCCGCAACCTGGACGCCGATCTCTGAGCGCAGCGAAGAGTCGGGTCTGTTGCGTGCTTGACAGCTGCTCGCCTGAAGCACATCCAACCACTGGCGGGCGAGCCGCCAGTGCCACAGTGACTGCTTTCGCGCTCAATCCTCTTCCGCGTTTGCGTGGTTGAGCAGCTTCGGCCTGACTTCGATCTCGGCGGGGTCGGGGAGCGATTTGCCGCTGGCGGCACCCGCCTCTTCGAACTTGCGGAGCGTTGGCATCAGGCGTGTGTCCACCGAGCCCATGAACTGGTTGTACTGGCGGACCGCCCGGTCGATCGTCTGGCCGAGCTTGGCCGCGTGGTCGAGCGCGACCGACGCCCGCTCGTGCAGCTCCGACCCGAGCTTGCGCAGCTCTCTGGCCTCCTCGGCCAGGCGCTGCTCGGCCCAGCCGACTGCGACGGCCCGCAGCAGCCCGATCAGCGTCGCCGGGCTGGCGAGGATCACGCCCTGCTGGGCCGCGATCTCCAGGAGGTCGCTACGTCGAGCCAGCGCCGCGTCGAGGAACTGATCGCCCGGCACGAACATCACCACGAACTCGGCGCCACCCTCGTAGTCGGACCAGTAGCTCTTGGCGGCCAGCTTCTTGGCCTGATCGGCGATGCCGTGGGCGAAGCGTTCGAGGAGCTGCTCGCGTTCCTGCTCGTCGGCGGTGTCGACGGCACGGACATACGGATCGATGTTGCACTTGGCGTCGACCGCGATCACGCGCTCGTTGGGCAGCTTCACGACCATGTCCGGCCTTTTGAGCCTGCCCTCGGTGTCGCGGATGCTGGTCTGCTCGGAGAAATCGCAGTAGTTGACCATGCCCGCGAGCTCGGCGACGCGCCGGAGCTGGATCTCGCCGTAACGGCCCCGAACCTCCGGGCGTGAGAGCGCCCGGGCGAGCTTGCCCGTCTCGGCGCGGAGCTGCTCGCTGTGGCCGGCAAACACCTTGATCTGCTCGGCGAGGGTCGAGTGCTGTTCGAGGCGGGCCTTTTCCATCTCCGCCAGCTTCTCGGAGGTCTTCTTGAGCGTTTCCTCGATGGGGCGGACGAGCTGGCCCATGGCTTCGCGCTTCTTCTCGACCTCCGCGACCGTCTTCTCCCGATCAACCTCGAACCGCTGCTGGGCGAGCTTGAGGAACGACTCCGACGAGTTCTTGAGCACCTCGCCGGCCATGTGGCTGAAGCGTTCGCCCATGGTCTTGTGCATCTCGGCGATCCGCTGTTCGAGCACCTCGCGCTCGCGCTTGGTCGAGGCTTCGCGAACCGACAGGGCCTCGCTGTGCCGGCGTTCGGCCTCTTCGAGCTGGGTGGTCAGACGGGCGGCCCGTTCGCCGAGTTCTCGGGCCTTGTCGCTCAGGGCGGCGGCCTCGGCCCTCGCGGCCTCCTGCTCCGCCCGCAGGCGGTCCGCCTCCGCCTCTGAGGCCGTCAGACGCCCTCGCAGCTCCCCTGCCTCTCGGGCGGCTCTCGCCCGCTGCAGGCCGAGCCAGAGGCACCCCCCGACCGCGAGGGCGGCCACGATCCCGAGCAAGACAAGCGCGATCTCCATGGCCCGAGTCTACGGGAGGAGGCGGTCCGGACCCGCCGCCGACACCCGCCGACAGACCGGCCCCTGACAGACAGGTGTCACCCGCAGAGGGCTCCGGCCTGCCAAGATGACACCCCGGGGGGCCCCGCCGAGCGTCGCTGGCAGGCCCGGGGATGGGGCGATCGGCCTAAGTGCTTGTATTACAACGACTTAGACGATTCGACCGGATCGGCACGCGGCTTGCCTCTGTTTCGGCCATGCGGTCGGTGCGCTTCCATGACGATCCAGCCAGAGCCGAGCACGGCAAGGGCGGCCCCGACGGGTCGCCCGCGGGTGGCCGCTTGAACCTGCTGCTCTCCTACGCGGGGTGGCAGGCCGAGTCGTGGGCCGACCTGCTGCCGGTGCTGCTGGAGCCGATGGGCGTGCACGCGATGCGGGCGAGCGACGGGCGCCACGCCGCCGAGGTGCTGCGATCCAGCCCGATCCACATCGCGGTGGTCGACCTGGACCTGCCCCTGGACCCGGCCGACCCCGAGGCGATCCAGTCGGGCGGGGGCTTCCGGCTGCTGGAGCTGCTTTCGCGGCAATCGTCCAGGCCGCCGGCGGTGGTGGTGCGTCGCAGCCGCACGCACCGGGACGACACGCGGGAGATCAACCGGGCGCTGCAGGCCGGTGCGTTCGCGGTGGTCGAGAGGCCGCAGGCGACGCGGGATCTGGAAGTAATGCTCGATGTGCTGCGTCGCTGTCTGGCGCGGCACTACCAGGGTCGTTGGCCGGGGTCGGCGCCCCCGGCTTGATTGAATTGATGACAGTCGTGCGCGACGGCAGACCGCCCCGCGCGTTTTTCGATCGGTTGACAGAGAAGCACAGGCGCGGGACGCGAGAGTCCCAAGCGAGGAGACACCAATGGCCACCAAGACCGCCAAGAAGACCAGCGTGAAAGTCCGCCCCCTGCACGACAAGGTGCTCGTCCGACGCGACGAGGCCGAGGGCAAGACCGAGAGCGGGATCTTCCTGCCCGAGTCGAGCAAGGACAAGCCCAAGACCGGGATCATCGAGGCCGTGGGCGACGGCGAGCTGAACACCGAGACGGGCGAGCGCGTTGCGCTGACGGTCAAGCCGGGCGACCGGGTGATCTTCAGTTCGTACGCGGGCACCGAGGTCAAGCTCAACGACGACGAGCTTTTGATCATGTCCGAGAGCGAGATCCTGGCCGTCATCGCCTGATCTAGAGAGGACCCCAGTGCAAAGCAGAGTGTTGGCCGAGTTGCTGTTTGAAGCCCTCAAGAACAGGGAGCCGATCACGCTGAATATTGATGGAAACCTTCTCCGGTTTTCCATGCTCAAGGGCGTGCATGTGACAGCAGAGCACTCATCGATGCTCGCCGCCGTCAAGCGGGACATGGAAACATGGTCTCACAGCAGCAAAATCGAGGTTGATGAGTCTAAAAGCAGCAATTTCATGGTGATTGGCGACTTTGAGCAAACGCCCGCACCAGTCTGCCGTCCGGAGAGCGACCTCGATACACTTCCTTGCTCTACAGAAGTACACTTTGAGCCGGAAGCTGTGTCAGCGATTTACTTCCCAAGCCCCTTGTAGGCTCGCACTATGAAGCCAGATCAACTCAGACAGGCGCTGAAAGAGCTCAACGGAGATCGAGACTGTATTTTTGGACTGTCGGGGATGCCTGAGAACCGCTCAATCCTTACCGTGACAAAAGCAATGCTTGTTCCTGACGAACCGGATCACCTCGTCAAAGTGACCGACGGATCGAGCATCTACATTTTGACCGCAGAAGCTGTGGTTTGGATTCAGATCAAACTGCCATTTTAGGAGACTCCAATGCCGAGACAGCCAGGCTTCCCAGATCCAGACAAGGTGTCCCCGAATTCACCCTCGGTGATCGTTCCGGCAGAACGCGTTTTGGCGCTGTACAACAATGCAAACCCTAATGGCAAGCAGTTCCAGAAGGTCTCCAAGACGGTTCAGACTTGGTTCGAAAACAAGGCCCACGAAGCCGGCTGGCACTCCGTAGAGTTCCACGGCGATGTCACGGGCTATTCTGGTCTCGGCGCAGTACTTCGCAGGAGGTTCGGTCGATAGCCAGTTCGCTCACGACCCGTAGATACTGACGATTGAAGAGAGAAATTTGCTCTGGTCGCCCAACGCGACCTGAAGTGACAGAAAAAAAAGGAGCCATCAAGATGGCCGCGAAAGACATCGCTTTCAACACCGACGCCCGGGAGCGGATCCTCCGGGGCGTGCAGAAACTTTCCAACGCCGTGAAAGTCACCCTCGGCCCCTCGGGGCGCGTGGTCGTGCTCGAGAAGTCCTTCGGCTCGCCGACGGTGACCAAGGACGGCGTGACCGTCGCCAAGGAGATCACCCTCGAAGACCCCTACGAGAACCTCGGGGCGCAGATGGTCAAGGAGGTCGCCTCGAAGGCCTCCAAGGACGCCGGCGACGGCACCACCACCGCCACCATCTACGCCGAGGCGATCTTCGCCGAGGGCCTGAAGAACATCACCGCCGGCGCCAACCCCAACGCCATCAAGCGCGGGATCGACCAGGCCGTCAGCGCGATCGTCGGCGAGCTCAAGAAGATGTCCTCGGAGGTCAAGGACCACAAGGAGATCGCCCAGGTCGGCACCTGCTCGGCCAACCAGGACGAGACGATCGGCTCGATCATCGCCGAGGCGATGGAGAAGGTCGGCAAGGACGGCGTGATCACCGTCGAAGAGGGCCGCAGCCTGGAGACCGAGGTCGAGCGCGTCGAGGGCATGCAGTTCGACAAGGGCTACCTCTCCCCCCACTTCGTGACCGACCCCGCCAACATGGAGGCGGTGCTCGACAACCCCTACATCCTCATCCACGAGAAGAAGATCTCCTCGGCCAAGGACCTCCTGCCGATCCTCGGCAAGGTCGCCGAGGCCGGCGCGAGCCTGCTGATCATCGCCGAGGACGTCGACTCTGAGGCGCTGGCGACCCTGGTCGTCAACAAGCTCCGCGGCGTCCTCAAGATCGCCGCCGTCAAGGCCCCGGGCTTCGGCGACCGGCGCAAGGCGATGCTTGAAGACATCGCGACCCTCACCGGCGGCACCGCCGTGATGGAGGAGCTGGGCGTCGACCTCGAGAAGCTCGAGCTCAACGAGCTCGGGCGCGCCAAGAAGGTCACCATCGACAAGGACAACACGACCATCGTCGAGGGCGCCGGCACGGGCGCCGCGATCAAGGGCCGCATCGACATGATCCGCTCGCAGATCGAGGCGACCAGCAGCGACTACGACCGCGAGAAGCTCGAAGAGCGTCTGGCCAAGCTCTCGGGCGGGGTCGCGCAGATCAATGTCGGCGCCGCGACCGAGGTCGAGATGAAGGAGAAGAAGGCCCGCGTCGAGGACGCCCTGCACGCATGCCGCGCAGCGGTCGAGGAGGGCATCCTGCCCGGCGGCGGCGTCGCGGTGCTCCGCGCCCGCAAGGCGCTCGAGCCCCTGCGCAAGAAGCTGACCGGCGACGAGCGCGTCGGCGTGGACATCGTCCACCGCGCCCTCTCGGCCCCGGTCAAGCAGATCGCCAAGAACTGCGGGCTCGACGGCTCGGTCATCGCCTCCAAGGTCGAGGAGCACACCGAGACCAACTTCGGCTTCAACGCCATGACGCACGAGTACGGCGACCTGGTGAAGATGGGCGTCATCGTCCCGGCCAAGGTCGAGCGTGTGGCGCTCCAGAACGCCGCGTCGATCGCCGCCCTCCTGCTCACCACCGAGGCCGCGATCGTCGAGCGCAAGGAAAAGAAGGCCGCGGTCCCCGCCGGCGGCGGCGACGACTACGACTATTGATCTCCCCGATGTGATCGGCACCACCGATCACGGGCGCAACTCACAGGCGCGGCCGGCAACCCCCGGCCGCGCCTTTTTTTCGTTCCTGATCGATCCGGACCTGACCAATGGCGCCGCTCGCCGAGCCGTGACTTCCGATCGCTCCCCGTCCGGTGAAAGCCCCGAAGGGGCGCGGGGTTGTAGCCACGGGTGGAAGCGTGCGCAGCACGCTGGAACCCGTGGATGGCGTCGTCAATGATCGCCCGCTCCGGAGGAGCGGAGGAAGCGCGTGATCAACTCCACGACTTCCTTCGCCCTTTCAGGGCGAAGTATCTCTTGCTCCGCATTCCACGGGTTGCGCTCCGACCGACACTGCGCGTCGGCCTGCGCTTCACCCGCGGCTACAACCCATCGCTCCTTCGGAGCGATGGAGGCGCAGGCGTCGGTCAGATCTCGCTTACGAGACACTGGCGGGCAAGCCGCCAGTGCCACAGATCTGCGACATCAGCGGAGCCCCGCGAGCCTTCTGACGGTCATGTCGAAGCCGCGGCTCATCGCGCTGTGCAGCGCGTACACCAGCCCCAGGTGCACCAGCGCCCCGATCACCACGCCGACCAGCAGCGACACCCGGGCCGAGAGCAGTGAAGAGTCTCCCTGCGCCGTGGCCTCCAGCGCGTGCGCCGGGTCGATCAGGGCGTAGACGACCGTCGCGGGGCTCATGCCCGCAAGGGCCGGGCCGAGCGCCTCGAAGTCTGTCCCGCTCTTCCACCCGCACAGCCCCGCCATCCCCGCGATCGCCGCGACGACGCCGAAGGTGCTGATCACCGCCGAGAGCGTCCCGCGGCTCTTGACCGACCAATGCAGCCCGATCATCACGCAGAACGCGATGAAGGGCAGCACCGCGACCGGCGCCGCGAACAGCGCCTCGGGCAGCACGACCGGCACCTCGACGGGCTGCTGGTTGATCATCTCGCCGACCACCGCCCCGCCGTCACGCCCGAACCCGCCGAAGCCGACATAGACCCCGGCGAGGGCCAGCGTCCCGACGGGGACCGCCGCCATCGGCAGGAGGTAGGCGACCATCCCGCGGAGCTTGCCCGAGAGGTACATCTCCGGCGTGATCGGCGTGGTCAGCAGGAGGTCGAGCGTGCCGTCCTCACGCTCGCGCGTCACGGCGGTCGCGGACATGTTGATCGCCACCAGCGTGACGACCGCCAGCTCCGTCCAGACCGCCACCAGCATGATGAACCGGAAGGTCTCGCCCTCGATCCGCTGGAGGTGGTACGCCCCGATCAGCCCGACCGCGAACAGCCCGCCCAGCGCGATGAACGACCAGCGGGCGAGGATTCGTCCGAGCGTCGCGTTGCGTGCCGCGGCTTCTCGCCACGCGATCGGGTTCGTCCAGACCGGCCTCGGCGGGCGGTGCTCGCCAGAGCCCAGGCCGAGGATCCGCCGGTGCAGCGGCACACCGCCGGCGGGCGTGATCATGTTCGTCAGCCCGCCCCCGCGCACAGTCAACGCCGAGAGAAATGTCAGCACAAAGCTCAGCGAGAGGCTCAGCACGCACCACGCCGTGACGGGGCTGCGCAGGAACCACGACGCCTCGGGCCCGCCGCGCGGGTAGTTCGCGGGGTTGAACACCGCGAACATGGCGAGGAAGGGGTTGATCGCCGTCATCGGCGTCACGCCCGGCGAGGTCGCCCGCCTGATCCAGACATCGATCGCGATCGTCACCGCCAGGTAGCTCACCACCGCGATGTAGAACGCAAAGACCGCCCTCCGCCCGACCACGCGGCTGACCGAGAGCGCCACCGCGATCGCCCCCACCACCACCGCGGCGCACGCCGAGATCGCGTAGCTCGCCAGAATCGAGCTCCCCGGCACGCCCCCGAAGTACTGCGTGAGGCTGAACAGCGGCAGGCTCGCGACCAGGAGCGCCAGCACAAAGAACAGCCGCCCGAACAGATTGCCCGAGACAATCTGCAGGGGCGAGAGGGGTGTGGTCAGTAGGATGTCCCAGGTCTTGGGGTTCGACTCCTGCGCGATCGCCCCGGCCATGAAGACCGGCGCGAGCAGGCAGATCAAGACCACCTGGAGGTAGGCGACCCAGGTGAAGCTGCGGGCGCCCGCCGCCGCGAGGTCGCGGTAGCTCAGGTCTCCCGCCTCGGTCGTCGCGACCAGCGACCACATGAGCACGACGATGAGTGCCGCGAGGTAGCCGGCGCGGATGTAGAAGTGGCGTTTCCGCCTCGACCCGTTCTGCACGAGACGGACCGCGACCGGGTTGGTCGGGCCCAGCGCCAGGATCTTGCGCACGATTCGCACGGGCCGATTGTAAGGTCCGCGTCGGGTCCGGGCCCCGCCCCGGGCACGGGCAAAAACAAACCCGCCGGCGGGGATGCCGCCGGCGGGTCTTGAAATCAGGATGCTCGCGTCAGCCGATCAGCGGCGGCGACGGGCGATCGCCAGCCCGCCCAGGCCCAGGAGGGCCAGCGAACCGGGAGCGGGGATGACGAACGCGGCGCCCGGGCCGAGGGCGTTCATCGTGTACGCGCCCGCCTGGGCGGCGCCGAAGGCGGAGATGACGGCGAAGTAGGTCTCGCCGGCGACGAGCTCAAGACCGGCGGTCACCGAGCTGCCGATGCCGAGGATCGGGCCGTCGTCGTTGCCCGCCAGGAAGTTGGCGAGGGGATCGGTCGAGTCGAAAGCGCCGGTGTAGATGTGCAGGAAGCCGTCGTGGTCGGGGGTAATCGAGGCGATGTCGTAGGTGCCCGACACGGTCACACCGAAGGGGATGACATCGAACTGCGGGGTGACGGTGCTCACCGAGGTGCCCGCGGCGTTGGGACGCGCCCAGGTGTTGCCGGTCGCGGTGGTGCCCGAAGCCCACGCCTCGGTGAATGTGCCAGCCGGGGGGGGCGGGGCGTCGAAGCCGAGGGTGACATTGACATTGCTCCATGTCGCGTCGGAGCCGGCCCATGACTGGAGGCTGAAGAAGAAGAGGTCATCGCCGCCGTTGTACGCCGCGCCGTCGGTGGTGAAGCCGGTCTCGACATTGACCGTCTGGGCGCCCATGAAGCCGTTCCAGGTCAGCGTGATGGGGTTGCCGTTATTCTGCGCGTCGGGGCTGGAGCCCGGATCGGCGTGGAAGACGGCGGTGCCGAGGTCGTTGGTGCTCGTCAGAGCCCAGATGGCCTCGTTGGACCAGGGGCCGCCGCCGCCGGCGGTCCAGTCGAGACTGACCGAGTACGAGGTGTAGGTCCCCGCGGGGATCATCGATCCGTCGAGGCTCAGGGGGGTCGGCGTGCTGGTGACATTCAGCGTGCCGAGGTTGACGTTGTACTGCGCCGAGGCGGCGCCGGCCAAGCCCGCGACCGCGAGCACTGCAAGAACACGGTTCCGGATCATCTCTTCTTCTCTCCTTCTGTCGCGTGCGGCGTGCCTACGCCCTTGCGAGCAAACACATATACCGCTGCTCTTTACGGATGAGCACCGGCGAGAACCCATCGCCCGATAGACGGGGACGGGGTACAAACCGACATGTCGTGGGTGAGTTCGTCTCTCTCCGAAGCCGCCCGCGACAACACAAATACGGACCTTCGATAAACGATCCGCGATCGATCACGATGGTACCGCCAGACGGAGGCGACGCAAG
Source organism: Phycisphaerales bacterium (assembly GCA_020831775.1). GTDB lineage: Bacteria > Planctomycetota > Phycisphaerae > Phycisphaerales > UBA1924 > SLFH01. Next base: position 89,213 of record JAFIFZ010000031.1, read on the forward strand.
AGCGACGATACGGAATGCGAAGTTTTTGACGCAACGCGGACGAGACGGACCGCTCGTACGGCGCACGCCGCGCGCTTATAGGACGCCCGCGGGATCCGCAAACGCCTCATAAACAGAACGGGCCCGGATGTCTCCATCCGGGCCCGAGGAATTGATTGAAGAGCGAGGGCCGGAGCCCGACGCCGGGGGGCCTCAGCAGCCGGCCGCGAAGGCGTTGAGGAACTCGAAGAAGTCGTCGGCGTCGATCACGCCGTCGTTGTTGAAGTCGGCCCGCAGGTCGCCGGCGGCGAAAAGCTGCAGGAACAGGAAGAAGTCATCGGCATCGACCACGCCGTCGCCATTGAGGTCGGGCGGGCAGGTCGGGCCGCCGACGAGGCTGGGCTCGCCCGGGCCGAGGGCGTTGAGGGTGAACGGGCCGCTGCCCGAGCCGGCCGACCACGCCGAGACCACGGCGATGTAGGTTGTGCCGGTGCTCATGAAGACATCGGTCACCACCGAGCTACGGATGCCCAGCAGCGGCCCGTCGTCGTTGGCGGCGATCAGGTTGGTGAACTGGTCGTTCGGGTCGAACGAACCCTCGTAGATGTGCAGGTACCCGTCGTGGTCGGGCGAGAGCTGCGCGAGGTCGTACGAACCGCTCTCGCTGACGGTGAACTCGACGGTCTCGTACTCGACGGGGCCGTTGGTCTGCAGCGTGCCCGCCATCGCGTTGGTGCGGACCCAGAAGTTGCCCGTCCCGGTGTGGCCCTGGTGCCAGCTCTCGCTGAAGATGCCGGGCGGGGGCGGGGGCGAGTCGAAGCCGAGCGTGACGGACACATTGTTCCACGACGCGTCGGAGGTGCCGAAGGTCTGGCGCGCGTTGAAGATCAGGGGATCCCCGCCCTCGTAGGGCGTCCCGTCGGTGAAGCCGACCTCGACGGTGCGGAACGCGGGGGCCATGAACCCGTTCCAGGTGAGGAAGGCCGGGTCGCCGCTGGACATGGCCCCGTCGGTCGGGGCGATCGGCGCCAGGTGGAAGACGGCGGTGGTCAGGTCGAACGAATCGGTGAAGCTCAGGCGGGTCTCCGTCGACCACGGGTTGCCGCTGCCGGCGACCCAGTCGACAGTCACGGTGAACGAGGTGTAGGTGCCCGCGGGGATGTTCGCCCCGTTCATGTCGACCTGATTCTCGGTGGTGGTGACGAACAAATCGCCCAGGTTTGTCTGGTACTGGGCGTTGGCGAGACCCGCGAACGCGACAACCGCGCCCGCAGAAACTGTCATGGTCCGACGCATCTTCAAATCCTCCATGAGCAATCGCTCGATGGCGTTCCGTCTCACACCATGCGAGACGGCGCAGCCTCCATCCATGTCGTGGCACACAATAGCGGTACACGGGCGCACACCCGCACCCCGCCACGACACCGCAGAATATCGGAACGCCGTCCCCGACGCAAGAACTTACGCCATGGGGTCCCGATAAAAAACGCACCCGCGGGTGCGGGTGCATCGTGGGGTGTGAAGATGGGGCGACTGGGCGAGGCGGGTCAGGTCGAGCGGGCGCCGGCCTTCTCGGGCTTCCCGCCGTTCTCTTCCTTCTTGTCGTTCTCGTCCTTGGCCTCGGGGTCCTCGCGATTCTCGACCTTCAAGACGAGGTTCTCTGCGCCCTCGGGGTGCGAGAGGGTGACGAGGTTCTTGCCGTGCAGCTCGCCGGCGAGCAGCATCTCGCTGAGCGGGTCCTCGATGTAGGTGCCGATGGCCCTGCGGAGGGGTCGGGCGCCAAAGTCGGGGTTGTACCCCTTCTCGATGAGGAAGTCCTTGGCGGACTGCTCCAGCTCCAGCTTGATGCCCTGCTCGCGCAGGCGGGAGAGGACCTTGAAGACCTCGTACTCGACGATGTCGACGAGGTCGTCCTTGGTCAGGGGCTTGAAGACGATCGTATCGTCGAGGCGGTTGATGAACTCGGGGCGGAAGAACCGCTCGATCTCCTTCATCAGCACGCTCTTGATGTTGTCGTAGTCGACATCGGCCGAACGCTTCTGGAAGCCGAAGCCGCCGCCGCCCTTGATCAGATCCGCGCCGATGTTGCTGGTCATGATCAGGATGCAGTTGCGGAAGTCGACATGGCGCCCGAACGAGTCGGTGAGGCGGCCCTCCTCCATGATCTGCAGGAGCATGTTGAAGACATCGGGGTGGGCCTTCTCGACCTCGTCGAGCAGGATCACCGCGTAGGGGCGCCGGCGGACCTGCTCGGTCAGCTGGCCGCCCTCCTCGTAGCCCACATAGCCGGGAGGCGCGCCGACGAGCCTGGAGACATTGTGCTTCTCCATGTACTCGCTCATGTCCAGATGGATCAGCGCGTCCTCGTCGCCGAACATGAACTCGGCCAGGGCCTTGCTCAGCAGCGTCTTGCCCACGCCCGAGGGGCCGACGAAGATGAACGAGCCCATCGGACGCTTCGGATCCTTCAGCCCGGCGCGGGCGCGGCGGATCGCCTTGGCGACCGCCCTGATCGCCTCGTCCTGGCTGATGACGCGCTTGTGAAGCTCCGCCTCCAGCTCGAGCAGGCGCGAAGCCTCCTCCTTCTCAAGACGCTGCAGGGGAACGCCGGTCATCTTGCTGACGACCTCGGCGATGACCTCTTCGTCGACGACGCCGTCGACCTCTTCGAGCTTCTGCTTCCAGTCCTTCTGGATCTGTTCCTTCTTCTTCTTCAACTGCTCGGACTGGTCGCGAAGCTCGGCCGCACGCTCGTAGTCGGCCGCCTTGACCGCCTCGTCCTTCTGGACATTGAGGCGCTCGATGTCGGCCTCGATGTCCGCCAGGTCCGGCGGCTTGGTCATGCTCTTGATCCGTACACGCGCGCCGGCCTCGTCGATCACATCGATCGACTTGTCAGGCTGCACACGCCCGGTGATGTACCGGCCCGACAGCTCGACGGCCGACCGCACCGCCTCGTCGGTGATCTTGACGCGGTGGTGCTCCTCGTAGCGGTCGCGCAGACCCTTGATGATCTCGACGGTCTGCTCGTTGTTTGGCGGCTCGACCGTGATGGCCTGGAACCTGCGGGCCAGCGCCGCGTCCTTCTCGATGTACTTGCGGTACTCGTCGAAGGTGGTGGCGCCGATGCACTGGATCTCGCCTCGGGCGAGCGCCGGCTTGAGCACATTGCTCGCGTCGATCGCGCCCTCGGCCCCGCCCGCGCCGACGAGCGTGTGCAGCTCGTCGATGAACAGGATCACATTCTTCGCGCGGCGGACCTCGTTCATCACCGCCTTGATGCGCTCCTCGAACTGACCGCGGTACTTCGTGCCCGCGACCATCATCGCAAGGTCGAGCACAACGAGCCGGCGCTCGTGCAGGATGTCGGGCACTTCGCCGGAGATGATCCGCTGCGCAAGGCCCTCGACAATCGCCGTCTTGCCCACGCCCGCCTCGCCCAGCAGCACGGGGTTGTTCTTGGTGCGGCGGCAGAGGACCTGCACCACGCGCTCGATCTCGTTCTGGCGCCCGATCACCGGGTCCAGCCCGCCCTCCTTGGCCAGCTCGGTCAGATCACGACCGAAGCTGTCCAGGGCCGGGGTCTGGCTCTTGCGCCTGCCGCGGCCTTCGGCTCCTGCGCCGCCCGAAGGCGCACCCAGTGCCGCGCCCTCTTCGCCGCCCTCGCCGCCGGCGCCGAGCAGGTTGAGGACTTCCTCGCGGACCTCTTCGAGCTTGAGGCCGAGGTTCATGAGGACCTGCGCCGCGACGCCGTCCTGCTCACGCAGGAGGCCGAGCAGCAGGTGCTCGGTGCCGACATAGTTGTGGTTGAGGTTGCGCGCCTCTTCGATGGCGTACTCGATGACCTTCTTGGCGCGAGGGGTCTGGGGCAGCTTGCCCATCGTGACCATCTCGGGCCCGGCCTTGACGAGCTTCTCGACCTCCAGGCGCACCTTGCGGAGATCGACATCGAGGTTCTTGAGCACATTGGCCCCGACCCCCGAGCCTTCCTTCACGAGCCCGAGCAGGATGTGCTCGGTCCCGATGTACTCGTGGTTGAATCGCTGCGCTTCCTGGTTGGCCAGAGCCATCACCTTGCGGGCACGGTCTGTGAATCTTTCGAACATCGCTCTGCTCCCGGGGGCCGGCAAGGCCCTCACATGAGCCTAGCCAACCCGCGTTGTCACGCCACCAACCAACACCGGCGGGCGACCATCCTGTTCCGGCTCCGGCCGGATTCGGCTCCACGCCGCAGACCCCCTTTACAAGGGGATTCAAAACACGACGCGCCGATCCTCTTACCTGAAGCACGGCGCGTGCCAGTCGGGCCCTAGCGCTTCGGCCCTCCGAAGCCCCGGGTTCACCCACACAACCGCTTTCTCGGCTCATTGACAGGGGTCAGCCCGCCAACACGGCACGCCCGGATGACAAAACGGCAGCGGGCGCAGTTCGCGCCCCAACGAAGCACCCAAAACAAGGGAGTCTTACCTGCGTCGCCCCGAGCCCAGCAGCGACGCGTCGGCGACCAGCCGGATCGGCAGCGTCGCCTCCGCCTCAGCCCCGGTCGTCTCGTCGCGCAACCGAACTTTCAGCGTGTACGACCCGACCGTCAGCGACGAAGGCAGCTCGATCTGGTGCACGATGTAAAAGTCGCGCCGCCGGTTGCCGGAGGTGTCGATCACCCGGGCGCGGGGCCGGTGCCACGCGAGGAGCTCGTCGGGGCCCGCGTGGTAGAGCAGCAGCTCCTGGGTGACATCCACCGCGTACCGATCGCCCCTGTCCCGCGACTCTCTCGGATCACGATCGGTGACCTCCCGATGGCCGAACCCGGCGATCTCCGTGTACACAATCACCTGCTGCGACCGCCCCGCCAGCATCCGCTGCTCCGGGATCGGGTCGATCTTGCCGAACCCCGCGACGCGGGTCGCCAGCGCCAGCTTCGAGATCCGCAGGCCCGCGTCCGCGGCGGTCAGCCTCGTCTCGGCCTGTTCGAGCACTCGGAGCACGCCCTCGGCCCGCGGGCCGTCCAGCCCCGCAGTCATCCAGCCCCGGACCGTCTCGGCCAGGATCGACGCATGTGCGGGCTCGACCCCGATGAGCATCGTCCGCAGCTCGGACTCAAACTCGGCGGGCGTGCCGGTCGCCGAAGCGTTCACGCCCGAGAGCAGGGCCAGCCTGAGGTAGTCCTCCAGCGGGTCGGGCCGGGTCATGGCCCGCTCGCGGAGCAGGTCGCCGAGCTCCGCCGTCGCGCGGGCGATCCGCTCGTCGATCGGGGGCAGGGGCTCGGGCTCGTCCTTTGCCCGCTCAGAATCGTCGGGCGTGGCCCCCCGCTCCTCGGGCGTTGCGAGCACCGAGATCGGTTGCTCGGGCGGGCGGCGGCGAGGCTGCTCGGCCTCGCGGACCGGCGTCGGCTGAGACGCGGTGTCGGTCTCCATCCCCGCCAGCGCCTGCTCAAGGCCGAACGAAAGCTCTTCGACCCAGGCCGGATCGACCCCTTCGGGCTTCTGCTCCTCGTCGGTGCTGGCGCGGCTTCGAGTCTCGGACTCGGCCTTAGCCTGCGCGGCACGGAGGCGGTCGGCCTCGGCAGCGTCGGGGTTGGCGGCGCAGCCCGAGAGCCAGCACGCCGCACAGGAAAGCGTGGCGGCGAAAAGTCCTGCGGCAAAGACATCGGCGTTGCGTCGACGCATGGATCGGGCCTCCTGCCCTTTGGCCCGGCCCTGAATCAGGCCGGCGGCCCGCCCTCCGGGCGGACCTTCAACCGGTGCGATCGGCGAGGTGGCGCGCCCGGCTTTGCAATTTCAGGTGACCGCGCCTTCAAGCGGTGGCGTCAGGAGTCGCTGATGCCGCAGAATCGCAGGGCGAGCCGCTCGATGTTGCGGCGGGGGTCGCCCCGGCCGGACTTGAGCGCCGCGTCGGTGCGCATGGCCTCGATCACCAGGGCCCGGGCCCGGGCGGGGCCGAGGCGTTTGGCCAGGCGGGCGGTGGGCTCGATGCTGTCTCGGGGCCAGATCTTCGCCTGCCCGGCGACCGAGGCGGGGGGCACGCCGCAGGCGATGCCCAGGGCGAAGGCCTCGACCCGCCTTGCGGCGTCGGTCATCGCGACGCAGACGGTGACGGGGTTCTCGCCCCCGACCTCGATCACCTCGCGGATCGCGTCGAGCGCCCGCTCGGGGTCGCCGGTCGTCAGGGCGTCGCGGACGGACCAGAAATCGTCCGAGCGGCTCTGGGCGACCAGGGCGCCGACCTGCTCCTGCCCGATCTCGCCGCCCTCGCCGACGCCCACGCTGAGCTTGGCCAGCTCGGTGTCGAGGCGGACGAGGTCGACGCCCAGGAGCTCGACGAGGAAAGCCGCGGCCTCACGCGTGATGGTCGCCCGGTGTCGCTTCTCGCAGCGTTTGACGGCCCAATTGACGGCCTGGTGGGGGAGGATGGCGTCGCACTTGTAGATGAAGCCTTTGGCCTCGATGAGCTTGTCGAGGTTGCCGCTGGTCCACTTTTCGGCCCGCAGGACGAGGGTGGCCTCGTCGCTGGGGTTCTCGGCGTAGCGCTCCATGGCCCGGCGGGCGGTGTCGCCCTTGACGAGCTGGTCCGCCTCGTCGACCACGACGAACTTGTGGGCCGCCATCAGGCCGAAGCTGCGGCACTCCTCGATGATGTCCCCCACGCTCGCCGACTGCCCGTCGAAACGGAAGGTCTGCACCTCGCCGAAGGCGGCCTCGGCGGCCTCCTTCAGGCGGTCGGAGAACTCGGTCTTGAGGAAGGCCTCGGGCCCGTAGAGGACACAGATCCTCACCGACGCGTCGAAGACCGGGCCTTGTGCGGGCTTTCTGGCCATGGCGCAGAGGATATCCGCGATCTCAGGGGAACCCCCGACGCTGGGCGGCGAATCCGGAAGTCAGATGACGAGGCGCCCCACGGATTTCAGCATGACGCCATCCGCTCCGACCGGATATCGTCCGGCGATGCTGGTGCTGACCGTTCTTCAAGGGCCTGACAAAGGGCGACGCTTCGAGCTGCCGGCCAACGAGCCGCAGCTCATCGGGCGGAGCTCTGAGGCGTTGCCGATCACCGACAACACGGTGAGCCGCCGGCACGCGGAACTGACGCCCGACAACGGGCTCTGGTTCATCCGCGACCTGCACTCCCAGAACGGGACCTATGTCAACGGGATCAAGATCGCCGAGCGGACGGTGCTCCGCGCGGGCGACCAGATCCGGGTCGGTGCGACGCTGTTCGTGTTCGGGGCGATGGACGCCTCGGAGCGCGACCTGGTCCGCATCCTCAAGCCCGACCAGATCGACGCCGAGTTCGAGCACACGATGCCGAGCAACGAGGATTCGATGATCCTCGCCGAGCCCGAGCCAGCGCTGGCCGCGGCACACCACCTCAAGGTGATTTACCGCCTCGTCACGCTCACGGCCCACTCGGTCGAGCGCAACGAGTTGCTCGCGGCCGTGATGGACATGATCTTCACCGAGATCGAGCCCGAGCGCGGCTGCATCATGCTCTACAACGACGGGCCGGACCAGAAGCTCGACCCGGCCGCGGTGCGCTACAAGGTCCGCCCCCGCGACGCCGACGAAGCCCGCATCCATGTCTCGCGCACGATCCTCCAGCACTGCCTCAAGGCGGGCGAGGGCGTGCTGAGCTCCAACGCGATGAACGACCCGCGCTTCGCGGCCGGCGACTCGGTGCAGCGCTTCGCCATCCGCTCGGCGATCTGCGTGCCGATCCGCAACAAGGACAAGACCTACGGCGCGATCTATGTCGACAGCTCGATGGCCAACTACACCTTCACCCAAGAGCAGCTCGCGCTGATGAACGCGATCGGACAGCACGCGGGCCTGGCGCTCGCCAACGCCGAGCTGACGGGGCAGAAGATCCACGCCGAGCGCCTCGCCGCGATGGGCGAGACCGTCGCAAGCCTCTCGCACTCGATCAAGAACATCCTCCAGGGCCTGCGCGGCGGGGCGGACCTCGTCGAGATGGGGCTGAAAAAGGACGACCTCCAGATCGCCCAGGGCGGATGGGGCATCCTCAAGCGGAACCTCGACCGCATCGTCGGGCTGACCTTGAACATGCTGACCTTCAGCCGCCAGCGGCAGGTCGAGATCGAGCTGAGCCAGATCAACGCGCTGATCGAGGACTGCCAGCAGCTCTTGGAAGGCGCCACGAGCACCAAGGGCGTGGCGTTGCTGCTGGATTTAGATCCGGAGATGCCGCCGATCCCGCTGGACCACAGCCTGATGCACCAGGCGGTGATGAACCTGATGAACAACGCCGTGGAGGCGGTCGAGCCCGGCGACGGGGCGGTGACGGTGCGCACGCAGTACCATGTGCCCGACCCCTTGCTAGGCCAGCAGGCGCCGTATGTGGATGTGCAGATCATCGACAACGGGCCGGGCATCCCGCTGGAACGCCAGGACTGGATCTTCGAGCCGTTCCACTCGACCAAGGGGACGAAGGGGACGGGGCTCGGGCTGGCGGTGACCAAAGGCATCATCGAGGACCACCGCGGACGCATCGAGCTGCGCTCTGCGCCTGGCGAGGGCACGACCTTCCGCGTCGTGCTGCCGGCGGACTCGTCGGACCTCGTGGATCCGTCGGCGACGGCCGACAGCGGCGCAGCAGACGCGGATCCGTTGCGGGGGATTTGAAGCGAGCCTCCGGCTCGCGGGGCGCGGGGTGTGGGGTGTGGGGTGTAGGGCGCGGGGAGTTGGGTGTGGGGCATGGGCGCGGGTTTTGGGGCGCGAGGAGTAGAGACAACAGCGTCTTTCGAAGTCGCCCCGATGGGGCGATGGGTTGTAGCCACGGGTGGAAGCGTGCGCAGCACGCTGGAACCCGTGGAAAGCGATCAAAAAGAAGAGCCGCTCTGAAGGAGCGGAGGAATCTGTCGATCAACATCGCGGACGATGGATCGGCCTCTTCCTTTGCCCATTCAGGGCGATCTGTTTCTTTGCGCTGCGACCGACGCCTTGCGTCGGCCTTCGCTCCACCCGTAGCTACAACCTTGCGCCCCTTGCGGGGCTTCGAACCATGCGACACGCACCCCTCCGCCGCCCGGCGTTGGACCGTGGCCCGCACGGACGGACCAGGGGGATCGGCCGGGCCTCTCTGCGGCGAAGGCGACCCCAACGCTCACCAGTCAAAATTCAGCACATCGCTCCTGATCTGCCGAAGTCATCGCTCGCGGGCGCGATCGCTGCGCCGGCGGCTTTCGTTCTGAATCGTGAGCACAACACCCGATCGCAAAGGGGCTTGGGATGAGCAGCAAGGGAACTCCGGCGGCGCTGATGGTCGCTTCGTTGTATCTGATGGGGACAGGCGCTTCCGGCGCGCCGGTGTTCACGACGGTTGTCCTCGACGACTTCCAGACCGACGACAGTTATCAGGAGTACTACTTCGGCTGGTCGGCACGGATCGGCCCCGAAGGGCATGTCGCGTACTTCGGCAGCCTCCAACTCCGGGTCTGGGACGGATCCGAGACAGTCGTACTCCACCGCGTTGGCGGAGGACTCAACGGGCTCAAGCCGATCGTGAGAACCGGGATCTACCGAGGCCATTTTGGAGAGCGGCCGGATATGCAGGGGCAGATCCTCGGCATCGATCGCTACGGTGGTGTTTCGGCGGTGTTCTGGGCCGACTACGGGCCGATCCACAACGCCTGGATTCTCGCCTCCACCACCCTCGACGGGGACTTCCGTGCGATCGTTGCGCCGGAGCATTTGGCGGAAGACCCTGCCGTCATTCGTTCGAGGCCGCAATCCCTGTGGACCAACCCGAGACGAACAGCAAGCGGCGCAACGTTCGTGTTTGACACACTGTCAACAGCGACACGATTTGTCAGTACGCTTCGTGTGTTCACGCCTGAACTCGCACCAACGACCATCGCGGCGACGAACAGCCCTCCGGCCGGACACGACGCAGAAATCATTCTGCCCTATGCGTTTTCCTCCCTCTACCGAACACCATCTGGGGGGTCGCTCTTCGACATCGCCGACAGCGGGGGCGTTGTGTTCGGCTGCCGATTCTCAAACGACGCGTGGGCGACCGAGCAGAATGCCGTCGCCAGGCGAATGGACGGGGATACACAGCTGATTGTGAGATCGGATGTCTCGCTCGGGGGCGTCATGATGTCCACCATGCTTCTGTTCCCGAACCATCCGGTGGTCAGGATCAACAACTCGGGCGACACGGTGCTCGCCGGGTGGTTCATCATCGACGGCTCACCCGAAACCCGAGCACTCCTGCTCTCAGAGGCGGGGAGCGAGGCGCCGCAGGTGGTCGCCGAGTTCGGCCAGCCTCTTCACCTGAGCAACTACAGCAGCGTCGTCTACGATCCTTCCGGCGCGTTCGGCAATGGGGTTTCCCATGCACTCAGCATCGCCGAAGACGGCTCGTTCATGTTCGGCGTCACCTTAGGTTATGAGCCGTACAGTCCCGCGATCGTCCTCCGAAACTCGTCCGGAGAGATGCGCATGCTGCTCGCGCCGGACCCCGACCTTCTCAGCGTGAACGGATCGGTCCGGCACGATTGGCCGCCGCCGATTGTGTCGTTGGACGGCACATCTGCGGCGACAGAGTATTTTGTGGATGAAGCCCTGACCGTCTTCCACGCTTCGCCCGCCTCACTCACACGCGTGCTCAGTGTCGGAGACCTTCTTGAAGTCGCCCCCGGCGATGCACGCCTCGTGACCGACACAAGGCTCCTCGATGTCTACGGCCAACGAGTGCTCGTCAGCGCCGACTTCGACGACGGGACGCGGGGCATGTTCAGCGTCTTCATCCCAGAGTGCAGGGCCGACATGAATCGGGACGGGGTCGTCGACGCTGATGACTTCTTCCTGTACCTGCAGCTCTTCGCGGCGGGCGATCCCCGCGCCGACATAAACCATGACGGCGTCATCAACGCCGATGATTTCTTCGAGTATCTCGACCTGTTCGCAGCGGGATGCTGATGGCGCGAGATCCCTACGCCGCAATCTGCTGGGCTCTGGGCGGGGCGTCGGGCTCGTAGTAGAGGGCCGAGACATCGCGGCCGCCCGATTTGGAGATCGAGAGTTCCGGGTGCGTGGCCAGGTCCATCGTCTCGGCGTCGGGGTTGTTTTCCAGCGGGCGGACCGCCGGCCTGCAGGGCAGCTCGCGGTTCGGCGCCACGACGACCGCCGCCCTTCCGTCCGACAGCGTCACCTTCGTTCCGACGCCGAAGGGCGGGATGATCCGCAGTACGGCGCTGCGCACGATGGGGTCGAACCACCCGTCGAAGCGGTGCGAGGCGAACTCGTGCAGCGCCTCGACGGGCAGCACGCGACCGCCGCCGTCACGCTCGGCGCTGAGCAGGGAGTCGACGGTGTTCGCCGCCGCGAGCACGCGGCTGAAGACATGGATCCGCTCGCCCTTGAACGAGGGCACGCCTTCGAGCCTCAGGGATTGCGGCGTCGGCCAGCCCTCGCCGTCCCAACGCTGGTGGTGCATGAGCACGGTGTTGCGCACCGCGGCGCCGGCGCGGCAGTGCTGGAGCATCTTGAAGCCCACGATTGTGTGCTTCTCGTAGCCCTCGGGCTCTTGGCCGTCCGGACCGATCGAGTGCCACGCGCGCACCTCGTCGTGGGCCATGGTCTTGCCGATGTCGTGCAGCAGGCCTGCGAGGCCGAGCTCGGTCAGGTCGGCCGCGGCGCCCGGGTGCAGCTTCGGTCGCTGGGCGATCAGATAGGACTCCAGCTCCAGACCCAGCACGATGCAGAGGTAAGCGACGCCGGCGCAGTGCGTGAACATCTCCTCGCCCTTGATCTGCAGGCGGTGGGTCAGGGAGGCGTACGACCTGGCCGTGATCGCCTCGCAGACCAGCTCGGAGATGTTGCGCCGATAGCCGCTGATGCTCGCGGCCGAGATCGTCTGGCCGGCGACCCGCGCGAAGTTCTTACGCAGGTCGTCGACGAGCGCCTTCTGCGCGCGGTTCAGACCCGTGCCGATCGCCTTGTCGAGGTCTTCGGTGCCGTCGCAGTTGACCCAGACATCCGAGACTTCCAGCCGTTGGAGCTGGGTGATCATCCGCTCGGTGATCGTGGTGCCGGCGCGGACCAGCTCCACCTCCGAACGGGAGGGATGAAGGACCGACGCCCCCGCGACCATGCCGCAGGAAAGTTCATCGACTGGAACCAGGAGCATCCATGCCCTCCGGCGACTGGCGGTTCAAATCCCCCCGCCGGGGGCTGTCGGGCCGGGTCCGGCAGATGGGGTAGATCGGCCCGCGGAGTGCTGAACTGGATCCCATCCTCCCGCAGTTGCGTGGTTGCACGCAGCGCCGACGCCCGGACCATCGGAACAGGCGGCGGGGCTTGCCCGGCTTTGCTCGTCGCACATCGGAACACCGTGCCAACAACAGACCACCCCGCGTGCAATCGGGGCCGATACCGTTCACCGCCGTGCGCACGATCCTCCATGTCGATCTTGATGCGTTCTTCGCGTCTGTCGAACAGCTCGACGACCCCTCGCTGCGCGGGCGGCCCGTGCTCGTGGGCGGGACGGGGCCCCGGGGCGTTGTGGCCGCGGCCAGCTACGAGGCCAGGGTCTTCGGCTGCCATTCTGCGATGCCGACCGCGGTCGCGCGTCGGCTGTGCCCGCACGCGGTCGTGGTCAAGCCGAGGGGCGATCGGTACAGCGAACTCTCGCGCCGCGTCTTTGAGATCATGGAAAGCGCGACGCCGCTGATCCAGCCGCTCTCGATCGACGAGGCGTTTCTCGATGTCTCTGGGTCAGTGCGTCTGCTGGGCGAGGGACGGGCGATCGCCGTGAAGCTGCGCCAGCAGATCAAGGCCGAGACGGGGCTGACCGCCTCGGTCGGTGTCGCGACCAACAAGTTTCTCGCCAAGCTCGCCAGCGATCTTGAAAAGCCCGACGGGCTGGTGGTGATCGAGCCCGAGCGCGTGCGCGAGGTGCTCGACCCGCTGCCCGTCTCGAGGATCCCGGGTGTCGGTCCTGCCGCAGAGAAACGGCTGCACGCGATCGGCGTGCGCACGATCGGCGACCTGGCGAAACTGCCTGAAACTGTCGCGTCGTCGCGTCTGGGCTCGTTCGGCTCGCATGTCTGGCGCCTGGCCCAGGGCGAGGACGACCGCCCGGTGACGCCCGACCGCGAGGCAAAGTCGATCGGCCACGAACGCACCTTCGGCGCCGACCTGGAAGACCCCGAAGAAGTGCGGGCGGTCATGCTGCGCGAGGCGGAGGATGTCGCCCGTCGCCTGCGCAGGCACGGGCTGCACGCCAAGAGCGTGACGGTCAAGATCCGTTTCGGCGATTTCAAAACCATCACGCGAGCCGCGACGCTCGAAGAGCCGACGGAATCGACCCGCGAACTCTCGGCCGCGGCGGTCGAGCTCTTCGACGCGTGGATCGGCAAGGAAGGCTTCCGCCCGGTGCGCCTGATCGGCGTGACTGCTTCGCACCTGTCGAAAGGCTCGGGCGCGCAGCCGGGGCTGTTCGACCCGCCGGAGGCTCGCGACAAGCGGGCGGCGCTGGACAAGGCGGCCGACGCGATCGCCGAGCGGTTCGGCAAGGACGCGATCCGCAGCGCGCGGGCGTTGCGCCGGCCGCAAGACCGCTGAGTTGCGGCAAGATAGTCGGGCCGCGACGAACGCTGAAACGAATCGCCGCGGCCCGTGATCCAAGAATCCTCTCCCGAAGCACTCCGACGCTCAGCGCCTTCGACGCAGACCGACGAGCCCCGCGAGGCCCAATGCCGCGAGGGCGCCCGGCGCGGGCACGACCTGGCCCCGGATCTCGCCCGGCTGGTTCAGGTCGGTGTGCAGGTTGACATACCACAGGCCGGCGAGAAGGTCGTCGCGCTGCTGGGTGTTGATGGTGGCCGAGCCGATGATTGTTCCGCTGGCCGGCTGGGGCAGGTCCATGGTCAGGAAGAGCTCGACGCCCGCGGTCTGGCCGAAATCGGCCGGACCGTGGAAGTGTGCGCCGGGCGCGACGATCGGACCGGTCAGTCCCTGGTACTCGATCTCCCATGTCAACAGATTCGAGACGGTGTCGATCGAAACGATACCGGTGCCGCTGGGGTCGAAGCCCGCGGGGATGGTCGGCGCGGGCACTTCCTGCGCAACATCGATCGGGAAGACGAAAGTCACGACATTCGCGCTGGCGACACCTGCGCAAAGCGAAAACGCGCCCGCGGCCATCAGTTGGTTCTTCATCTCTGGATTCCTCTCTAGTTCCTCAATGCTGCTTTGGCGACGCACACGCGCCGCCGCCCGGCTTTCGGAGCCGCCGATTGAGCGGATCGCGCCGGGTACAAAAATATTGTAGATGCTGCGGTGTCGCCGCACCCGTGCAAATTGCACGCTTTGAGCGCACACCGCACTCCTAGAGAGCACTAAGTATAAATAATCCGGAATCTCAGTCGCCCAGCAGCAGCACCGCACGCCGAAGCACCGCCCCGGCGTGCACAGGGCCGTACCGCCCGGACTCCACCCGAACGATCAGCTCCCGGTCCCGACCGGAAGGCAGACCGACGCTGATCCGCTGGGGCTCGGACCGCTGCGAGAGCTTCAGCCTCGCTAGGGGCATCGCTTCCTCGCCCCGCCCACGCGTCGCGAGGATGACGACCTCGCTGTCGGCCCAGGCCCGAGCCTCGGGCGGGGTTTCGATGGTCGCGCCGAAGCGCCTGGCGCCGTTGGGCAGGGGCCAGCGGGCCTCGACGGGGCCCGAGAGCGTCACGCTCGCCAGATCGCCGAAGGCGCCGTCGCGGTCGGGGCTCTGTGGCGCCGGGGCCCAGCGCCGATCGCCCAGCGGGCGGACGCTGACGCCTTCCAGCCTCGCCAGAGACACGACCCGGCCCGGGTCGGGCAGCAGCGCCAGCACCTCGTCGCGCTGCACTCGGAGCGTGCCCGCCGCCGAAGCCTCTTGCGAGGCGGTGCTCGGATCGATGCCCCGGAGGGTGATCGTCAGCTCCGTCGGTGATTCGGATTCGAGCGTCGCGGCAGACAGCACGCTGCCATCGCTGAGCCAGAGCATCGGGCCCCGGCGATCCGCTTGCGGCGTGCTCAGCACGACCCACGCGATCTCCGAGAGCGACACGGACCGGACACCCGTCTCGGCCTCGATGCGCAGCGTCTCGCCATCGATGCCGAGCACGAAGCCGCGGAGTGTGTCGTTGTTGGCGAGGACGACCGTGTCGTCAAAGGGGTCGGTCTCGGGCGGGGCGGCGCTGGCGGGAAGGTCCCCGGCGCCGGGCAGACGCATCCATCCGACCGACTCCAGCGGGACAATCACCTCGGCCCTGGACCGCAAGAGCACTCGGATCGACTCGCCCCGTCCGAGCGGCGCGCCCTCGCTGACCAGCCGCTGCCCGTCGGCGAGTTGCACGACGCCGCCGACCGCCCGCGAATCGCCCGGCACGTCGCGGAGGATCGCGACAAATCGTTCCATCGGAACACGCCTGGAGGACTCGTCACGGACCAGAAGCCCCGAGTCGCGCACCTGCACCAGCTCGACAGCGGACTCGTTCAGGTCGGTATCGACGAGGATGTACGGCCCGCCCGGGCAGACCCCGGCCAGCACGCACAGCACAAAGATCTGGAGCAGGTGTCGCATCACTTCTGGAAGATCGGCAGATAGCGGTTGGGCATCTGGAGAATGATGAGCGACATCGCCGTCCCATAGGCGGAACCGACGGAACGATCCTCCCAACTTCCGTCGCCGGACTGGTTGGTGATCAGCTCATCGCGGATCGCGGGCCACCACGACGCCCAGCGGTCGCCACCGGCCAAAAACATGCACTGCACTGCGTAGTAATGCCCGTAGTGGTAGTGCGGCCGATGGACGGGCATCCCGCCCGGGCGGGCCCTCTCTTCGAGATAGCGCAGCCCCTTCTCCAAGGCGTCGTCCTCGTAGATGCCCGCGTAATAGAGGCTCGCGACACCCGCGGCCGACCGGGGCCACGCGCTGCCGCCCATCTCCGCCTGGTAACGGAAGCCGCCGTCGGGGTTCTGGCAACGCCGGACATACTCGACCGCTTTGTCGATCACCTCGCTGCTGACCTCCAGCCCCGCGTTTCGGGCCGAGCGCAGCGCCATGACCAGGCAGATCGTCACCGAGACATCCGCATCGAAGGGGACGGGGTTGTACCGCCAGCCGCCCTCCTCGTTCTGGGTCTGCTCAATCAGGCGGACGGCTTTGAAGAGCGCCTCGTGCGTGCGCTCTGCAAGGCGTGTGTCGCCCCCGCCGGCGGTCATGCCGTAGACCTCGCCGAGGAAGAGCGTCGCGAAGCCATGCCCGTACATGGGCCCGTGGGAGGCCTCAGCGGAAATGAGCCCGCTGTCTGCGGAGTGTTCGAGGATGAATTCGAGCCCGCGCCGGACATGCTCGCCGTAGCGACCGCGTCCGGGCATGCTGCCCTCGCTCATGAACGCGAGAGAGGCGAGGGAGACGACCGCGACATTGCGCCCGTAGCGCCCGCCGGGGAAGGAGCCGTCTTCGAGCTGCTGCGACGCGAGCCACTCAAGGCCACGATCGATCGATCGTGCCGACTCGGGCGTGATCTCGCGTTCCAGCGGCTGATTGGCGGCGCTGCGTGTGCCGTCGGGGCGGGCGTCGGGGTCCGGCTCGGCTGCGCCGACAAAGCCGGCCGCCAACGCGACGCAGAGGAGTGTTCGTATCGTTCGCATCAATCCCTGCCGTCTTCTGCGAGGCGCTTGTAGTACGCCTCTGTCATCGATCTGTACATGGTGCTGAAGGGGTCGCTGGTGCCCTGGCTGATCGCCTCGCGGACGCGTTCGGGCAGGGCGCCCCACGCGGCCTCGCCCGTCGCCGCCAGCGGGTTGAGCACCTCGTCGGTCGAGGAGGGGGGCGTCGCCTCCTGGTCGCCGTCGGCGCCCTCACCGGCCGCCTGTTGCTGCTGTTGCGACTGCTGCTCGGCCCCCTCCGCGTCGTCGGACGAAGACGACGAACTCGACGAGGACTGCTGCTGCTGACGCCCCGCGGCTTCGATCAACTGGTCGAGCTTCTCCAACACCTCGCGCTGCATGCGCTGCGTTGGCAGGCCGGTGTCGCGGTTGGTGCGCATGCGTTCTGCGGTCTCGCCCATCAGGCGCGTCACCTGCTCGAAGAGATCGCGTACGCCACCTTCGAGCTGCTCGGCCAGGCGCCGGTCCACATCGTCGGGCGTGGTCTCTCGCTCTTCGATCTGCTCACGCGTCTCCAGCCCGAGCAGTTCGTCGAGGGTCGGCGTGCGGTCGGCGAGCGCCGCGCTGCAGCCGATCGCCAGACCCATGATCCATGCTGTCGTCGTTGTACGCATCAGCCGCCGCCTCCCTGCTGCTCCCTGAGTTCTTCCAGAAGTCTGTTCGCGATCGAGGAGAGGTCGGTTTGCAGTTCGATGATTTCGTCGACCTCGTCAGCCTCTGCGCCCTGGGCGTCCGCGGCTTCGGTCCGCTCCATCGCCTCGATCTGCATCGACCGCAGCAGCCTGAGCTGCGCGACCGGCGGGAGCGCCTGCGGCTGGCCCTCGCCATCGCCGCCCCCTTCGCCACCGGCCTCGTCGCCGAACTCGGGCTGGTCCTGGTCGTCGGCGAGCGCTTCGAGGATCGAGCGCAGCACGCGGACCATCGTGTTCTGACGTCGATCCAGCTCCGGCCCCGTCGGCGGGCGGCGCATGAGATCGGTGCTCGAACCCGCGTCGCGGTCGAGTCTGTCGTGCGCCAGCGAGAACGCGGGCGGATCGCCCTGCTGCATCACGAGTGAGCGCAGTTGTTCGAGCTCTTCTCGCTGCGCCTCCTGGCGCTGGGCGAGGTTGAGCAGCTCTCGCCGTTCGCGCCGGTCCAGCGGGCGCCCCGCGTACTCGGCCAGCTCGTCGCGGATCGCGATCTGCCGCTCCAGCGCCTCGGCGTACGCCTGGCGGAGCTGCTGACGCTCGCGTCTGGCCTCATCCATCTCCGCCTGCCGCTGCAGGCGTTCGGCCTCTTCGCGCGCCTCGGTCAGTCGACGCAGGCTGATCCGCTGCTGGCGGAGGGATTCCTCGTCGTCTGCGGGGTTGGCCCGCAACGCCCCGATCGCCCGCCCCTGCGCGCCCGCGGCCTGATCGACCAGACGGGCGACGCTGTCGAGATCGCTCCCACCGCTCTCGATCTGTTCGAGCACGCCGAAGGTGTTGCCCTGCAGGCGGAAGAGCGGCTCGGCGAGCGGGGCGAAGGGCCCGGCCGGACGCGCCCGATCGAGCTGCGCGATCTCCCGTTCCTGCGCACGGATCAGCGCATCGAGCGACTCGATGACGCTCGCAAGCACCCGCCGCAGCACATCGCGCCTGCGGTCCTCTGCGCCGTCGAGCTCGTCGAGCATGTCGCGCATCGCTTCGGCGGCTTGTTGCTGGTTCTGGTCGGCGCTGGAGGTCTGGTTCTGGCGGAGCTGCTCTGCCGCTTCCTCCATCATCTGCTCGGCGCGCGAGGTTCTGGCCGCATCAGCCGCCCGTTCGAGGCTCATCGCCCGGCCCGGGTCGGACTCCTGCGCTTCCTGCGCTCGGTTCATCAACTCGTCGACCAACTCGGCGAGGCGCGACGCCTGTTCTTCCTGTCTCCGAGCGAGCTCTTCCAGCGACCGGCGCTGCTGATCGGTCAGCTCCTCGGGGCGACGGCCGACCGTCTCTTCCCCGATCTCGCCCGCGCGCTGGCGGAGCTCGTCCTGCTGGGCGATCAATCGCTCCAGGTCGCGGCGCATCAGCCAGTCGTCCTGCTGCTGGTCGAGCCTGCGGATGAGGTCGCCGAGGCGGTTGCGGACCTCCTCCTGCGCCTCGCCCGCCTCGCGCTGGGCCTCGGCGTCGCCCGGCGCCTCCTCGATCGAGGCCGAGGCGCGGTCCGATGCCGCCGAGGCGCCCGCGAGCGATCGTTCTGCGGACTCAAGCAAGCCGCGGAGCGACTCGTCTTCGAGTCTGTTTCTTGACGCGCGATCGCGGAGCTCGGAAACCACGCTCTCCTGCGCTCTGAGCCTTTGGGAGATCGCGCTCTGCTCGGCGGCGGTGCGCTCGGCGCGACGCGTCCGCTCCATCACCGAGGCCTGCGTCTCATCGAGGCGCATCGCGGCACGGCGAAGCGATTCGAGCTCACGCCGGATCTGCGCCCCGAGCGTTTCTTCGTCGATGATGCGCAGGACGCGGCGGGCCGAGACCACCGGCTCTCGCTCTCCGGGCGCGATGTCCACGCCCAGCGCGTTGATCCAGAGTTCGTCACCCGGACGCAGATTCAATGTCGAGAGGTCGAGCCGGTGCTCGACGACGAGCGTCGCGGGGGGCGCGCCCGCGTCGGCACGAAGCTCGGTCAGCATTTGCGGATCGCCGATCGCCTCCGGCGGCGCGCCGGCCGAGCCGCCGGGCGGGACGGCCCGCTGCGCCTTCAGCCATACGCGGTCCATCGCGACATCGTCGCGGGCCTCTGCGCCCAGCCGCACGACCGCGCTGGGCAGCACAGCCTCGTCGCGAGCGGGCCTCGTCACCGTCACGGCAGGCGGCATGTCGGGCAGCACATCGACACCGAGCACCACCTCGCCGGTGCTCTTCAGGCCGTCATCGTCAGACAGCAAGAGCCCCGTGCGGACCGATCGCTCCAGCACGCCGGAGACGACGACGCCCGAGGCAGTTTCTTCGATCTGCAGGTCGGTCGCGCCCTCGCGGATGGGCGCGAGCCACGCTTCGCCGCCCTCGCCCCCCTGGCCCAGTGGCGTCGCGGGCTTGTTGAACGAGAGTTCGAAGCGCACGCGCGAACCCGCGAGCACGGGCGAAACCGTCAGCCGGTCCGGGCGGGCGCCCGCGCTGCGCTCACCGGCGAAGAACGAGCCGGCGCTCGCGATCGCTTGTGCGGCGTACGCCGGCGGCTCGACCGCGATCCGCAGGGCCGTGATTTCCGGTCTGGGCGAGACCCGCAGCCTGACGGGGCGCGTCTCGTCGTCGCCCGAGGCGAGGCGGTATTCGATCTCGACACGCTCGGCCCCCGCGACCACGGGCGAATCGGAGGCGGGGAGCGTGACGGGGAGCACATACCGCTCCGCGTCGTCGCCCTGGACGAACGCGAGCAAGCCGCGCCGTTCCTCGCCCGGTCGCCCGTCGACGATGAGCCTGTGCCTGGCCTCGACCCTGGCGCCGCCCCGCGAACGCGGGGAACGCTCGATCTCGGCGATCAGCTCCGCCTCGGCGCCCATCGCCAGCACTCGTTGCGGCGTCGCGTCGGCGATCACCGTCCGCTTGGGCCACGACGCGCCGGACCAAGGAGCAAACATCCGCTGCGCCGCGATCGAGGCGAAGCCCGGCGCCGCGGCGATCATCGCGCAGAGCGCCATGGTCGCCGCCGCCGTCCCGAAGCCGAGGCGGACCGCCGGCCGCGTGCGCACGAGCCGTTCGAGTTTGACCGCTTTGACCGCGTCGGAGGCCCGCTCGGTGAGCCTGCGTCCGACCTCGCCCTCGGCCCCGCCCTTGCGCGAGAGCTCCAGGCCCGAGACCAGCGTGTCGCGCAGGCCGACGCCGGTGGGCGAGGCCTTCTCGATCCGGATCGCGACATCCTCGATGCTCGGGCGGAACCTCCACGCCGGGGCGACCCGGCGGGCGATGAGCACCGCGACGATCGCGACGCCGATCAGCAGCTGGGCGATCCGGACGAAGGCCGGGGGCCTGAGGAAGTAGTCCGCCAACGCGATGATCACGACGACGCCGAGGATCCCCAGCAGGATCGGCGCCGCCCCGCGGACGAGCAGCACCAGCCGGGCCCGAGACCGGACACCCCGCAGGCGGGCCTCCAGACGGCGGACCGCCTTGGCCGGTTTGTCGTCGCGTTCGTGCATCGGGGCTCCTTGAGCAACCTACCGGCGAGGGCGCGGATTTCTTCGCCCCGGGGTCCGATCGGAGGCAAGTTTTCGGCCCTTGGGCCCGGACGCCCTCGGGCGCGGCCCGACCTCTATACGAGATCGGGCGGGCGAAGGTGCTGGAACTTCTTTTACGAGAGAGAGAGCAGCCGTCGGCCCACCCACTCCAGCGTCAGCAGGGCCAGCAGGAGGAAGAGGGCGGCCGGGCGGTCCCATAACGACGCCGTGTCAGGCGCCAGCTCGACCCGCAGCGTCCGGGCCGGGGCCAGCTCGGGCAGACGCCCCAGCTCCGACGGGTCCAGCACAGCCCCGTGCTCGCCGAGTTGGTCGGCCAGGGAGGCGAGGAATGCGTGGTCGGCGTCGGGGCGGCGGAGTTCGTCGTCTTCTGTTGCAACATCGACTGTTGCCGAGAGCTCCAGCCCGTCGAGCAGGCCGGGGCCGGGCTCGATGAGGTACCGGCCCGGGCGGGCGGGGGACCAGACGCCGGTGTACGCCGGGACCGCCGAGGCGGGGTCGCCCTCGGGCAACAGCTCGATTTCGGCCTCGAAATCTCTGGCGGCTCGCTGGTCGCCCTCGGGGGTCACCCGGACGCGGATGCGCTCGGGGCGGCGGTCGATCAGGCTCTGCTCCAGCAGACGCACACGGACGCGGACGGGTTGGTCGACCAGCGGGGTGGCGGGCTGGGCATCGAGTGAGGCGCGCCTGCCGCCGCGGCCGAGGCTGTCGCGCCCGAGCAGGCGGACGAGGGGGATCCAGAACTGTTCTGTCAGGCCCTCGCCCCGGGCGTAGCGCCAGCGCCAACTCTCGTCGGTGCCGACGAAGAGGACGCGTCCGGCGCCGTAGCGCATGGTGACGACCAGCGGCGAGGGGTCGCCGATGCCGTCGGCGGGGCGGGCCTCTGCGAGGACCTCGGCGGCGGGCTTGAGGCGGTCGCGGTCGATCCGCTGGGCCCAGCGGAGGCGGGACCAGCCCGCGTCTGGATCGGCGATGGCCAGGGGGAGGTCGAGCACGCCGAGGCGTGCGGCGCCGGGTGTGGGGCGGAGGGTGACATCCGTCTCCCACGCGCGCAGGCCCGCGTC
The DNA here is from genome assembly GCA_020831775.1 of Phycisphaerales bacterium. Taxonomy (GTDB): domain Bacteria; phylum Planctomycetota; class Phycisphaerae; order Phycisphaerales; family UBA1924; genus SLFH01. Next base: position 111,097 of record JAFIFZ010000031.1, read on the forward strand.
GATGGTGAAGGGGAGGAGCTCGCCGAGTGGCGAGGCGCCCCATGTGCGGGGCGTGGCGCCCGGGCCTGCGAGCCAGACGAGGCCGGCGCCGCGCTGCGACACCTGCTCGCGGATGTGCTCCATCTGGCGGTCGCCAAGGAGCTGGGCGCGCATGTCGCCGATCACGATGACATCGAACTCGGCCCATTCCTCGGGCGAGACGGGCAGGCGCCGGATCGGTGTGTCGCCCTCGGCGATGTAGCGCCGGTCGGAGGCGACGAGCAGACTCGATGAATCGATCGAGCGCTCGCGGAGGAGCAGGTTTTTGAAGTATCGCTGCTCCCAGCGCGGATACCCGTCGAGGTAGAGCACGCGGAGCGGGCGGTCGACGAGGCGGATGGCGAGCTGCGCGAGGTTGTTTTCTTCGGAGAGATCCGGCTGGTCGGGGATGATGCGCACGCCCCAGGAGCGGTCGCCGGGAGTCTCGGGACGGTGCTCGAGGACGAGCTCGGTCGAGTCTTCCTCGTCGGGGCCCGCGGGTCCGAGCTCGCGCCGGTCGAGCACGACGCCCGTGGCCTGGTCGAAGAGCTCGACCGTTCCCGTCGCGCGCGCGGCGCCTTCGCCAAGACGGTCGATCACGACGCGCACGGGGACCGCGTCGTCGATGAACGCCTCGGTCGGCGCTTCGACCGAGCGGACGGCCAGGTCGGTCAGCGGGTCGCCCGAGCCCATCGGAACCGCGATGAGGCGGATGTTGCGGTCGGCGAGTGTCCGCAGCGTCTCACGCGAGACGGCGTCGGCCGAGCGCCCGTCGGTCATCAGCACGATCGCGCTGACGCGCCTGCCGGCGGTGCGTCGGAGGGTGTCGGCGAGCGAAGCGCCGATCGCGGTCCGCATCGCGTCGGCGTCGCCGATGGACGGCAAAACGCTTTCGGAGCGGGGTTCGAGGTCGAACGCTCCGGCGCCGAAACCGAGCCAGAGCAGTCGACGCCGCTCGGCCATGTCTTCGAAGGTCTCTGTCGCGTCCGCGATCGATCGGCGGAGCTGCTCGTCGCGGGGCTGGCGTTGATCGGGCGTTACGGTCGGCGCATCGGCGACGCGCATTGAAGCGCTGCGGTCGAGGAGCATCACGACCCAGTCGCGTTCCTCGCGTTCGTTGGGGCGGACGAGCTGAGGGCCCATCGCCAGCACGATCAGGAGCACGAGCGTCGCCCAGCGGACCGCCGCGAGCGATCGGCGCGCCCACAGCGGCCCGTCAACACGCCGGTAGCACCACCACGCGATCCCGCCCGCGAGGGCCACCACGCCCAGCATCGCCCAACCCGCCAGCGGGCGGACGAAGGAGAGTTCGACGCCGTCATCGCCGAAGCCGAGCTCGCCGAGCCCGAAGAGGGTGTCGAGCAGTTGGTTCAAGCGCCACCCCCCGGGCGGGCGAAGCTCGTGCGCCTGTTGAGCACCAACTCGGAAAGCAGCAGCGCGATCGCGCCGAGCAGGAGGTTCAGCGAGAGCAGGCCGGCGCGTTCGCGCCGATCGTCAGCGTCGGGCCTCGCCTCGACCTCGACGGCCTCGGGCCCGACGAACGAGACGGGCACGCCAGCGGTCTGCAGCCACGAGCGCACGGCCTCGATCTCGCGCGGCTCGCTCCGCCCCGCCTCGGGGTCGGCGTTGACAGCCACCAGCCCGGCCGCCCCGCCCCGCTCGGCGCGGACCGACCAGAGCCCGGGATGACGCATCGGGGATCGGGGCCGACGCTCGTCGACCGCGATCGGGCCGCCGAACGCGTCCAGCGGGGTCAGCTCGACCGAGCCCGCGGGCAGCACGGGGCGCTCGCCAGCGATCGCTTCGATCACCTCGTCGCCAGCGCCGACGCCCTGGCGGACGGTCTCCTGCATCAGCGCGACCATCAGCGGCTTGACGGGGAGCGTCGACCAGCGCGGGTCGATCGCCGTCGTCAGCAGCACGACCGTCCCGCCCCGCTCCAGCGAGGTCGAGAGGAGCAGCGGCTCGCCGGTGCGAAGGGTGAGGACTTCCATCGCCGCCTCGGCCTCGGGCGAGCCGGAGGGCTCGACCCCGAGCAGCCTCAGCACCTCGACGGGCTGGGCGAGCGCCTCGATCTCCGGGCGGAGCAGCCCGAGGATGCCCGCGCCCGGTGTCGAGGGCTCGATGCGACCCGTCGAGGGGAGCTCGATCGATTGGCGCGACAGACGCAGCGGGAGCGCGAGGGCTTCTGCGGCGTGCTCTGTCCAGAGCTGGGCTTCCTGCGGGTCGGGGCCGGGCGCGATGAAGACGACGCCGCCCCGGTCGGTGACGGCTCGCATGCGCCGCCACGCCTCGGGCGGGATGAGCGAGGCGTCGGGCACGACGAGGGCGTCGAAGGCTTCCAGTCGCGTCGGGTCGATCGCGCCGGGCTCGACGAGTTCGATCTCAAGGCGAGCGCCCTCGTCGATCTCCGGGCGCAGGGCGGCCAGCGCCCAATCGGCGGGGGTAAACCCCGCGACGCCGACGCGCGAAGCGCCGACCACAAGCGGCGCCGCGACCCCGACGCGGATCGAGCGCCGGAACCTGACGACGGCTCTGCGCGTCGCGCTGACGCTCGCGCCCGCGTCGTCGAGCGTCGCGACGATCGAGGCGTCGCCCCGCAGATCGCCCGCGGGCGAGGAGGCGAGCACGGCACGCCCTTCGGCATCGCCGGGCTCGAAGCGCACCGAGGTCCGGCCGAGCGTGGTCTCCGAACCGGGCGCGACGAGCGAAAGCGTGACACCGACTTCTTCTGCGCGGTCGGCCGCGGCGCCCGAGCGCCGGGCGGTGATCGTGACGCCCGCGAGCCCCTCGGGCCCGACGCCCCCGCCGACAGCGACGCGACGCCCGGGGCGGAGGTCGGTCAGCGCGATGTTTCGCGCCGGATCGGTCGCGGGGGCGGTCGTCACGATCTCGACGGGGCGGCCGAGGTCGGCGAGCCTGGGCAGGGGTTCGTCGAGCCGCGCCGAGCCGGTCCGCCAGTCGCTGAGGATGAACACACGGATGGGGCCGGCGTCGGGTTCGTCGGCCGCCGCACGCGCGACGAGATCGAGCCCGCCGCGCAGGTCCATCTGTCCGCCCGCGTGCCTCAGGCCCCGCGCTTCGCGTGCGACGGCTTCGGGCTCGGACGACGGGGGCATGACGATAGGGAACGCCGATGCGCCCAGGGCGACGAGGGCGGCACGATCGCCCCGGTAGCCGTCGAGCGAGCGGACGGCCTCGTCGGCCCGCTGGGCGTGGCGTTCAAGGACGGTCCGCCCGTCGGCCTCGCGGAGCGATGCGAGGGGGCCGTCGTCGATCAGCACGAAGAGCGTGGTCGGGCCCCGGGCCCCCGCGTCCTCGCGCGAGCATGTCGCGCCGGCGACGCCCATCGCGATCAGGGCGACCGCGAGGCACCGAAGCAGGAGCAGCAGCCACTGTTCCAGCAGCAGGCGCCGGCGCTGGCGCCGGTAGGCCTCCATCACAAAGCGCATCGCCCCCCAGCGGACGGGCCTGCGCCGACGCCGCAGGATGATGTGGATCAGGATCGGGATCGCGACGCACGCGAGACCGACGATCGCGAGGATGGGGCTGGAAAAACTCACCCGAACTTGCTCTTCTTGATCCTTGCGTTCCGCCTCGCGAGATACGACGCCAGCGGCGGGCCCAGCCAGTCACTCGTCAGCACGCGCGAGAAGTCGTAGCCGAACCGCAGCACGCTCCGCTGCACGCGTTGCTCGTGCTCGCGGAAGGCTTCGAGGTAGCCCTCGCGGATCGCTCGCGGGTCGACGCGGACCAGCGGCTCGTCTTCCAGACCCTCGAACGGAACGGGGCTCTTGAAGTCGAACTCGACCTCGTCGCGGTCGAGCACCTGGAAGAGCATCAGGTCGTGCCCCCGGTGGCGGGCGCGGGCCATGGCCGCGTCGAGCGAGGCGGGGTCGAACAGCGCGTCGGTGATCAGCGCGATCAGGCAGCGGGCGCCGACCTTCGCGAGCGTCTGGTCGACCGCCCGCCCGATGTCGGTCTCCGCCTCGACCGGGTGCGTCGAGAGGGCGCTGACGATCCGGCGCCACTGCCCCTGGCTGCTCGAACGGCTCACCATCGCCCGGACCGTGTCGGCGAAGACCACCAGCCCGACCCGGTCGCGCTGGCGGAGGGTGATGTAGCTCAGGGCCGCGGCGAGGGCCGTCGCGTGGTCGAACTTCGACCAGAACAGCCGCCCGTCGGGGCTCTTGTCACTCCCCAGGCCCGAGGCCTCGGCGAATGTCCGCGAGCCGTAGGACATCGAGCCGGACGCGTCGACCATGACCACCAGGTCCAGATTGGTCTCCTGCTGGTACTGCTTGAGGTGGAGCTTGTCGGTGCGGCCGTAGACCTTCCAGTCGAGGTGTCGGGTGTCGTCTCCGGCGACATACGGCCGGTGCTGGGCGAACTCGACGGAGAAGCCCTGGTACGGGGAGCGGTGGGCCCCGCTCATGACGCCCTCGACGATCATCTTGGCCCGCAGCTCCATCGAGCCGAGCTTGGCGAGGGTCTGCGGGTGCAGATAGACAGAGGCGTCGCTGGCGCCGGAGGACTCGGCGGGGCTTTGGCGGTCGGGGACCATACGGGCATGGTATCGGGGCGCGGGGCGGGGGCTCGTGAGGGGACGCCCGCCTTTGGCGGGCAAGCGGGTGGCACAGGCGAGGGGCAGATAGAAAGAAAGTGGGCCTTCGGCGATCGCCGGAGGCCCGAGAGAGCTCGTCAAAATTGCGTACGGCCCGCTCTGAGGGGCGGAGCGGCGTGGGCCGAGGCTGTCAGCAGCCCTGCGCGAAGAGATCGAGATATTCGTAGAAATCGGCGGCGTCGATCACGCCGTCGCCGTTGATGTCGGCGCGGGGATCGGCGTCGGCGAACCATTGGAGGAAGAGGAAAAAGTCGTCGGCGTCGACAACGCCGTCGTTGTTGAGGTCGGGGCGGCAGGGTGTGACCTTGTGAACGAAGAGGGCGCGCGAGTAGTCGATGAAGTCTGCTCGAAAGAGCGTGTACCCGCCGGCGCCGTGGTCGAGCAACTGCATGGATTGGACCTCGCGGTACTCGTCCGGACCGACTTTGAGGAGGTCGCCGGTTCGGACAACCTCGACCACGCCATGATCCACGGTGCCGACGACAATCGTGGCGTAGCTCACATGAACTCCGTTGTCCCTGTTGACTCGCACAATAGCCCCGACCGATCTCGCGTCCGGTGCGATTGCAACCCAAGTGCCCAATCCACGATTGTATTCCCGGACCGCAAAGGGCATTTCAGAGAAGTCCAGCAACGATCTGTTGACTCCGTCGGCGCCCGAGAACACGAAGACCTTTGGGAAATGGCCTGGATCGGCATCCCGCACACCGCCGAAGGCGATATCGCCGTTGTCGGCCATGACGAAGTCACAGCGAAAAACTGTCGGCGCCATCGACCCGTTGTTGGTTTGGACGCGGTAGGTTCCCCCGGCCGATGTCATCTGAAACTCTTCGAGGTGACCGATACGCAGTGTCGCTTCGCCTGACGGATCGATCGACCAGATCCCGCTCTCCGTCCCGGAAGGGCCGCTCAACTCGGCGAGCAGCGCGACATGGCCTTCCGCGTTGACGCGGACCGCATTGTGCGGCCGCGTGAGGCGATACCCTCGGGCGTTGGTGGCGTCGTCTCTGAGCAGCAGCCGATCGGCCCCTGGCTCTTCTACGAAGATCCCCAGCACTTCCGGCCCGCCGTCTTCTGAGAACATCGCCATGTAGGCGACCTGGCCTCCGGAACTGATGTCGTAGTCCAGCGCGAATTGGGGCTTCCGCGTCCGTTCGCGCCCCGGCGAGAGGAACGGGGGCGTCACGCCGAACACGGCGTTCAGGCCGGGCGTGGGCGTACCCGGGACTCTGTGGAGCCTTGGCTCGATCTCTGGGCCGTATGTCGCGATGCTTCCCACCCCGGCCTCCACAATCGCGTTGCCGGCCGTGTTCATCGACCGTGGAAACTCAAGGTCGTCCACGACGAGCGGAACACCGGGGCCCGCCAAATCGATCGGGGCGAGCTCGGCACGGAAACCGCTGGCGTCAAGCACGCCGCCAGCTGTATAGGAAGTCGATGGGAACTGATACCTGGTTGTTGAGGCGTTCCCGGGCCCGACCCCGACGATCCAGACCTCCCTCGGTCCGTAAGGGTAGTTGACGCCGACGACCTGTGATGGCAACGGGATGTTTGTGACGCCGTCGGGTCCAAACCGGATGATCTCATTTCCAGAAGAGGTAAAGTGCTCAACCACCCCGTACCCATCAGGCCCCAGTCTGCCCGCAAGGCGGTTGTTCGAGCCGTCGAGCATGGTGATCAATTCGGGCGCGTGCCCAGCGACGCAGTGCGTACAAAACCCAGCCGCGAGAAGCGGCACGACAGCCTTCGAGATGTTCATGACTACCGACTCCTGCCCTGAGGGCCAAATTGTTGCTGGCGCCGGTACGAATGGATAATAGATACGACGCCAAGTCTCGGTCCGCAAACTATTCAGGACCGGTTGCGGCGGTTCGCGCAGATCTCGGGATTTCATCGAATCCTTGATTGGCCCTTTGTCGCCGAACCCGGGCCGGGGCTGGAGCGGCCCCCTTAGTTTGCGCAGCGATACCCGCTGAGGCCACAGCCAGGCTCAAGACCCCGCCGATTCAGCAGCCCTGAGCGAAGAGATCGAGATACTCGAAGAAATCGTCGGTATCGATGACGCCGTCGCCGTTGATGTCGGCCCTCGGATCCCCCGCGGCGAAGAACTGCAGGAAGAGGAAGAAGTCGTCGGCGTCGACGACGCCGTCTTTATTGAGATCGGCGGGGCAGGCGGGGGCTGTGGCTGTGGTGTAGAAAACGCCGCTGCTGCCGTCGGTGAAGCGCAGGCGGAACAGGGACTTGGCGCCGGCCTGGTGTTCGAGTGCTTCGATCTGATTGACTTCGCGGAGATCGCCCGGCGCGACCTCGAACATGTCGTAGCGGCGGACGATCTCGTGGATGCCGTGGTCGGCGTGCGCGACGATCAGGGCCGGCGTGTTCACTGCAGTGCCGTGGTCGCGGACTACGGCGACCATGAGGGCGGACAGCGCGTCCGGAGCCATGATGTGTCCGAAGAGCAGATCGAACTGGAACACGCTGTAAGGCGTCAGCCCTGCCGGCATCCCCGAGTATTCCTGCAGAACGACGCTCCGGCTTCCGTCTGCTTTCACGGAGATCAGGTTGACCCCCATCGCTGTGCCTGGCGCGGGCGGGCCGAAATAGGAGCCGGCGCCTATGAACAGGGTGTCGCCGCTCTCGCTGGTCATGATCGCCTGTTTCGAAGAGGAGATCCCGCTCGCCGTGATCCTCAGATCGCGATCGCCCTGCTCCCAGTAGATGTATTCACCGTCGAGCACAATCGGGGTGATGTCGCCAGCCGGATCGATGTTCCAGAGCCCGAACAGTTCATCGGGTTCACCGGCCGGGATGACACTGCCGGAGAAGACGATCCGCCCGCTGTCGGTCGCTCTGAGCCCGCGCGCCCGGTAGAACTGGTCGATTGATGGATCGAGGATGTCGTTGCGTGCGACAACGCGGAGCCCTTGCGGCCCGTCCCAGAAGATGCCGCCGCCGCGAGAGTCTCCCGACTGCTCGACGATGCTGGAGAAGTACACGACATCGCCGGACGGCGTGATGTCGTATGTGGCCGTGAAAGCGCCGCGTCGCTGCCAGCCGCCGGATCGGTCTGCATTGGTCATGTCGCCGAGCATGCCGATCCCGCCCGGGACCGGCGTTCCGGGCGTGCGGTGCAGCCGTGCGCCCCGGCCGGGAACGATCGAGATCAGTTCATTGATCTCCTGCTGCTCGCTCTGAGTGTACTCGTACAGCCGACCGAGATGAAACCCGTGCCTGTGAACAAACACCTGCAACGGCACATAGCGGTTCGATGTGTCGACACTCAGCACGCCCGGACCGACCGCCATCGGGCCGGTCGCGGCGGCAGCGCTGAGCACATCGCCCGCCAGTTCGGCAAAGATGAAACCGACGCCGCCGTCGGGCCTCACCCCGCGATCGACGATCACCGCGTCGCCCGAAGCGTTCACCGCGGTCACGCCGGGCCAGGCCCCGACGCCGGACACGCCGTCGTACTGCGGGGGCACCGGGCCGATCGGCGAAGCCTGCGTGCCGGGCGACCAACGCCACAGGGTGGATGCGGCATCGCCCTGACGCCGGGTGGTGAAGACCGCGTCGCTGTTTGCGCCCAGACGGATGCTCAGGTCGGTCGGCGCCGGACCAGGACCACGGTCGATCGCGTCGATGCCGTCGAGATAGACCAGTTCCGTGGTGACCTGGGCGTGCGATGCCGCTGCGGCAATCGCGCACGCCAGACCAGCCGCCATCGACGGTGCAACTCGCTGTGTTGAGCCCATCTGAAAACTCCCGTCCCACGCCGAGCCTACGCCGCACAGGCCGCCAGCCCGAACGACGCTCAAACACCGCGGCGGCACACCGCCGCGATCCCGGGGCAGAACGCCCCAAACCACTCCGCACGCCAGAACGACTGCGGCCTGCACAGCAGAACAGAACGGGGGCCTGCTGTCAAGCCTCGGGCGGCGGTTTGTCGTGCGATTGGTGTCGATGCCGCTCCCAGCCGGTGACTGAGCGTCTCTAAAGAAAACGGCCCCGCTGAAACGGGGCCGTCGTGCTCTGGGAGCGTCGCTCGCCTCAGCAGCCCTGCGCGAAGAGATTGAGATAGTCGAAGAAATCGTCCGCGTCGATCACGCCGTCGTTATTGATGTCCGCTCTCGGATCCCCCGCCGCGAAGAAATGCAGGAAGAGGAAGAAGTCGTCGGCGTCGACCACGCCGTCGTTGTTCAGGTCGGCGGGGCATGTCGGGACGGTGGCCGCAATCATGGCTCTGCCGCCCGCGAAGGTCATGTTGAACAGCAGATGCTCGGCGTTGACATCGAGGAGATACACACTGAGGACGGTTTGGAACACGCCGGGCGCGACCTCGACCTCGTCGCCTGCGCCGACGATCCTCGTGACCCCCGCCGGCGTGGCGTGGAAGACGGTGTCGACGCCGTCGACCCTGTACACCCCCGCCGCAGAAGTCGCGTCGAGCGAGACGATCGGCCTGATGTCCGTGCCGACGGTCGCTCCGGGGACGCCGAGCAATTCCGCATTCCTCGCCAGCAGCATGGTGTACACGCCCGACGGGCTGCGGTGGGCGATCTCGTCTGATCCGCCCGTGATGTCGAAGATCGCCGACCCGTCGTTGCCGAGGGCGATCCGTCTATGGATTCGATCACTCCACGGCGGGTTGTACGGGCGGGGTTGGAAATTCGCGAACGAGATGCTCTCGTTGCGCTGCAGCAGCCGTTCGGGCTCGCCGGTTTCGCCGTACAGCAAGAGCGGCTCGAAGATGAGCGTTCCGAGATCAGGGTCGAACACGCGTTCGATCGCCACGAGCGTCTGGCCCGCCTCGTTCACTCGGACGAGCGGCCTTCCCCCGGGGGCCAGTTGCAGGCCGTTGATCGTCGCGCCGCTGCGGAGGAGCATCTCGGCGCCGGTGCCGCGCGTCCGCAGCACGCCGTTGTCGAAGGTTTGCCCGCCGTCGGCGGTGAAGTGCACCAGATCTGCGGCAGAGCCGGAGCCGGCGTGGTCGTAGTGGCCGGCGATGCCGAAACTGAAATCGCCGAGCAAGAATGTCAGACCGGCCGCCGTCGTGCCGCCGGGGATCTGGTCGCCCCTGCTCCAGAGCACGCTCTGGCTCAGATCTGGCGAGAAGACGCTGTGCGAAAAGACGCCGTCTTCATCGGTGCCGCTCGCCCGTGTGTACCCCGCGTCGGAGCGGCGCATACCGAAGAATGGCGGCCAGACGACGGAGCGGACAACGCCGGTCTGGGCCGCGAACTCGGGCGGGACCATGATCGCCCGGAACCCCCCGCCGAGGACCGTTGAGGCGAGGACGCTGGTCGACTCCGAGGGCTCGGGCCCGGCGTAGAGCAGAACGCTCACGCCACCCTCGCGGTCGACGCCGAGGATGCGGCCGTGGTGCCGCGAGCCGAAGGTACTGGGCGTGAGCGAGTCGGTCGTCACCCCAGGGGCGAGGCCTTCAAGGTGCGTGCCAATCTCGTGAAGGACCTCGGTCGCCGTGCCGTCCCAGAGCCGGAGCTGGGCGTCCGATCGTGTGAGGTAGGCGACATGGCCGCCCGAGCCGATCTGCGCCGTCCATCGCTGGTCGCGCTCGAACCCCGAGAAATCATCGAGCACGACGGTGTGGAACTCCGGCGAGCCCAACGCGACGCCGCACGAAACCGCCCCCAGCAGCCCCATGGCCGCCGCTCGAAGCACGCTGATCCGCTCTGTACGCATGGCAAAGACTCCTCGCTGCACCCGCCGGGCGCACGACCCAAACATTACACAATCACAGCCGCTGAACACACGCTCTGAACCGGCGCGGCGGCGAAGCTCCAGCCCGTTTGGATGCGCAATGCCGCAGAAAGTTCCCAAGCTTCGCCGCGGATCGAGATTTTCACTCGGAACGATCGGCGCGGCCTCGGGCCCGAACGACGCGGTCCTCAGCACCCCTGGGCGAAGAGGCCGAGGTACTCGAAGAAGTCATCGGCGTCGATGACGCCGTCGCCGTTGATGTCGGCGCGGGGATCGCCGGCCGCGAAGAAGTTCAGGAAAAGGAAGAAGTCGTCGGCGTCGACCACGCCGTCGTTGTTGAGGTCTGCCGGACATGTCGGGACGGTCGCGGCGAGCATGGCCCGGCCTCCCCAGAATCTGATGTTCAGCAGCACATGTTCGGCGTTGACATCGAGGAGATGCACACTCAGGACGGTTTGGAACACGCCGGGAGAAACCTCGACCTCGTCGCCTGCGCCCAGGACCCTTGTGATTCCCGTCGGCGAAGCGTGGTAGATCGAGTCGACGCCGTCGACCGTGTACATGGCCGCCGCGGAAGTCGCGTCGAGCGAGAGGATCGGCTTGTCGTTCGTGTTGACTGTCGCCCCGGGGACGCCGAGCAGGTCCGCGTCCGGCGCGAGCAGCATCGTGTACTCGCCGCACGGGCTGCGCCGGGCGATCTCCAACGAATTGGGCCTGATGTCGAAGATCACCGACCCGTCTTCGCCCAAGGCCATGCGCCTGCGGATCCGATCGCTTTGCGGCGGATCATACAGGCGAGGCTCGGCGTTCGCGAACGGGATGCTGTCGTTGCGTTGCAGCAACAACTCAGGGTCACCGGATTCAGAATACAGCAGTAGCGGCTGGGTCAGGACCACTCCGAGATCGGCGTCGAACACCCAGACATTCGCGAGGAGCACCTGGCCCGCTGTGTTGACGCGGACGAGCGGTGTGGGAGTCTGCAGACTCAAACCGTTGATCGTCAGTCTGGAGCGCACGAGCACCACCGCCCCCGCATTGTGCGTTCGCACCACGCCGACATAGCGTGGTTCTGTGCCATCGGCGGAGAAGACAATCAGATCGACGGCGGCGGGACCGGCGTGGTCGTGGTGGGTGGTGATTCCGAAGCTGGGATCAGTGCGGAAGTATTCCAAACCGGTCGCCGCCGTGCCTCCGGCGACCTGGCCGCCCACACTCCAGATCACCCGCTGGCTGAGGTCGGGGGAGAAGATGCGGTGCGAATAGATGTCGTCCTGGTCGAACCCGCTCGCTCGCGTATACCCGGCGTCGCAGCGGCGCATACCCGAGAAAAGCCAGCTGAGCCGGGATCGGACAACGCCGGTCTGTGCCGCGAACTCGGGCGGGACCATGATGGCCCTGAACCCGCCGCCCGGAACCGTCGAGGCGAGGAAGCTGGTTGACTCCGAAGGCTCGGGGCCGGCGTAGAGCCGGGCGCTCACGCCTCCCTCCCGGTCGACGCCGAGGATCCGACCATGGTGGATCGAGCCGTTGTGCGTGATGGGCGTATGCGAGGCGGTCGTCACCCCCGGGGCGAGCCCTTCCAGGTGCGTGCCGATCTCGTGGAGGACCTCTGTCGCCTCGCCGTCCCAGAGCAGGAGCCGGGGGTTGTTGCGCGCGAGATACGCGACATGCCCGCCCGAGCCGATCTGCGCCGTCCAGCGCTGGTCGTACTCCTGTCTTGAGAAATCATCGAGCACGACGGTGCGGAACTCCGGCGAGCCGGAAGCAACCCCGCACACACCCGCCGCGAATACCACCGCCGCGACCGAGCCAGACGCCCCCTTGAATCCGCTCTGCATGCCGTACTCCTCGAATTTCGCGCCCGTCGCCCCGTCACGCCCTACCGGTACAAACTACCGCACCAAGCCCCACGGCCGCAAGCCCAAACTCCGCAGAGGCGGCGATCAGGCCGCTCCACGACCGATTCAGACGCGGCCGGCCGCGGACAGGTGCCGAGCTTCGCTCCGGACCGAGATCTTCTTTCGGGGCGATGGGCGCGGCCTCGGCCCTGGTCTACGCGGACCTCAGCACCCCTGCGCGAAGAGATCGAGGAAGTCGTAAAAGTCGTCGGTATCGATGACGCCATCGCCGTTGATGTCGGCTCGGGGGTCGTCGTTTGCGAAGAAGTTCAGGAAGAGGAAGAAGTCGTCGGCGTCGACGACGCCGTCGCCAGTGAGGTCGGCGGGGCATGTCGGGACGGTCGTGGCGAGCATGGCCCGGCCTCCCCCGTAGGACATGCTCACCAGCACATGCTCGGCGTTCACATCGAGGAGAAGAACACTGCTCGCGGTCCGGAACACGCCCGGCGCGACCTCGACCTCATCGCCGACGCCCAGAATCCTCGTGACCCCAGACGGCCCGGCGTAGACAACCGTGTCGGTTCCGTTAATTCTGTACACCGAACCCGCGGAAGTGCCGTCGAGCGACAGTGTTACCTTGGCGACCCGGCCGTCCGTGCCGATCGTCGCTCCGGGGACGCCGAGCAGTTCCGCGTCGGGCGCGATCAGCATGGTGTACTCGCCCGATGGGCTGCGCCGGGCGATCTCCCGCGACTCGGGCGAGATATCGAAAGTCACCGAGCCGTCGTCGCCCAGCATCATCCGCCGGAAGATCCAATCGCTCCTCGGCGGGTTGTACGGGCGGGGTTGGAAGTTTGTGAACGGGATGATGTCGTCGCGCTGTAGGAGCAGATGCGGTTCTCCGGATTCGGAATAGAGCAAGAGCGGCTCGGAGATCTGCGTTCCGAGAGCGGTATCAAGCACGCGGTCGACCGCCACAAGCGTCTGACCCGCGCTGTTCGCGCTGACAAGCGGCCTCGCCCGGCTGATCATTTGCAGATCATTGATCGGCGAGCCGCTGCGGAGCAGCATCTCGGCGCTTGTTTCGCGCGTCCGCATCACGCCGTGTTCGACTGCCTGCGTGCTGAAGGAAAGGAACGGCACGAGATCGGCGGCCTCGAAACCGGCGTGGTCGGAATTGCGCGCGATGCCGAAATCGGAACTCGATACCATGAACATCAACCCTGTGCGCGCCGTGCCGCCGGGGACGGGCTCGTCGCTGCGCCAGATGACTCGTCGGGTCAGATCCGGCGAGAAGATGCTGTACGATTGGTCGACAACGGCGTCGAAACCGATCGCCCGCGTGTACCCCATGTTGCAGCGGCGCAAGCCGATAACTGGCTGTGCGACATTCTTACGAACGACGCCGGTTTCTGCCGCAAACTCCGGCGGGGCCATGATCGCCCGGAAGCCGCCGCCGGGGACCGTCGATGCGAGCAGCATGGTCCATATCGACGGATCCGGCCCGGCGTAGAGCGCGACGCTCACACCGCCTTCGCGGTCGACACCGAGGATGCTGCCCGTGCGGAACCCGCCTTGCGTGTTGGGCGGGAGCATGTTTGTGGTCACCCCCGGTGCGAGCCCTTCGAGATGCGTGCCGACCCGATGGAGCACTTCGGTCGTCGTGCCGTCCCAGAGCCGGACTTGGGCGTCATCGATCGTGAGATACGCGACATGTCCGCCCGAACCGATCTGCGCCACCCAACGACCGCTCCGCTCGTAGTCGGGAAAATCGTCGAGCACCACGGTGCGGAAGACCGGTGTCGCCGATGCGGCGCCGCACAGCACGGCGAGGCCCGCTGCGGCCAGACTGTTTGCTTTCAGTTCTTTCATCTTTTCAATCCTTACCGTTGTCCGGCGTGAACGCCGGCAGACATTGCAAAGCATGGACCGCACGCCCGGCGATGCGCCGCGGCGCGGTCCCCTCATCAGCACCCCTGGGCGAACAGATTGAGATACTCGAAGAAATCGTCCGCGTCGATGACGCCGTCACCGTTGATGTCGGCTCGGGGATCGCCCGTTGCGAAGAAGTTCAGGAAGAGAAAGAAGTCGTCGGCATCGACCACGCCGTCGCTGTTCAGGTCGGCGGGGCAAGCGGGCGCCGGAGCGATGTAGGAGAAGATACCCGAACTGCCGTCGGTGAAATCCGCATGGAATGTGGTAGTCCGGCCGTTGTGGTCAAGCAGGACAATCCAGCGTACCTCTCGTGAATCCCCAGGCGCGACTTCGAACATCTCCCTATGCGTGATGATTTCCTGCAGCCCGTGGTCAAGGCTGGCCACAAAAATCGCTGTAAACAAGGTCGACCCCGGGCCTCTGCTCCCTTCCAAGCGGACGGCCACCGAACGCGCGTCGGCCGAGAGCAGCGGAGGGTGCTCCATGCCCCACCTCACATACTGCGCGTCGATCTCGTCCAGATCGAGAATCGTAGCGCGGGCCCCGCCGGCGCCGTCGAAAAGGATGACCGGCGTGTTGCTGCCGAACTTTCTTGACTCAAACGCGATATCGCCCAGATCGTTCTGAACAAACGCAGCGCCCAATCGATTCGGGTAACCCCCCGAAGCGGCGCCGATGTACAGGTGCTCCAGCTTGATGTTGAACCCGACGCCGCCGCTACGCCTGGGGAATGTATCGCCGTGCCGAACCCGGTTTGTCACATGGCCGCCGGACGAGATCGACCAGATCCCGTAAGCCGACTCCTGCCCGTCGTGGACACCACCCACCATGGCGACATCGCCGGCGCTGTTGATGCGGAGCGTGTCTGATCCTTGCTCCAACCGGTACCCCTGCGCATTGGGCAGATCGCTCCTGAGCAGCGGCGCGGCGAAACCGGGCTCATCAACGAATATCCCCAGCGACGGTATCGGATCGCCCTGGATCTGGTAGCTGCCGTAGTACACGGCCCTCCCGTCCGCGTTGATGTCGTACTGCACCACAGCCTGCGGCAGCGGCGCGGATCGATCCGGCAAGTTCGGGGGCGCGGGTTCTGGCAGAAACACCGCATCGATACCCGGTGTCGGGGCACCGAGCTCGCGGAAGCTGCGCGGTTGAACCCCCGGCCCGAAGGCAATGAGCGAAGGGTTGTTCCCCTCCAGCGGGCGTAAAATGCTGACGCCCGCGCTGTTCATCGATCGAGGGATCAAGGCCCAGTCGAGCGCCACACCGCCCTGGAGCTGCAACGGAACCGCGGGGGTTGAGATGCTCTCGTGCGCGATGTCGACCCGAACGCCGTCCTCGCTCAGAACGACATAGGCGCGATGATCCCGCACTGAGGGCGGGCCGAAGGCCATAATGACGGAAGCGGATCCGTCCGCGCCGGTACCGCCGTGGAAGATAAGGCGAGGAGCATCGGTGACCGCAAGGCCATCAATGTTGCTCGGGAAAGGATGCTCGGTAAGAGTATCTGGTGTGATGTGGATGACTCGCTTCGGAGTGGCGTTGATCAACGCTACGCCTCGGCCGTTGTCGTGCATCCGAACCGATGCGTCCGCAACGAACTGACTCGGAGCGAGGTAGATCGGCCGGATCCGACCCTCTGCCATTGCAGATGCACATCCGCCCGACACCGCTAAAACCGCAATACTCGTCCTGATTCGCACTTTGAACCTTCCTTTCATCTGGGCCGAAACGACCAGTCACGCTCTCGTTTGGCATCACTCGACGACTGCAAACGCCGCCGTCACCAAAGACGGCACGCCCTTTCGCCATCCCAAGAGATGCCCGCTACGAACCCAGCATCAGCACCCCTGTGCGAAGAGAGTAAGGTACTCAAAGAAGTCGTCCGCATCGATCACGCCGTCGCCGTTGATGTCGGCTCGGGGATCGCCGTCGGCGAACCACTGGAGAAAGAGGAAGAAGTCGTCGGCGTCGACCACGCCGTTGTTGTTCAGGTCGGCGGGGCAGGCGGGGGCCGCGTTCATCACGAACATGCCTTTGCTGTTGTCTGCAAAGTCGGCTCTGAAGAGCACGCGCGGCCCGTTCACATCCAGCAGTTCGAGGCCGCTGATCTGGCGGACATCGCCCGGAGCGACTTCGAGAGTTTCGCCGACCGCCGCGACCTTCGTCAACTCACCCGGTGTTGCGTAGAAGATCGTCGGTGTTGAATTCACATTGTAAAGACCCGCCGCGGACGAGGCGTCGAGGGACCCGATCAGCACCGTTTCCGATGGCCACACGGTTGAGACCGTTGCGCCGGGCGAGCCGAGAAAGGCCGCGTCGGGCGCGAGCAGCATGGTGAGCACTCCCGACGGGTCGCGGTGGAACATACCAGTCTTCTCGCTCGAGTTGGGTTCTCTGTACTCGGCTTCGAACAGCACCGAACCGTCGTCGCCGAAGTGGATCTGGTAATTGAGCGTTCTGTGGCCACGAGAGAGATTGATGCGAATCTCTGGGAAGTTCTGCGGCTGGTAGTACCGGCTCGATTCCACAATCACATCGGGCCCGCCACCATCGGCCGGAATGATCGTGAACCTCAACTCAATGCTGGGCCAGTTCGGATCCATGATGTACAGCCGCGAGTAGACCAGCGTGTCTCCCGAAGCATTGATCCGGATCTTGGGTCTGTTCAACGAATCCTGGATGCTGATGAAGGGGCCCGGAGCGGGCAGGGGAACAACCGGCTCGATCCCGGACCCCAGATCGCGCACAACACCGAAGTTAAGAGCCTGGCTGCCGTCTCGGATGTAATGGATGTAGCTCGTGTTCATCCCTCCCGGCGCAACATCCTGATGCATCGCAGAACCGAACCGACGGTCGAGACCGAGCGGGTATCCGAAAGGCGAATTGCCGAGTTGGATCACGCCGTCGTCGAGCGGTGTTCGATCGCCATCGGTGAACAACTCCCGGCTCTGCAGGTCCGGCGTGAAGACCCGCCGCACGGGGACACCGTCTACTCTCCCGCTCGCGATCGAGTACCCGTCGTCGCTGCGCAACAAGCCCAAGTACGGGGTGCTGACGCCAGAGCGGATCACGCCCGTCGACGCCGCGACATCGTCTCGCGCCATCACCGCCCTGAACCCGCCGCCCGGCGTGGTCGAGGCCAGCAGCCCCGCGGGAGCGTGCTGCCCGGCGTCCGCTTCGGTGAACAGGTACACCGAAACGCCGCCGTCACGGTCAACGCCCAGGAGCATGCCGCGCCGTGCGTACCCCTCCTCGCGGATCGCCGTCGTCACATCGGGCGCCAGGCCTTCCAGGTGCGTGCCGACCTCGTGGAGCACAGTGGTCTGGCCCCCGAACCATCGCCGCAGCTCGGTGTCGGCGAAGTAGACCACGTGCCCGCTCGACCCGACCTGGGCCGCCCAACGCCGGTCCTCGCTGCTGGCCTCGAAGTCGTCGAGCACCACCGTGGTGAAGACCGGCGAAGCCGAAGAAACCCCGCACAAACCCGCCGCGAGCACCACCGCCGCGACCGAACGCGACGCCGCACTGAATCCGCACTGCATGCCGTACTCCTCGAATCTCGCGTCCGCCGCCCGCCACGGCATGCCCGGACAAACCACCGCCCGCCGCCCCCGGACCAGAGCCGGAAACCCTCGCGACGGACAGTCCCCAGCACATTCAGACTCGCAGGGCGGCGGAAAGTTCCCGGAGTTCTGCGCGAGATCGAGATTTTTTTGAGGGCGTGGGGCGTGGGGCGCAATGGGGATCGTGGCCCGGGCGTCTCGCCCGGGCGAACATCACGCTGGCGATGAACGCTACCGTTGCGACGCTGCCCGAAGACCATGCTTCCGCGCGGGCGGGACGCCCGTGCCACAGTTCACGAAGAAACAGCTACAGACTGCCGCAACCTTGACGCCGACCTCTGAGCGCAACGAAGAGTCCGCTGGCAGCCGCATCGGAAAAGCACTTAGGGGCAGATTGCAGCAGTAGGTGCTCAGAATCATCGAGGTATTAACTCGTGTTTTTCAATATCTCGCCAACCCAGTAGTTGCATTCAAGGCCACCTTCGCTTCCGAACAGCGGCTTCCCAAGGCACTACAGAGAAATCCACAAACTCATGCATGTATGGGATCTTACACGCACTATCGGACTGACCTGGGCTGCTAGACTGTATTATCTCAACTACTGCCTCCAGTGCGGTTCGCACCTCCCGTACGAAGTCTACAACATATGCAGCCGCGTATGGCGTGTATTTACGGCACAACATTGACATTCTAGCAAGTGACTGCGGCGTGATCGGATCTCCATCTAACCCACTGTCGTGGATTCGCACCCGTTTATCCAGAGTCTTTCCAAGCTCTACGGCCTCCGCTTCACAACCGGCTCGCTCCGATTTGGAAAGGTTGCTGTCGAAAATACATTCCAGAACATTTCCCCAGCCTTGCAAAGGGTCTGACGCTCGAGTCAACGCAGCGATGCGGTCTATATTAAAATATCTATCGCGACATCCATAATCTGATATCAACGCCAACACTTCCCCATATGCAGTCGATCCACTGCCGATCTCATCCAAGCGAATGTCGATACCTTCGTACAGTTCGGACACCTCCTTAGCGAGCGATTTAATGTCGTGGCCCCAATTTTTCATCTGACCTGCCATGTCGGCTGGGATTCCACCGTCTCTTAGCCACGCACAGATTATCGAGATCTTGCAAAGCCGCTCAAGGCCAACGGCCAGTTGAAGTGTAGACAGGTAGAAATTGCCCTTCAGGTTTCCGATGTTTGACTTGCACAGTAAAGTCAACCCAGATGTCAGGCACATGTGAACCAAGTGGCCCTCCAACGACAGGTACCTGCCAATACTGTCGTGGTCAGCATTCCCGCTCATGTACACTAATCCTTAGATTGACTATTGATCAATATCAACACACAAAATCAAAACTCACACTGCCGCGGCGCCCTCGGGAAGGGGATCACATCGCGGATGTTCTGCATCCCCGTGCAGAACTGGATCAGGCGTTCGAACCCGAGCCCGAAGCCCGCGTGGGGGACCGTGCCGTAGCGCCGGAGGTCGCGGTACCACCAATAATCTTCCTTCTCCAGCCCCATCTCTTCCAGACGCGAATCAAGGACATCGAGGCGTTCCTCGCGCTGGCTGCCCCCGATGATCTCGCCGATGCGGGGCACCAGCACATCCATCGCGGCGACCGTCTTGCCGTCGTCGTTGAGGCGCATGTAGAACGCCTTGATGTCCTTCGGATAGTCGGTGATGATCAGCGGCTGCTTGAACTTCTCCTCCGTCAGGTAGCGCTCGTGCTCGCTCTGGAGGTCCTTGCCCCACTCGACGGGGAACTCGAACTTCTTGCCGCTGGACTTGAGCACCTCGATCGCCTCGGTATACGGCAGGCGCCGGAAGGGCGTTTCGAGCACATGCTTGAGCGCGTCGATCAGCCCCTTCTCGATGCGCAGGTCGAAAAACGCCATGTCGTCGGGGCGTGCCGTCAAGAGGTCGTCGATGAGGAACTTGAGCATCTCCTCAGCGAGCTGCGCGTTGTCGGCAAGATCCGCAAACGCGATCTCCGGCTCGATCATCCAGAACTCGGCGAGGTGGCGGGCCGTGTTCGAGTTCTCCGCACGGAAGGTCGGCCCGAAGGTGTACACGCGGCTCAGCGAGCAGCAATAGGTCTCGACATTGAGCTGGCCAGACACCGTCAGGTGCGCCTCGCGACCGAAAAAGTCCTTGTCAAAGTCTGCCTGCCCCTCGGGCGTCCGCGGCGGGTTCACCGAATCCAGCGTGCTCACACGGAACATCTGCCCCGCGCCCTCCGCGTCGCTGGCTGTCACGATCGGCGTGTGCACCCAGTAGAACCCGCGCTCGTCGAAAAAGCGGTGTACGCCCATCGCCAGGCGGTGGCGGACGCGAGCGACAGCGCCGAAGGTGTTGGTTCTGGTCCGCAGGTGCGCCACCTCGCGCAGGAACTCGAAGGTGTGGCGCTTGTTCTGCACCGGGTAGCTGTCGGGATCGTCCACCCAGCCGACGACGCGTACCGCGTCGGCCGCGATCTCGACCGACTGGCCCTTGCCCTGGCTCTCGACGAGTTCGCCCTCGACCTCGACCGAGCAGCCGGTATTCAGCTTCGCGATCTCTGCGGCGTAATTGGGCAGGTCGGCCCGGGCGACGACCTGGATCGGCTCGAAGCAACTTCCATCATGCACGGCGACGAACGAGAGGCCGCCGTCGGCCTTCGAATCACGCCTCGTCCGCACCCATCCCTTGACAGTCACCTTCGTGCCGACGGGAGCCCCGAACGCATCAGACACCTTCAACCAGGCCATGGCAACCACCTCCGCCCCCGATCCGGCCGGGGAAGGCGATGGTACGAGGGAAGGGTGCAGGACGCCCGCCTGTGGCGGGCGAGAGGGTTGAACAGGCGAGCAGGTGAGCAGGCGAGTTGCGGACATCCGTCACGCGTGGGAACGGACACCGACCCCTGAGCAAAGCGAAGGGTCGGGTCGATCGTGCACGGATGCAGCCCCCGCAGCTCCGCTCGCCCCCAAAAAAAGCAACGACCCTGCCGCCGCATCAGCGCAGGGTCGCTCCTCCTCTGTTCCGGCACTGGGCCCGTTTCGGCAGTCACACCGAACGGCGGCAGCGCTGTCGCGCCGCCACCCCCACAGAGACCCGGCTCGCCCGCGACTCATCCACGCCGACAGCGTCTCTGAACCCGGACTTCCCCCAGCCTACAGGATTTCCTCACCCGACCCAACCCCTTCTTCTCGATTTTTCGCCAGAATGTCCGCCGCCACCCTCGCGTCGAAGTCCAGGTGCTCCGGCGAGACCGTCCCGACGATCACGCTGGAGACCCCCCGCTCGCCCAGACAGAGCCCCAGCGACCGGCGGACCCCCTCCTGGGCGTCGGCCAGTGTCTGCCCGCCCGCGGCGTGCCCGCTCATTAGCCCCTTCTTCACCAGCACCCCCACCCCGAGCTCGGCGCAGCGCCGGATGACCGGTCGCATCTCCAGATTGCCAAGGTTGAACTCGAGCATGAGCACGCCGCAGACCTCCGCCGCCCGCATCGCCCCCTCGACGGTTTTCGGGCTCATGCCGATGCAGCCGACGCGCTTCGCGGCCTTGTGCTCCTTGAGCGCCTCGATCGCGCCCCCGTCGTCGAGGATCGCCTCGTCACTCCCGTCGGAGTGGATCAGGGCGATTTCGACGCGGTCGGTCCGGAGTCGTTCGAGACTTTGCTCGATGCTCGCGTACACGCCTTCGTACGAGAAGTCGTAGCTGGAGACCCCGTTCTCGAAGGTCTCGCCGGCCTTGGTCGAGATCACCCAGCGGTCGCGCCAGCCTTCAAGGAGCAAGCCGAGGCGTTCCTCGCTGGTGCCGTAGGCGGGGGCGGTGTCGAGCAGGTTGATGCGCAGCTCCATCGCCTGCGAGAGCAGGGCGAGGGCGAGGCGGTCGCCGGGGATGCGGACGGGCTCGGGGTACTTCACCCCGTCGCGCCGCCCGAACTTCACGGTCCCCAGGCCAAGCGGGCTGACGGTCAGGCCTGTCCGGCCGAGCGGGCGTCGGTCCATGCGATCTCCTCGTGGCTGCTCGGGTCGATCGCCCACGGGGGCGGGGCGAAGGGTGGCGGCTCGACCCCGAGCTGCGGCTGCGGATGCTCAGGCTCGCCCACCAACTCCGAGACCCTATCCGCGACGATCGGGGCGAAAGCGAGTTTGGTCGGCCAGCAGATGTGGACACGACCGACGCTGCGGATCACCGGCTCGTCCGGACGCGACCCGTCTGGCATGAACCCCTCGGCCCGGTCGATCCGCACCGTCGCGAGCTCGATGCCATCCAGATCCACCCAGCCCAGGACCGACCGCAGTTCCGCGAGCGTTTCTGCGATCTGTTCATCGCGCGATCGATCGACCCCGCTCTCGGCGATCTGGCCACCGATCCACCAGACTGTGCGCCCGCCAGAGTCGCCGCTGGTGATCGTCAGGCGGGGCTTGGAGCCGGCGCCGACGCAGTGGCCGAAGATCCGGGGGAAGTCTTCGCCCGCCGGCTTCCTCGCAAGCACCATGTGCAGCGGGCGGCGCTGCATGCGGACCTCGGTATCGAGGCCGAGGTCGCGGGCGATCTGTTCGTTGCCGGCGCCCGCGCAGGCGACGAGGTGGCGGGGGACGAGCCGGAGTTCTTCGCCCGAACCGTTGGTGATCGTGCAGACGACGCCTTCGTCAGTGCGTTCAAGGCGCGGCGTTCGCACGGGCGAGACGCCCGTGCCACGGTCTGTTGCCATGCCCGATGGGCCACCCGAAAAGATCGCGTCGAGCACGGGCTCGGCAAGGGCGCGCACCAGCGAGCAGGGGTCGAGCACCGTCTCGTCGAGGCGGTAGACATCGACGCCCGAGGGCGCATCGCCGAACGGCTCGGGCCGTTCGTCGCCGCTGAGCCGGTGAGGCTTGACGCGGATCGCCTTCGACGCCGCCAGCCCCATCAGGCGCGAGCCGACGCCCCCGCCGGTCCAGAGTGTGCAGGCGTCGCTGAGCACCCTCGCCCCGGAGAGGTCCGGAAAAGCGCTCCCCGCCAGCGACTCGCCCCAGCGGGCGGGCATGTCGGCGATCAGTCTCGACGCCCGCGAGGCGGCCCCGCCCAGGGCGTACTTGACGCCCCCGTGGATGATCCCCTGGCTGGCGACGGTCTGGCCCCCGCCGATGGCCCGGGCCTCCAGCAGCATCGCGCCGGCCTCCCGCTCGCGAAGTGTTCGGAGCGTCCAGAGCCCGGCGATCCCCCCGCCCAAGACCAGCGCGTCGAGATGGATGGTTGCAGGCATCGGTGCACGACGGTCGCACGCCCGGGCTCGGGAGTCAAACGGAAGAATCGAAGCCCCAGGCCCATTAACCCCCGAAGATCCCTTTCTGATCTCCTTGCATCGGGTCCGTCGGGCCGATATGCAAGGGGTACGAGGGCCCGCGGCCGCCCGCTGAAGGGAGCAGCTTTGCCCGATCGAATCCAACGCCCCGACCCGCTCGCCCACGCCCGGGCCGAGGCGCTGGCACTGGGCGCCGAACACGGGCCGCCCCTCTCGGACCCGGGGCGCAGGTCATGGGCGTTGAGAGCACCTCGCCGCGCCTGGTGCGCTGCCCTCCGCCTGACCCATCACGAGTTCTGGCCGACGCAGTTCTTTCTGCTTCCCCTGATTCCATGGATCCTCTGGCTGGGCGTTCGGCACGGGGGCCTGCGCGTCTGCACCTGCGCCAACCCCGGGATCCCCAGCGGGGGCGGCGTGCTCGGCGAGTCCAAATCGCAGATCCTCGATGGGCTACAGGACGCCGACAACAGTGTGCTGCCGGCGAAACTCGTCGAGGCCGGCTCCTCGCCAGAGCAGCGGGCGCGCAATGCCGCACGCATCATCGAGGGCGAGCCCGAGCTGGGCGGGTACCCGATCGTGCTCAAGCCCGATGCCGGGGAGCGTGGCTACGGCGTGGCGATCATCCGCTCGTCCAACGAGCTCGAACCCTACTTCCGCCGCATCGACGGGCCGGTCCTCTGCCAGAAGTACGACCCCGGCCCGTGCGAATTCGGCGTCTTCTGGATCCGCAAGACCGACGCGATCAACGACGAAAGCCTCACGCCGGCGGGCCGGATCTTCTCGGTGACGCGCAAGCGGTTCCCGATCATCGAGGGCGACGGCCTGCACACGCTCGAAGAGCTGATCTTCCGACACAAACGATTCCGCAAGCAGTCGAAGCTCCTGCTGCGTCGGCATCGCGACCGCCTCGGCTGGGTCCCCACCGAGGGCGAGATCGTCCGCCTCGGGCACGCCGGCAACCACGCGCAGGGCGCGATCTTCTCCGACGGCTCGGACCTCATCACGCCCGAGCTCTCCGCGAAGATCGATAAAATCGCCAGCTCATTCCACGGCGTCGGGGGCGGCGCGCTGGACTTCGGTCGCTTCGACCTGCGATGCCCCAGCGAGGACGACCTCCGCGCCGGACGCCACCTCGCGATCATCGAGGTCAACGGCGTGTTCAGCGAGTCGACCAACCTCTACGACCCCGACCGCTCGGCGCTCTGGGCGTACCGCGTGCTGTTCGGCCAATGGAAACGCCTGTACGAGGTCGGGGCCGCACGCAAGCGGGCTGGCGGAACGCCGATCGGCGCCGCCGAACTCGCTCGCACGATCCTCAGGCACCGCAGATCGCAACGAACGCTCTGGACGGGCGCGTAACGCTCACGCGGCCAAGCGATCCAGCAGCGCTTCCAGTTTGCCCGCGTGCGACGCGTCCTCGGCGTGCAGGCCCAGGGCGGCGGCGACTTCCTCGGCCGAAGCCTCGCCGAGCGTGAACTCGTAGGCGACCAGCCTGCGCCCCTGCGAATCGCACAGGTACGCGCGGGCGCTCGCCCCGATCGAGTGCAGCTCGACCTGCGAGCCGCCCAGCATCACGCGGTGCACCGCCGGCGCGTCGACGCCGGGGGTCTGGAGGACCATGCGATCGACCTCGCTGTTGAGCAGTCGGTGCGACCGCTCGGCGAGGCGATCGATCCCCTCGATCGTGTCGGCGACCTCGGAGAAGATCCCGATCAATTGGCGGTACGCCTTCACGGACTCCCGCACGATCCGCGCCAGCGCCTCGGCGTCGATGCCCAGATGCATGGAGGCGATGTCCGCGGCGGGCGCGTCCGAGACCGGCTCGGCCCGCTCGGACTGCAAGCGGACTGCGCCGGCGTAGTACGCCAGCAGGTGCAGCCGCCCGGTAGTGGTGCGCGCCTCGCCACCGAGCGCAGGCTCGGTGTGGTGGCGGGCGATCGGGCTCGACAGCACCTCGGGTAGATTCCAGACCCGCGCGATCGCCTCCCCGACATCCGCGTGCGTGCACTCGTAGCTCGAACGCTCGTGCTCGTAGAGCTCCGTCGGCGACAGACACACCGCCAGCGTCGGGGCGTAGCCCGCGACCAGGCGGGGCATCAGCGGCACACCCGAATCCATCACCAGCCCGACCAGGAACGCCTCGGACTTCGGCGCCGCGCCCGTGTGATCGGCGAGCTGCTCCATCAGGCAGGCGCGATAGACCGACTCGCCCCAGATCCGACGCGCCAGCGCATCGGTCGGCGAACCCGCCGAGCGGCTGAGATAGAACCCCAGCGAGAGCGACCGGATCCGATCGAGGCCGATCAGCACGCACGCACGCTCGATCGTCGTCACCCCGCCGCGCTGCGAGAAATGGGCCGAGTTCGCCAGCTTCAGCAGGCGCCCGGTCAGGGCGGCGTCGGTGCGGATGACCTCGGCGAACTGGTTGATCTGGGCGTCGGGGTCTTCAACGAGCGTGAGGATGCGCGAGACGACCTCGGGCTGCGTGCTGATCACGCAGCGCCGGACACACTCGGTCAGCGCGTCGATCATCGCGCGGGCCGCTCGATCGTCGAGGTCCTTCCGGATCCGCATCAAGCCCGCATCCCCCGTTCGTTCCGATCCGCCCCACCGTCGCCCCGGCTCCGCACACGCAGACCGGGAGCCCCCGTTGAAGCGTTCCTTGTCTGAATTTCGGCAGATCGGGCGCGGCGGTCCAGCGTGAGCAGGGAATCCACCCCCTGTCAGGGCTGCAGACGGGTCGCCTCCCACGCCCCGCCCCGCGTGGAACCCTCACCCCCGTCCGGAAGCACTTCCCGCGTCCAGCAGGCCCGATCATGCACCCGCCCCGGCCCACCAACCCAGAGCTCGACCCGGGCAGCCCAGAGCCGAAAACCGCCCCAATGCGCCGGTCTGGGGACATGCACATCCGCATTCGACCGGATGTCTTCGACACGCACCTTGAACCTCGCCATCGCAGCAGACACCCGGTCCAGCAGATCCTGGCGCGACCCGACCGGCCTGCTCTGGTCGCTCGCCCACGCCCCGATGCGGCTCTCCAAGGGACGCGAGGCGAAATACGCGTCGCTCTCAGCCGCCGGGCTCTGGACGACCGGCCCTTCGATGCGGACCTGGCGGTCCAGGGCGTCCCAGTGGAAGACCGCCGCGGCTTTGGCGGTGTCCAGCAGCGCCCTGCCCTTTCGGCTCTCGTAGTTGGTGTAAAAAACGACATGCCCCGAGCCCTCGTCGAGCTTCTTGCAGAGCACGACCCGGGCCGAGGGGTTGCCGTCCCGATCGACAGAGGCGACCGTCATCGCGTTGGGGTTGGGCTGGATGCGCCGGTCGTGCGCCTCGTCGAACCACGCCCGGACGATCGGGAACGGATCGGCGGGGAGCGGGTCGGGCAGGAGCTCGGGCGGGCTGTAGGCCTCGGAGACATCGCGCTGGTCGGCTGGCATGGGCAAGGGTATTCGGGGGATGGCCCGAGCGGATGCCCGCCCCGCGCCGGGCAACCGGTGGAGATACTGTCGGATGCGGGCGCTTGCGCCCGTTTGCGCTCGATTGCGTGCCGACGCCGGACCGGGGCGGGACAATGGCGACCCGCGGTCCGATCCGGTGTCTCGGTGTATCGGAAAGCGCGGCCAAGGAGGGCCCATGAGCAGCATCGCAACCGGCGGACGCAGACGCAAGGACGAAGGACGCCCGAAGGTCGACGCCTCGACGGTCGGCAGGCTGTTCGACCGCCTGCCCCCCCACGCGCCCGAGGCCGAGATGGCGCTGCTCGGCTCGATGGTGCTGGGGCCGGAGGTGATCGCCGATGTGCTGCACATCGTCAGCCGCCCCGAGCAGTTCTTCATGCCGGCGCACGGGGCGATCTTCCGCGTGCTGGTGGACACCTACAACCGCCACCGCTCGGGCGACCTGGTGCAGCTCGTCGACGCGCTGCGTGACGCGAGCGTGCTCGACGAGGTCGGGGGCGAGGCGTACTTGGTGCAGCTCGCCGAGAGCGTGCCGACCGCCAGCAACGCGCCCTACTACGCGCGGATCGTCGCCGACAAGGCCCGCCTGCGCTCGCTGATCGACACCGCCGGCACCATCATCTACGACGCCTACCACGCCGGCGACCTGCGGGGCGAGGGGCTGACAGAGCTCGTCGATCGCGCCGAGACCGCGATCTTCGAGATCGCCGAGCAGGACCAGACCTCCGAGCCGGCCGTGCTGGGCGACCTGCTGCAACAGGAGCTCGAACGCATCGAAGCGGCCGAGGGCGGGGGCATCAGCGGCCTGCCCAGCGGGTACGACGACCTGGACGGCAAACTCCGCGGGCTGCAGCCGGGCGAGCTGATCATCGTCGCCGCACGCCCCTCGATGGGCAAGACCGCGTTCGCGCTCAACCTCGCCGAGCAGATCGCGCGCGGGGGCCTGACGCCATGGGACAGCTCGGCGGGCAGAGAGCCGATCCCCGTCGCCTTCTTCAGCCTCGAGATGAGCAAGTCGTCGGTGACGCAGCGATTGCTCTCTGCGTTCTCAGGGGTCCAGGGCACGCTCTTCCGCGACGGCTCGCGCATCAGCCCCGAGGACTGGGAACGCATCATGAAGGCGTGCAACTCGCTCGCCGAGATGCCCTTGTACATCGACGATTCACCGGGCCTGACGGTCATGCAGCTCCGCGCACGCGCCCGCCGCATGGCCTCCCGCTACAAGATCAAGTGCATCATGATCGACTACCTCCAGCTCCTGACGGCGCCGACTGCGGCCCGCGAGAGCAGGCAGGTCGAGGTCTCGACGATCAGCCGCCAGATCAAGGCGCTGGCGCGCGAGCTGAATGTCCCGGTCGTCTGCCTGGCGCAGCTCAACAGAGGGACCGAGCAGCGCGAGGGCAACCGCCCGCGCATGAGCGACCTGCGCGAGTCGGGCTCGATCGAGCAGGACGCCGATGTCGTCGCCCTCCTGCACCGCGAGGAGTACTACCACATCAACAACCCGCGCTGGATCGAGGAACACCCCGACAAAAAGGGCCTCGCCGAACTCATCGTCGCCAAGCAGCGAAACGGGCCCACAGGCGTCGTCAGGCTCACCTGGGACAACACCACCACGCGCTTCAAGAACTACACCGCCCAGTCCGGCTACGACGAGATGGCGTCGTTCGACAACCCCGTCTACGAGCCCAAGCCCCAGCCGGGCTACGCCGCCCCACCAGCCCAGCCCCACCAGCCCCCTCAACGCCAAGGCGGCGCCTTCGCCCCCGGCGGGCGCACCGGACCGGCAGCAAACCACCGCGACGGGGGCGGCCCCGACGACGACACCGGAGCGCCGTTCTGAACACATCCCGCGCCGTACCGCGTGCCATCAGCCTGGGCGCCGCGGCCTGCGCCCTTGCGGTTCTCGGCTGCGCATCGGCGGAAAACCCCTCCGAGCCTCGCCAGCAACAGGACGCGCCGGGCGTCGTCCTCGAACCCGAGGCCGAAGACCGCTCGCTCCGCATCGACATCGTCCTGACCGACCTCGAGGGCGGGCCGATCGAGGGCGTCCCGTTCGCGTTGATGGCCAGCACGCCCCTCGAAAACCCGGCCGAAGCGATCGCCGAACCGACCGACGCCGCGGGGCGCACGACGATCCGCCTGAGCTCGATCCCCGCCGGCCCCCGCGTCTACCGCATCGTGCCCGGGATCGACTTCTTCGAAGCGGAAACGCTGCAGGGTTTCCCGCTCGACCCAGCGCTCGCACGCTTTTACTTCAAGGAGGCGTACACGCTGCGCCCGCCCGAAGCGCCTGCAAAGCGGGCAGAGCTGACCATCCGCGCAACGCCCGCCACCAGCCTCCGCGGCACATTCCGCTTCAACGACTCAACGCAGCGCCCGGCGACCGGCAACTTCCTTGTCTTCAGCTCGACCAACCCGACCGACTACGAGCACAGCACGGTCGACGAAGACGCGTTCTTCATCCCCCGGCTCTCGGCGACCGAGCCGGGCGTGATCGCGTTCTTTGTGCCCGAAGCCCGCGAGACGCCGCTGCTGACGCTGCGGGGCGCAACCCTCGATCGCCCCGAGCACGACGCGGGCGAGTTCGAGTTTCTCGCACCCAAGGCGAGCGTCCCGCTGCGCTACACCCACGGCCCCGCCTCGATGTTCGACTTCGACAGCGTGCACATGCACGACGCGGTCTTCTACTGGAACTACGCGAACTGGATCGCCGAGGACGGCTCGTTCGCCTACATCCTCCAGACCGAAGACCAGGAGGGCGCGACCGTCCACTGGTCGTCAGAAGGCGAAACCATGATCGCCCCCGGCCGCTACTTCGTCGTCCCGGGCAACGCGGCCTACGGCGACGAACTCACCGCCGCAGTCCTGGCCAGGATCGCCGCCGGCGAGCAAGGCCGCCTGCGCGAACTGGGCGTGCCCTGGGCAGAGGTCCCCGACGGGCACGAGGGCGAGTTTGCGTTCCAGATCGATCCGGTGGAGGTGGTCGAGAAGTTGATCGGGGCGTTTCACCCCTGACCCCTGCTGAATCCTTCATTCGGGCGTGAGAATGGGCTTGTGGCCAAGGTCCGATTGCAACTACACTCATCGCCGCCCGGATTTGGATTCGAAAGGCAAAGGGACCGACATGCTTGCAATTGTCGCTGGTGCGCTCTCCGTCGTGATGACTTCGGCCATGCCGTTCGGCGTCGGCGACGGCCCGCCCGAGTGGTGGCCCGAGAGGCTGGATCGCTCCCTCACGATCAATCTCCGGCTCGTTGATGCGGAGGGAGAGCCGATCAAGGGCGTTCCCTTCGTCATCATGTCCGGCGGCATGGTTGACGATCCTGACAGTGACTTCTCGGGGGAGTTCCCGCCGACAGACGACGAAGGGCGCTCCTCGTTCCGGTTCGACGCGATCCCCTCCGGCCCACGCGTCATGCTGATCGGCGTGACCGAGCCCCTGAACGACCCCCGCATGCTGGAACGCGAAGGCCTCGATCCGGGCCTCTCGAAGCACAGGATCCCATCCGTTACACAACTCCGATTCGCCGAGGATGTCGGCGAATCAATCGACATCAATATCACCGCACCCCGAGCGACCACGCTCCGTGTCCCGCTGCAGTTCTTCGGTCGCGACGGCGTTCGAGCCGGCAACCCGCATGGAATGGTCTCCTACGACGCGGGCCCGGACAGCATCCCAGCGGAAATCGAAGACGGCGCGTTCGAGCTCGAATGGATCCCCGCTACAGGCACAACCTTCGCCGTGCCCTTGATCCGCGGCGCGGATCTGTTTCCCCTGCTCGCGATTAGGGGCCCCCTCGACACGCCGCTGCACGAGGCCGAGCCGTTTGTCTTCCGGGAACCCGAGTCGTCGGTCGGCGTCCGCTTCACCTACGGACCAGCGGGTTTTTTCAGCTTTCCCAAAGCCCACCCCGCGTTCGCGATGCAGTACCTGATGTACGCGACATGGATCGCAGAAGACGGCTCGTTCGTGTACATCTTCGAACTGAGCGGCCAGGACGGCTCGACCACGAAATGGCTGAACGAAGGCCCCGCAAAGGTAGCTCCGGGCCGGTACTTCGTCCTGCCCGGCAACATCGCCTACGCGATCGATCTGCCGACAAACGCGGCGATCCGGCTGCTCGACGACGGCCCCGAAGCGTTGATCGAACTCGGCGTGCCGAGGGTGGAAGTCCCCGAGAACCATGAAGGCGTCTTTGAATACAGCGTCGATCCTGCGGAACTCGTCGATCGGTTGATCGGATCAATGATCGACTGACACAAAGCGGTCAAGGACTCGATCGATGCTGCCCAAATCACCGGTGTACACCGATTGCTTCAAGGAAATGGGGCACGACAGCGTCGTCAAGATCGAGGCTTTGCCGATCGACGGGCCGCAGCGACTTCGCCTGATCTTCGAGTCGTGCAATTCGCCCCGGCCCCAAGGGGTTTGGCTGCGATCGGACGACTCTCTGCTGATCGACGGGCAGGCATTCACGACCGCGGAGTTCTGGGCCGACGCCGGCAAAGACCACTACGACTTCACTTGCAAGGGTAGTGCGCTCTGGCTCTACAACATCTGGCTGGACGGCGATGCGAGGCGAAGCCAGGCGTACTCGTCCGGCATGCTTGTCCAAGAAGTCGAGGGCGGCCGCCGCTATCGGTGCCAGGACTTCGGGCCTGACGCGGACTTCTCGCGGCTCGTGTTCAGGATCGTCCGGCGGCCCGAGCATTAGAGGCGACCTCTACAACTCCACCGCACGCTCGGCCACGAACACCGGCGCGTCGGCGTTGTGGCGGCACACTCGCGGGCAAGCGACCAATGCCACAGATCGAAGGACGGCGCCGTTCAGACGGCCGCGTTCTGCGCGTGCTCGACCGCCCGCTCGATGCGTCTGATCGTCGCATCTTTGCCCACCAGAGCCAGCGTCTCGCCGAGGCCGGGGCTGACGGTGTTGCCCGTGATCGCCACGCGCAGCGGCTGCGCCACCTTGCCCATGCCGAGCCCCCGCTCCTTGGCGAAGCCCTCAGCCGCCGCGTGGATCGCGTCCGGCGACCAGTCTTCTAAAGAGCGCAGCACGCCGAGCAGGTCGCCCAGCACCGCCGCGCCGTTGGGATCGCCTTTGAGCAACACCTTCTGCACCGCCTTCTCATCAAAGACGATCTGCTCATCGTTCACGAGCGCAAACGCAACCGGCTCCTTCGCGTCCTTGAAGGTCTTCGCACGGGGCTGGGCGGCGACCGCGCCGAGCTCGAACCGATCGCCCAGCGTCGCGAGCACCTCCGGCTCGTACCGCTCCAGCCACGCCCGCCACAGCTCTCTGAACCGCTCGGGATCCATCTGCTGCAAAGTCTCGGCGTTAAAGCTCAAAAGCTTCGCACGATCGAACTTGCTCGACCCCTTGCCGACGCGCGACAGCTCGAACCGCTCGACGAACCAGCCAAGATCAAACCGCTCGATGTTCTTGCCCTCTTCGTCCTTCTCGCCCGAGTTCCAACCCAAAAGCGCGAGGTAGTTCAGCAGCACCTCGGGCAGGTAGCCCGATCGCCTGAAGTCGTCGACGGCGACCTCGGGCAGGTCGACCCCCACCGCCGCCGCCAGACGCTCCAGGGGCTCGCCGGGGAGCTGGCGCGTCTTGTCCTCCAGCCACGCGTGGAAGTCGCCCTCGCCCACGCCGACCCGCCCGTGGATCTGCACCAGCGCCTCGACGCCGACCTCGCGGCACTTCGCTCTGGCCGCCTTGTCACGGTCGCGCTTGGACATCTTCGAGTTGTCCGGGTTCGCGATCACAGGCAGGTGCGCAAAGCGCGGCATCCGGAACTCGCGACCATCCTCATGCCGCAGCGCCCGGATCAGCGCCGCATGGCGCGGCGTGTTGTTCAGATGCTCCTGCCCCCGCACCACATCCGTCACGCCCATCAGCTCGTCATCGACCACCACCGCGAAGTGATAGGTCGGCATGCCGTCGCGCTTGCGGATGATGAAATCGTCCAGCTCCTCGTACGGCACCGTCACATCGCCCAAGACCTCGTCGCGCACCGTCACCGCCTCGGGCGGCAACTTGAAACGCACCACATGCTCCTCGGCCGCCGCACGCTCGAGCATCGCGTCGCGGTCGTACCCCTCGGGCCTGCGGTAGACAAATGTCTTCTTGGCGGCCTGCGCCTCGGCCCGCATCGCGTCGAGTTCCTCGGGCGTGTCGAATGCGGGATAGGCGAGGTCGGCGTCGACGAGGCGCTGCACGAACGCGTCGTAGAGGTGCTTGCGCTGCGCCTGATAGAAGGGGCCGACGCCCCGCTCGTCCCCCCCGATGCGGACGCCGCCCGACTCAAACTCCGGCCCGTCGTCCCAGCTCAGGCCGAGCCACGCGAGGTCTTCGAGGATGCCGCGGCTGGCCTCCTCGCTCGACCGTTTCAGATCCGTGTCCTCGATGCGGAGCACGAACCGCCCGCCCGCCCCCGAGTTCTTGGCTCGCTGGGCGATGGCCCAGGCGAAGAGTGCCGTGCGGGCCCCGCCCACATGCAGGTTCCCCGTGGGCGAGGGGGCGAAGCGGGTGACGATCGGGCTGTCGGTGTGTGCCATGGAGCGAACGCTAGGGAGGGCGAAAGGGATAGGGCGCGGGGCGCGGCAGTGATCGTGGCCCGGGCGTCTCGCCCGGGCGAACACCCCAAGAGCGATCCCCGCAACCTGGACGCCGATCCCTGAGCGAAGCGAAGGGTCGGGTCGGGTCGGGTCGACCCCCTACCTCCCCAACTCCTCCCGCAGCGCCTCGCCCAGCAGCCTGTACTGCTCCTCGCTGTTGTACAGGTGCGCCGAGATCCGGATCGCCCGCAGACCGTTCAAGGGGTGCGTCCAGATCGGCTGCTGGAAGCCCCGGGCGAGCAGGCGGTCCCACAGATCGTCGCCGGTGATGCTGCCCTTGGCCGGCTGCCTCGTCGCCGGCGGCAGCTTCATCGCGGCCATCGCCGGGTGCATCTCGTCGGGGCCGCCCGGCTCAAGGCCGGCCAGCTCGCAGACGATGTTCCGCCCCTTGATCGCCAGCTCGTGGTTTCGGCGCATGATCTCGGGCCAGCCCCCCTCGACCATCGAGCCCACATGGCGCAACGCCTCGCCCGCGACGATCCACGCCGAGCAATCACGCGTGCCCACATAGTCGAACAGGTGGTGCAGCTTCCGCCGGTGCTCCGGCAGCGTGTCCGCCCGCGACGACAGGGCCAGCGGCTCGCACCGATCAGCCAGATCCTCGCGCAGCCACAGAAACCCCGCGCCCTTGGGCGAGCAGCCCCACTTGTGCAGGTCGCCCGCGTAGTACGCGCACCCGATCGACTCGATATCCAGCGGGATCGCGCCCGGCGCGTGCGCGCCGTCGACCATCGTCTCGATGCCGCGAACCGCCAGCTCGCGCACGATCCGCTCGACGGGCAGGATCAGCGCCGTCGGGCTGGTGATGTGGCTGACGACCGCCAGCCTCGTCCGCTCGGTCGCCTTTGCCAGCACGGCCTCGGCGACCTCGTCGGGCCCCTTGACCGGGAAGGGCACGGGCGCGACGACGACCCTGATCCCGCGCGTTTTCTCCAGCCGCCGCAGCTCGTTGGCCAGCGACATGTACTCGTGGTCGTTGATCAGCACCTCGTCGCCGGGCTGAAAGTCGATCATCGCCAGCACGCTCGCCAGCGAGACCGTCGCGTTGGGCGTAAACGCGAGGCGCTCGGGCGCCGCGCCAACGAACGACGCCACCTCCGCCCGCGATTCGTCCAGCAAGGGCAGCATCTTCTCGAGCATGAAGCGCACCGGCTCGCGCTCCATCTCTTCGATGACGCGCTGCTGCGCTTCGAGCACCGCCCGGGGCGCAGCGCCGTACGAGCCGTGGTTCAGAAAATTGACGGCAGGGTCGAGCGTCCAGAAGCGCGAAAGCGTCCTCTGCTCCGCGGGCGCGGCAAGCGTCATCGGCGGTCCTCCATGATTACCTTGGACGGGACCAGGCCCGTCCGCTCGGGGGCTCAGGCGTCGACATCCAGCAGACGGCCCGCGTCGACTCCCGTCGCCGCGGCGTTCCGATCCGCCGGACTGCGATAGATCGACAGCCCACTCCCGACGCGGGGCCCGTCGGCGCCGAACTCGATTGAGCCGGGCACCTTCGCCGCCACGAGACGCGCCACGCCCGGGTTGGCCTTGTAGCCACCCTGGGGGTGGAACATCACGGCCTCGTCCGCCTTGCCGATCCTGCCAAGGCTGCCGCGATCGCCGCCCGCCCGCTCGACTCCCGTCGACCGCTCGGGCGCGACCGGTGCAGACGGACGCTGCGGCTGCTGCTGAGGCAGGCCGTAGGCTCTGGCGATCTGGAAGGGGATGGCGGGGCCGACAGGCTGCATGGTCACCGGGTCCGTGGCGCAGAGAGGAGGACTGTCGGAACGATCGGCCGATCCATCGGCCGGTCTTTACCGGGAAACAGTGTACACGGATCCGCGATCTTTACAACGGATAACAACAGGGACTTTCACCCAATTTTGCACGGTTATCCGCCCGCGAGCGATTCAAGGATCGGGGCCACCCGCTCGTCGTCTCGCGTCCTCGCCCAGTCGGCGGGGGAAAGCCCGCTCTCGTCGACCCGTTCGGGGTCGGCGCCGCGAGCAAGCAGTAATCGGACGCGCTCGATATCGCCGCCAACACAAGCCCGCATCAGGGGGGTGACGCCGCGCCGATCCGCCGGGTCCGCCGACCCCCCGGCCTCCAAAATCGCCCGCATGATCTCCAGCCCTTCGCCCCCGGCGTCGGTCGCCAGGTGCAGGGCGGTCTGCCCCTCGCGGTCGGCCTGGTCGACGCGCCTGCTCGCGTCGGTCTGCAGCAGCCGCTCGACCTTGGCCAGGTTGCCCGACCCGGCCGCGAGCATCAACGCGTTCTGCCCCCACCGATTCTCGATCGAGAGGTCCGCCCCGGCGGTCAGCAGGAGGTCCAACGACTCGGCCGAGCCTCTGGCCGCGGCAAAGTGCAGCGCCGTCCAGTCGTCACGCCCACGCGCGTTCACCGCCGGGTCGCCTTCGAGCACGGCTCTGACGGTCTCGGCCCCGCCCCACCCCGCGGCGTACATCAACGCCGTCCACTTGTGGGCCGTCGTCGCGTTGGCCCTGGCCCCGGCCTTGAGCAGCTCGCGGCAGGCCTCGGCCCGCCCCGCCTCGGCCGCCGCCATCAGCGCCGTCATGCCGCGTCTGGCTTCTGCGGCCTGTTCGAGCGGGCGGTCGGGGTCGCCGCTCCCTGCGAGGAGCCTGCTGAGCTCGGCGAGGTCGCCGGCCTTGGCCGCCGCGTGGAGCGCGGGGGTGGCCTGAGCGCCCGTGCCCGCGACGGGCTCGACCGCCTCGGCGACCTGCTGCACGAAGCGGTAGAGCAGCCCGCCCGCCAAAAGCAGGCAGACCACGATGACGGCCGTCGGCAGGAACTTCTTGGGGCCTTCCATATCCGCAAACCTCCCGGGCCGGACCGCGCGCCGACCGCTCCGCCAGTCAACCAGACCCGGCGGCTCGGTGCAAGCGGGAATGTGCCCAAACCTCTGCGAAGTCGGCGGGGGGCAAAGCGGCCCGATCAGTCCTCATCTTCGTGGGGCTGGTAGGCCTCGATGACCTCCTGCTGGATGTGCGGGGGCGTCTGCTCGTCGTGGCTGTAGTCCATGGTGTACGAGCCGGCGCCCGCGGTCATGGACTTCAGCTCGGTGGCGTAGTGCTGCATCTCGCTCAGGGGCACATGCGCCGTGATGACGCAGAAGTCCTCGCCGACCTCGGTGTCCATCACGCGCCCGCGCCGGTTGGCCAGGTCGCCGGTGAGGTCGCCCATGTAGTCGTTGGGCGCCGTGACCTCGACGACCACGAACGGTTCGAGCAGCGTCGGGTTCGCGTTGCGCACCGCGTCGATAAAGGCCTTCTTGCCGGCGGTGATGAAGGCGACCTCCTTGGAGTCCACCGCGTGGTGCTTGCCGTCGTAGACCTCGACCTTCACGCCGGTCATCGGGTAACCCGCGACCGCACCGTCGATCAGCGCTTTTCTGATGCCCTTCTCGATCGCGGGCATGAACTGGCGCGGGATCGAGCCGCCGACGGTCGCGTTGACGAACTCGAAGCCCTCGGGGTGGTCCTGGGGCAAAGGCTCGACGCGAAGATACACCTCGCCGAACTGGCCGGCGCCGCCCGTCTGCTTCTTGTGCCGGTGGTGACCCTCGGCCTTGCCCGAGATCGTCTCCTTGTACGCGACCTTGGGCGTCGAGGTGACCAGCTCGATCCCAAACTGGTCTTTGAGCTTCTCCAGCGTCACGCGCAGGTGCAGCTCGCCCAGGCCCCGCAAAACGGTCTGGCGTGTCGCGGCGATGCGCTCGAGCACCAGCGACGGATCCTCCTCGGCCAGCTTGTGCAGCGCGGTGCTGAACTTCGCCTCGTCGGCGTGGTTCTTCAGCTCGATCGCGAGCCCGTACATCGGCTGGGGCATGGGCAGCGGGCGGAGGCGCACGCCGTCGAGCTCGTGCCCCTCGTGCAGCACCGCGTCGAAGCGCACCTCGTCGACCTTGCTGATCGCGCCGATGTCGCCCGGCCCCAGCGCATCGACCTCGATCGACTGCTTGCCCTGACGCTTGAGCAGGTGCCCGATGCGGATCGGCTTCTTCTGGTCGTTCAGCAGCAGCTCGCCCTTGGCCACCACCGTGCCCTGGTGGACGCGGAAGACGCCGAGCTTGCCGACGAACGGATCGCCCGAAACCTTGAAGATGTGCGCCAGCACCGGCTTGTTCGGATCGGGCTCTGCGTGGAACGCAGACTCGGTGTCGCCCCCGGACTCGCGCTTCATGAACGGGCGCGGATTGCCCTCCAGCGGGTTGGGCAGCAGGCTGGCGAAGATGTGCGCCAGGTCCTTGCTCCCGATGCCTTCCTTCGCCGAGCAATAGCAGATCGGGATGAGGTGCGCCTCACGCAGCGCCTGCTCGAAGGCGTCGTGGAGCTGCTGGCCGCTGATCCCCTCCTCGCCGACCTCCAGGTACTTGTCCATCAGGGGCTCCTGGACCTCGACGATCTGCTCGATGATCTGCTGGTGGGCGACAGAGACGCTCGAAAAGTCCGTCTCGTTGCCCTCGCTGTCTGTCCCGTCGTGCTCGAAGACATTGACAACGCGTTTGCGCCCGCCCGCGGGCAGGTTGATCGGCAGGCAGCCGCTCCCGAAGGTCTCGCGGATCTTCGCCGTCAGGGCTTCCAGGTCCGCCTCGGCCTGATCGATCTTGTTGATGACGAACATGCGGGGGAGGTTGCGCTCCCGAGCGACCGCCATCAGGCGGCGCGTGTTGGACTCGATGCCCTTGGCGGCGTCGATCACGACGCACACGGTCTCGGCCGCGGGGTAGCACGCGATCGCATGGCCAAGGAAATCGCTCCGCCCGGGCGTGTCGATCAGGTTGACCAGATGCTGCTCGTGCTCGAAGTGCAGGATGCCGGGCCTTGTCGAGTGCCCGTGCTGCTTTTCGTCCTCGGCCCAGTCCGAGTGGGTCGTGCCTTCCTCAACTGTCCCCATCCGCTCGATCGCGCCGGCCTGGTGGAGCAGCCGCTCCGACAGCGTCGTCTTGCCGCTGCCGGCGTGGCCCACAAGCACAATGTTGCGGATGTCCTCGGGATTGCGCACAGCCATCGGGACCCTCCTTCGCCCGCGAGGCCGACCGGGCCCGGGGCGAGTCAGAAAGTTCGTACCGCGGCGTGGCTCCCGCGAGCGGGCCGAAGGCCACGCCGACCACGCAGCCTACCCGAAGCGCGAGGGTCCTGTGAAGCCCCGATACCGGTCCCGGCCCGACGCTCCACAGGTTGCCCACAGTCTGGAGGACCCGATGCCGATCAAAATCCGTCTATAAACAATCGGGACAGAGCCGCGCCGGGGAGAGAAGGCCGCCTCAACCCCCAGCGCCCCGCGCCCCACACTCCGCGCCCTTCACGCCCCCTCAGCCCCAGACATCCAGCACCGTGCCGCGTGGCAGGCGCAGGGCCAACTCGTACCGGCGCACCACCTCCACACGCTCGCGCCGATCCTCGACCGGCGAAACATCACCCAGCCGCGCCGCCTTCGGACGCTCGGGGGACTCTTCGGCCGCTCTTGCCGGGGGCTCGCGCTTCGGCGAGGGGGCGTACGCCGCCAGATCGATCTCGGCCCGTGTCCGCATCGCCCGCTCGTTGGCGATCTCCAGATGATCGGCGTAGGAGCGCGAGCACTTCGATCGCTCGCACGCCTCGGCGGGGCGCGCCGTCTCGGCCTGCTCGGCCCGCGGATGCGGGGCGGCGGGCTGAGGGGTCGGGATTGTGCCGACGGACTCGATCACGCTCGAAGACTGTTCGAACGGCGTGCCGCAAGGCCTCGCCCATAACATCCCGCCCGGCGGTTCGGCCCGGGACCCACCGGCCGTTGAGCCCGGTCCGTTTGGAGGGGCGTGCTGCCCCGGCGCAACACCGGCGCTCGCCCCCCACCACACCTCCGCCCGCTCCAACCCTCCGGCAGACCCGATGCTCCGCACCGACGAACTCGACTACCACCTGCCCGAGGACCTGATCGCGGTCCGCCCAGCCGAGCCCCGCGACTCGGCCCGCCTCATGGTCGTCCGCCGCTCTGATCCCGCCAGCATCGAGCACCGGATTTTCCGCGACCTGCCCGAGCTGCTCGACGCGGGGGACCTCCTGGTCTTCAACCGCTCGCGCGTCCTCCCCGCGCGTTTTTTCGCGGTCCGCGAAGACACCGGGGGCAAGGCCGAGGGGCTGTACCTCCGCGACGGAGACGAGCCGGGGACCTGGGAGGTGATGGTCAAGGCGCGCCGAAAGAGCGAGGGCGCCGTGATCCGGGTCCTGGATCGCGACGGACAACCCGGCCCGATCCGTCTGACCCTGCTGCGCAGGGTCGGCGATCGCGAGCCTGGCGCATGGGTCGCCAGTGTCGAGGGCCGTACCGGCGAGCCCGCCGACGCCTCGCAGGCCCTGGCCGAACTCGGCTTCACCCCGCTGCCCCCCTACATCGTCGCGGCACGCAAGCGGATGGGGCTCGACATCGCCGACGAGCAGGACCGCGCCGCCTACCAGACGGTGTATGCCGCCGAGGCGGGCTCGGTCGCCGCCCCCACCGCCGGCCTGCACTTCACGCCCGGCCTGCTCGAACGCCTGGAACAGCTCGGCGTCGAACGGGGCGAGGTCGTCCTGCACGTCGGGACCGGGACCTTCAAGCCCGTCGAGGCCGAGACCGTCGAGGCCCACAAGATGCACAGCGAACGCTGCGCCCTGACCCCCGGCCTGCGCGAGCGGGTCGAGTCGAGGATGGCCGGGCGGACCCCGGGTCGGGTGATCCCCGTGGGCACGACCAGCGCTCGCACGCTCGAATCGTTCGCAAAGCTCGACAGCGACCCCGACTGGCTGGAGACCGAGATCCTCATCACACCCGGTCACGAGTGGCGTTGGGCGCACGGCCTGCTGACCAACTTCCACCTGCCACGATCGACGCTCATGGCGATGGTCGCCTCCCTGCTTCCCGGGGGGGCAATAGACCTCAGACGTCTGTACGAGCTGGCGGTCGCCGAGCGGTACCGCTTCTACTCCTACGGCGACGCCATGCTCCTCCTCCCCTGACGCAGGCCACCCTCGCCCCTGCTCCCGCTGATATGCTCAATATCGAGCACCCCGGACGCACCAGATGCCCGACTCGCCCGTAACCCCGCCCCGCCCGCTCGGCTCGTTCCTGCCCGAGCCCGGAGGGACGGCGCCGAAGTTCACGCTGCGCGGGGATCTCTCGACACCGATTTCTGAGATCGCAGAAGACAGCCGCAGGGTCGGGGCGGGCTGGTTGTTTGTCGCCCGGCGTGGGCGGAAGTTCGATGGGCGGGCGTTCGTGCAGGACGCGATCGAACGCGGCGCCGCGGCGGTGATGACCGACGACCCGGAGATCGCCTCAACAATCGATGTTCCTTGCGTGCTGACCGAGGAGTTGCCCCGCCTCTGCGCGATCACCGCGGAGCGGTTTTTCGGCGAACCTTCCTCCCGGCTGACGCTGATTGGCGTGACGGGGACCAACGGCAAGAGCACTGTCGTGCACCTCTGCCGCAGCCTGCTGAGCGGCGCGGGGCGCAAGTGCGGGATGGTCGGGACGATCGAGATCGACGACGGCCTCGGGTTCCGCCCGGCGACGCTGACGACCCCGCCCTCGATCGAGATGAGCCGCACGCTTGCGACAATGGTTCGATCGGGCTGCCGCGCCGCGGCGGTCGAGGTCTCCAGCCACGCGCTAACCCAGGACCGCGTGAGCGGGCTGTCGTTCCGGATCGGCGTGTTTACGAACCTCTCGTCGGAGCATCTGGACGAGCACGGGACGATGCCGCAGTACGCGGAGGCGAAGTCGAGGCTGTTTGCGATGCTGCCCGGTGACGGTGTGGCGGTGGTGAACGCGGACGATCCGTACATGCCGCAGGTCGCGGCGCCGGCCGAGTGCCGCGTGTGGCAGATGAGCCTGCGTCGGGACCGGGGGATCCATGTGAAGATCGCGTCGCGGTCGCCGCTGGGGATGCGGCTGCGGATGCAGGGGCCATGGGGCGTGACGCACGCGCGGGTCGGGCTGATCGGCGATCACAACGCGATGAATGTGCTCCAGGCGTTCGCGGCTGCGTACGCGGCCGGGGCGACCCCGAGCGACCTGACCCGGGCGCTGGAGCGGGCGACCGCCCCGCCGGGCAGGCTGGAGCGGGTTGGCGACCGAACGCCGGCCGTCTTCGTCGACTACGCGCACACGCCTGACGCGCTGGAGCGCGTGCTGTCGACGCTGCGCCCGATCTGCCGTGGAAAGTTGATCGCCGTCGTCGGGTGCGGGGGCGACCGCGACCGGTCCAAGCGGCCGATGATGGGCGAGATCGGGGCGAGGCTGGCGGATGTCCCGATCATCACCAGCGACAACCCGCGGACCGAAGACCCCGCGTCGATCGCGGGCGAGGTGTACGCGGGCGTGCCCGAGGGCGAGCGCTCGCGCGTGCGCGTCGTGCTCGACCGGGCCGAGGCGATCGCGGCGGCCATCGGCGAGGCCGGGCCCGACGATGTGGTGCTGATCGCGGGCAAGGGGCACGAGGACTACCAGATTTTGCGGGGCGAGGACGGGGGCGAGCGGCGCATCGCCTTCGACGATCGTGCGCACGCGTTTGAAGCGCTGCGACGCCTCCGAGCCGATCCAGAGATCACCGTGAGACCGGGCGCGATGTCGCCCCGGCCCGGCGGCGTCTCAGGACAGGCCCCTTCGCCGTGAATACACCCTTCTGGACACCCGATCGGATCGTCTCGCTGACCGGCGGCCGCTGGCTGCTCGCGCCCGACTGCGGGCCAACCGGAGACCTGTCGATCCGCGGGGCGAAGATCGACACGCGCGAGATCGGGCCTGGCGACGCGTTCTTTGCGTTCACGGGGGCGACTACGGACGGGCACCGGTTCCTGCCGCAGGCGGCCGAGGTGGGCGCTGCGTTGGCGGTGGTGGACCGCGAAGTGGAGCCTTCGGGGACGCCGACGCTGCTGGTGGACAAGACGCTGGACGCGTTGGTCGCGATGGCGCGTGCGTGGCGGGGGGAGCTTGAGGGGACGCCGCTGATCGCGGTGACGGGCTCTGCGGGCAAGACGACGGCGTGCCGCCTGCTGGACGCGGCGCTGGGCACGGTGCTTCGGGGTTCGTGCTCGGCCAAGAGCCACAACAATCTGATGGGCGTCTCGATGACGCTGCTGAACTGCCCGCGGAGCGCCGAGTACCTCATCTGCGAGGTGGGGACGAACGCGCCGGGGGAGATCGCCGTGCTGTCGGAGCTTGCGCGACCCGAGATCGCGTGCATCACCAAGATCGGTCGGGCTCACCTTGAGGGGCTCGGGTCGGTCGCGGGCGTTGCGGCTGAGAAGGGGTCGATCCGGGCGGGGCTGCGCGAGCGGGGCGGGCTCAGTGACCGGGGCGTGCTGTTTGCGACCGCCGACAGCCCAGAGCTCCGCGCGGAGCTTGCGGGCGACGCTCGCGTGCGCTGGTTCGGGCTGGCCGAAGACGCTAAGCACAGGATCGCCGGGGTGCGTGCGCACGCGGAGGGGGTGTCGTTCGAGCTCGATGGCGAGCGGTTCGAGGTCCCGCTGTTGGGGGCGCACAACGCTGTGAACGGGGCGGCGGCGGTGCTGATCGCCCGCGAGCTCGGGCTCGATGACGACCAGATCCGCGAGGGGCTCAGCCGTGTGCGGCCGGAGAAGATGAGGCTTCAGCCGCAACGCATCGGGCGGCTTCGGCTCATCA
Source organism: Phycisphaerales bacterium (assembly GCA_020831775.1). Lineage (GTDB taxonomy): Bacteria > Planctomycetota > Phycisphaerae > Phycisphaerales > UBA1924 > SLFH01. The sequence continues at coordinate 153,804 of JAFIFZ010000031.1, forward strand.
ACGACGCGTACAACGCGAACCCGGACTCGATGCTGGCGGCGCTGGAGGTCCTCGATTCGACCGAGGCTGTCTCGGGACCCAAGGCCGCGGTGCTGGGCGACATGCTCGAAATGGGGCCCGAGGGGCCGGCGATGCACCGCGAGGTGGTCGAGCGGGCGCTCCGCGTCAACGGCCTTCGGGTGCTCGTGCTGATCGGGCCGGTGATGGCGCAGGCTGCGGCAGGGGTCGGGCGGGGCCCGTTCGCGGGCGAGCTGCTCGTGCTGCCCGGTCGGGGCGGGGCGGAGGTCCGGCGTGCGGCCGAGGCGGTGGCGGACTCGGGGCTTGTGCTGCTGAAGGGATCGAGGGGGCTGGAGCTGGAGCGGGTGGCCAAGTGTCTGGAGTCGCGGGCCGAGTCGGTCGGGGCGGGGTGAGGGCGCTGGCCCGATTGGGGGCGGGCTGGGGATGGGCTGTGGGCAGGGGTGTGGCTCCAGACGCGGGGGGTCGGGCCGGACGGGAAGGCGATAGACTCGGCCTGTCGGCGCACGGATGCGGCGGCGGAATTCGCAGGCGGGGCTCGGATGCTGTACATCCTGCTGGACAACTCGCGCGACTGGCTGGATGAGCGCGGGCTGTACCGGTATGTGCAGGTGCTCGACCAGATCGAGTTCCGGGCGCTGGCGGCCGCGACGCTCTCGTTCCTGATCGTGCTGTTTGTCGGGCCCCGGGTGATCCGGTTTCTGACGCGGCTGAAGGTGGGCGACTCGGGGCTCTCCGACGCCGAGGCGCTGCGTCAGCACACTGCGAGCAAGAAGAACACGCCGACGATGGGCGGGGTGCTGATCGCCGGGTCGATCTTTCTGAGCGTCTTCCTGCTGGCGGATCTGACGCGGTTTGTGGTGATGGCGGGGCTGCTGGTCCTCTTTTGGATGGCGGTGCTCGGCGGGTTCGACGACTGGCTGAAGCTGACGGCGGCGAGGCGCGGCGCCGGTCGCCAGGGCCTGTACGCGTGGGAGAAGCTGGTCTTCCAGCTCGGGGTGGGGCTGATCATCGGGTGGTTTTTGTCGCAGCGGACCGACGAGATCGCGCTGATCCGGGTGCTGAACCTGCCGTTCCAGAAGACCTATGAGGCGGGGGAGCTTGCGCCCGGGGTGGTGATCCTGCCTGCGCTTGTGTTCGTGCTGATCAGCGTGCTGATGATCGCGGGGATCTCCAACGCGGTGAACATCACCGACGGGATGGACGGGCTTGCGACGGGGATCTCGGCGGCGGTGGCGCTGGGGCTGCTGGTGTTGGCGCTGATCGCGGGTTCGGAGGTGACGGCGAAGCGGCTGCTTGTACCGCATATTCCTTCGGCTGAAGAGATCGGGGTGATCGCGGGGGCGATGGCGGGGGCTTGCCTCGGGTTTTTGTGGTGGAACTGCGCGCCTGCGAAGGTGTTCATGGGGGACACGGGATCGCTGTGCCTGGGCGGGCTGATCGGGTACATGGCGATCGTGCTGCGGCAGGAGATCGTGGTGCTCCTGATGTGCGGGGTCTTCCTGATCGAGATCGGGTCGGTAATGCTGCAGGTGAGCTACTACAAAAAGACGGGGGGCAAGCGGATCTTCCGGTGCGCGCCGATCCACCACCACTTCCACCTGGGGGGCTGGCAGGAGCAGCAGGTGGTGGCGCGGGCGTGGATCCTGTCGATCGTGCTGATCGTGTTTGCGCTGGCGACGATCAAGCTGCGGTAGAGCGGGGCACGCTCGGGGCGTTTGCGGAGCGTTCATGGAGCGGGGGCGATACGCTCGGGGCCGGATGCCGCGTTACAAGCTGACCATCGCGTATGACGGGACGGACTTCGTGGGGTGGCAGAAGCAGGAGCCGCCCGAGCGCGGTCCGGAATCCAAGCTTCCCGAGCCGGACGCTTCGAAGGTGCTGGAGGGGTACGACTCGGTGCGTCCGGGGCGGATGGTGCTGCGGTCGGTGCAGGCTGTTCTTGAGCGGGCGGTGCGTGAGGCTGTGCGCGAGCCGGTGCTGGTGAAGGGGGCGAGCCGTACGGATTCGGGCGTGCACGCGGGCGGTTTTGTCCCCGACGGTCGTCGCGGCGGGCAAGTCGCGGCGTTTACCTGTTCGGGCGAGGCGGGCGACGAGCGGGCCGGCGGCGGCTGGCCGGTCGAACGCGGGGCGTGGCGGCTGGTGCAGACGCTCAACTCGAAGCTGCCCCCGGACCTGCTCGTGCTGGACGCGGAGGTCGTCGACGACAGCTTCGACCCGATTAGCGACTGCACGGCCAAGGGCTACTCATACACGATCTTCTGCGGCAAGACGCGTCCGCTGTGGCAGAGGCGAGACGCGTACTTCTATCGCGGGTCGCTGGATGTTGCGCTGATGCGAGAAGGCGCGAAGGCGATGGTGGGCGAGCACGACTTTGCGTCGTTCGCAGCAGCGGGGCACGGGCGGCGCACGACGGTGCGGACGGTCTACGGGTGCGAGGTGAGCGAGGAAGCGTGCCCGCGGGACGACGGGACGCTGGTTCGCATCAAGGTGTGGGGCAACGGGTTTTTGTACAACATGGTGCGCATCTTGGGAGGGACGCTGGTCGCGGTCGGAGCGGGGAAGATCGCGCCGGGGGATGTGGCGGGGATCATCGAAGCGAAGGACCGGACGAAAGCGGGAGCGACGCTGCCTCCGGAGGGGTTGTGTCTTGAGTGGGTGGAGTACGGGGCCCCCGCTGGGGGGGGGGCGGGGGGGGC
>JAFIFZ010000033.1 GCA_020831775.1 Phycisphaerales bacterium
CCGGGCGCCGCCCTCTTTTTCTGCGCATGGGTCACCGCGCTAAAACAGGCCGCTGGGAAAAAAAAACGCGGCGGCCCGGAGGCCGCCGCGTGCATGGCGTAGTGAGCGGAGCTTCCGTCAGGCGTCGCGTGCGACGGCGCCGTCGATGTGCACATCCATCTGCGGGAAGGGGATGCCGATGCCGGCGTTGTCGAGGGCGACCTTGACATCGCGCGTCAGGCGCTCCTTGACCGCCCAGAAGTCGGCCGCGTCCACCCAGACACGGACAGACCAGTTGATCGATGAGTCGCCGAGCTCGCTGAGGAAGACCACCGCGTCCTTGTCTGGCAGGCGTCCATGGACGCCGCTCGCGGCCCGCATCAGCACCTCGCGTGTCTCATCCAGATCGGCCGAGTAGACCGTGCCGACATTGACATCGACTCGTCGCGTCTTGTGGAACGAGATGTTCTCGAGGGTGTTGCCGAAGATCGCGCCGTTGGGGATGAAGATCCGACGGTTGTCGAAGGTGTCGAGGATGGTCGAGAAGAGTTCGACCTCCTCGACTTTGGCGGTGACGCCGTTGACGGAGATGACATCGCCGACCTTGAAGGGGCGGAAGACCATGAGCATGATGCCGCTGGCGAGGTTGCCGAGGCTGCCCTGGAAGGCCAGGCCGATCGCGAGGCTGGCGCCGGCGATGACGGCGGCCAGACCGGTGGTCCTGACATTGAAGGACTCGAGGATCGCCATGATCGCGACGATCATGACGGCCCAGGCGACGATGTTTCCGAAGAACTTGGCGATCGTCTGATCGAGCTTGGCCCTGACCAACCCTCTGACGACGAGGCGTTTGAGGGTCTTGGCGATGATCCTGGCGACGATGAAGATCGCGATGACCTTCAACACCACAATCCCGGCCTCTACCAGATACGGGATGAGGATCGAGGGATCCTCGATCGCGCCTCGCGCGAAATCCGTGGTCGCATCAACGATTCCCACCGGCTCTTCTTCGACCGCCGGTTCCGCCGGCGTCGGTTCGGTCGTCGCCGGATCGACTTGCTCTGCGCCGGTCTGCTCGGCGCCGAGTTCCTGCTCATTCTGCATATCGAACCCCTCCCGCGCAGCCCGTCAGCGGCGCGATGCTTGCTGCGTAAGTCGAACCGGTCAGAAGGACCACGCGAGGACGGCGAAGTAATCCAGGTCGTTGCGTTTGAAGCCTTCGCCCGGGTCGCTGTCGTAGCGGTTCTCGACACCGAGCTTGAGGGACAGGTTGACCTCGGGGTCGACGATGATCTCGTACGAGGCGCGGGCACGGATCCGGTAGTGCGCGAAGTTGGCGTACTCGGGGAGGTACTCCACATCGGCGCGGAAGAGCTGACGCTCGGTGATCTGGTGGCGGATGTCGGCGCCGGCGAGACCCTCAAGGCGGATGCGATTGTCGCTTCCACCGATGTCGTAGGAGAGGCCGGTGCCGAGCCGCCCGTTCAGGCGGGTCCGCTCGGTGTCGATGAAGCGGTAGCCGAGGCCGAGGAAGCCGTCGAGGCGCACATCCCAGTCCTGGAAATCGTCGTACTCGGCGCTGCCCTGGGCGAAGACGAACCAGCGCGAGTCAGCGAGCTTCCAGTCGTTGCGGAGCTGGAAACGGAGGCGGTTCTCGGTGTCGTTGCCGTCCTCCTTGGCGTAGGTGTAGGTGAGCGAGGTGGTCGTGAAGGTGCGGTCGGTGTCGCGCTCGGCGTTGATGCCGGCGCGGAGGTTGAACCGCTCGGTGTTGCCCGTCGAGCCGTTCATTCCGACCTCGGCGCTCCCGTCCCAGCCGCGGAAGAACGAGTGCTCCATCACCGGATCGATGACCTCTTCGGCAGGTGTCGTCTCCTCGGCGGGGGTCTCGGGCTGCTTCTCGGCGGCGCCGAGGACGCTGCCTGAGGCGAGGGCGAGGACTAGAGCTGTCGCAGTGTGCTTGACGATGGATTCCATGGAATAAATCTCCCCCCAAAGAGTCTGTAATGGGCCTGTCCGGCGTCCACCCGCCGGAGAATGGGTCCGAGTATACTGCTCTCGACCCGCAGCGACGACAGTTCAACTCCAAGAGGCGGTCGGACCGATCTGCAGCACCGTGAATGAACACCTCAATAGACGGAACGCGCTGGGAATGCTCATTGCCGGCGCTGCGCTGCTCGCGACGGGTTGCAGCTCGCCGCCCCGCAACGGTCGCGTTGGCCAGCCGCTGCCGGGCACCTCCGGCGGCGGGCGGACTCCCGAGCCTTCGGGCACGAGCACCGCATCGAGCGGCTCGGACGCTGAAGAAGCGTTGCGGGCCTGGCGGGAACGCTCCAACGGCGCCGCCGGCCCCGGCATGGGCGAGGTCGTCCCCCGGGCGGCCTGGACGACGACCGGGCCGATCGCGTCGCTCGCCCGCCCGATGGGTCGGATCGAGCGGATCACTGTGCACCACGACGGGATGGACGAGTTCGACTCGTACTCGCGCCAGGACTCGGCCCGCCGGGTCGAGGCGATCCGGCGCGCCCATGTCAACCTCGGCTGGGCCGACATCGGGTACCACTACATCATCGACCCCGCCGGACGCGTCTACGAGGGCCGGCCGACGAGCCTCCAGGGCGCCCATGTCCGCGACGCCAACGAGCAGAATCTCGGCGTCATGGTGCTGGGCAACTACATGCGCCGCGCCCCCACCGAGGCCTCGGTCGCCTCGCTGGAGTCGTTCCTCCGCACTGCGATGCGCCAGCACCGGGTGCCCGTGCAGCGGGTGATGACCCACCGCGAGTATGTGCCGACCGCGTGCCCGGGCGACCGCCTGCAGACGATGATGAACCAACTCCGGACCAGCCGCGCAGGGCTCGCCTAGACGGCCCCTGTCTGAGCCCGACCCGACTTCAAGCCTCGCAGAAGCGGGGCTTTTTGTGCGCGAGCTCCGGTCGGGGGCGTTCGTTCAGGACGAAAAGAGCGCCGAGCCGACGCGGACGATGTTGGCGCCCTCCTCGATCCCGATCTCGTAATCGGCCGTCATCCCCATCGAGAGGAGGTTGAACTTCCCCTCGCCGATGCCGGTGGTCTTGATCTCGTCGAAGAGCTCGCGGCAGCGGGCGAAGACCGGGCGGGCGTTCTCGGGGTTGTCGGTGTGCGGCGCCATAGCCATCAGACCGCGCACATGCACATGGGCCATCGACTCGATCTGCTCGGCCAGCGGGAAGGCGGCCGGCAGCGGGCAGCCGTACTTGGTCTCCTCGCCCGAGCAGTCGACCTGCACCAGCACCTCGATGTCGATGTCCTTCTTCAGGCCGATCTGCTGGAGCTCTTCGGCCAGCCGGAGCGAATCGACAGAGTGGACCAGGCGGACCAGCGGCGCGATCTTCTTGGCCTTGTTGCGCTGCAGGTGCCCGATCATGTGCCAGCGGACGGGGTCGTCCGTTTCCGCGGGGAGCAGCGAGGGATCGATCTCGGCGATGTTGCTCCGGCGTGTGCGCTCAAGGAGGCGCAGCCTCTGGGCGTACTCGTCGATGATCGCGGCACGCTGTTCGAGCTGCTGCGCCTGGCTCTCGCCGAGATGGCGGTGGCCCATCTCGACAAGGGTCTTGATCTGGTCCGGCTCGGCGTACTTGGTGACCGCGACGAGGATCACATCCTCAGGTCGCCTGCCCGACCGCTGCGCGGCGTCGGCGATTCGTCCGGTCACTTCGGCGTAACGCTCTTGGAGCGTGGCCACTTCCGTCATGGATCGGCCCTCCATCCGTGAGGCCGTCGCAGTTTTTTGCGGGCCGCGACGGCGGTCCGGAGGTAGCATACCGCCGCGCGACTCGCCACGCAGCCGGCGCGCACAGGAGCAACAGATGCAGAACCAGTCCCTCCCCGTGCGGGCCGAACTGATCCGGCCCGGCGACGACGCCCCCGACTTCACGCTGCTCGACCAGCAACGCAACGAATGGAAGCTCTCTGACGCGCTGAAACAGGGCGATGTCGTCCTCTGCTTCTTTCCCTTCGCGTTCACCGATGTCTGCTCGGCGGAGATGAAGTGCGTAGACGACGAGATCGAGGCCTGGAAGGCCAAGGGAACGACTGTCGTTGGGATCTCGTGCGACTCGTTCGCGGCCCTGAACGCATGGGCGGTGCAGATGGGGCTCAAACAGACGCTGCTGGCGGACATGCACCGCAAGGTCTGCAAGGCCTACGGGCTCTATTGGCCCGACCTGCATGTCGCCAGCCGCGGCACGGTCGTGGTCGACCGAACGGGCAAGGTGAAGTGGTCGCAGGGCCGCCAGCCGGGCGATGCGATGGCGTGGGAGGAAGTGCTCGGCCATGCCGGCTGAGCGCCAGCGGTGGGTGCGGAAGGGGAAAAAAAGAAGGCGACGCGCCGGAGCGCGTCGCCTTGCTGAAATGACCCCACGGGGATTCGAACCCCGGTTTCCAGGATGAGAACCTGGCGTCCTGGACCTGACTAGACGATGGGGCCAATCAGGATCGATCGTGTCGCCACCCGCCCGGCCTTTGGGCCGAGAGGGGCATATCTGTAGACCGGTTCTGTGGGGATTTCACGCCGCCGGAGCGGATGATTTCGCGGATTCAGTCTTAGCGGGCAACCAGCGCGGCTCTGCGCACCTGCGAGAGGGCGTAGACCGCCGCCTCGGTCTCGGTCTGGCCGACCACAGCGCCCATGGCGCGACCCTGCTCGTCGGTCCACTCTGCGCGATAGCAGTCAAAGAGCTGCACATGGCGGAGGGTCAGGGTGTAGCCGAGCGCGCGGAACTCTTCGCCGATCCGGTCGACCCCGGGGAAGAAGCGTCCGTCGTCGAAGTGGCCGCAGCCCTGTGTGTCGAGGGCGGACCAGCCGCTGGCGTACAGCTCGTCGATCGCAACATCGAGTCCCACTGTCGCACCCCTGCCGTCGAGGCTCTGTGGCCCTTCGCCCTCTTGGGGCGCTCGGGGCCGGTGTGAAGCCGACCGGCAGACACGGCCGAGTCACGCGCTGCCATCTGTAAGTCTAGCTTCGGTCAAATACTGATACCACTCTGGCGTTTGGTCCGATCATTCACGCGTCAGTCGCCGCTTCCGGGGGGTGCCAGGAGCACGATCGCGTCGTACAGGGCGTGGGCCCCCACCGCGATCCCCAGCCCCCGCTGCACAAACAGAACCCCGAAATAGATCCCGGTGAGGAAGTAGTAGCTCCGCAAGCGCCAGGCGTCGGGGCCCTCGACGGGCTCGTGGATCGCGGCAAACGCCAGGGCGCTGGCGACGACCGCGAGCGCCTTGCCCGAGAGATCCTTCATGCCCAGAAGGTCCACCAGCAGAGCGTGGAGCAGGGTGATCAGGATCAGGCGGAAGAGCATTTCCTCGTACAGCCCGGCCCCGATCGAGATGATCAGGCGGCTGAACCAGGGCAGATCCCAGAGCGACCCCGCCTCGCGGGCCGCGAGAGCCGTGGGCGAAAAGAGCACAACCGACAGGGCCAGCAGCGGGACGGTCCAGACCAGGGACTCGCCGGCCATCTTCAGGAGCACCCCCGGGCGGATCCGCCAGGGGTGGCTCTTGAGCAGGTGCCACGCCAGCAGGACGACCACCAGCGCGATCGCCGGCAGGTGCACCGACGCGACCCCCAGCGACTCGAAGACGCGCCCCATCACCTGCGGCGCCCGGAGCTGCACGCCCACCCCGTCGCCCTGCGACATCAGGAAGAGCGAGCCGAACTCGTAGAGCACGAGCAGCGGGGCGAGGAAGGCGAGGACATGGAGCGGGCGCTTGGAGAACTCCGCGTAGCCGGGCGGGCCTTCGGGGGGCGCCTCGGGCTTGACCCGCTTGGCTGGCTTACGCGGGGGTGGCGGGGCCTTGGGGCGGGTCGCCCTGGGTTTCTGGCGGCTGCGGCTCACGCGGGGACTCTAATCGGCGATCGGCGGGCCCGAACCCCGCACCGACAGTGCCCGCGACGATGACAGCGCAGCAAAGCAGCCCCGATCGGGGCTGCCAGGAAGAATCGTGCTTGGACCGGGGCCGGCTCAGCCGTGCTGGAGGGCTTTGAACCGGGCGACCATGCGGCTCTTGCGCCGGGCGGCCTGGTTCTTGTGGATCACGCCCTTCTGGGCGGACCGGTCGATGACCTTCTGGCAGGTGTGAAGAGCCTCGCGGGTCTCCTCGACCTTGCCGGCGGCGAGGTTCTCGTTGAACGAACGCATCGCCTGACGCATCGCCCGCAGACGCCAGCGGTTGCGCGAGCGCTGCTTGATGTTCTGGCGGATCCGCTTTTTCGCCGACCGAGAGTTCGCCATCGATCCGAACCTTTCCTGCCGCGGGCCCCATCGGAGGGCCCGGACCTGTGCCTGAGCGGGCCGATTTGGCCCGGTTTGCCGAGTGATTTCTGCCGGTGGTCGCCTGGGCGGCCGCCGGTGGTTGCCGGAGCGCGGCTCCGGGCCCTGATGATTGCCCCGAGAGCGGGTGAAATCAACCCCGAGCCGACCCCCCGCTTGCCCGCCCGCCCCGCCCCTCCTAACCTCCGGGCGACTGCGGGCGTAGCTCAACTGGATAGAGCACCTGACTACGGATCAGGAGGTTGAGGGTTCGAATCCTTCCGCCCGTGCTAAATGCCCCCGACGATCGTCGGGGGCGTTTTTATTGGGCGGGAGGCTTGAATCCATGCCTAACACACCCCCAGTCATGGCGGCGGCTTTGGGACCCCCAGTCTGCAATTCTTGAAGTCGACGCAGCATCCGGGACCGATCAAGTCCAAAACTCGACGCCAAGTTTGACGTAGAACATGTACCTCGTGGGTGTGCGCGAGTGCTAGACCTTGGAGTTCTATCGACAGATCATGGGGGCCGATGTAAGGTAGTGTCTACCCCCAGCAGGAAGGACCCGTGCGACTTACTGACTCAAACATCGTGCTCTTAGGCGGATTCAACCCGCACATCATCGAACCCTCATGGCTCAGCCGTCACGATGTGGTCGAAGAGAAGTCGGACGAGTTCATGACCGAGATCCAGTTCGGTCCCAGCGCTCCACAGATGCTGCGTTTCAATCTTGACGGCCTCCGTTGGGAGGTGACGCTCGACCGTGTCCTCGTCGGGTCCAGCGAGACTCGCTCGCCCGCCGAGTGGTTGATCCGGCTCTTGGACCTGCTCCCGCACACGCCGCTTCGCGCGGTCGGGATCAATTTCAAGCTCAGGAGCGAGCGCACGGAGTGGCCCATCGACCTCCCCACGCTCCCTAACCAAGAGGCGATCCAGTCCCTTATTGGTGAGGTAGTGACATCGACCGCCGTCACTCGCGGGCGACTAGAGAACGGAACCCAGATGAGCCTCATGCTAAACGCCACGCAGGCCGAGGTGGTGCTCGACGCGAACTTTCATCGCGGCGTCTTCAACAGCGGAGAGATGTCCGCGATGGAGATGGCGAAGCAAGCGATGACGGAGTTCGATGGAGACTGGTCGAGGCTCCGCGACATCGTCTCGAAGATGACCGGCAAGGAGGTGGGTTGATGCAAATTTGCTACTACGCCGACGGCGGAGCGACCTCGTCCGCAGAGCCGATGGACCTCGGCAACGGAACGAGCGGCCAGCGTGACCTCAATCCGAAGCATCAGCCGAAGGATCCGGTGTCAAATGACTCCACATCGGCCGAATTGGTCATGTCGCAGTTCCGTGGCCTAGTTGGATCACTATTCCGCTCGCCGATTGCCAGCAAGCGATGCATCCGAGATTGGGTCGTGGACAATGTCGCGGTCGGTCGGCGGCTGAGCGAGCGAGTCGAGTGCATCCTTGAACACGCGGTTTTGTCTACAAAGCCGAGCCGACTGGATGACGCAATCGACATCCTCGATCAACCCCGAGTCGATCTCACCACCTATCTCCGCGATGCTCAGTTCAGGGGCTCCCTAGACCGGAAACCTGAAGACGCGATCTACATCCTCGTTCGTGCCGCGGGGCGTCGATCCGATGACGCCGCGAGGTTTGTAGTTCCGTGGGCTCTCAAGTCCGACCAGGCCTCCGTCCGCGAAGCCGCGGTTGAGGCGTTGGCTGACCTTGGTACCGAGGCCGCAATCTCCATGCTTCGCCGGGTCTCCCAATTTGACGACTCGTCGTCGGTTCGGGAGACCGCGAAGGAGGTTCTCGAAGATATCGTCGAGGGTTAAATGGCGAAGTCGATCGCGGAGGATTTCGACCCTTCCGGTCTCTCGTCGGCGGGACCTCCCATCTTTGTGAGGAAGGTGTCTCGCCGTCGCCACTGGCGAGGCGAGGACGGGATGACCTTGGACGAGCGCATTCATCATGCCGCCGCTGAGGTGTTCACCAACGACGATGGCCGCGTTAGCGTGTTCAAGGTGGAGAACGCCGACGACTTCTACCGCGTTGCGATTGGGCTCAACTCCGGGAGAGGGAGTCTCAAGGAACAGCTTGAGATTCTCGGAATCACTCCCGGCGACATCGAAGCGTCTGGGCTCGCTCTGGAGCAAACTCCGGGCGACACGGACTGTCTCCACGCAAATGCGAGGCACTACGACATCATCCACGATGATGCAGCGATCGAGCGTCTCGTTCGGCGTCTGGTTGATCAGGGTCGCCTCGACCATCGTTACAAGAAGCAGATGGAGCGAGCGGCTCAGTCGGCGCTCGCAATCGGTTGTCGGGCCACGGAATCGACGCTGCCTCAGTGCCAGTGCGAGATTTGACGAACACCTCCGCCACGTGATTATCGGGGAGCGCGTCGCGGTTGGTCTCAACTTCCGGAATCGTCTGCGCCTTGATCGTCTGCCCAAGCCCAGCCCCCACCCCCCTACCCTTGCACCCAACTCCACCACAGACCCGGGGCCTCTGCGTCCCGCAGGGGGTCATCTGAATGGCCGAGCAGACACAGACCGGCGGGCTTTTGCAGCTCACCTCCGAGTACCTCCGCACCGAGGCGACGATCCGCCTGGGCGGGGGGGAGAAAGCCGCGCAGCGGCAGCACGAGAAGGGGCGGCTCACCGCCCGCGAGCGGGTCGGCCTGCTGCTCGATGAGCCCGGGTCGTTTCAAGAGCTCGGTCTGTGGGCGGCCTACGGCATGTACGCCGAGCACGGGGGGGCGCCCGGGGCCGGGGTGGTGACGGGGCCGGGGGTGATCCACGGGCGACGGTGGATGGTGATCGCCAACGACGCGACGGTGAAGGCGGGCGCGTTTTTCCCGATGACCTGCAAGAAGATCATCCGGGCGCAGACGATCGCGCACGCGGCCCGGATGCCGCTGGTGTACCTGGTCGATTCGGCGGGCGTCTTCCTGCCCTTGCAGGAGGATGTGTTCCCCGACACCGACGACTTCGGGCGGATCTTCCGCAACAACGCGGTGATGAGCGCCGAGGGGATCCCGCAGATCGCGGCGATCATGGGCTACTGCGTCGCGGGGGGCGGGTACCTGCCGGTGCTGTGCGACACCCTGCTGATGACCGAGGGGAGCGGGCTGTACCTGGCCGGGCCGGCGCTGGTGAAGGCCGCGATCGGGCAGCAGGTCAGCGATGAGGAGCTCGGCGGGGCGGAGATGCACGCGCAGATCTCCGGCACGATCGATTTCAGAGAGGCCGACGACAAGGCGTGCGTGCGCCGGATCCGGGGGCTGATCGAGAAGTACGGGTTTGAGGCTCGGACGCCGGCGAAGGTGAGCCGCCCGGCCCGGGACGCGTCGGACCTGTACACGCTGTTTACCGACAAGCCGGGCGAGCAGTACGACATCCTGGACATTCTCTCGTGCGTGGTCGACTCGCGGACGGCGCCCAACAGCGACGGGCACGAATCGCTCGAGCCGGAGCTGGACGAGTACAAGGCCGAGTACGGGCGTTCGCTGGTGTGCGCCTATGCCAAAATCGGCGGGCACGCCGTGGGGATCGTGGCCAACCAGGGCAAGCTGACCGAGCGTGCGATGGCGGGCGGGAAGGCGGGGCCCTCGAAGTCGACGAACATGCCGCGGGTGATTTATGACGAATCGGCCGACAAGGCGGCGCGGTTCATCATGGACTGCAACCAGCGGAAGATCCCGCTGGTGTTCGTGCACGACACGACGGGGTTCATGGTCGGCCGCGACAGCGAGCAAGGCGGGATCATCCGTGCGGGTGCGAAGATGGTCAACGCGATGAGCAACTGCGTGGTGCCGAAGATCGTGCTGATCATCGGCGGCAGCTACGGGGCGGGCAACTACGCGATGTGCGGGCGCGCGTTCGACCAGTTCGTCTCGATGGCGTGGCCGGGGTCGCGGTGCGCCGTGATGGGCGCCGCCCAGGCGACGGGGACGCTGGCGATGATCGAGCAGCGCTCGCGCGAGAGGCGGGGCGAGGAGATCGACGCGGAGACGCGCGACCAGATCCTCGCGGCCGTCCGCGACAGCTACAACGAGCAGCAGGACATCCGCCACGGTGCGGCCCGGGGCTGGGTGGACCGGATCATCGAGCCGCACCGCACGCGGGAGGAGCTGATCGCGGCGCTGGAGAGCGCGTGGAACTGGGACTACAGCCGCGGGTTCAGGACGGGCGTGCTGCAGACCTGAGCGGGGTTTGGCGCCGATGTCGCGTTCGGACTCACGCCGCTTGAACCGCCGGCGCATCAACAAGCGACCGGCAGAGCTCGATGAGCGTCGCGGGATCGATCGGTTTGGTGGCGTAGTCGGTGCAGCCTGCCTCGATGCACTCGGCGCGGTCGCCCTCCATGGCGTTGGCGGTCAGCGCGACGATGGGGAGTGTGCAGCCGAGCTTGCGGAGCGCTCTCGCCGCTTCGTACCCGTCCATCTCGGGCATCTGCATGTCCATGAGGATCAGCGAGAAGCGGTCGGGCTTGGCCCGGTACGCCTCGACTGCTTCGCGGCCGTTGTCGACCAGCGTGACGCTGGCGCCGGCCTTTGAGAGCAGGTGCTGGATCAGGCGTTGGTTGTCTGGGCCGTCTTCGGCGACCAGCACGCGCTGGCCGCACAGGGCGCCGGCGTTCGTGTTCGTCGGCGCGGGCTGGGCGGGCCGCTTCGTCTCGATGGAGCGGCCGCAGGGTGTCGCGTCGATGGTGATCGTGAAGACACTGCCCGAGCCTTCTTCTGAGCGGACGGACAGGTCGCCTCCCAAAAGGTTGGCGAGGCGGCGCGAGATGTGCAGCCCGAGGCCGGTGCCGCCGAAGCGGCGCGTGGTCGAGGCGTCCGCCTGCACAAACGGCTTGAAGATGCGTTCGATCTGCTCGGCGTTCATGCCGATGCCGGTGTCTTCGACCTCGACCGTCAGCCTTTCGGGCGTTTCCTCCCCGCCTTCGGCCATGACGCGGATGACGACCGAGCCGGCGGAGGTGAACTTGACGGCGTTGCCGATGATGTTGGTCAGGACCTGGCGGAATCGGTCGGGGTCGGCGCCGACGGAAGCTGGGGCTGGGGATGCCCACTCGACGCTCAGGCGCAGCCCCTTCTGCTCGGCCTTGACGCGGAAGGACGCGGCGACCTCGTCGATCAGGGGCGCAGGGTCGAAGTCGACGCGCTCGATGTGGAAGTGCCCCGACTCGATTTTGGAGAGGTCGAGGATGTCGTTGATGATCTGGAGCAGGTGCTTGCCGTTGCGGAGGATGGTCCACGCCGCGCGGGATCGTTCCCGTTCGGAGCCGACGACTGTTTCGTCATTGACGAGGAGTTCGGCGTAGCCGAGGATCGCGGTCAGCGGGGTGCGGATCTCGTGGCTGGTGTTGGCGAGAAACTCGCTCTTGAGCCTGCTGGCCTCCTCCGCCTGCACCTTGGCCTCGCTGAGGGCCTCGATCAGCCGCTGCTGGCGTTCTTCCGATTCGCGGAGCATGCGTACGCGTCGGCGGAGCTCCAGCAGCGCCGAGACCTGGCCCGCGAGCGAGGAGAGCCGCTGCATCTGGGTGTTCGTCGGCTCGCGGGGGGCGCGATCGATCACGCAGAGCGTCCCCAGACGCTCGCCCGTGGTGAGCCGCAGCGGCACACCGGCGTAAAAGCGGATAAAGGGCTCTCCCACCACCAGCGGGTGCTCGTCGAAGCGCGGGTCTTCCAAGGCGTCGGGGACGACCAGCGGCTCGTCGGTCATGATCGCGTGGGCGCAGAACGCGATGTTGCGGGGCGTCTCGGCGACATCCAGACCGACGCAGGACTTGAACCACTGACGGTGCTCATCGACCAGCGAGACCAGCGCGATGGGCGCCCCGAAGATCTCGGCCGCGAACCGCGTCAGGTCGTCGTACCCCGACTCGCGCGGGGTGTCCATCACCTCGCACGAGACGAGCGCGGCGAGTCGACGCTGCTCGTTTTCAGGGATCGGCGGGTCTTGAAAGGGCATGGCTTCCCCGGGGGTTCTACTGGCCGTCAATGACGCCCCAAGATCGACCCGCAACGCGTGCGAGTTGATCGCCCACGCTATCGGCGGGGAGACAAATACTGGGAAATCCCCCCGTCAGCGCCCCGTTCTGGGACGCAGACTCGCCGCATCAACAGAGTTCTTTCGTGCGGCAGATCCCCCGAACTTTGCCCAACGGCTTGACACCGGGCCGGATCGGGCCGATCATTTCCTGGTTTCGGGAAATATCGAAATGGAAGAACTCGTAGACATCGCCAAGGCCCTCGCAGACCAGACCCGCCTCCGCCTGCTGGCGGCGTGCCTGGAGGGGGAGTTGTGCGCCTGCCAGCTCATCGCGCTGGTCGGCCTGCCCAACTCCACCGTTTCGGGGCACCTGAACACGCTCAAGCGGGCGGGGCTGCTCTCTGCACGGCGCGAGGGCCGGTGGATGCACTACCGCCTCACCCCCGAGGCGGAGCGATCCCCGGCGGCGAGCGACGCTGTGGCGATGGTGCGGGCGGCTGCCGAACGCGAGCTGCAGCTCCGCGACGACCGACGCTCGATGAAGGCGATCTTGAAGCTCGAACCGGAGGAATTATGCCGGATGCAGCGGGAAGACCCCGGGTGCTGTTTCTCTGCACCGCAAACTCGTGCCGCAGCCAGATCGCAGAAGGCTGGGCGAGGGCGATCCACGGCAACCGGCTCGAAGCGGTGAGCGCGGGGGCCTCCCCCTCGACGCTCAACCCGCTGGCGGTGCGGGTGATGGCCGAGGCGGGCGTGGACATCGGCTCGCACCGTTCCAAGAGCATCGAGGAAACCGACCCCGAGACGCTCGATCTAGTTGTCACGGTCTGCGCCGATGCGCACGAGAGCTGCCCGGTCTTCCCCGGTTCGGCGAGGGTCGTCCACAGAGGCTTCGACGACCCGCCGCGGCTGGCGAAGGACGCAAAGAGCGAAGAGGAAGCCCTGCCCCACTACCGGCGCGTGCGAGACGAGATCCGCGCGTTTGTCGAACAAGAACTGCCGGAGCTGCTGAGCAGGGACTGAGCAGCCAGCCGCGGGCCCGCAGGCGATGTGTCCGGGCCGCAACGAACCACGCAAGCCGGGCACACCGCCCGGAGGAGATTCACCATGAGTGCCGTCAACAACCCCGACCGTGTCCGCGACACCGTCCGCGAGGGCTACGCCAAGATCGCCAGAGACGAGGGCGGATGCTGCGCGGGCACCTCCTGCTGCGGGACCTCCAGCGTCTCTGCACAGATCGGCTACGACCCCTCCGAGCTCGGCTCGCTGCCCGAGGGCGCCGACATGGGGCTTTCCTGCGGCAACCCAGGCGCGATCGCATCGCTCATGCCCGGCGAGACCGTGATCGACCTGGGCAGCGGCGGCGGGCTGGACATCTTCCTCGCCGGGCCGAAGGTCGGCCCGACCGGACGCGCGATCGGGATCGACATGACGCCCGACATGCTTTCGAAGGCTCGCGCCGGCGTCGCTTCGTACCGCGATCGGACGGGGCTCGACAATGTCGAGTTCCGCCTCGGCGAGATCGAGCACATCCCGGCCGCCGACGCGACGGCCGACTGCGTGATCTCCAACTGCGTGCTGAACCTCTCGCCCGACAAGCCCCGGGTGTGGAGCGAGATCGCGCGGGTGCTCAAGCCCGGCGGTCGTGCCGCGATCAGCGACATGGCGCTGCTCCGCCCCCTGCCCGAGGATGTCGCGGGGATGATCGACAGCCTGATCGGCTGCATCTCCGGTGCGGTGACGGTCGACGAGACCCGGGCGATGATCGAGGCTTCGGGGCTGGACGTCGTCGAACTGACGCCCAAGGGCGAGTACATGAAGGCGCTGGAGCAATCCCGCGACCCGCTGTATCACAAGATCGCCTCGATGCTGCCCGAGGGCACGAGCCCGGCGGACTTTGTGACCAGCCTTGACATCAAGGCGCGCAAGCCCGCCTAAGCCGGGCGCAAAGCTCACCGAATCTTCACGCGAACTTGACCGGTCCCGCAAACTCGACCGCGGGGTCTCCAGCTAGATTTTGCTGACGATCTCGGCAGACGCAGCCGTCCGGTTTGGGCGGGGCGATCCGAGCACGGATCGTCGCAAGAGAGAGACACCCATGAAGCGTTCGATTCTCGCGTTGCTGGGCGTGGCCGGTCTGTCTGCCTCGGCTTTGTCGCAGGTGTACATCACCGAGTTCATGTACCAGGGCATCGGCGGCGCCAACACCGAGTTCATCGAGTTCACCAACTTCGGCCCCGGCCCGGTCGACTTCACCGGCTGGAGCTATGACGACGACAACCGTCGCCCCGGTCAGTTCGACCTCTCCGGGTTCGGGACCGTCGCGTTCGGCGAGTCGGTGGTCATCACGGAGATGGACCCCGAGGACTTCCGCACCCGCTGGGGCCTGAGCCCGAGCGTCAAGATTCTCGGACCGTTCACCAACAACCTCGGCAGAAACGACGAGATCAACCTTTTCGACAACAACGGCGACCTCGTCGACCGGCTGGCCTACGGCGACCAGTTCTTCCCCGGCTCGCTCCGCCCCCGCTTCAACGGAGCGAACATCCCCTTCGCCTCGCTGGGCCAGAACGACCCGTTCGCGCTCGTCGAGTCGGCGCCCGGCGACATCTTCGGCTCGTTCGTCAACAGCGCGGGCGAAGCTGGCAACCCCGGCTCCTACTACATCATCCCCGCCCCGGGCGCCTTGGCGCTGCTGGGCATGGGCGGTCTGATCGGCCTTCGCCGCAAGCGCTGACGCCTTCGGCAACCACGAACACAAGAACAGCCGCGCCCGTGTTGAAGGCGCGGCTGTTTCTTTGGGCTTCGATCCGACACCGGCGGGCGCACGCACCGCTTACGGGCGGACGGGCACGCCGGCCTCCGCCGGCATCGGCAATTCGACCGGCGGCATGACCGCCTGCGCCGACGGCGCGAAGCCCAGGATCTGCGCAACCGTCGGGTGCATCTGCATCGAGTGCATGCGTCCGAGGTCGATGCCGCCGAGGGGTGTGGGGTATCGCCAGATCACCGAGAAGCCGTACATGTCCGGGTTGGACTCCGGGTCGTACCCGTGCATCCCCAGCGGGCCGCCCTGCTCCTCTGGCGTTGACATCAGGCCCTCGACCCTGCGGCTGAAGGTGTAGCCCCGATCCATGATGACCACGAGGTCGCCGACCCGCCCCGGATGGCTGTAGCCGAGGCGTTCTGGAACGTCTTCGAAGCGGAACGCCTTGGCGAAAGAGTGCTTGTCGACTTCGGCGAGCATGGCCTCGATCGCGCGCCGGCGATCATGCTCCGGCTCGATGCCGCCGAGGTAGACATTGGCGACATTCCCGCTGTTGACCACGCGGATGTCGCGCCTGCCCTCGACGCCCAGGAGGACATTGGGGTTGACGATGTGCTCAACCTTGCTCATCCCGTGGTCGGTGGTCATGATGAAGTAGAGCTCGTCGTCGGGGTGCATCTTCTCCCGGCGGAGTTTCATGACCTCATCCAGAAAGCGGCCGACGAGGGCGTCGGCGTCGGCGATCACGCCCTCCATCTCCGGCGCGTCGGGGCCGTAGCGGTGGCCCGGGCTGTCGGTCGCGACGGCGTACCCCATCAGCAGTTGCAGGGGCTCGTCGCCCTCGTGTTCCCTCCAGGCGTCGAGGACTTGGCCGAGGCGGGCGTCGTCGCTCATGCGGGGGTTGTACCCGCTGCCGAAGCGGCTGGCGGTGACCCCGCCCTCCTGCGAGTGGGAGACGGGCCAGTCGAGCACGGCCGTCCGCACGCCCTGACGCTCGGCGGTGATCCAGATCGGCTCTGCGCCGAGCAGGCGCGACGGGCCGGGGTAGGCGAGGACCTCGCCCTCGTCGCGGCAGTAGAAAGCGTTGGCCGCGATGCCGTGCTGCGTGACGGGCGTGCCCGTCACCTGCGAGACATGGGCGGGGAAGGTCAGCGAGGGGAAGACGGGGACATAGGCGTGCGTGTACGCCCCTTCGGCCCGCAGGCGATCGAGCACGGGCGTTTCGGCCTTGTCGAGGTAGTCCCAGCGGAACCCGTCGATGCTGATCCAGACAACGACGGGGCCGGTCCGCTCACGCGCCGGCTCCGCCTCCAAAGAGGCTCGGGCGGGGAGCGCCGACATCACCAGCAGCATCGCAACAACCAGGCATCGACTCAGCATCGGAGGCTCTCCAAAGTCGCGCGTGCGCCGGACTCCCGGACCGAGCGCGACACGACAGGGTAGTCTGGTGCGCACACCCGGTGGCACGAAAAGGTTGGCGGTCCGAAGATGCGCGCTGTATGCTTCACCAGCGGCGGTCCACGACGGACGCCCATGAACGAACAGAGGTAACACGATGGCCATCAACATGCAGCGAGCCAGGACCCTTTGCACCGCCAGCGAGTACGAACTCGTCAGAGCCAGCGGGAAGCGAGAGATCGGGACGCTCACCCCCGCGCGGCTCCGCCAGAAGGTCTCCCGCGCCCGCAAGCTCCGCGACAAGTACCGCAGCCTCGCCGCACGCCAGACCGGCGAAATGCGGGGCAAACGCGCCCCGCGTTCGGGCAAGCCCGCGGGCGACAACCGCAATACCGAGACCAAGGCCGAGCTCTTCCAGGAGGCGCTCGACCGGTTCGAGGAGGCCCTGGCGAAGACCGGCGAGACCCCCGCGGCCACCCCCGCCCACAAGAAGGTCACGCGCCGCAGAAGCCGGACCGACGCCGGCACAACCGACGCCCCCGCGACGAGAAAGACCTCGAAGAAGGTCCGCAAGAAGGCTTCGAAGAAGCCCGCCAAGAAGTCCAAGAAGAAGGCCGCCCGCAAAAAATCGTCGGCTCGCAAGGGGACCGGGGCCGCGGCTCTCCGCTCGTCGGCAGGAGGCATGGGCAAGAAGACCTCCCGGAAGAAGTCTGCAAAGAAAGCCCTCCCCGGCCGCAACCCGCTGAAGGCCGAGCCCGCGCCGCAGGCCGCCATCGAGACCGGGCGGAAGAAGACCTCCAAGGCATCGCGGGGCGCCCGCAAGGACAAGCACTTCGCCGAGAGCGGCATCGCCAAAAACGTTCGGGGCGTCGCGGGCAAGACCCGTCGCAACCAGGCCAAGCGCGACAGCCGCGGCTGATCCGGCGAGCCACGCCGACCGAAACAAACAGCCCCCGCGAGGATCACCTCGCGGGGGCTTTCGCTTTTGCTTGACGCTGGGTCGGGCCGAGGCCCGAGCCATCAGCGGCGCCGACGGATCGCCGCGAGGCCCGCGATCAGTCCGAGCGCGGCCGTGCCCGGGGCGGGCACCAGCGCGAAGTTGTCGACATCGAAACGAACATCGATGTTCTGCCCGGCGAGGTTGGCCGGGGGCTCGAAGCCGAGCTGGATGTTGCCGATGTTGCTGAAGATCGCCTGGTAGGTCAACCCGCCGAGCGAGATGATGTCCGGGCTGCCCTCGGTCAGGTCGATCGAGATGGTCGTCCAGACACCCGGCTGCACCTGGAAGGCGGTCTCGGTCGAGGCGCCGCGGTTGGCCGGCGTCGCGAAGCGACCGGTCAGCGCGACCGCCTCGGGCGCGTCGTGGCGGATGTCGAACGAGACGCCGGTGACGCCCGCGCCGATCCAGTCGCCCGCGTACGCGCTGTTCGACGAGTTGAAGTTCGTCTGGGCCCTGATCACGACCGGCGGGAAGCCACCGGTGAAGTTGGTCAGGTTGTAGACGCTGGAGGCGTACGCCGAGCCGTCGGGCCCGCCGGTGGGGAACCAGTCCAGCTCGGCCGAGCCGTCGAAGTTCCGCCAGTTGGCGGCGCCGGTGTCGAAGGTCTCGATGAAGTCGAGCAGGTTGGCGCTGGCGGTCGAGGCGATCGCGAACGACACAAGAGCGCCGCCGGCGGCGATCCGGGTACGGGTCGTCATGTTGGGTCTCCGTTTCTCTCTTCTCTTCTCAGCCGCACGGATCCGGCCCGAGCCGAATCCTGCAGCTATTGCGACTCAGTCTCAACTGTACCCGGCTCAAGATTGCTGGTCAACAGGAATTTTTCCTGCCCCGCAGCGACGCCCGCCACGCGGCTCCGGATGCTGCAGGATCCCGCCGTCCACTACCATGCCTGCGTGAACACCAACGCCAAGCCGAAGCACGCTCCGTTTGTCCTGATCATCCGCGACGGCTGGGGCGAGAACCCCCACCCCGAGCACGACCGCTTCAACGCGATCAAGCTCGCTCGAACGCCCGTCGCCGACCGCCTGATGGCCGAATGGCCGACGACGCTGATCGAGACCAGCGGCGAGGCGGTCGGGCTGCCCGCCGAGACCATGGGCAACTCGGAGGTCGGCCACCAGAACATCGGGGCGGGCCGGATCGTCGACCAGGAGGCGGTGCGGATCACCAAGGCCTGCCGCGACGGGCTGGAGAGCAACAAGACGCTCGCCGACGCCGTCGCCGCGGCACGCGACAGCGGCAAGGCGGTGCACCTCATGGGCATCTGCTCCGACGCGGGCGTGCACGGGCTCCTGGAACACCTCGAAGCGCTCGTCAAGCTCTGCGCCGACCTCAAGGCGACAGAGGTCCGCCTCCACCTGTTCACCGACGGGCGCGACACCGGGCCCTACACCGGCAAGGGGTACATCGCGCAGGTCGAACAGATGCTCCAACGCCACGGCGTCGGGCGGATCGCCTCGGTGATCGGGCGCTACTGGGCGATGGACCGCGACAACCGCTGGGAGCGCGTCGCCCGGGCCTACGCCTGCCTGACCGGTCGCGACGCGCAGGCCGAAGGCGTCGCGCAGGCGCCGACCGCCGAGGAAGCGATCGCCAACCACTACGAGTCCCCGGTAGACCAAGGCCTCAAGGGCGACGAGTTCACGCCCCCCACCATCATCGCCAAGAGCCCCGAGGAGGCGTGTTCGAGCCGTATTGCCGACGGGGACACAGTGATTTTCTACAACTACCGGGGCGACCGCCCACGCGAGCTCTGCTCGGCCTTCCTGCTCCCCGAGTTCCACGGGGCGGCGGAGGTCAAGCCCTCGCCCGACACCGGCGAGCGGGGCTTTGAGCGCGGGCCGAAGCCAAACCTCCGCTTCGTGCTCATGACGGCGTACTCAGAACGCCTCGCCTCGCTGGCGCCGGTCGCCTTCCCCAAGGCCCCGAAGATGAAGGACATCGCCGGGGCGTACTTCAGTGCGCTTGGGCTGCGCCAGTTCCGCTGCGCCGAGACGGAGAAGTTCCCGCATGTGACCTTCTTCTTCAACGATTACCGCGACGAACCGTTCGAGGGCGAGACGCGGGGCATCATCCAGTCCCCGAAGGTTGCGACCTACGACCTGCAGCCGGAAATGTCGGCCGAGGGGGTCTGCGACGCCGTGCTGGAGCGGCTGGACGCCGACGATTGCGAAGAGGTGATCGTCGTCAACTTCGCCAACGGCGACATGGTCGGCCACACCGGCCACCTCGACGCGGCGGTCAAGGCGTGCGAGACTGTCGACCGGCTGACGGGCAAGATCGTCGAGAAGACGCTCAAGCGGGGCGGCTCGCTGATCGTCACGGCCGACCACGGCAACGCCGAGCAGATGTGGGACCCCAAAACCGACGCGCCCCACACCGCCCACACCACCTATCCCGTCCCGCTCTTCGTCGTCGGGGAGGCGTTCAAGGGCTGGAAACTCCGCGACGGCGGGTGCCTGGGCGACATCGTCCCGACGGCGCTGGAGATGATGGGGCTGAAGCAGCCCGAAGCGATGACGGGGAAGTCGTTGCGGGGGTAGGCGTGCAGTGATCAGAGACGCGAGCGTGTTTAAATCTCAGCCCGAACGGGGCTTGGGATCGGGATCGGCTGCGGAACTTGGATCTGAACGCGGAAATCGATCCCGCATCCAACACCCTGCGCCCCGCGCCCCGCGCCCATCAAATCCTCCCACTGACGGACAAGCCGCCAGTGCCACAGATCAGTTTCCAGTCACCGCGCGCACGCGTTCTGCCAGCATCTTCAGCTCTTCCCGATCCTCAAACGCGTAGAGGCCGATCACGCGTCGGTCGGGGCCGATGAGGATCAGCCGCGTCGGGTGGTTGATGTTGTACATGAACGCACCGTCGCCGAGGTCGAACCGGCGCGAGCGGTCTTCGGAGACATTGAAGCCGAGTTCTTCGGACGCGATGCGCATCACCGTCTCGGCGGGCACATTGATGAACGACCAACGGCTCTGGTCGGCGCGGTTGTTCTCTGCGTAGGCGAGCAGGGCCTCGGGTGTGTCGCGCTCGGGATCGACGGACATGCTCAGGAAGCGGACGGGCGTGCCCTCCAGCTCGTTCTGGACGCGGCGCATCGCGGCGGTCATCCCCGGGCAGGCGAGCGGGCAGTTGGTGAAGAAGAAGTCCATGATCGTGTAGCCGCCTTCGAGGATGGACTGGTCCACCGGCTCGCCCCGCTGGTCGACGCCCTCGAACGCGCCGATGCGCATGTCTTCCAGCCCGGGGTCGGGCTCGGTGGGGCTCTGCGATGGGTCGCGGCGGGGGCGGACGGTGATCACGCGGTCGTCGTTCGGATCGACCGGGCCGCCGAGCGTCGGGATGTTCTCCGGCGGGCCCTCCGAGGGTGAGCCCGGACGCGAGAAGAACGCGATCGCGATGAACATCGCGACAGAGACGGTGAACGCGAGCACGGCAATCGGCAGAAACCAGCGGGGCATCATGCCTGCAGGGTAGGTGGCGTTCCGGCCTTGCTCTTGAGCCAGATCGAGAGCACGAGGAGCGCATACAGGCGCTGGCTGTGGTCGCGGCCCTTCCACGGCACGATCGAGGCCTCGCCCGCCGCGTCGTGCTCGTCGAGCAGGCGGTCGATCGCCCCCCGTTCCGCCTGGAAAGGCAGCCCCGGGAAGGGATCGGCCGCGAGCAGATGGTCACGGAGGAGTTGACGCATCGATCCGAAATCGTTGCGGAACCAAGACCCGATCGGGACCGCGAAGCCCTGTTTGGGCCGATCAACGACTTCCTCGGGCAGGTGACGCCGGGCCAGGTCGCGGAGCAGGCCCTTGCGCTCACCCCGCGGCGTCAGCAGATGCGTCGGCGTGCCGATCGCGGCGCGGGCCAGGTCGTGGTCGAGGAACGGGGCTCTGACCTCCAGCGAGACGGCCATCGAGGCGGTGTCCACCTTGCGCAGGAGGTCGTCGGGCAGGTAATCGACGAGATCGGTCGCGCGCAGCGCCTCGGCGTCGGCCGGGCCGGGAGGGGCTCGGTCGCGCAGCTCCGGGAAGACGGCGCGGAGCGTCGGTCTGTCGAAGACGGTGTTGATCTCGGCGGGGCCGCCGGTCTTGGCCGCGACGAAGAGCCGGCGGGCCGAGGTCGGACTCGATTTCGGATCGCGCGCCGGCAGCAGCGACGCGGGGAGCAGGCGCAGGAGCGGGCCCCACTTGGCCAGGAGGTCCGCCGCGCGGTAGCGGAAGTACCCGGCGAAGAGCTCGTCGCCCCCGTCGCCCGAGAGCGCCACCGAGACCCGCTGCTTCACGGCGCGGCTGAGCCAGTGCGTCGCCAGCAGCGACGAGTCGGCGAAGGGCAGGCCGAGCTGCTCGATCAGCGACTCGAGGTCCGAGGCCGGGTCCGGCGAGACCTCGACCGTCTCGTGCTCTGTCCCGAGATGCTCGGCCACGCGACGCGCAAAGGGAGACTCGTCGTAAGCCGCCTCGGGCATCCGCACGCAGAAGGTCGAGAGATCGCCGCTCGCCCGTTGCGCCATCGCGGCGATCAGCGAGGAATCGATCCCGCCCGACAGAAAACAACCCAGGGGCACATCGGCATCGAGGCGGCGCTCGACGGCCTTCACAAGCAGCGCTTCGAGCCGGTCGAGCGTCAGCGGCTCGGAGGCCTCGGGCGGGTCGCCGTTCTTGAGCGTAGCGAGCGTGCGCCCCATCGCCGAGGTGCGTTCTGTGTCGCACTGGCGGATGTCGGCGTACGCGTCGGCCCCCCACCCTTTGCGGACCATCGACGCGACGCCTTCACGGTCGATCGGGGACTCGAGCCCCGCCAGCGATCGCAGGTGCACGAGGCCGGGAAGCGTGGTGCACCACGCGCGGGTGAGCACGCCGTCTTGCTCCCAGAGCGTCGCAAAGAGCGGCTTCTCGCCGAAGGGGTCACGCGTCACGAAGAGGCCGGGTCGCGACGGATCCCAGACCGCAAAGGCGTACATCCCGTGCAGCCTCGCGGGGAGTTCCTCGCCCCACGCGCGCCAGCCGTGCAGGAGCGTCTCGGTGTCGCTGTGGTCTGAGCGGAAGTCGGCGCCGTTCTCTTCGAGTTCGGCCCGAAGCTCGCGGTGGTTGTAGATGCAGCCGTTGAAGACGACGGCGAGCGTGGGCGGGGCGTCGGGATCGTCGGGGTCCGCAAGCGTCATCGGCTGGCCGCCGCCGGCGGGGTCGATGACCGCCAGCCTGCGGTGGACCATCCCGACGAGGTGTCGCTCGCCGGACTTCGGATCGACCGCCCCGTGCCTGAGCCGGCCCGAGGCGTCGGAGCCGCGGAGGGCGATCGAGGCGTCCAGCGCGTCCAGCCACTCGTCAGCAATACCGCCGTCGGCCTCAACGCCGGGAGGGAGGGTCTGCCAGATGACGCCGAGCCCGCACATGTGTTGGCAGGGTAGCTACAGCGGTCGCTGCGCGCCGGGGCCCGCGGGATCTTCGCCCCATTGCGTTCGCTTCTGCCCGGAGTCCCCGTCGTGCGGCTCCAAGTCCGCATCGTTGACGGCGATCTTGATGGTGCGGAATCGGCCGGTCTTGATCCAGTAGATGGTGTGCACGATCCGCGTGACGCAGATCGCCACGAAGAACGCGAGGGCGAACGCCCAGCCCTCGCGCATGATGTTGAAGTGCATCAGGGCGTACATGCCGCCCATCGCGGTGCCGTAGAAGACCGGGAAGAGGAAGAGCCGTTCGAGCTGGATGCCCGAGACGGATCGGATGTACTTGCGCCACCATGACTTCTGTTCGTGCTGGTCGATCTCGTCGTGACACCCGTAGGGGCGCCAGTGGTTGGCGATCCAGTGCAGGATGAGGTAGACCGCGCCGTCGAACGCGGCGTCGATGAGCGCCGCGAGAACGACCTTCAGCCCGTTGTACCCCTCGCCGATCCAGTTGGAGACCCACTGCACGGGCCACTTGGCCAGCATGATCGCCAGCACGCCCGAGGCGAGGATGTTCAGGTTGGTGCTGATCAGCGGGTGTCGCTGATAGAAGTTCAACAGTCGCCGGGCCATGGCAGCAAGTCTATTCGGGGTTGAGGCGGGTTCTCGTAAGTTCGACGGCCTCGGGGTTCACATCGGCTCCGATCGCATTTCGACCCATCCGGGTCGCGGCCTCCAGCGTCGTGCCGCTGCCGCAGCAAGGGTCGACCACCAGCCCCCCCGGGGGGCAGCAGGCGCCGACGAGGAGTTCCAGAAGGGCCAGCGGCTTCTGAGTGGGATACCCCAGACGCTCGCGGGCCATGTTGTTGATCGCGGGGATGTCCAAGACATCCGTCGACTTCTTGGGAGCCCCGGCCATCCGATTGCTCGTCGAGGGGACCATCGGGGGCTGGAACCAGTAGCGATCGGGATCCCTGGCGTAGAACAGGATGTCGTCGTGCTTTCTGGCGAACCGGCGGGGCGAGGAGCCCCCAAGGCCGTACACCCAGATCAGGTGGTTCACAAACCCGTCTTCACCGAGCAACTCGTCGAGCAATCCGCGGGCGAGGTGGCTGGTCCGCCAGTCGATGTGCAGCAGGATCGAGCCCGTCGGCTTGAGCAGCTCCAGCGTCGGCGCCAGCCGCTCTCTGAGCCAGGCGAGCCAGGCTTCGCGGGACGGCCAGCGGTCGGTGTACGCCCCATTGCGGCCAGTCTGGGTGTCGCCGGTGTTGAACGGTGGATCTGCGTAGACAAGGTCGACCGAGGCGGGGCCGAACTCGGAGCGCAGGTCCGACGCGAGCTTCAGCCAGTCGCAGCACCGGACCTGTGCCGTCGCCTGGGCGGTCACCGGCTCAGCCCTGCACGACGGGGACGCGTCCGACGGAGTAGTAGCTGTACCCCAGGTCGTGCATCTGCTCGGGCCTGTAGAGGTTCCGCCCGTCGAAGACGGTCCTCTCCTTCATCAGCTCGCCGAGGCGGGCGAAGTCGGGGGCCTTGAACTCGTCCCAGTCGGTGCAGACGACGATGGCGTCGGCGCCGTCGGCGGTCTCGTACAGGTCGTCCATGATCTTCAGGACGGGGCCGATCTCGGCGCCCGCGTTCTCGGCGGCGACGGGGTCGTAGCCCCGGCACTCGACGCCGTAGCCCAGGCACTTGCGGATCAGCGTGAGGGCCGGGGCCTCTCGGATGTCGTCGGTGCGGGGCTTGAAGGCCAGGCCCCAGAAGGCGATGGTGCGTCCGGTCAGGCCGCCCCGCGCGTCGAAGTGCTTGAGCATCTTGTTGAAGAAGAGGTTGCGCTGGCGCTGGTTGGTGCCGTGGACGGCGTTGGAGAGCTGCATGGTCACGCCGGACTGCTCGCCCATCATGATGCAGGCCTGCGTGTCCTTGGGGAAACAGGAGCCGCCGTAGCCCAGGCCGGGGTAGAGGAACTGGGTGCCGATGCGCGAGTCCGAGCACATGCCTCGGCGGACCGCGTCGATGTCGGCGCCGTAGGCCTGGCAGAGGTTGGCCATCTCGTTGATGAAGCTGATTTTGGTGGCCAGGAAGTTGTTGGAGGCGTACTTGACCATCTCCGCCGAGCGCACATCCATGATGAAGATGGGGTGGCCGTTGCGGACGAAGGGGTCGTACAGGCGTCGGAACATCTCCGCGGTGCGCTCGTCCTCGACGCCGACCACGACGCGGTCGGGCTTGACGAAGTCGCGGATGGCGTCGCCTTCCTTGAGGAACTCGGGGTTGTCCGCGACGGAGAAGGGGATCTCCGGGCCGACCTTCTCGCGGATGCGGTCGCGCATCGCGATGGTGGTGCCGACGGGGACCGTCGACTTCATGACGATGACCTTGGGCTTCTGGTCCGGGCCCAGGCTCTTGAGGACCTCGGCGATGGCGTCGGCGGCCGAGTGGATGTAGCGCATGTCGGTGTGCCCGCGCTCGTCGGGGGGCGTGCCGACGCAGACGAAGATCATGTCCGCATCGCGGTGGGCCTCCATCGCGTCGATGGTGAACTTCAGGCGTCCGGCCTCGATGTTGCGTTCGAGGAGCTCGGTGAGGCCGGGCTCGTAGATGGGGCACTCGCCCTTCTTGAGGCGGTCGATCTTGCCCGGATCGACATCCAGACAGGTCACGCTGTTGCCCGTGTTGGCCAGGCAGACGCCCGTCACCAGACCCACATACCCCGTTCCGACCATCGACAGACGCATCTGGCTGCCCTCCAAAAGGCGGGGATTCTCTCCCCGGGCGGCGAGTCTAGGCGCGGGGAATCGGGACGCCCCGGGCCGGTTCTCGGACTATGGCTCGCCGGGAGCCCGAGTCCGCACGATCCGCCGTGTACCTATCGACCGTCCGGGGTCCGCGGTTCGACCCCACGCGCCGAATCCCGGCCCGCTGGGTCGCCCGGCACTCCAGCCGACAGGCGCGTGATGTCCCCTGGCGATAGCGCGGGCCCGGGGCGATCCGGTCCGATAGAGTTGCCCCCTTATGAGCACGACCATGACCAGATCCGACAGCCGCAAGGGCGCCAAGCCCAAGCGGAAGTACACCGCCGCCAACGCCGACCGCCACGAGCTCTACCAGCTCGCGGTGCAGAATGTCGAGTCCGAGATCGACTTCGTCGACGAGACCTTCCTGGCCATGCGCAAGCGCAAGGCCGAGCGTCTCCGCGAGGACTTCTGCGGCACCGGCAACACCTCCTGCGAGTGGGTGGCGCGTCGCAAGACCAACATTGCCGTGGGGCTGGACATCGACGCCGACCCGCTGGCGTGGGGACGGGAGCACAACTTCGCCAAGCTGAAGCCCGCCCAGCGCGAGCGGGTGAAGCTGCTGGAGCGCGATGTGCTCGACCCCGGGCCCGGCACGGGCAAGATGGACATCGTCCTGGCGATGAACTTCAGCTACTGGCTCTTCATGGAACGCAAGACGATGCGCCGGTACTTCGAGCGCGTCCGCGAGTCGCTCGTCTCCGACGGCGTCTTCTTCCTCGACCACTTCGGGGGCTACGAGGCCTACCAGGAGCAAGAAGAAGAGCGCGAGGTCGAGGGCGGCAAGTTCACCTACATCTGGGACCAGCAGAAGTACAACCCCATCTCCGGACGCGTCGACTGCGCCATCCACTTCAAGTTCAAGGACGGCACGGAGATGCGCAACGCCTTCACCTACTCATGGCGGCTCTGGAGCCTGCCCGAGATCCGCGAGATCCTCGAAGAGGCCGGCTTCAAGAAGACCACCGTCTACTGGGAAGGCGTCGACGACGAGGAGGACGAAGAAGGCTTCGCCGGGGGCAACGGCGAGTTCGAGGCCACCGAGGAAGGCACCGCCGACGCGGGCTACATCTGCTACATCACCGCGGAGAAGTGAGTTTGGCGGGGCGCTGGGAGTTGGGCGCAAGGCGCGGGGTGCCGCCCACCCTTGAGCGTCCTTGCGTCCACGGACATCCGATTCGCGAATACCCTGCGCCCTGATCCCCGCGCCCAGCGCCCTCCCCCATGCACTCCATCCTCGACATCCCCGACGATCTCGCCCCGGTGCACGGGGCGCTTGCCGATGCGCTGCAGCGTGTCGCCGAGCGGTTCGACGCCCACCTCGCCTCCGACCTCCTGCCCGTTAACGACCTGGTGCGCCACATCGAGCGGTACCGGGGCAAGATGCTCCGCCCCGCGCTGGTCCTGCTCTCGGGCATGGCCTGCTCGCCATCGGCCGACGACCCCGAGGCGTGCGTCACCGACGAGCTGATCGTCCTCGGCGCCGTCTGTGAGATGGTGCACATGGCGACGCTCGTGCACGACGATGTGCTCGACGAAGCCGCGGTCCGCAGGCGGGGGCAGACGGTCAACTTCCTCCACGGCAACGAAACCGCGGTGATCCTCGGCGACCTGCTGATCGCCGCGGCGTACCACCTCTGCTCGACCCTCGACGATCCCTACCCCTCGCGGGCGATCGGCGAGGTGAGCATGACGCTCTGCGCCGGCGAGCTCCTCCAGCTCGCCAACCGCGAGAACCTCAGCCTCGACATGGAGACCTACCGGGAGATTCTCGACCGCAAGACGGCGGCGTTGATCGGCGTGGCCTGTCGCCTGGGCGCACGACAGGGCGGGGCGGACGAGGCGCTGGCGTCGGGCATGGACCGCTTCGGGCGGCTGCTCGGGCTGGCGTTCCAGATCCAGGACGATCTGCTTGATCTCACCGGCGAAGAAGGCGTCGTGGGCAAGAGCGTCGGCAAAGACCTCGAAAAGGGCAAGCTGACCTATCCCATCATCGACCACCTCGCCAAGGCCGAGCCCGATCGCCGTGCCGCAACGCTCCGCCTGCTCAAGCGTGCGGCAGCAGGCGACGAAGCCGCCCCGAACAAACTCGTCGGCGTACTCCGCGAAGACGGCGCGATCGAACGAGCGAGACTCGCGGCAGAATCCCTGGTCAACGAAGCCCGAGCCGTGCTCGCCCCCCTGCCCGACTCCGGCCCCAAGCGGTACCTCGGCCGCATGGCCGACGCGGTGGTGCAGCGGGCGTTTTGAAGGGCGGTCCCCGTCGCATCGATCCAGCTTGGGCGATCCGTCGCTTTGCGTTACGATGGCGACGAGCGATCGGAGGTCTGAGCCATGCCCGAGACATTCAACATGTGGGAGATCTGCTTTCATCTGGACGCGGCGGAGTGCGCCGCGGCGGAGTTGCGGAAAGCGATCGAGGCCGGCGAGTACACGTCCGATGACATCATACCGCTCGCGATCGCGTTCGAGCAGATCCAGAGCAATCTGAACCGCGCCTGGCACCTGCGGCGGCTGACCGACGCCGAGACGGAGTCGCTCACAGACGAACAGCACGACGCCGCGTGCCTTGCTGTGCCGCGGTGGCATGTTGAATCCCGCATGGTGGGGCTGGACGATCTGGAGGAGCTTCGATCGGAGGAGCCGGAGCGATGAACCCCGTGCGGCACCATCGAAAACTGCGATCGCAAACGCCCGCAGCAAACTCACCGCTGAGGACGCATCGAGCCCCAACACGGCGAGTTGAATGCCGCAAGCCCCAACGGGGCGACAAGGTTGTAGCCACGGGTGGAGCGAGGCCAAAGGCCGAGCGAAACCCGTGGTCAGCCGTTCCCGAAACACCACCGCTCTGAAGGAGCGGAGGACGGCCCCGTGAACCCAAACCCACCGCAAGACAATCTGCCTGCGGACCTCTACAAGCGGATCAACACCGAACCTTACCAGTCTTTCGCCGGATTTCTTGACGAACCGGACGCCCGATCGGCACAGCGGCTGTTCTCCAGACTTCGTGAAGACATCCGCGTCCCGCGGCTCGTCAGTATCGCAGCAGACGATGACCTTTGGGACGACCTTCGCTTTTATCTTTCGCGGTATCTGCGTGCAGCGGGACGGTCCGGGGTTGACGCATCCGGCAGCGCCTATGCGCACCTGATCTCCGCGACAATGATCCGTCGCGAGCACTCCCTCTGCACGAACGGGCTCGATCTCCACATCGCGTTGCAGACAATCACACTCGCGGGATCGATGATCGGCGGTCGGTGTGCCGCGCATTCGCTCGCGGCGATCGCCGCTGCCGCAAGAGTCTGCTTGACGCGGGAAGGTGTGATTGGCGAGAACACCGAGCTCTCTACCTGCGGCCCATGGACTGTGCCAGCCCCGGCGGACCCAGATGGCAACGCGGCGATCTTCTGCGCTGTACGCCCGTTCTACGCACCCCTGCTGCTGGCGACCTGCGCTCGCGCATCCTTCGAGAACCGCCAAGGCGACCCGCTCGAGCTCCCGCAGCTCGACGGGGCGGAGGAATCTGACTTCCTGCTGTCCTGGGCGTCATTTGCGGAACGGACCGCGGCAGCCGCTGCCGAACTCGCGAGGCTGACCGGCCGAGAGAAGGAACACGACCGCCCATGAACTTAGAGTTTTCATCAAGCGTCACCCGAGTGCAATGCCGAAGACCATGACCAGCACACCCAAAGCAGCCCCCGCACCGAACCCGGCCGAGGACACCTCGCCCTCGGCCCACGACCATATCTGCCCAGGGTGCAGCTATCAGATCGCCACGCCAGACGCCGCCAACTGCCCCGAGTGCGGGTGCGCCCTGCGCCTGAAGTACGCCAACGGCTGGACGATCAACTCCGGCCGCTGGCTGCGGCGTCTGACCCTCTGCCTCCTGACGATCGCCGTGCTGCACTTTGCCGCCTCGCTCGTCTGGCCGATCGTCGAGCTGACTTTCTGGTCCAGTTGGAGGAACACCGGCGCACACGGCTGGTTCACCAACATCGTCGTGTACATCGTGGATTGCTGGGACAACCTCGACGCGTACTGGCCGATGTTCCTCGGACTGCTGCTCTCGTCCGCCTTGCTCGCGATCGTCGCCGTCGGATCGTTCCGAAACCTGCGGCTGATCCGCACCAACCGCGACCCCGATCCCGGCGTAACACACAGGGCATGGCGCACAGTCTTTGTGATGCTGCTGCTGGTCGCCTCCTTGGCGGCGGCGCAGTCGGTCGCGCTCTGGGTGCAGTTCTTCAGGTTCTAGCTCCGTCGGAGGCGCATCCCTTTCGCGGCCGCCTCGTGGGATGTATTGGACGCACACCCCAAGCCTCAACGGGGCGAGTTGAATGTCGGAAGCCCCAACGGGGCGCAAGGTATGTAGCTACGGGTGGAGCGAGGCCAAAGGCCAAGCGCAACCCGTGGACAATCTTCCATTCACCACCGCTCTGAAGGAGCGGAGAACCGTCTGACTCAGCACAGCCTCTCGTTCGTCGCTGCTTTCTGGTATCTTCTTATCTCATCCCACGCCTCTACGGGACAACGGCCATGACCAGCCAAACCACCGACCAGGCGCAGCCAGACCCGCCCTCAAGCGAGCCGGCCAAGCCCCGCCACGACCTCGCCTGCCCATCCTGCCGCTACCCGATCGGCACGCCCGACGCTGCCAACTGCCCCGAGTGCGGAGCAGCCCTGCGGCTGGAGTTCGTCAACGGCTGGACCGTCAACTCCAGACGCTGGCTGAAGCGCCTGACACTCTGCGTGCTGGGGATTTCTGTGGTGCATCTTGCGGCCTCGCTCTTCTGGCCAATGGATGAGCTTACTTTCTGGTACGAGTGGACGAACACCGACGCACAAAGCTGGTACTCAAACATCATCCTCTTTGTCGTCGAGTGCTGGGAGGACCTCGACTCCTACTGGCCGATGTTCCTCGGAATGCTGCTCTCGTCTGCTTTGCTTGCGATCGTCGCCGTCGGATCGTTCCGAAACCTGCGGCTGATCCGCACCAGCCGCGACCCAGAACCCGGCCTGATACACAAGGCGTGGCGCAGGGTGTTTGCGATGCTGCTGCTCATCACCGCCTTGACGACGGTACAGTTGATTGCGCTCTGGACGCAGTTCTTCAGGGTTTAGAGGCGTCGGCGAACCGATGTTCGCTCCGGAGAAGATGGATGTGGTGGCGAGCGCCCACGATCAGCACTCCCGCGAAGGACACTCACCCGCCGGAGACCTTGCTCTCCAGCACATTCCTCGGCGCTCCGACCCTGGTGGTTCTCTGGTCGTTCATCGGAGTGACGGCGGTCCTGCTTGTGGTCATCAACGTGTTTGATCCGCATCCCGGCTTCGGCCTTCCCGATAGCGCGGCCTCGAACATGGTCCGGATCGCCTGCGCCTTCGCTCTGTGGGCGGCGTTCTCGATCCGGTTTGCGTGCACGGGGGAATCGCAGCAGAGGTTGCCGCCGACACGGCGCATGCTCTTGGTCAGCCCCTTGCTTGTGGTGTCGGGCCCGATCGGCTGGATTGTGCTGCTGATGGCCTTGCGGGTCTGGATCTCACGGATGCGGCCGGGCAAGCTGCGGGCGGGCCTGTTCGTCGTTCTGGCGGCGCCGTGCGCTGTCGTTACGCTGATGGGCATGGAGCTCGTGGGCTAGCTGTTTGTGATTTTTCTGCTGGCGATGTTTCTGGGATGATGGGCTGCGGCCTTGCAAGGCCCTTGGCGATCACGGCCCCCCGCGGTAAGCTGGGCGGTAAGCTGGGCAGGCACGCTCCGGGGACGAATCGCCGGGGGCCGGAACTCAACCGCGGGATGTCGCGATGCCAAAGAAGACGGGGACAAGCCGGGCCGAGACCGAAGCGGGCGACGGGGCGGCCGAGCGCCGAGACGAGTCGTTTGTCTGCCCCCGCTGCCGTTTCGCGGTGGGCACGCCCGACGCTCCGAACTGCCCCGAATGCGGCGTCGCCCTGCGGCTCGGGTATGTCGGGCACTGGGTGGTGGACTCGAAGCGATGGATGCGCCGGATCACAATCCTGCTGCTGGCGATCGCCCTGCTGCTCTTCGGAACGACGGTCCTCGTGGTGGTTTACGAGATTGCGCACCGGAGACCGTTCCGAGCGCAGGCGACCGATGTCGGCTGGCTGACTCAACTGGTCATCGCGGCCGAAGCAGTCTGGCACCGGGCTCCTTGGCCGCAGTTGGTCACCTATCTCGCGACGGCGCCGCTCGCCTGTTACGCGCTCTGGGTCGCAAAGAGAAACCTCCTGCCACACGGTGAGAACACCGATCCCGAGAAGAACCACGCGACCGCGGCATGGAAGCGGATCTCCCGGCTGCTGAAACTGACGGTCGCCTTGCTCATCCTTCGGCTTGCAATGCAGTGGGAGTACATCCGAAACTACTGGTGAGCGAACGGCAACCGAGACATACAAACATCGCCGCTCGCAGATCTCGGACAACACCACCGTGAACGGTAAGCCTCTCCTCCCCCAACTCACCATCCCGACGGTCGAATCACCATCGACCTTCCTCGGCCTGCCGACCATGGCGATCCTCTGGGCCTTCCTGGGCGTGGCGGCGCTCTTGATCATCGGCATCCACGCACTAGACCCGAAACAGGGGCAGTTCGGCATCCCGGAGAGCGACGCGTCGTACATGGTGCGGATCGTCTGTGGCGTCGGCTTGTGGGCGGCGTTCTCCATCCGGTTCGCGTGCACCGGACCAATCAGTCTGCGCGTGAGAGCCTCCAGAACCACGGCATGCTTCCTGGTAATGGTCCTCATCGTTTTATCTGGCTTTGCCCTTGTCGTTGCGCTGCTGGCGCCGGTACGCATTGTGCTCTCGTATCTGCCTCGGGGGATGTGGCGAACACTCGCGTTCGTCGCCTTCAGCGCTGTTGCCGCGCTGGCGACACTGCTGCAGATGGAGTTCTCTATCTGGCTGAACAAGCTCATCGTGGCGTCGCTGCTGTTTCCCTGATCGCGGTCTGTTCGACAAGTCGCCCTTGGCGATCAGGCCCCGCCGCGGTAAGCTGGGCGGGCACGCCCCGGGGACGAATCGCCGGGGGACGGAACTCAACCGCGGGATGCCAAGATGCCGGAGCAGACGGGGATAAAGCAGGCCGAGACCGACGCGGGCGGCCGAGCGCCGAGACGAGGCGTTTCTCTGCCCACGCTGCCGTTTCGCGGTGGGCACGCCCGACGCACCGAACTGCCCGGAATGCGGCTTCGGGCTCCGGTCCGGATTCGTCGGTTGCTGGGTGATCGATTCCAGGCGCTGGATCCGGCGGATGTCTCTCGGGCTGCTGGTGCTCAGCGCGTTGTACTTCAGCGGTGCGTTGTTCTGGCACCTGTACGAACTGCTCTACTGGTACAGGATTTCTCCGGATCTGCAGATCATTGGGCTTCCGGTGACCATCCTCATCAGCTTCGTTCCGATGTACGGATGGTTGCCGTGGTGGACTTGGCTCTCGATCGGCTCCTGCCTGACCCTTTTGATCGCGGCCGGGTGGGTCACAAAGAAGAACTTTTCGAGCCTGCCAAACGACCATCCCGCGCTCCCAGAGGAAGGCGAGCGAGCGGCCCGCAGACTGTTCTATCTGATGCTGTTCGTGCTGCTGGTGTCGCTCGTGATCATCGCGGCGCCGTTCTGGTATTTTGTGCGGCGCTGAGCGACCGCCACCGGCCCCCCGTAACATCGAACCATGCCCTTCTCGACCTGGTGGCCCGTCACTTCTCTGGTGCTGCACATCTCCTGTCAGCTCGTGCTGGCGGCTCGGGTCATCATGCGCCGCCAGCCGCTGGCCAACACGCACGCGTGGCTGCTGCTGGTGCTCTTTGTGCCCGTCGCGGGGATGGTGCTGTACCTGCTGATCGGCGAGCTTCGCCTGGGCTCGCGCAGGGTTAAGAAACTCGAAGAGGCCGAGCGGGAGATCGAGCCGGTCGCGATGCGCCTCTGGGCCCACGAAGAGCGGGTGTGGCGCGACGAGGCCGCCCGATTCAAACACCTGGCCGACCTCGGCTCGGCCCTCTGCCACACGCCGGCGCTGACGGGCAACGACCTGACGCTGCACACCGACGCGGCGGCGACACTCGACGCGATGATCGCCGACATCGACAACGCCGAGGACCACTGCCACCTGCTGACCTACATCTTCCAGCCCTCGGGAAAACCCCGGGAGCTGGCCGAGGCATTGGCGCGTGCGGCCGAGCGCGGGGTGAAGGTGCGGGTGGCGGTCGACGGGGCGGGGTCGCATCCGTTTCTGCGTTCGCGCCTGCCGCGGATGCTGCGCAAGGCCGGGGCGGAGGTGACCGAACTGCTCCCGGTGAATCCGCTGCGTTTCCTGTTCTCGCGGGTCGACCTGCGCAACCACCGCAAGATGCTGGTGGTCGACGGTCGGATCGCGTACTGCGGCTCGCAGAACATCACCGACGACTCGTTCAAGCCCTCGCGCAAGCCCGGCATCGGCCCGTGGATCGACGCGACGGTGCGGATGGAGGGGCCGGCGGCGCAGGCGATGGCGCTGGTCTTCGCGGCCGACTGGAACGCCGACGCGCAGAACCGGATCACCGGGCTGGAGGAGACGCTCAAGCCTCTGCCGCCGGTCGAGGCGTGCGACCAGCGCGAGACCTCGGCGGTGCAACTGCTCCCGTCGGGGCCGGGGCGCCAGCCGCTGGCGGTGCAGGCGTCGTTCCTCACGACGATCTACATGGCCAAGCAGGAGCTGATCCTGACGACGCCGTACTTCGTGCCCGACCCGACGGTGCTGGCGGGGATCTCGGCCGCGGCGATGCGCGGGGTGGATGTCACGCTCATCCTGCCGAAGGTGAACAACAAGTGGGTCGTGGCGGCGGCCGGGCGAGCGGGCTTCAGCGACCTGCTCGACGCGGGAGTGAAGATCATGGCGTACCGCCCGGGCCTGCTGCACGCCAAGACGCTGACGGCCGACCGCGACATCGCGCTGATCGGCTCTGCGAACCTCGACCAGCGGTCGTTCTGGCTGAACTACGAGATCACGCTCGCGGTCTACGACACCAACTTCGCAAGCCAGCTCCGCCAGATCCAGCGTGAATACATGCGTGAGAGCGACCGCATCACGCTGAAAGACTGGCAAGCACGCCCGATCTGGCAGCACGCGGCGGACAACCTGGCGCAGCTCTTTGCGCCGTTGCTTTGAGGGGTGTGGGGTGTGGGGATGTTATTTGAAATCTCAGATTTCAGATTTCAGATTTTGGATCTCAGACTTTGGATCTCGAATGCCATATATCAAATCTGAGATTTAAAATCTCAGATCTCTCGCCTATCCCGTCTTCCGCCACGCTTCGCCCGGGGCTCGGCCGACGATTCGGTCGTGGAGCTCTCCTGCCGCCTTGATCAGGCGGCGGAGGGGTTCGTCGGGCGGCTCTTCGCTGAGGTCGAAGGTCGAGTGGTGCACGCCCATCAGGTGCGTCGCTCCGAG
This sequence comes from Phycisphaerales bacterium, assembly GCA_020831775.1. GTDB lineage: Bacteria > Planctomycetota > Phycisphaerae > Phycisphaerales > UBA1924 > SLFH01. The sequence goes on from JAFIFZ010000033.1 coordinate 35,064, forward strand.
CCTGCGGGCCATCGCCCAGACCTGCTCGGGCGTCGCGTGGGCGTGCTCCCACGGGTTGTACGCCCCGATGCCGAAGACGGCCAGGTCCGCGCCGGGCAGGTCGTCGAAGGCGCCGGTCTCGGCCGTATCGCCGGCGAAAACGACCCGCTCGTTCCCGGCTCTCAGGGCGTAGGCGTTGCACCCCCGCTTGCGGTCCAGGGCGAAGCGGGCGCCCCAGTGCTCGACGGGGACAGCCGCGATCTCGACCCCGTCTTGCTCGAAGGCCTCGCCCGGGCCGAGCTCGATCACCCTGCCGAAGCCGGGCGGGATGAGGCCCGCGGTCTTCCAGGCCGTGACGACCTTCGTCCGCGGGTCGGCCAGCCTCGCCAGCGTCGGGCGGTCGAGGTGGTCGAAGTGGGCGTGAGAGATCAGGACGATGTCGATCGGCGGGAGGGCCGAGATGGGCACAGGCGCGGGCGTCAGGCGCGAGAGCCCGAGCGTCCGCCCCGCGACCCTCGGCCCGATGCGTTCAGAGAAGACCGGGTCGGTGAGGATCCAGAGCCCGCCTAGTCGGACGAGCGTCGTCGCGTGCCCGAGCCAGATGGCCCCGAGCGATGGCCCGCCATCACCCCACCGCCACCAAGGCGGCACGACCGCTCCCCCATCCGCACCGGCCCCTTTGCCCCCCTCACGCCCCAGGATCGAGAGCAGCAATTGATGGGGGTACCGGCGAACGCCGGAGCTGACCATCCTGCCCAGCCTGCCCAGATTTCTTGGTTCGAGCCTCATCGCCATTGGACGCGTGCTCCAACGCCTTGGGCGAGGCCGGGTATTCCCCCCGCCGGCCCCGCCTTGGATCTGGAGCGACTGTACGCCCGTTTTTTGATCGGCCGTGCCTCAGTCGAGCCGCTCCATGATGTCCTCGAGCGCGACGCGGAGTTGCTCGTCCTCGCTGGCGATCTCCGCCTCGGGACGCTGGGGCACATGGATGTCGGGGATAGCCCCGTTGTTGTCCATGTCGGTGCCGTCTTCGAGGTACCACCCGCGTCCGGGCAGGCGGACGCGCGTGCCGTCGATGAGGAGGAACGATCCGGTGGAGATGACGCCGCCGTAGGTCTGCTCGCCGACGAGGTTGCCCCGCCCGTACGCCTTGAACCCGTGGGAGATGATCTCGGCGTTGGAGTGGCTCTTGGTGTTGCTGAGCATGTTGACCTCGCCGGTGAAGCGCGGCATGAGCAGGCGGTCCTGGGGGTAGTGGCCGGTCTGGGAGCGGTCGGCGCCGCGCCCGATCGTGTAGGCGTGGTTGCCGGGGACGAGGGAGGCGAGGATGCGGTCGGCCGTCCAGCCGCCGCCGTTGTTGCGGACATCGATGATGAGCCCGTCGCGCCCCCTCGTCGCGGCGTACATGTCGCGCATGTAGCGATCCAGCGAGGGCTGGTTCATCGCCTGGATGTGCACATACCCGACACGCCCGCCGGACCACTCGTCGACGAGCCTCGCGTTGTGCTCGACCCACGCGTCGTACCGCATGTCGTTGAGTCGGGAGGTGCTGACGGGGTGGAGCAGGAGGCGCTTGTCTTGCCCGTCTCGCCGCACGGTGACGATCGTCTCCTCGCCGACGCGGCCTTCCATCTTCGACTCCATGGTCTCTCCGGGGCCGAAGGGTTCGAGCTCGATCTCGACGATGAGATCACCCTCGTGCAGGCGCATGGCGCCGGCGCCGGCCGGGCCGTCTCGGTAGACCTTTGTCACGCGGTAGGCGTGGTTGGTGTCATCGAGCCCGGCGCGTTCTGTCTCGACGCCGAGGCGTCCGACCGGGCGCCGGTTCTCGCGGTACTCGCCCTTGCTCCCGAAGCCCAGGTGAGAGCGGTCCAGCTCGCCAAACAGCCGGGCGCCGACATACTTGAACTCTTCGCGGGTCCGAGCGCGGGCCGCGAGCTCGGCGTATTCGTCGGTGAGCCGGGGCCAGTCGGTCCCGGCCATGTCGGGGTCGTAGAAGAACTCGCTGAGCATCCTCGCCGCCTCACGCAGCTTCCGCTCGGACTGCTCGGCGAGGTCGATCGTCAGCGTCGCGTCGATGTCGTGGAAGGTGTACCCACCGCCCCGCACGCTGGAACCCCCCGCGCGGCTGGACCGCACGAACACGAACTGATCCCCCGAGGGCGTCATGTGCTGCATGCTCACCGACCCGCCGAGGCTCCGACGGTCCGAGCCGTCCCACGCGATCGAATACGCGTTCCACGAGCCGTCGATCTGCCCGTTGAAGACGATCCGCCCGCCGCAGGGCGTGACCTCGATGTTGCCGACCGACTCCTCGTTATTGAAGACCTCGCGGACGCGCTGGTAGGCGTCGTCGAGGTCGAGCTCGCGGGGATCGGCGTACTCGCGCTCGTCGGGGTCGGCGGGGATCGGCCCGCGGTTGCGCACGCGCCGCGCCGCTTCGGCGTAGTAGGCGTGGATCTGCTCGGTCGACATCGCGTCGAGCTCGCGGTCCAGGTGCACCGCGTAGATGTCGAAGTTCGGCTGGCGCTGCCCCGTGCGGATGCGGTTGGAGCGGAACACGAGCACGCGCCCGTCGGCCGACCAGCGCGGGTCGACGCAGTTGCGCGGGTGGCGGGAGATGTCCACCGGTTCGGCCGAGCCGTCGATCGGCACGATGAACACATTGGCGCTGTAGTCCATGTCGTTGGCCGAAAACGCGACATAGTTGCCATCGGGGCTGATGCGCCAGTCGATCCCCGCGTCCCAGTGGTTGACCAGCGTGTACTCGCGCCCGTTGGCCAGCTCCATGATCATGATCCTGCCCTGCGCCCGCTTGAACGAGAGGTACCGCCCGCACGCGGAGGGCTGCGGCATCTGGTCGTTGTCGTACCACTGCACCACCGGCTCGATGTCGAAGCGGATCGCGTCCTGCCAGCGTTCGCGGTCGTGCTTGTCGCCGTCGGACCCGTTGACCAGTTCCTCGCGCGTCATCGCGACCGTCGCGGCGTAGATCGACTCGGTCCCGTCGGCGTCGCCTGAAAAGTACAGCTTGGTCCCGTCGGGCGACCAGGCGATCTGCCGATTGCGGTCGTGTCCCGGGGTCACCAGCCTCGTCGGCGTGTGCTCGCCGATCGCGCGGACGAACACGCGCCCGTACGCGACCGTCGCCATCACCTTCCCGTCGGGGCTCAGCGCCGCCTCGGAGACCTCGCGCGAAACCGATTGGTCCTCGGTGTCTTCGAGCGTGTCTTCAGGCGCCGTGATCGAGAGCCGCCGCGGCGAGGCGCCTCCACGAGACAGGTCGAGGCGGTACAGCCCGTCCCAACGGCTGAAGACCACCGTCCGCCCGTCGGCGGACACATCGAACTGGTGGATGTCGCGCTCGTCGAAGCGGGTCAGGCGCTCGATCGAGGCCTCACCCTCGGTCGCGCGCATGCGGTAGAGGTTGACCGTCCGGTCCTCACGGTCGGAGAGGAAGAGGATGGTCCGGTCATCCGCCCAGCGCGGCTTGCCGTCGTCGCCCTCCCACTCGGTCAGTTGGGTGAACCCGCCGCCCTGGCGGTCGAACAGCCAGATCTGCATGCGTTCGGGCCCCCGGTAATGGCGCCGGTGCCACCCGTAGGCCCGCCCGAGCTCCGTACGCATGTACCCGTTGCGGACGAACGCGATGTGGCGTCCGTCGGGACTGACGGCCGGGTACGACCCGAAGGCGTCGTGCAGGCGCGAAGGATCGCCGCCCTCGGGCGAGATCGCGTACGGGCGGTGCGACTGGTATGGGTCGCCCTCGATCCGGGCGTCGAAGAGGATGGCCTCATTGCCGTCGGCGTCGAGCCCGTAGCCCCGGACCGTGCAGCGTTCGTCGGTGACGGTGATGCGTCGGATGCCCGTGCCGTCGGCGTGCATCTCATAGATGTTGGGGTAGCCGCTGCGGGTCGAGTTGAAGGCGACGCGCCGTCCGTCGAGGCTCCACGCCGATCGGGTGTCGTCGGCGGGGTGGGAGGTCAGCCTCCGCGCCTCGCCCCCGTCCGCCGGGGCTCTCCAGAGATCCCCCCGCCAGCTGAAGACGACCTGCGAGCCGTCGGGGCTGATCGAGGGGTAACGCGGCAGATCGACATTCCCGCCCGCGGCCGCGCCGGGGGCAAGGCCCCCGAGCACCACGAGCAAAACGACAACCACCGCCGGGACGCGTCGCGCCGTCCGATCCATAGCAGACTCCTGCTGTTGCTTCTCAGAACAAGTGAAACTCATGCGTCGGGTTTTCGAGTATACCAGAATCCCCGGGCGAGGTTCGGCCCCGGGGTGCGCGGGGGGCCCGCGGCTGTACAGGCGGGCCGCAAATGCAGAACAGAGCACGCAACAGCCGAAAGAATGCAAGCCCATTTCGGGATCGGAACGGATGATCGGCGGGTCGCCCGTCGCGAACCGGGGAGGAAGCCATGGTCGTCGAGTCGAATCCTGTTCAAGCGACAACCGGCGAGAAGTACACCATCCGGCGCAAGGTCTTCAAGATCTTCGGCGCTTCCTTCCATGTCTACGGGCCAGACCGGCAGGTCGTCGGCTACTGCCGCCAGAAGGCCTTCCGCCTCCGCGAGGACATCCGTCTGTACACCGGGCCGGACATGGGCGAGGAGTTGCTCCGCCTCAACGCACGCAACATCATCGACTTCAGCGCCACTTACGATGTCTCGCTGCCGACCGGCGAGCGGCTCGGCTCGCTCCGCCGCAAGGGCATGCGCTCGTCGTTCGTCCGCGACTCGTGGCTCGTCTTCGACGAGAACGACAACCAGGCCGCGACGATCACCGAGATCGGCTCAGCCGCGATGCTCCGCCGGTATGTCGACCTCGTGGCGATCCTCTCGCCCCAGCGGTACGAGGTGAAGCGCATCAGCGACGGCGCCGTGCTCGCCCGCTTCCGCCAGCACTTCAATCCATGGGTGTTCAGGCTCGGCGTCTCGATCGAGGCGGACGATCCAGTGATCGACGAACTGGTCATCCTCGGCGCCGCCTGCCTGATCGCGGCGATCGAGGGGCGCGAGTACCGACGCTGATCGCACGACGAACTCCAGCCGACCCGGGTGTCCGCTGCGTACACGCTCCGCCCGCCCACGCCCCGTAGGATCTTTCCCAGAGAGATCCGGACCACCCCGAGCGCCGACGCAGACCGCGCCGGCCACGAAAGGAGCGTGATCGATGGACACCCCAGCAGCAGACAACATCAACAACGCCGATGCAACAGCGGACAGCCCGCTCTCTCGGCGCGCAGCCCTCGCGGCACTCGGCGCAGGAGGCCTCGGCGCACTCGCTTCAGCCGCAGCGGCGCAGCCAAGGCAACCTCGCCGGCGCGCACGCGACGACGACGATGCGCGGCACGCCATGCCCGGCTGGGACGACGAAAAGGGCGAGTTCGTCCTCCCAGACCTCCCCTACCCCTACGACGCACTCGAACCCCACATCGACGAACAGACCATGCGCATCCACCACCAGCGCCACCACCAAAGCTATGTTGACGGGCTTAATCGCGCGCTGAACGAACTCGCAAAGATCCGCTCGGGAGACGCCGACGCCGGCCTCATCAAGCACTGGTCGCGCGAGGTCTCATTCCACGGCGGCGGGCACATCAACCACACACTCTTCTGGCTCTGCATGGCGCCCGAAGGCCGGGGCGGGGGCGGCGAGCCGTCCGGCACGCTCATGGAGCACATCCGTCGCGATTTCGGCTCGTTCGACGCCTTCAAAACCCACTTCAAGGCCGCCTCCGGCGCCGTCGAAGCCTCCGGCTGGGGCTGGCTCGTCTACGACCCGATCTCGCAGCGCCTCATGGTCATGCAGATGGAGAAGCAGCAGGACATGCTCCTGACCGGCGGCGTCCCCCTCATGGGCGTCGATGTCTGGGAACACGCCTACTACCTGAAGTACCAGAACCGCCGCGGCGACTATGTCGACGCGTTCATGAAGGTCGTCAACTGGCCCTACATCGCTCGCGTCTACGAGCGGGCCCGCACCGGACAGAGGGCCTGACCCCGAAATCTGTTTGTGTTTCGATAGGTTTTTGGCTAGATTCCGCGAGATATGGTCTGAAAAAATGGGCCGTTTGCTGGCCCCAAACCGTTCTTGCGGCATTCTGGAAATGTCTTGTCTCTCTCTCCTCCTTAACTCGGCTGCGGGCGGACACGCTGCGGCCGGGTTTACTTTTTGAGCCCACGCTCCCCAGAGACACCCCGCAGCAAAGCAACAACCGAGACGCACAACGGCCGATCCGCCGCCGTTTCGGGGGCTCCCACAAATTCCTGAAAGACAACACCCGGCTTGTCAGGCCTTGGCCCCCGCCGGCTCGGGCTTCATTGGTGACTCTTCTTCCACCGCCCAGCAGGCGACCTGGCGACCCTCGCCGCGGTCTTCCAGCGGGGGCATCTCGCGCCGGCAGCGGTCCATCACCTTCGGGCAACGCGTCTGGAAGGGGCAGCCCTTGGGCGGGTTGAAGGGGCTCGGGACATCGCCCTGCAGCACCGTCAGCGGGCGCCGGTCGTCGGGGTCGTCGATCGGGTTGGCGCCCAGCAGCGCCCGCGTGTAGGGGTGCTCGGCCCGGTCGTGGATGTTCTCCGCCGGCAGCCGCTCGACCACAAAGCCGAGGTACATCACCGCAACCTCGTCGCAGAAGTGCTCGACGACTTTCAGGTCGTGGCTGATGAAGAGCATCGTCAGCCCGAACTTCTCCTTCAGGTCGGTCATCAGGTTGAGCACCTGCGCCTGGATCGAGACATCCAGCGCCGAGACCGGCTCGTCGGCGACGATGAACTCGGGCTTGGTCGAGAGCGCCCGCGCGATGCCGATGCGCTGGCGCTGCCCGCCGGAAAACTCGTGGGGGAACTTGTCCGCCGCGTCCGGCCGCAGGCCGACGGTACGGATCAGCTCCTCGATGTACGCGTCCTGCTCCTTCGAAGGGACGACCCTGTGCAGCTTGAGCGCCTCCTTGAGCAGCGCCCGCACCGTCAGCCGAGGGTTCAGCGACGAGTACGGATCCTGGAAGACGATCTGCATCTTCCGCCGGTACGGGATCATCTTCGCGTGCGAGAGGCCGGTGATCTCCTTGCCTTCGTAGCGGACGCTCCCGGAGGTCGGCTCGAGCAGGCGGATCACGAGCTTGCCCAGCGTGCTCTTGCCGCAGCCGGACTCGCCGACCACGCCAAGCGTCTTGCCCTTCTCGATGGCGAGGCTAACGCCGTTGACGGCATGGACCTTGCCGACCACGCGGTTGAGAAAGCCCCCGCGGACCGGGAAGTGCTTGACGAGGTTGTCGATCTCGATCAGTGCCATCGGTGGGTTTCGGGGCTCACTCGCGTTCGGTCGCGCCGACGGTCAGCGCGGCGGGCTTGTCCAGAGGGAAGTGGCAGCGGACGGGGTGGTGCTCGTCGCCGTGGTCGAGCAGTTCGGGTTCCTCGGCCTTGCATCGGTCCTGGGCGTAGCCGCAGCGGTCGCGGAAGCGGCAGCCCTCGGGCAGGTCGAACAGGCTGGGCACGATGCCCTTGATCGCGGGCAGTCTCTTGCCAACCTCTTTGCCGCCTTGGCGAGACCCCTTCTTGGGGATCGATTCGAGCAGCGCCTTGGTGTAAGGGTGGCGGGGCGAGTGGAAGATCTCGCGCACCGGCGCGCTCTCGATCACCCTGCCCGCGTACATCACCATCACGCGGTCGCAAACCTGCGCCACCACGCCGAGGTCGTGCGTGATGAGCATGATGGCGGTGTTCATCTTCTCCTTCAGCCGCCCCATCAGCGCCAGGATCTGCGCCTGGATGGTCACATCCAGCGCCGTCGTCGGCTCATCGGCGATCAGGAGCTCCGGCTCGCAGCAGAGGGCCATCGCGATCATCACGCGCTGACGCATTCCGCCCGAGAGCTGGTGCGGGTACTCGTCGATCCGCTGCTCTGGGTTGGGGATGTCCACCAGCCGGAGCATCTCGATCGCCCGCTTGCGCCGCTCCCTCTTGCCCATCTTCGTGTGGTACTTCAGCGCCTCGTCGAGCTGCCACCCGATCCGGAAGACCGGGTTCAGGCTCGTCATCGGCTCTTGGAAGATCATCGCGATCTTGTCGCCCCGCACGCGGCGCATGCGGCTCTCGGGGGCAGTCGCGAGGTTCTCCTTGCCGAACATGATCTGGCTCTTGGGGTCGATGATGCTCACACGCTCGGGCAGGAGGCGCATCACCGTCTTGCTGGTGACCGTCTTGCCGCAGCCCGACTCGCCGACGATCCCCAGCGTCTCGCCCGAATAGACCTCGAAAGAGACATCGTCGACGGCGGTGACGGTCCCCCGGTCTGTCCTGAACCGGGTGGTCAGGTTCCGCACCTTCAGGATGGGCTCTTGCGTGGTCATCAGTGGATCGGTCGCCGCCGGTCAGCCGACATGCTTGGGGTCGAACGCGTCCTGCAGCGCGTCGGTGAAGATATTGAACGCCAGTACGAGCGTGAACATGAAGAAGGTCGCGCCGCCGATCTGCCAGAAGAAATCGTTGGCCACCTGCGCCTTGGACTGCTCGATCATCACCCCCCACGACGAGCCGATCCCCGGCTGCAGCCCCAGCCCCAGGAAGGTCAAAATCACCTCGCTCTTGATCGCCCCGATGAACAGCAGCGAGAAGTTGATAAACATCAGGTGCAGCGTGTTGGGGATCAGGTGCTTGACGAGGATGTACATCCGCCCGAACCCGATCGCCGTCGCCGCCTGGATGTACTCCAGCTCCTTCAGCTTCATCGCCTCGCCCCGCACCACGCGGCAGGGCCCGATCCAGAATGTCAGGCAGAACGCGATGTACAGCGGGATCAGCGTCCCGTACACATCCGTGTCGATGAACATGAACTGCAGCACAACCAACAGCACCAGGCTCGGGATCGAGCTCAAGGTCGAGTACAGCCAGACCACCGCGTGGTCGACCCACCCGCCGAAAAACGCCGCGGCCGCCCCGATCAGGCTCCCAAAGAGTACCGAGACAAACGCCGCGACAAACCCCACCTGCATCGCGATCTTCGACGAGTACAGCCCGCGGATCAGGATCGACCGTCCCTGCTGGTCGGTGCCCAGGAGGAGCTGGAAGCGGTACACCACGCCCCTGATCCCCGTCGGCTGGGGGAAGAGATCCAGCAGCGGCGCCTCGGCCGCGTCCAGGCGCTCGGCGACGATCTCGATGATCCGAGGCCGGATCTCATCGACCGCATCGAGGATGCTCTCGATGAGCTCTTTGGGCCAGAGCTCGTCTTCAACAAACTCGCCGATCGGAGTCTCCGGCTCCTCGCTGGCCATCTCCAGCGCGTCGTACGCGTCGAACAGGTCCTCGACCCCGAGTTCCTCGAACGCCGTGACATCCAGCCCGATCGCCGCGGCCGACGCCTTGAACTCCAGCACCCGCCGCTCGATCTCCTCCAGCGAGAAGTAGAGCTGCTCGCGCGCGTCGACGACGCGCTCGAACACCGCCGACGGCACCCCGTCCGGCCCCGGGTCCGCCGTCAGACGATCGCGCTCGGCCTCGGCGTTGACGACCTCCGTCTCCAAGATCGCCAGCCCGGCGATGATGATCTGGATCCTCGCCAGCCCCGCCTCCGCCGCGGCCGCGACATCCGCCTGGTTGAGCACCGACACAAACACATCGAAGCGTTCGATGACCGTTTCGCGCTGGGCCTGGACGATCCGCCGGTGTCCAAGCCCGGCTTCGGCGATGACCTGGGCCGCCGTCGCCTCGTCGGCCGGGTCGACCCGGCGGAGCGCTTCGACCGCGTTGGAGCCCTCCGTTCGCCATGTCATGAACTGGCGGTAGCGGAACGCCGGCGCCCGCTCTCGACCGAACCCGGAAAGCTCGCTGGGGGCGATCCGCTCCTGGGGCGCGTCGGGCAGCAGCAGCCCGAGGACCGGGCGGTCCGAAAGGTCGTACCAATCGGTCCACTTGCCAAACGCCTGCAGCCCCTGGGTCAGAAAGATCCAGCCCACCAGAAGCACAAACGCCCCGATGATGCCCATCGCGACGAGCGCGCTGCGGTTGCGCCGCAGTTTGCGGAAGCCGCGAGAGCCGAAGAATCGTCCGATCACTTTCATGGGCCTGCGTTCACTTGAGCCTGACGCGCGGGTCGACCAGCGCGTAGAGCACATCCGTCAGGATGATCGAGATGATAAAGACCGCCGCGAACAACGCCGTAAAGGTCTGCACGACCGGGAAGTCCTTGCCCCGGATCGCCTCGATCAGCGTCCGGCCCATCCCCGGGATGTTGAAGTAGTACTCGACGAGGATCGACCCCGTGATCACAAACGGCAGCGTGATCATGATCCGCGTGATGATCGGGATCAGCGCGTTCTTGAGCATGTGGACGAACATGATCTTCGTCCGCCCCACGCCCTTGGCCTTGGCGGTGGTGATGTAGTCCCGGTTGGTCTCCTCGACCATCACCGCCCGGTAAAACCGCGTGTCGTAGCCGATCGCCACGATCACGCCGATCATCACAGGCAGCGCGCAGTAGCGGAACCACTGCCCCAGCGCGTCGATCGGGCTGCCCGCCCAGAAGCCGACGGTCGACAGCCGCTCGTCGTACCCCTGCACCGCGAAGAACTCCACATCGAACCTCTGATTCAGCCAGTACGCCCCGAAATACTGCCCCATCACGATGTACACGAGGTAGCTGACGCTCATCCCGAGGACCGTCAGGAAGACAAGTGTCTTGTCGATCCCCCTCCCCCTGAAGAACGCCGCGATCAGCCCGATCGAGATCGCGATCGCCCCCGTTAATATCAGCTGAGGCAGCGTGATCAGCAGCGTCGGCGGGATCGAGGTGGCGATCAACTCGTTGACCGGCATCCTCTTGTCCCAGCTCCGCTCGGAGAAATCGAGCGTCACGATTCTCTTGAGAAAGTCGAGATACTGCACCACGAACGGGCGGTTGAGCCCGAAGTCCTCGCGGATGCGGTCGTACTGCGCCTGATCCGGGCTCTTGCCGAGGAAGGCGTACACCGGGTCCTGCACGCGCAGCGCGAGCATCACCAGCAGGATGATGCCCAGGTAGACCGGGATGTTGTAGAGCAAGCGCCGGAAGATGAACGCCCACATCGGTGTCGAGCCCTCGGCTGGAGTGCAGGTCGGAAGTGAGGGTCGTCAGCGATCAGCGCTTCGAGTCGTCGACATCGACATACTTGAACCAGGCCCAGTACCGCTCGGTCGGACGCATGTTCACCGCCCAGGGATTGACCAGGTAGTACCGTGTGCGGGCCATCGAGCCGACATACGGCGCGTCCTCGATCAGCATGTCGCGCATCTTCTCGTACAGCGCCGTCCGCTCCGGGCCGGGCTCCATCACCCGCACCCGCTCGTACAACGCGTCGTACTCGGGGTTCTTGTAGTTGTAGTGGTTCGAGCCGGGCGCCTCGTTGGGGCCGTAAAACAACGCCAGGTTGTTCTCCGCGTCCGGATAGTCGCTCGACCACGCGAAGCCGAAGATCTGCGCCCGCCTGTTGTTGGTCGCCTCGATCAGCGTCGAGAAGTCCACCAGGATCGGCTCGAGCCGGATGTTCACCCTCGCCAGATGCCGGCGCAGCATCTCGACCTGCTGGGCGTTGTTGCCGCCGATGCTCGTGTAGAACTGCAGCCGCGGCAGTCCTTCGCCCCCCGGATACCCCGCCTCCGCGAGCTTCTGGCGCGCCAGCTCCAGGTTCGGGCCCCGGTACGACACCGGCGCCCGCCCGCCCTCGGGGTGCCCGTCCAGCCCGGGCGGGATCGGCCCGTCGTACTGCACCGTCAGCCCGTTGTAGAACGCCTCGGAAAACTCTTCGAGGTCGATCGCGAGATTGATCGCCTGGCGCAGCTTGCGTCCGCGATCGTCCAGACCCCCCACGATCGGGTCGTCCATGTTGAACCCGCGGAAGATGAAGTCGAGCAGCTCGTTCGCCTGGTAGGTGACCCCGCGCTGCGCAAACTCTGGCCGGAGCTGGCGCGTCTGGCGGATGAACGCCTGGTCGAAGTACTCCGCCGGCACCTCGACATACGCGATCCGACCGCGGTTGAAGTCCAGCCACATCGGCTGGTCCTCGACATACATCGTAAACTCGATGCGATCGACAAACGGCACACGCTCGCCCGCCGCCATGTGCATCCGCGCCCGACGGTCGTCACGCGACCATTCCTCGCGGGCCGGGTAGCGCACCTCGTGGTAGTTCTCGTTCCGCTCGACGATCAGCCGCCGACGCGGCGTGAAGTCCACCAGCTTGAACGGGCCCGTCCCCGCCGGGTTGAACCCGAAGTCGTCGGGGTTGTCGTAGAACTCGACCACCTCGCGAGGCACGATCGCGGTCTGGAACATCGTCAGCACCCACAGGAACCGGTACACCGGCTCCCGCAGCACGATCTCGAACTCGCGATCGTTGATCTTGACGAAGCCCTCGACCGGCGCGTCGTAGTCGAAGGTCGCGCCCGAGGCGTTCTGCGACTCCTTGAACTCGTCGAAGCCGAGGATCGTGTTCTCAAGCAGCCACCAGTTCTTGAACTGGTACCGCCCGTCGGCGATCCGCTTGAGCGAGTAGAAGACATCGTCGGTCACCATCCGCCGGCCCTTGCCGTCCGGGAAGGCCGGGTGGTCGTGGAAGTAGACGCCTTCCTTCAGCGTGAAGCGGTACCGCTTGCCGTCCTCGAGCCGCTCGGGCAGCTTGGCCAAGAGGCGAGGCTCGAACTCGTACGGATTGGTGTACTTGTTCTCCAGCAGCGTCTCGAAGATCTGCGAGACCGCCATGTTCTCGTAGGTCGTCGAGCCCGCCACGGGGTCGAGCGTCTTGGGACCGTCGGTCCGGATCGGGAGCTGCAGGACCTTCTCGTTCGCCGCGGCTGTCGCCGGCAGCGCCGCCAGCGGCGCGGCGGCCAGCAACCCCGCGAGCACGGGCTTGATCAGGCACTGCGTCGCACGCTTCAGTCTCGTTCGGAACATGGGAGGGGGCTCCGTGTTCTGGGAGCGTCCGTCGAGCACCGCCCGACAGACGCAGAATTCAGCGAAATCGCCCGCCAAGAGGGGCTCGCCGTGTCGGGCGATCGTACCCGACAGGGCGTCAGCGCTCAAACCGGGCCTCCGCCGGCCCGTCCGACGCGCTCCGGCGCCGCTCCTTCATACGATGCCTCATCGCCCCGGGGCCCTTCCCGGGCGTCACGCACGGACGCGCGAACCACCGGGAAACCCAAGGATGACCGATCTCTGCTGGAGCGGACGGGAAGGCATGCTCTTCCATCACACCGGCGAACCGCTCGTCGGTTTCGGTGGATGCGACTATCTCGGCCTGGCGACCCACGACGCCCTCATCGACGCGCTCTGCAAGGGCCTCGGACGCTACGCGATCAGCGCCGGCGCCAGCCGCACCACCACCGGCGACACCCGCGCCCACCGCAAGGCCGAACTCCGGGCCGCGGGCTTTATCGGTCTGCCCGAGGCCGTCCTCCTCCCAGAGGGCATGCTCGCCAACCTCGCCGCCTTCCAGGCCCTGAATGGCGACTGCCCCGCAGCGCTGATCGACGAACGCGCCCACTCCAGCCTGCGAACAGCCGCAGCGGCCGCCGGCATGCGCCTCCTGACATACCGCCACAACGACGCCGCTGACGCCGCGTCGAAGCTGAACGCCCTCGACACCCCCGCCCTCCTCGCGACCGACACGCTCTTCGCCGCTACCGGCGAACTTGCCCCCGTCCCCGACCTGCTCGCCGCCCTCCGGCCCGACGACCGCCTCCTCCTCGACGACTGCCACGGCATCGGCGTCCTCGGCCCCCGCGGACGCGGCGCGATCGAGCACTTCGCCATCAGCGACCCCCGCGTTGTCGTCACCGCCACGCTCGCCAAGGCCATGGGCGTCTACGGCGCCATCGTCGCCGGGCCCGGACCCTTCGCCGCCATGGTCCGCAGAAGCGGCGCGTTCGTCGGCACGACGCCGATCCCCCCCGCCCTCGCCGCCGCGGCCGACGCCGCCTTCGAGGTCCACACCTGCGAGCTCGACCGCCTTTCCCGCCTGCGCTCCAGCACCGCCCGCGTCCGCGAGGCCTTGGTCGAGCTCGGCCTGATCTCCAGAGATCGCACCAGCCCCTCCCCCGTCTTCGCGATCACGATCGAGCCCGAAGCGGCCATGCGCCGCCTGCACGAAGAGCTCGCCCGGCGCGGGCATTTCGTTCCGCTGATCGGCTACCCCGGCGGGCCGGCCGGACGCTACCTCCGCCTCTCGGTCTCGGCCGGGCACGCTGACGACCAGATCGATCGGCTCCTCGCCGATCTCGCCGACCTGACCCCGACCCTCCATCCCGAGGCCCCGGATACCGAAGGCGCGAATACCCGCATCCGCTCCTGAGTTGTCCCGAAGTGCTTCAACGGGCAATGCCCGAAGCAACGGATTACTCGGAAGAACCCAACCATGATCAAACGCGCCGAAGACCTGAAAGGAACCACCACCATGCTCACGCGTGTGGCCCTCGACCAGAAGACACGGGACGAGATCGCGTCGCTCCTGCAAGAGACGCTCGGCGAACTCATCGACTTCTCTCTCCAGCTCAAGCAGGGGCACTGGAACTGCGTCGGCCGCCACTTCCGCGATGTGCACCTCCAGCTCGACGAGATCCTCGCCTCGACCCGCGAGCACGCCGACGAGGTCGCCGAACGCATCGCCGCGCTCGGCATCGCCACCGAGGGCAACGCGGGCACGACCGCCAAGGCGAGCAAGCTCGAACCCTTCCCCTCGGGCCTCATGGACGCCGACGCCGTCTCACACTCGCTGGCCGAACGATTCGGTGCGCTGCTCAAGCACGCCCGCGAGCGGCAGGCTCGCCTCGGCGAGCTCGACGCCGTCAGCGAGGATGTCATGATCGCCATGCTCCGCGACCTCGAAAAGCACGCATGGATGCTCAACGCGCGCACGGCCGACAAGGCGTAACCGCGCGATCAACTCGAACGCCGAGCCTCACCGGCGAAACCGAAACAAAGCCGCCCCCGCATCACAACGCGGGGGCGGCGGTTCATTTGATCTCTGCCGTTTCAGCGGACGGGGCTCAAACGCCCGGGAAATCAGCTTCCTCGCGTTCTTCGGCCTCTTCCTCTTCCTCGGCTTCTTCTTCCTCGGGCTCGGCGGGTTCGCCCGTGCCGAGGTGGCGGAGCAAGTAGTCCTCGTACTTATTGTACCGGTTCACCGTCTTGACCAGCCCGCCCAGACCGTGGCCGCCGGTCGGATCGAGGAAGAGCTCAACGAGCGCCTCCTTGCCTTGCTTGAGCAGTTCGGAGTACACCGAGATGGTGTCCTGGAAGAGCACATTGCTGTCTTCCATGCCGTGCACCAGCAGCAGACGCCCCTGCAGGTTCTTAGCCAGGGGAATCAGCGAGTGGATGGCCGGGTCGGGCTTGCGGTCCTTGAAGCCGCCGACGGTGCCCGTCGTGTACCACGCGTTGTAGTTCTCCCACTCGGTGGGCCCGGCGCCTGCGATGCCCACATGGAAGACCTCGGGCTCGAGGAACATCGACATCTGCGTCTGGAAGCCGCCGAAGCTCCAGCCGTGCATGCCGATGCGGTTGCGGTCGACCCCGTGGTTCTTGACGAGGTAGTCCACGCCGTCAACAAGGTCCTCGGTCTGCGGCCTGCCGACACGCTCATAGTTCGCCTTCTCGAAGACGCTGCCGTATCCGCTCGTCCCACGCGGGTCGATGGTGACGGTCACATAGCCGTGGGTCTTGGCCATGTACCAGGCGAAGAAGTATCCCGGTGCGCTGAACGCCCCGTCGCGGACCTGGCGCCGGTTGCTCTGCAGCGGGCCGCCGTAGACATAGATCAGCAGCGGACGCTCGTCGCGCGCCGTCCAGTCGTCGGGCTTGAACATGTAGGCGGGGATCTCGTGCCCGTGCCGGTTGCGGTAGGTGAAGAACTCGGGAACGGGCGCCGTCAGCTTCAGCGTTTCCTCCGGGTGCGATTCGGTGAGCATCCGCTCCTCGTCCGCAGACGGGTCGATCTTCACCAGCTCGCGGGGCTGACCGAAGCGGGCGAACCTCGCCAGCGCCCTGGTCCCGCACGGGCTCACCGCCGCGTCGTCGTACAGCCCCTCGCCTTGCGTCAGGCGGGTGACCTCGTAGGTCTCAAGGTCGACCACCTCGATGTGCTCGCGCGCCGAGTGCTCGGCCGTTGAGGTCACAAACAGCCTGCGGTGGCACGGCGAAAGGTCGAAGGGCAGCACCTCGTGCCGGCCCCGCGTCACCTGCTCCAGATGCTCGTACAGCGGGTCGAGCACATGCACATGGCGGAAGCCCGACTGCTCGGTCAGGAACACCATCCTGCGGCTGTCGGCCAGGTACGCCGGCTGGATCATCCGAGGCGTGTTCGGCCCGCCGTCGTGCAGAAACCGGAAGACGGTCTTCGCCTCGCGCACCTTCACCGGCTCGCGCTCGCCCGTGCTGTTCTCGTCGCCGGTATCGCTGGGCTCAAAGCCGAAGACCTCCGCCTCGTCGCCGATCCACCAGTCGACCCCGGTCGGCTCCTCCTCGCGCTCGGCGGTGTCGGCGGGCTCGGCCGGCTCGGTCGCCGGCGCCTCGGCGGGCTCTTCCTCGGGGTCTTCGTACCCGGCCTCCTTGATCCGCACGACGCCCGTCGCCTGCTCGAAGACCGAGAACGCGACGCGCGACGAATCCGGCGACCAGCGCGGCACCTGCAGCACATCGCGCGGCCCGGTCTCCCGGTGCTCGAACACCTTCGTCAGATGACCGTCCTCGGCCGTCCGATCGCCCAGCTCGTACAGATAGACGCTGATATCACGGTCGCGGAAGGGGTTGGTCGGGAGCTGGCGCCAGACCTCCTGCACATCCATGAAGCGCCCGCGGAAGCGGGCGATCCTGACGCGGGTCGCCTTCTGTGTCCAGTCCTCGCCCTTGCCCGTCAGGAAGACCAGCCGCTCGCCGTTGGGGCTGATGCGGTAGCCGATCATGCTTTCGCCCCGCGGCACCGACGGATCGATCTGCTCGATCAGGTCCTGCCCGAAGATCACGCGCATCAGGTTGCCGTCGAGCAGGTAGGTGTACCCCGACCCGTCTGGCAGATACTGCACCGACTGCATTCTCGCGCGCGTCGCGGTCAGGCGCCGGGGCCGCTCGTTGCCGATGCGGTAGCGGTAGACATCGTTCTGCGAGATGAACAGCAACTCATCGCCGGTCGGAGACCATGTAAACGACGAGACGCCCGCATAACGAGGCGCCCTCGACCGATCCGCGTCCTTGTCGTCCACGAAGTCCTCAAGGTGCTTCACACCGAGCAGACGCTCCGAATCAGAGCGATCATCCTTCTCGTCCTCTTTCTCTCCCTTGTCCTTGTCCTTCTTCTCGTCCTCGTCCTTCTCCCCCTCCGTCTCTCCTTCTCTCTCCGTCTCTCCGTCTCTCTCCCGCTCCTCCCTTTTCTTCCGCTCCTCCTCCTTCTTCCTCTCCGCCTTCTCCTTGTCGAGGCGCTTCTTCAGTTCCTTCTCCGCCCGCTCGCGTCGGTCGTCGCGGACGCTCCGGGTGCTCTCCTGGAACGGGGCCATGACCGAGACCTTCGTCACCCGCTCGACCTCGCCCGTCTCGGTGTCCATCAGCCACAGGTCCGACCCGTGCCGACGCTCGTCGTACGGTCGATAGAGCCACGCGGCGTAACGCCCGTCGTGGCTGAACGCCATGCCCGACGCGGCCGGCCCGAAGAGCCCGCGATCCGGGAACAGGTCCTCAAGCTTGACACTCTTGTCCTGATTGCCCGGGCCCTCCCCCGCCGGCGCAACGCCCGACACGCAGACCAGGGCCAGACAAACCGAGAGACCGACGACAAACTGACGGATGCGATTCACCTTGACCACCCTCCGAAACCCACAACACATTCCAACACCGGCCGCCAACCCCTTCATAAGGCAGGCGGACACCCGCCGCCAGCCCATCGGGGCCGACCGACGCCAAAGGGCGCACAAACACGCCCGATAGCCATGCCCCCCACGATGATCGGCCCGACAACGGCCAGTCCTCACCGCAATCGGACGGATCGGACCCCGCGGCAGAACATACCGGGAGCCCCGCCCCGCGATGCGTTCTCTGTTGGCTCAGCCGACGCCCGCGAGCTTCGCCGCCTCCCAGCCCGCCATCAGGACCGCCATCACCAGGACGAAGACGGCGAACCCCCGCTTGAGCTTCCGCTGGTCGAGCCCCGTGTTCAGGCGTTTGCCCAGCACGCTCCCGGCCACCCCCACCGCGATGAAAACGCCGATGGTCGTCCAGGAAAGCTCCCGCCCTGTCTCGGCGAGGAAGTGGGCGTGCCGCCAGAAGCCCACCGCCGCGTTGATCGCGATCACCAGCAGGCTCGTCGCGACCGCCCGCTTCATGTCCAGGCGTGCAAAGAGCACCAGCGCCGGCAGAATCAGAAACCCTCCCCCGACACCCACAAAGCCGGTGACCATCCCCACGCCGACCCCGACGAGCCCGACCAAGAGCGGCCCGGCCCCCGGGCGGGGCCCTTCCTCGGCGGCTGCTTGGGGGCTCTGGCGTGAGCCCGACCGCCACATCGAAAACGCAGCCGCGAGCATCACCCCGGCAAGGGCCAGAAGCTGGACCACGCCCGGCACGAGTGAGGCGATCTGCGCCCCCGCGACGGTCCCGAGGATTCCCGGCAGCGCCAAAGCGAGCGCGGTTCTCCAGACCACCAGACGCGCCATCGCGTACTGCGCCGCCCCGACCAGCGCGATCGACCCGACGATCAGGAGCGACTCGGCAATGGCCGTCTTCTCCTCGTGCCCGAGGAGGTAGACCAGCACCGGAACAGTCAGGATCGACCCGCCCGAGCCGAACAGCCCGAGCGAGAACCCGATCAGCAGGGCGCCGAGCACGGCGTAGACCATCGCATCAGCCCCCGGCCTGCGTCGTGAACACCAAAGCCATCACCGGCGCGCGATCAAGCGGCGCACGACGCTCCGCCCTTTGAGTCCGATCCGCAGCCCGTCTTGTTCCAGGGCATCTTCGCCAGCAGCATGGCCATGCCGCACCACCCGCTGACGCCCGCGAACATCAGCCCCGCGCCGACGAAGCCCGAGAGGATGAGGAACCACTCGCTGGCAAACGCGCCGAGCAGGACGCCGATGAGCACGAGGAAACCGGCGGTGATCTGCACCTGGCGCATGACGCCGATGCGGGGGGCCTGGGCCGAGCGTTCGACCGGCCGCCCCGAGGCCTTCCACGCCTCGATGCCCCCGGCGAGGTGCGACGCCACGACGCCGGACTCGGCGAGCTTGGCCATCGCCTTGCCCGAGCGGTTGCCGCTGCGGCAGTGCAGCAGGATCTCCCGACCCTCGGCGGTCTTCTCGACCTCCGCGGCGTCGAGCTTTGAGAGGGGGTGCAGCGCGGCGCCCTCGATCTTCTCCTCGGCGTGCTCGAACTCCTCGCGCACATCGATCAGCACCGCTCGACCCTCGGCGAGCTTGGACTCGATCTGGGCCGGCGTGAGGTCACGCTGCGCGGGCGCTTGATTCGTTTCGGTCTGGGTGGTCGTCATCGCGGACTCCCTTTGTTTGTGTTCGAGCTTCGCCCGGAGCGTTACTCCGCGCCGGCGACGGTGCGGAGCGAGCCGAGCTTCTCCAATGCGGCGTACCCGCCCCGCACATTCACCGCGTCGAACCCCATTCGTCTGAGGAACGCCGTCGACTTGGCCGAGCGGATCCCGCTCTGGCAATGGACCAGGAGCGGCTCGGTGCTCGGCGCTTCATCGAGGCGGGAAGCGAGGCGTGTGTGCGAGATGTTCACGGCGTCGGGCAGGTGGCCCCGGTCGTACTCGGTCCTGCGCCGAACATCCAGGACGCCGGGCCCGCCCGAGCCGATCATCTCCGCCGCCCGCTCGGGCTCGACCTCCGGCGCCTGCGCCAGCGCGTGCCCTTCGCCGACAAAGCGGTCGAGCTCGGCCGAGTGGAACCAGCCGGTCACCCGGTCGCGACCGATCCGCACGAGGTCGCGCACCGCCTCCTCCACGCCTCCCGGCGACACGATCAGCACGATCTTTTCGTCTTCGCGGATGAACGAGCCCGCGTCGGTCGGGAACGACTTGTCCAAGGGCAGATACAGCGATCCGGGCACATGCCCCTCCCTGAACGCGGCCCACGGACGCGTGTCGACCAGCGCGACGCCCTTGGCGTCCAGCAAGCGGAGTTCTTCAGGCGTCAGCCTCGTGGGCGAGGGGAGCTCGCCGAGCACCTTCGGCCCCTCCTTGTTCACTCGCTTCATGTCGGCGAAGTACAGGGGCGGCTCGGGCTGGCCCGCGAGGATGAAATCGACGAAGTCCTTCTCGCCCGTCGCGGCTCGCAGCGCCGAGTTGAAGCGGCGCTCGTAGCCGACGGTGCTCATCGGTACTGCGCCGAGTGCCTTGCCGCAGGCGCTGCCGGCCCCGTGCCCGGGCCAGACCTGCGCGAACTCGGGCAGCCCCTCCAGCACACGGAGCGACCTGAACAGGTCCTTCGCGCCCGGCTCCATCGCCCCCTTCTTTCCCGCGGCCGATTCAAGCAGGTCCGGACGTCCCAGATCGCCGACGAACAGGAAGTCGCCGGTGACCACACCGATCGGCTCTGTCGCCCCCGACCCGTGGTCGGTCACAACGAAGACCATGTGCTCGGGCGTGTGCCCCGGCGTGTGCATGGCGCGGAACTCGATCGCGCCGATGCGGAACGAGTCCCAGTCGCGCAGAAGATGGTGGTCGTACGCCCCCCCGCCGTTCTTCTTGTCGAGCCACTGGTACGACCAGTCCGGCCCGCCCTCGGCGGAGACATAGACCTTCGCGCCGACGCGCTCGGCGAGCTCGCGCGAGCCGGAGACGAAGTCGGCGTGGATGTGCGTCTCGGCGACCGCGGCGATCCTCAGCCCGTTGTTGCGGGCGATCCCGATGTACCGGTCGACATCCCGCTCGGGATCGATCACGATCGCCTCGCCGGTGCGCTGGCAGCCGAAGATGTACGCCGCCTGGGCAAGCTTCTCGTCGTAAACCATCCGCATGAACATCTGTCGAGCCCTCCCTGCGGGAAACCGGCCCCGCCTCCGGGTTAGAGACACGGCAAAGGGCGTTCACTCCCGCCAATCACCGATTTTACGAGCAATCTCCTCGGAAGCCCCGCCCCACCCCGCGAAACTATCGGTTCGGGGTCGAGAGCCGGGCCGCCAGACGCTTGCGGACGCCCTCGGGAAGCCGCCCCGCCGACAGATCGCGGCAGATCTCCCGGGTCAGGTCGAGCGTTTCGAAGACCGATCTGCACCGCTCGCAGATGATGCTCGTGTCGAACGGGACGTCCCGGTCGAGGGCGGACTGCTTGGCGTTGAGCAGGTCCATGCAGGTCTGCTCGGGGTAGGCCGGGGGCGGCGCCTCGCCCTTGGGAAGCGCCCCTTCGATCGCCTTTCGGAGCTTCAGCCTCGCCCGGTGCACGCGGCTCCGGACCGTCCCTTCCTCCAGCCCGAGGATCTGCGCGACCTCGGGCATCGAGAATCCCGCGATCTCCTTGAGCACCAGCGGCACGCGGAAGTCTTCGGGCAACCCCACGATCGACGCTTCCAGCCGCTCGCGGGCCTCGCGCCGGACCTGCTCGCCGAGCGGGCCGCCGTCCTCGACACGGGCGACCAGCGGCTCATCGAAAGGCAACAGGGCGTCGAGCGAGCCGATCGAGGACGGCTCCCCGCTGCGGGTGCGGTGCATTCGCTTGCACGCGCGGGCGGCGATGGTGTACAGCCAGGTCTTCGGGTCCGACCGGCCATCAAAGCCCGACCAGCCCTTGAGCGCGTTCAGAAAGACCTCCTGCACGAGGTCCTCGGCCTTGGCCGGATCCCCGCAGAAACGCAGCCCGAGCGTGTACAGCCCCGCGGCGTGCTCCTCGGCGAGCTTGGCGACACCCTGTGCGGCGGTTTGCGTCGCTGAGGGATCGATAGGGGCGGGCTGCTCGGACATCGGGCGAGTCTACGCGTGACCCGATCCGACCATCGAGAAGCGGGCCGACGCAGCGGACGCAACCCCCCCGGTAGAGTTCCGGGGGCGGTCGCTCATCAGCAACATTTGCCGTGCCTTGGGTGTCGTTACTTGATCTGTGCGACGACATGCGAAACGCCGATGGTCTCGCCATCCCGTTCCGCCCGAGCGACAATCACCACACGGTCGTGCGGGCCGAAGGGCATGAGTTCGGCGATGCCTTCCCATGCGCCGCGGTGGCCCTCGTGCCTCCAGACGCGTCGGTTGCCGAACTCGCCGATGATCTCAGCATCGCCGATGCTGTACGCAACGCTTGCTTCGTTGTCGCCCTCGACGGCGCGGTGGACCGCCCAGAAGCGGACGGCGTCGACCTCCGGGTTCTGCGTGACGACGGAGAATTCGTACTGGAATTCATCGGTAGCGATGAGCTCCGGAGGTGCATGCCACTCGGGCGACGCGAGGGCGATCTCCTCATCCTGCGTCGCGCCGGCGCACCAGTTGAAGATCTCGATCGCCGCATCGGCGCGGATCGAGATGCACGCGGCGTAACCGATAGCCGCATCGCACGGCTCCTGCAACAGTTCGCGGTACTTCGCCCAGCAGTCCGCGGGCTTGTCGGTGTCGCTCAAGCGAGTGAGATCGTGGTGAAGACCGATCACCACCGTCCGCATGCAGCTATCAAGAAACCGGCCTTCGAAACGAGACACGCAATCCAGCAGCCGCTCGTTGTAGGTGTTCCATGCCGATCGAAGACCTTCGAGCGGCTTCTCATCCGCGGTCGACACGGAGGCGGAGCACACAACCACCGCCGCGGACGCAACAGCTCCGAAACGGACCAACAAACCTGAACGGTGCCGGCGCTTTGCAGACCTTGTCATTTGATTCCCCTCGTGCTCGCCCTCGTGCCGCCGCTCGACTTTGAGCTGCGGCCCGGTGGGCAGTTCGTCCGAAAACAGACTACACGATCTTCGACTGTCCGGCAACGCGTCTTATACGATATTTGGAAAAAAAAAGGGTGTGGTTCCGCGACGGGGCCGGATCGTGCCTCTTGAGCGCTGAGCGGCGTTCGGCGCACGAAAAAACCCGGCCATGGAGCCGGGTCAGTGGGCGTAACAGGACTCGAACCTGTGACCTCTTCCTTGTCATGGAAGCGCGCTAGCCAACTGCGCCATACGCCCGGGTTGTCGCCCTCGCGGGCAGGGCGAGTATACGCCCCAACAGCCCCCACGCCAAGGGCCCGCCCCACCTCTGCCGGCCTCGGCCCAGCAGCCCCGGAGCGGGTCGCTCAGAACGGGAACATGAACGCAAAGTGCACCAGCGGCATGTCCCGCGCGGGGTTGTTCGCCTCGCCCTCGATCCTCGCGTTGGAGATGTGGTGGTGGCGTACGCCGGCGACGAAACGGGCCGGGCCGTTGCCGATCCGGCGCGTGAAGCCCAGGCCCCCGCGCGGAGTGAAGTTGAGGCTTGTGCCTCCGGCCGGGACGTTCTTCTCCGTCCAGAGGGCGCCGAGGCCGAGCTCGGCGAAGACGGTCCAGTCCCGGGGCTCGTCGTGCCAGAAGTGCCAGCGGAGGCCGAGCTGCGGGTTGACGCCGTAGGTGTTCGGCCCTTTCTGGTCGGCGTACCAGAGGGCGAGCTCGCCGATGACTTCGAGGTCGTCGATGAGGAAGTGATGGAAGGCGCCGTGGATCTGGTAGTCGGTCTCGTCGCCGAAGGTCGTCGCGACTGCCCCGCCGGCGGACCACCAGGTCTTGCCTGCCGTGCCGAACGGCTCGAAGTGCCTGGGAAAGACCTCGTCGAGCGAGGTGTTGGACCACTCCCGCTCGTATGTGAGCCCTCCCACGCCGAGCCCGCCGCCCGAAGCAGCGGCCCCCGAGCAGAGCAGACAGACGATCCCCGTATACGCCGCGATCAACATCCGATGCATGGGCGGAGGGTACCCGCTTGAGCCGCCGGGCGAACGGAACGACAGCCCGCCGGATCGCTGATATCGTTGGGCATGCCGAGGTACGAGTACCGCTGCGAAAGCACCCACGAGATCGTTGAGGTCTCCCACCCGATGTCCGAGACGCTCCGGACCTGGGGCGAGGTCTGCGAGCGGGCCGGGATCGACCCGGGCAAGACCCCCGCAAAGACGCCTGTCGAAAAGGTCGTCAGCCTCGCCAGCATCGGAGGCGCCGGGCCTTCGGGGGGGCCTTCGGCAGGTCAGTCAGGGGGAGCACCGCCCCACTCCTGCGGGCCGGGCTGCTGCATGGGTGGCTGAAGGACGGGCGGCTGATCGATCTAGAGCGTGGAATCAGGCGTCGCCGGGCAGGCGTCGCTCGTCTCCGTCGTCGGCCTCGGGCCGCTCGTCGGCGTCCTCGCCCTCTTCCAGCCGCACCGCGAGGGACTCGATCCTGCGCTCGATCCGTTCGAGCCTCGCCATCACTCCGTCGAGACGCCGGAAGGCTTCGACCACCTGATCGCTGAGCGCCTCGGACTCGTGCTGTGAAAACGCGAGCGTCTCTTCGACCCGCCTGATCCGGCTTTCCTGATCGCTCATGTGGCCCTCCGCGAAGCGATGATAGCGATCGCCACGCCCCCCACCCCGAACGCCGCCGCCCCGGCCCACGCGAACACCCCCGCCGGCTCGCCGAGCACCGAGCCCCGCAACGCGTCGGTCGGCCAGCTCAGGGGGTTGATCGCGATCACCACGCGCATCCACCCCGCGGCTTCGGACGCCGGGAAGACCGACCCGCTCAGCAGCCACATCGGCATCAGCACCAGGTTCATCAGCCCGTGGAAGCCCGCGACCGAGCCGACCCGCCACGCGAGAGCCGTCCCCACGCCCAGCACGCCCGCGGCGATACACGCCGAGGCGACCATCGCCCCCGCGATCCCCGCCCCGGTGAGCTCGACGCCCACCAGCGGCCCAGCGAAGAGCACCGCCCCCGCCTGGATCAACGCCAAGAGCCCTCCGGCGATGATCTTCGCGCCCGCGATCCCCGCCCTCGGCGCGGGGCTGACCAGCGCCGCCTGCAAAAAACCTTCCTTGCGGTCCTCGATCAGTGTGATCGCGCCGAAGACGGCCGTGAAGAGCGCCGCCATCGAGACCATCCCCGGCAGCAGCCAGGCGACATACCCCGCGTCGGTCCCGACCGCGGCCCGCGCGAACCCGCCCCCCAGCACCAGCCAGACGATCGCGACGGTGCCGAGCGTGCCGACAATCCGCGAGGGCTGACGGAACAGCCGCAGAAACTCGCGCGACGAGAGCGCCCGGATCGCGCCCGCCAGCCCGGCCGAGGGCGGGATGACCGCGCCCGATGCCCCGGGCAGGTCTGCGGGCTCTGCCGGAACGACGGCGGGGACAAAGACCGCGTCTTCGCCCGCCTCCTCCCGCTCCTGCGGCTGCGCCGTCGACTCGTTTTCGGCCTCGTCGGTTCGCACTTCACCGGTCAGCGGCTCGCCGGTGATCGCAAGGTAAGCATCGGCGAGGGTCGGTCGCCGGACCTCGAAGCCGACGCCGCCCTGCACCAGCAGCCCCGCGGCTTTCTCGATCGCTTCGTCGCCCCGCACAACGACGCCCGCATCTGTGGGAACAACGCCGACGCCAGCACCGTCGAGCACACCGCTCGCCCGCGGATCTTCAGAGCAGAGCGTCCGCTCGCCGGCGCGTGAGGCGAGATCCTCGGGCGTGCCGTCGGCGACGATGCGGCCCTCATGCACCATCACGACGCGGTCGGCCCGCTCCGCCTCGTCGATCAGGTGTGTGCTGAAGACGATGGTGCGTTCGCTGCCTTCAGATTCTGGGCCGAGGAGGGCGTCCCAGAAGGCGTTGCGCGAGGCGAGGTCGAGGCCCGCCGTCGCCTCGTCGAGCAGGAGCAGGTCCGGCCCGTGCAGCAGGGCGCGAGCGAGGTCAGCCCGCCGGGCCAGGCCGCCCGAGAGCGTGCCGACGCGGTCGTGCGCGCGGTCGGCGATCGCGAACTGTTCGAGCAGCGATGCGATGCGTTCGCGGCGCTCCGAGCCGCGGATGGCGAAGAGCGCCGCGTGCACGCGCAGGTTCTCCTTGACCGTCAGGAGCGGGTCGAGGCTCGGGCTCTGGAAGACGACGCCGGTTTCAGCGCGGATGCGGCGGACGCCGCCCGGCATCGTCACCGAAGCGCCGAGAACCAGCACGCGTCCCGCCCGGACGGGCATCGCGGTCGAGGCGAGTTTGAGGAGGGTCGACTTGCCCGAGCCGTTGGGGCCCAGCAGGGCGACGCGCTCGCCCCGCGCGATCTGCAGCGAGACCCCGGCGAGGGCGTCGCCTGAACGCTTGGCGTAGCGGTGCGTGACGCCCTCGAACGAGAGGGCGGGCGGGCCGGGGCGTTGAGATTCCGGGGCTTCGTCGGCGTGGACAGGCGTTTCGGCGGAGTCGGTGTTGGCTTCAGCGTCGGCCACGGGCGATCAGAACAGCAGCGTCCGCACGACCGCCTCGGCAACGAGGCAGACGAGCAGCAGCGGCAGGTGCATGACCGACGCGAGGAAGACACGCCGAGCCGCGGCGGGCGTCGGGTCGCGAAGCACCTTGCCCGTCAGCACCACATACGCGACACCGGTGATAACCGCGACGCTCAGCGAAAACCAACCCAGGCGGTCGGGCAACGCCAAGACCGGGGCGATCGTCGCGGGGATGAGGAGGATCGCGGTGACGAACATCGTGATCGCGGTGACGCGTCCGACGGGCGCTCCGCCCTCGCCGGCGTCTTTGTGCTTCTGCGCCTCGACAACGGGCAGCACCCTGAAGCCGCCGAGGGCGTAGTCCTCGCGGTACATCCACGCGATCGCCAGGAAGTGCGGGAGCTGCCACACGAACATCAGCACGAAGAGGCTCCACGCACCGGGCGCGAGCAGGGCCTGCCACTGGTCCTGCCCGGCGGCGTGCGTCGCGGCGGTCCAGCCGATGATCGGGGGCAAGGCGCCGGGCACGGCGCCCACCAGCGTCGAGAAGATGCTCGCCGGCTTCATCGGCGTGTACAGCGCGATGTAGCTCACGATGCACGCCAGCGCGACCAGCGCCGAGGCGACGCCCGTCGCCATCGCAAGGAGGCCAACGCCCAGAACACACAGCACGACAGACATCAGCAAGACCGACTGCGGACGCACGCGACCGCTGGGGATCGGTCTCCCGGCGGTCCGCGGCATCTTCGCGTCGCGCTCGCGCTCGGCCCACTGGTTCATCGCGTTGGCGCCCGCCGCCGAGAGCGCCGTGCCGACGGCGCAGGCGAGCAAGGCCGCGGCGAACGACCAGGCCGTCCAAGACAGCCCGACGGCGGCGATCAGAAACCCGACGACGGAAGTGATCGTCACCAGGCGCGTGATGCCCGGCTTGGTCGATTCGACCAGCGCCCGAGCGACACGGGACCTGGCGTCGATCGACGCTGTGACAGTTGCAACGGGCTGCGCGGGGCTCAATCGCGTCACGCTGGCCTCCGGGGTTGCCGCAGCGCATTCGGTGGGCGAGGTGGCAGGATCTTCCTGCACCGAGTTGTTGCCTGCCTGGAACGGTTGCGGTTTTACAGGAATCAAGTCTAGGCCGCCACAGGGTAACCGGAAACGGTCCCGGACCGGGCGCCGGGCCCTCCCATCCGCCCTTCCGACACCGCCAATCGCCCCCTCGGCACGGCGCCGGCGAGGGTCAGGATCTTCGCCCGCCGGGGCCCTCGGATCCACCCGTGAAAGGTTGTGGGCGGCCTACCGTTGGCCCGACGGCCCCGGCCCGTCCGCCGTCCCGGTAGCTCAGCTGGATAGAGCAGCGGACTTCTAATCCGCAGGTCGAAGGTTCGAATCCTTCCCGGGACGCTTGAACCGACGCCAAACTCATGAAAGAAACAGGGCGTCGGCCTGAGCCGACGCCCTGTTTCGGTCTTGTTATCGCGGCCGGCTCACGCCGTGTGCTTGCGCGGCTTCTTGAGCTGCTTCAGCGGCAGGCGGTCGCGGATGGACTCGATGCCGATCACATACTCGGCGCCCTCGTTGTCCATGTCCGGCAGTTCGTAGATCAGGTCGAGCATGATCCCCTCCATCTCGGCGCGGAGGGCGCGGGCGCCCGTGTTCCGCTCGCGGGCCTTGTCGGCGATCTGCTGCAGGGCCTCGGTGGTGAACGAGAGCTTGGCGCCCTCGAGCTCGAAGAGGTGCTGGTACTGCTTGACGATCGCGTTCCGCGGCTCGGTCAGGATCTGGACCAGCGCGTCGTTGGTCAGGGGCATCAGGGGCGTGACGACCGGCAGACGCCCGACGAGTTCGGGGATCATGCCGTACTCGACGACATCCGACGCCGTCGCCTTGGCGAGCAGTTCGGCCTTCTCCTCGACGGTGCCTCGGGAGGCGGAGATCGCCGAGCTGCCGAACCCGATGCGGGTCTTGCCCAGGCGCCGGCGGATGATGTCTTCCAGGCCGACGAAGGTGCCGCCGCAGATGAAGAGGATGTTCTTGGTGTCGAGCTGGATGTACTGCTGCTCGGGGTGCTTGCGTCCGCCCTGCGGGGGGACATTGGCGACGGTGCCTTCGAGCATCTTCAGCAGGCTCTGCTGGACGCCCTCGCCCGAGACATCGCGTGTGATCGAGACGTTGTTCGAGGTCTTGCCGACCTTATCGACCTCGTCGATGTAGATGATGCCGCGCTGGGCCGCCTCGACATCGAAGTCCGCCGCCTGCAGCAGCTTGAGCAGCAGGTTCTCGACATCCTCGCCGACATAGCCGGCCTCGGTCAGCGTGGTCGCGTCGCCGATGGCGAAGGGCACCTTCAGGATGCGCGCCAGCGTGCGGGCGAGCAGCGTCTTGCCCGAGCCCGTCGGGCCCAGCAGCAGGATGTTGCTCTTGTCCAGCTCGATCTGGTCGGCGTTCTCGCTGTCGACATGCTGCAGGCGCTTGTAGTGCGCGTACACCGCGACGGACATCGCACGCTTGGCGATGTCCTGCCCGATGACATACTGGTCGAGGTATTCCTTGATCTCGCGCGGCGAGGGGATCTCGCTCAGCGCAGCGCCGGGGCTCTTCAGCCTGCGGCGCTCCTGGCGGAAGATGTTCTGGCAGAGGTCGACGCAGTTGGAGCAGATGTAAACCTCCGACGGTCCCTCGACCATCGGGCCCACCTCGCGGCTGGTCTTGCCGCAGAACGAGCAGGTCGTCACCTTCCGGCCGCGGAATCCCCCGTTGGAGCCTCCGCCGCCGGTGCCGGGCTGGTCGGGGCTGTCGTTCCTGTTCTTCGCCATCTGGTCTCCGCTCTCGCTTCAGGGTGGAAAAGGTCAGGTCACTATCGGCGCGGCGGGGGGTGGTTCTGGACAGACAGAACGATCGTGGAAGCCCTCCGGCCCTCCGAAACACCCACGCCGGGATGATCCGCACCGTCGGCGGGAATGTTCCTGCCTCCGGCGCATGCACCATCATCCACATCCCGGGGGTCCGTGTCTGCGTCCGTTTGTTGTTACTTCTCGGGTTTCTTTTGACCGCCGCCCGCAGGACCGTCATTTCCGGCGCTGTCGGACCCCGGAAGCGGGCGTCCGAGCAGATCGTGCCCGGGTTTGGCCCGAAAAACCCGCTCGGGATCTTCTTGGCCGGGCTTAGGGTGATCCCCTTGGTCCGCATCGGTCGACGCGCTTTCGGCACCCCCGCTTCGGGGTGACGGAGCGCTCTCGGAGGGCTCTTTGGTCCTGAGCCGCCGGATGATCGATTCCCTCGCGGCGTTGAACTCCTCATCGGAGAGCTCGCCCCGCTCGTGCATCTTTCGGAGGCTGTCGAAGACACCCTTGTCGGTCGAGGCGTCGTCGGCCGACCGCAGGGCGCGATTCCGCAGCATCATGATCAGGCCCGCGCCGACAATCAGCGCGACGATCAGCAGCCCGACCCAGAGCACGATCTCCCCGGCCGGCGTGGAGCCCGCCTGCGCGAGGAGAGAGCCGGGAAGTGGAGCTTCAAGGTTGGCCATCGCCTGCGAGGGTAGTGCCGCTCAGAGGCTGCCGAACGCGATCGCGTTGCGGAGCGGGACGAGCAGGCTGGGGACCGAGCGCTGTTCGAGCAGGCGTTCGCCCCGCTCGGCGAGCTGCGCGACGACGCCCGGCAGCTCGCGGATGTCGCCCACGCCGCCCACGCGTCGGACGGTCTGATAGACGCTGATCGGCTCGGTGCGTGGCTCGCCCTCGCGTGCGGTGGCGGCACTGCGGCTCTTGACCTCGAAGTGGGCCTCGTACTCGTTCTTCTCGCCGAACGAGAAGCCCATGACCGGCTGGCAGTCCAGGGGCGTGCCCTCCTCGCGGTCGAGCAGGCCAGCGAGGGGCGAATCACCGACGAGGGCTTCGTAGATGACCGCGTCGTGGTTCTGCCCGCATTCGAGGTCGAAGCCGTAGAGGAGCTCGACGAACTCGACATCGAGCCCGCTGATGGAGAGGAAGTAGGGCGCGGCCTCGGCGAGCTCGGTGTGCAGGTCGTACGCCTCTGTCATCGAGGGCGGGTTGACGACGCCGGCGCGGAGGCTGGTGGCCTTGACGGCGACCCAGCGGTGCAGCGGGTCGTCGGACGGGCTCTCGAGGGCGAGTTCGTCCTTGAGCGGGCGGAAGATGCTCATGGCGGGGAAGCGCCGGCGGACGCGCTCGAACAGTTCGAGCACCGTCTCCCGCTTGCGGGGCAGTTCCATCTTCACGCCGAGCTTGAAGTTGATGTAAAAGTCCGAGCAGAGCGCCCGGTGGCTGTCGGTCATCCCGCGCTCCTTCCGTGATGCGGCCGACGGTGCGTGCGCACCCGTGATAAGGGCCGGAAGGTCCCGCCGTTTCCGTGGCGGCAGTCGGCCCGGTCGGAGTCTAGCGGGGCTTGGGTCCGTCGTCGGCCAACCGACAACAGACCGCTGTCCACAACCTGTATCGCCTGCAAAACACGGTGCGGAGGCCCCCTGCGGGCGTTGTCAGGACAGCAGCCAGTCGAGGATCGACTCGGTATCCGACAGGTCGTCCACAACGCGGTCGGCGCCCGCGAGGTCTTCGCGCGTGTACGACCCCGTCGCGACCGCCAGCACGCGGCACCCCCACGCCCGGGCGCACGAGATGTCGTGGACCGTGTCACCGATAACCACCACCCTTGCCGGGTCGGCCTCGACATTCCTGAGGTCGGCGAAGCGGCGGAGCGCGACGCCCGGGAGCTGGTCGCGCGAAGGCGGGTGCTCTCTCGCGTCGTCGCCCCAGACGCCGAAGGGGAAGCGGTCGGGGTCGATGCCGGCGGCGGCCAGTTTCAGGCGGGCGGTCTCGGCGAAGTTGCCGGTCATGAGCGCACAGGTCGGGCCGGGCTCGGTCATCACCGAGTCGAGCAGGTCGTGGACCCCCGGCAGGGCGGTCGCCCCGCCCTCAGCCAGCGAGTCCTTCAGGCGGTCGGCGTACGCGCTGCGGAAGGTGGTGATGCGGTCGAGGGTCGGTTCGACGCGGTTGACCCTGAAGAGGTCGGCGATGATGAGGGGGTCAAGG
This sequence comes from Phycisphaerales bacterium, assembly GCA_020831775.1. Classification (GTDB taxonomy): domain Bacteria; phylum Planctomycetota; class Phycisphaerae; order Phycisphaerales; family UBA1924; genus SLFH01. Next base: position 66,456 of record JAFIFZ010000033.1, read on the forward strand.
CGTCCGGCCCGGTCGACGCCCTCGGCGTTGAAGTGCTCCCCGAAGAGGTCCTTGCCGGCGCGGATCATGGCGCCGAAGCCCTTGCCCCCGGTGGTGAGAAGGGTCGCGTCGATGTCGAAGAGGATCATTCGGTCGGTCATGAAAGCTTTCGTGGGGAGCGTCGGGCTGGCCTGGGCGGGTCGGGTGTCAGCGGCGGATCTCGAAGGCTGTCTCTTCGGGGTCGGGCGGGAGGTCGGTGTGGTCTTCGCCCTCGATGCAGCCGGCCCGCACCTCGCGGAGGTGGTCCAGCATCGCCTCGACGGCCCCCCGCTCGCCCTGGACCTCCATGAGGACCGTCCCATCGGGCTCGTTCTTGACCCAGCCGCTGAGCCCGCGGTCGGACGCGGCGTGCCGGCAGGTCATGCGGAAGCCGACCCCTTGCACGATCCCGGAGAAACGCACTCTTTTTCTGACCATCGCTGCCAGCGTAGACCGCTCTGGAGCCCGGCGGAGCGTTGAAGTGCGGGGCGGGGGGCCGGCCCGGGCGTACAGTCGTCTTCGATGAGCGCACCGATGCAGGGCAACACGGATCTGGACCGGGTCCGCGAGGCGTCGGACATCGTCGATGTGATCGGCGAGCATGTGACGCTCAAGCCCAAGGGGCGCGAGTTCGTCTGCCTCTGCCCCTTCCACGACGACCACAACCCGTCGATGTATGTCGTCCCGCACAAGCAGATCTTCAACTGCTTCGTCTGCGGGGCCGCGGGCGATGTGTTCACCTTCGTCGAGAAGTTCCACTCGATGAACTTCCGCGAGGCGCTGGAGTTCCTCGCCGAACGCTCGGGCGTCGAGCTGACGCGCACCGGGATCAACAAGCAGCAGAACGCCGGGCCCGGGCGGGCGGAGATCATCGGCGCCAACGACGCGGCGTGCGAGTTTTTCTGCTCGTTTTTCCACAAGCACGAGGGCGCCAAGCGGGCGAGGGAGATCGCCCAGGGACGCGGGATCTCCCCGGAAATGATCGAGAAGTTCAGGCTCGGCGCCTCGCCAGACCGCTGGGACGGCCTGCTCATGACGATGGGGCGCAAGGGGATCCCCGTCGACCACCTCGTCGCGGCTGGGCTGGTGCGCCAGAAGGACGGGGGCAAGACCTTCGACAACTTCCGCAACCGGCTGATGTTCCCGATCCCCGCCCAGGTCGGGCGCGTCGTCGCCTTCGGGGCCCGCAAGATCAACGAAGAGGACGAGCCGAAGTACCTCAACAGCCCCGACTCGGCCGTGTTCGACAAGTCGTCGACGCTGTACGGGCTGCACCAGGCGGCGTCGGCGATCCGACAGAGCCGCGTCGCGATCGTGACCGAGGGGTACACCGATGTGATCGCCTGCCACCAGGCGGGGTTCGAGAACGCGATCGCTACGCTCGGGACGGCGCTGACGCCCGGGCACGCGAAGATCCTCCGGCGTCTGTGCGACGCGGTGATCCTGCTCTTCGACGCCGACGAGGCGGGGCTGCGCGCGGCCGACCGGGCGACGGAGGTCTTCTTCTCCGAACGCCTCGATGTCCGCGTCTGTACGCTCTCGGCGGTCGCCGACGCGAAGGACCCCGACGAACTGCTCAAGCGTGAGGGCGGGGCCGAGGCGTTCAAGCGGGCGCTCGACGCGTCGGTCGATCTGCTCGAGTTCCGCTTCGCCCGGGTGAAAGAACGCCTGAGCGGGGCCGGCCCGGCGGCGGTGCAACGCGCCATCGAAGAGGAGCTCCCCCGCCTGGCCGAGCTGGGCCTGCACCGGACCGACCCTGTCCGCAAGCGGCTGATCCTCCAACGCCTCAGCTCGATCACGGGCGTGCCGGTCGGGACGCTGACGGCGAGCGTGTCGGGGGGGCACCGGCCTTCCCCCGCCCCCGCGAAGGGGTCTGACTCGCTCACGCCGGGCCTCGGCGGCGACCCGCTGCGGGGGCCCGACGGGGTGCACGCGACGATGCTCGGCTGCCTGCTGGCAAACCCCGCTCTGTGGGCCGCCGCGACGCCCGAGATCCGCGAGGCGCTGCGGAGCCGAGCCTACGCTTTACCGGTGTTGTCCAGCATCGCGAACACCCTGATCGGGCAGGCGGAATCGACCGGGAGCGTCCGTTCGGCGGGCGTGATCGATGCGCTCCGGGCCGAGCCCGGGGGCGTGGAGCTGGCGACGGCCCTGCGCGAGCGGGTCTCGACCCTTGCCGAAGAGGACCAGGAACGGGTCCGCTCGATGTGGGAGGGCTGCGTCCGCCGCATCGAGTCGGACCGGGCCCGGACGGGTTCGGAGCCCGACATCATGGCCCGGCTGCAGGCCCACCGGCGGGCACAGTCGGCCGCGGGGCCGGACGGGACGCTGGTGCCCAAGTTCGGGCCGGGGCGGGGGCCGGGGCCGGGCCGGGGCGACCCCTGAGGTCTTGAGAGGGCTGATCCGTGCTCGCCGCCCGTCCGATCTGAAGAAGAGTGCCGGCGACGACGCCGTCTGGAACCACGCTCGATGACCGAATTGCACCCCGCTGTTGCTGAACTGTTCGAACTCGGCCGCCGTCGAGGGTGGTTGAGCTACGAAGAGATCAACAACACGCTGCCCGACGAATTGGTCGAGCCCGAGCGGATCGACGAGGTGCTGATCCAGATCGACCGGATCGGGATCGAGCTTGTCGACGAGCTGGAGTTCCGCGCCCGCCTGCACCGCGAGGCGCTCGAGCGGGGCGAGGAAGCGGGCGCCGACGCCTTGAGCCAGACGCTCCGCCAGGTCGCCCAGGCGCGGGGCACGGGCGGCAAGCCCCTCCGGGCGATGTCGGTGACCGGGGGCGAGCGGGTCGCCGAAGCCGCGGAGATCAAGGCCGCCGAAAACTCCCACCGCAACGGCGACGGCGAGGACGACGACCAGCCCGAGTCCGACGAGCAGCTCCTGAGGGACTTGGAAGAGGCGGTCGCCGAAGAATCGGGCGGCAAGCGGATGGACGACCCCGTCCGCATGTACCTCACGCAGATGGGCGCCATCCCGCTCCTGACGCGCGAGGAAGAGATCCGCCTGGCTAAGAAGATCGAGACGACGCGGATGATCTTCCGGCGCCGGTGCCTCGAATCCGACTACATCGTCGCACAGGCGGTCGACACGCTGCGCCAGGTGCACGCGGGCGACCTGCCCTTTGACCGGACGATGCGCGTCTCGACGGCCGAGGACAACGCCAAGGAAAAGATCGCCAAGCGGATCCCCGCGAACCTCGCGACGATCGAGAAGCTGCTGGAGCTGAACCGTCGCGACTGGGACGAGGTCTGCCGCCTGCGCGAGAGCGGGAAGAAGTCCGACGCGAAGAAGGCGGGCCCGTTCATCGAGCGGATCAACGCCCGCCGCCGGCGGATGGCGAGTCTGACCGAGGAGCTGAGCCTCCGCACGGGGCGGATCATCCCGTTGATGCGCAAGCTCCGCTCGGTCGCCAAGAAGATCGAGGAGCTGCGCAAGAACATCGCCGTCGCCGACGAGCACCCCGAGCGGTTCGAGGAGGACGACATCCAGGTGATGAAGGAGGAGCTCGACGGGCTTCGGTCCCTGGTGCTGGAAGAGCCGCAGGATTTGATCGACCGCGTGCGCCGGATCAATGTCGTCTTCTGGGAGTACGAGCAGGCGAAGCGCGACCTCTCTGGCGGGAACCTGCGTCTGGTCGTCTCGATCGCCAAGAAGTACCGCAACCGGGGCCTGCCTTTCCTGGACATCATCCAGGAGGGCAACACGGGCCTGATGCGCGCCGTCGACAAGTACGAGTACAAGCGCGGGTACAAGTTCAGCACCTACGCGACTTGGTGGATCCGCCAGGCGATCACGCGGGCGATCGCCGACCACGCACGCACGATCCGCATCCCGGTGCACATGATCGAGACGATGTCGAAGCTGCGGAACCTGCAGAAGGACATCCTGCAGCAGACGGGCGTCGAGCCGACGCTCGAAGAGCTCGCCGAACGGGCGGAGATGACCGTCGTCGAGGTCCGCCGCATCATGAAGATCGGCAAGCACCCCGTCAGCCTCGACCGGCCGGTGGGCGAGAGCGAAGACTCGTACTTCGGCGACTTCATCGAGGACGAGAGCCAGTCCGCCCCGGCCGACACCGCGGCGCAGGACATGCTCAAGCACCGCATCGAGCAGGTGCTCAAGACGCTCACCTACCGCGAGCGCGAGATCATCAAACTCCGCTACGGCATCGGCGACGGGTACACCTACACACTCGAAGAGGTCGGGCGCATCTTCAAGGTGACGCGCGAGCGGGTGCGCCAGGTCGAGGCGAAGGCGATCCGAAAGCTGCAGCACCCGATCCGCAAGCGCAAGCTTGAGGGGTTTGTGGACACGAAGAAGCAGGAAGAGGGCGGGTGAGGGGCGGCTTCGCGCGAGCGAGAGGCGAGCTCGTTGGGGCGGGCTCCCACAACCACGCCGCGATCTTGAGGACGACAGGCAATGGCTCTGACATCGGAACCCGAATCGCGTTCCGGCCGTTGGAGTAGAAGCCGGCTGCTCAAACTCGGCGCACTTGCCCTGGTTGCCGCGGTTCCCGTGCTCTTGATCGCTTGGTCGCTGCAGTCTACATACGGCAGAACCGAGATCGATCTCGCGACGGGGCACAAACTAGAGAGCGTCTGGCTCGCCGGCTATCAGATCTGGACTTCCTCCGCGTCACCCATCCTCACTGCGACCGATTGGCCGCGTGTCGACGCATCCCCCGGCTGGCGCAAGGTCAGACAGTACAAGCGTCCATGGAGGGGGCTGTCGCATTATCACCAAAGCGACTTGACCGTATTGCTGACGAGCCTCGCTCAAACAGAGACATACTTGCTGAACAACAGTGCTTCCGCTGAAGACCGAGCAACCGTGATCGCAATGTTGATCGAGTGGGCCCGCGACGGCAATCCTGCTCTCGTCGGACGTCCCGATGGCGACCGCAACGAACTGCACGCATACTTTTTGCACGGCGAACCGGTGAAACTGTGGCCGCGATGAAGGTTGTTTGGAGGAGGATTCCTCCGCTCCTTCGGAGCGGTGGTGTTGGGGGGAGACTCAGACTCTAAAGAACTGCTGCTCGTTCCGGCGGACATAGTCGAGCAGCGGTCCGTGGCAGGTATAATTTCTGTCAAAGAACTCGTCGTCGATTTCACCCCACTTGCCGGAGGCGGCGTCGCCGAGTTTTTCCATTTGGGCAAGTCTTGCCTCGCGTGACCTCGGTGGGCCCTTGGGGAACACCGCGTTGGCCCGCTCGACCAACTCGGCGAGGTCGTTCATGCCGATCTCGCGGAGCATGCCGGGGACTTGAGAAGCGGCGTCGGACGGGGAGTTGATGTAGTACTGGTCGAAGCCGCCGTTGTTCACCTCCGCTTCGAGCCAATACACCGCGTAGAACACCCTGCGAGGCTCGGAGAGCAACTCCAACCAGAGTTCGCTCCTGTCGATCGCATCGAGTTCTTTGTTGATCGATGTGTCGACATCCATCAGAACTTTCAGCGCTTTGTCGCTGTCGTTGTCGGCGGACCTGAGCACTTCGGCGTCTTCCGCCGGCAGGCGGGTGTCGAGGCCTTCGGGCCTCGGCGGGACAGGGCCAACGGTCGCGTTCTCATCGCCCATCGCACTGAACAACTTGCGGCGCAGGGCCGAGTATGGCATCGGGCCGTCCCCGCCGGCGAATCTGCGATGGAGCAGCGCGCCGATGACGGCCATCACTATAACAGCGACCAAAAGCAGGGCGACGATGAGCGTTATGTTGGGCATCGGCGGCTCCGGGAGAATGACATCTCCGGCAAGAATTTAGCTAGGCGGTCGACGGAGTGCAAGACACGGCGCCGCCGCGAGCTCTTAGAATGATTGGCTGTTCGTTTTCCTCCGCTCCTTCAGAGCGGTGGAGACTTTGTGACATTGACCACGGGTTGCGCTCGGCTGCGCCTCGCTCCACCCGTGGCTACAGCCTTGCCGATCCTTTGGAGCGGCCGGAGGGTTGTCTCTGTGGCGGTTCATTCTTCGGCAGGATCATCGTGGTAGCCGACCTGCCACGGCGCATCGACAGATTCGCGGTAGGCGAAGAAGCCGTGCGGGAGTGCTGCGACTTCGACGAGGGTCGGGTCGTGCTCGACGATCACTTCGAGGCCGACGATAGAGGCGTCTTCCTCGGTGATGTCGTCGCCGTCGAGGAACTGCCAGCCGCCCTCGTCGTCGTGGAACACATAGAGGACGGGGCGGCCGCCATCGAGGATGCGTTTGAGCGTTACGACTGCGAGAGATCGGTCGTCGGCGAAGGGCCAGCGGTCGGGCATGGGCTCGTCCCTTTCCTGAAATTCGGTGCACCGAAAGCGTACCGAAGGCGGAATCCGGGTGCAAGACCGCGCGTGAGGTTTCGTGTTGATTGAGAGAAGGCCGCGCGGTCGCCGGCGACGGTCAGACCTGCCAGAGGCTGGTGCCCCAAGTGAGGCCGCCCCCGAAGCCGACGAACATGATCCGCTGGCCCTCGCGGACCTTGCCCTCGCTGCGGAGGTCCTGCAGGACCAGAGGGATCGAGGCGGCGACGGTGTTGCCGTAGCGGTCGATGTTGATGTGCAGCTTGTGCTCGTCGAGGCCGAAGCGGTCTCTCGCGGCGGTGAGGATCCGCGCGTTGGACTGGTGGCAGACGAAATGGTCGACCTCATCGGCGCTGAGGCCGGCGGCGTCGAGCGTCTGAGCGATGATCTCGGGGAAGGTGCCGACGGCAAATTTGAACACGCCGCGACCGTTCATCTGGACGGTGTTGAGCAGTTCCCTCTGCGGCTCGACATCGTTGGGGAAGTTGTGCTCCTCGAAGGGGAGGTAGAGCTCCTGCCAGCGGCTGCCGTCAGAAAGCATCGCCTGGGCGAGAACGCCGACGGATGGGTCCTGCTCGCCACGGAGGACGATTGCTCCGGCGGCGTCGCCGAAGAGGATCGCCGTGGAGCGTCCGGCGGTGTTGTAGTGGACATACTTGCTGAGCGTGTCGGCGCCGATGAGCAGCAGCGTGCGTGCCATGCCGGCGCGGATGAGGGCGTAGGCGTTGTTGAGGGCGAAGACAAAGCCGCAGCAGGCGCCCGAAAAGTCCCATGCGCCGGCGTAGCGGTCGTGGTTGGCGCCCTCGTCGCGGCCCTTTCCTGCGCCGATCTCCATGGCGACGCGGCAGGCGGTCGGCGGGCAGGTGTACTCGGGGGTCATGGTCGCGAGCATGACCAGATCGATCTCGGAGGGGTCGATGCCCGCGTCGGCGATGGCCCTCCGGCCGGCGTCGACCGAGAGCGTCATCGTGTTTTCGGTGCCGTCCTTGCGGGCGATCTGGCGCGAGCGGATCCCGGTGCGCTGGACGATCCACTCGTCGGAGGTGTCCATCATCTGTTCGAGATCGTGGTTGGTGAGTGTGCGCCCGGGCGTCGCGACGCCGGAGCCGATGATGCGGCAGCCGGGGTAGCCGACGGTGGTCCGGGCGGTGCTCATGCCGTCTCCTTGCCCGCGGCTTGCTCGATGTGGGCGACCTCGGCGAGGCGGGCGACGATGGCGTCGTTGACGCCGGTGGCGACGAAGTCGCGGCTGTTGCGGATCGCGGCGCGGATGGTGCGAGCCTGGCTGGAACCGTGGGCGATCATGAAGGCTCCGTTGACGCCCAGGAGGGGCGCGCCGCCGTACTCGTGGTAGTCGTTCTTCTTGTAGAGCGATCGGACGACGGGCTCGAGCTGCATCATGAGCTCTGGGTCGTGCTCGGTAACCTCGTGGGCGATGGCGCGCATGAGGCTCATGGCGAGGCCCTCGGCGACCTTCAGCAGCGTGTTGCCGACGAAGCCGTCGGTGACGACGACATCTGCGGCGCCGTCGAAGAGGTCTCGGCCTTCGACGAAGCCGACATAGTTGAGGCCGGGGGTCTGGCGGAGCAGGTCGGCAGCGCCCTTGACAAGGTCGGAGCCCTTGGACTCTTCTGCGCCGATGTTCATCACGCCGACGCGGGGGGACTGAATCCCCAGGGCGTGGCTTGCGTAGGTCTCGGCCATGACGCCGTACTGCCAGAGGTGGACGGCTCGGGGCTCTGGGTTGGCGCCGGCGTCGCAGAGGACGACGGGGCCGACGAACGCCGGAATGGTGACGGCGATGCCCGGGCGGTGGACATGGTCCATCCGGCGCATCTTCATGATGGCGGCCGAGACGCACGCGCCCGTGTTGCCCGCCGAGAGCACGACATCGGCCGGGCGCGGGTGGCGCTTGGAGCCGAGCTCGGCCATCTTGACGATCGAGGAATCGTCCTTGGAGCGCACGGCCTTGGCCGGGCTCTCGTGCATGCCGATGACTTCCGACGCGTGCTCGATGTGCAGGCGGGAGTCGTTGACGCCGCGGTCTTTGAGGAAGTCCTCGATGACGGCGGCGTCGCCGACGAGAATGAGCTCGTCTGTCGGCGCAAGAAGATCGAGCGCCTCGATCGCCCCTTTCAGGACGGGATCGGGCGCGTCGTCGCCCCCCATGACATCAACGGCGATGCGCACGCGGGCCTCCGTCGGTCGGCGGGGTGTGGGTCTTAGCGGTTGTCGACGCCGATGCCGAGCTTCTCGACGCGGATGCGCAGCCCGGGACGGACATACCCGGACTCACGGCACGCCTTGTGCGAGAGCTTGGGCTTGCCGCTGAGCGGGCAGATCGTCGGGATGATGGGCGTAAGGGCGTCGTGCGACCTGCGTCGGCGAGAACGGCCGTGGCTTTGCCTGAATGGGGGGAGCATGGCTGCTGCCTCTCTGTGTCTTGAAGGACTCGGGGCAAACACCCCGACAGCCGACGGAGGGGACCTCCTGCCGAGCCGGCAAGCCTAGACCCGACGCCGATGAGCGTCAACGGAGGCGAGGGGCGGGATGATGCGAACAAAGACAGATTCTCGGCGGGGTACGCCCGCACTGAGCGTCGACAGTCCGGCCCGCGTGCGGACCGGACTGGACGCGGGGCGAAGCCTGCCGTAGGCTTGCGGTGCTCGGGCCGCAGTGCCCGTGGCCTCCCTAGCTCAATCGGCAGAGCAGCTGACTCTTAATCAGCGGGTTGAAGGTTCGAGTCCTTCGGGGGGCACTTTCGAGCGAGCCTCGGCGATGAGCCGGGGCTTGTGTTGTTTTTGGGGACAACCAAAGCCGAAAATAGTCCGCACATGCCTCGCTCATGTTCTCTTTCAGCACCCTTCTGCGAACGCCGTGAGAAACGCGAAGAAGTCGTCGGCGTCGATGACGCCGTCGGCGTTGAAGTCGGCGGCGGGGTCGGCCGCGGCGAAGAGGGCCAGGAACTCGAAGAAGTCGTCCGCGTCGACCACGCCGTCGGTGTTGATGTCGGCCGGGCAGAAGAGCGTTGCGTCGATCTCGACCCAGGCGCCCGCGCCGTCGGGACGGGTTGCGGTGATAAGGAGTTGGCCCGTGTCGCCGGGCGTGCCGCTGATGGTGAGTGTGTAGGTTGCGGGCGTCGGCTGCCCGGGGGCAATCGGGCCGAATGCGGCCGGTTCGGCGGTCAGTTCGAAGTCCGCCGATTCGGCTCGGAGGGTGAGGTCGCGCGGGTCGGTGTCATTGTTGGTGATGGTCACGGCGAGTTCGGCCGGGAAGTCGTCGCGGGCGCGCAGGGCTGGGCCCGCCTCGACCTGGAGCAATGACTCTGACAGGGCGTTCAGCCGCGGATCGACGGCCAGCCCCGGGCCCCAGACGCCGGCCCACGCGGCCTGGTCGCCGCGAAGGTGAAGCTCGAAGAACTCGGTGAGCAGGGCGCGGGAGAGGGCAAGTTGGTCGGCGCGGCTCATCGGCCCGCTGTCGCAGCCGAAGACGGAGGAATCCTGGAAGCCGCAGTGCCACCCGCCCTGGATATCAACGAGCTGCCTCGGACCGAGGCCGTTGTCGTACATCGGTCTGCCGTGGCTGGCGGTCGGAGTGATCGAGTCGTTGGTGCCGACGATCAGGCGGACGGGGATGGCGACCCCGGCCGCGGCGGCGATCGCCGATGGGCTGGTGTTGGCGGGGGCGAGGGTGGCGAGGGCGGCGATCCGCGGGTCCTGGGCGGCCGCGAGCATGCTGGCGCCCCCGCCCATCGAGTGGCCCGAGATCCCGAACGCGCCGGTATCGACGGCGCCTTCGAGCCACGAGCCGGGCGAGGCGTGCTCGGTTTCGAGGAAGGTCAGGCAGAGGCTGAGTTCCTGGGCGTAGCTGGCGTGGTTTGGGAAGAGGCTCTGGGACGACTCGGTCGCGATGGTCAGGTAGCCCCATGAGGCGAGGTGCTCGAGGATCGAGGTGTAGCGGGTCGGCGGCTGGAGGAACCCGTGCCCGAACGACACCGCCGGGAACGGTCCCCCGCTGCTATCCAGCGGCGCGTTCTGACCCGGGGCCTCTGCGGGGTAGAAGAGCAACGCGTTGAAGCTGCCCCCGCCTGGCCGCTGGACCGAGACCTGACGCCAGCCGGCCTCGTAGGGGCCGGGCTGGGCGTAGTCGGGGGCGGCGTGGGCTGACATGGCCGGCAAAAAGAGGGCCAAGACCATTGCGAGGCTCAGTCGGCGATTCAGATGGATCGGCATCCCCACCTCCTTGGATCGGCCGCGGGATCGGACGCGACACTCCGTGTTTCTTCGGAAAGCGGTCAGCCCGGATGCGGCCGAACGGCTCGCAGCACATCTCATCGAGATGCTGTCGACGCAGCCGGGCATCGCGATGAGACAGTTTATCGGACAGAGCGCCCCAGCTACGGCGGTACAATGAAGAGGGGTTAAGCGGAGGACTCACAAAGTGCGGACGACCGAAGGTCGAGTCCGGCTGTGGCCACCGGTTCAGGGAGCCGATCAAGCGGCATCAGAACCGAGCCTTCCAAACCAGTCGCACAGTCGAGATGGCACGGGCAACGCCCGGACAGGCAAGGTATGCCCCGACCTGAGACGATCCTAAGCCGCTTCGACGCGGTGGTTCGGGCCCACGCCGATCGCGTCGGGGTCGAGGGGAATGCCGTCTCGCTGACCTACCGGCGTCTGGACGGCGCCTCGCGGGCGGTTGCCGCGGAGCTTGCTCGAGCGGGGGTCGGACCCGGGGACTATGTGCCGATGCTGATGGGGCGCTCGCCTGCGTTCATCGCGGGCGTGCTGGGGATTCTTCGGCTCGGGGCCGCGTACACGCCGATCGATCCCGAGAGCCCGGCGCCGAGACGGCGCGCGATGCTGGAACCGTTGCACGCCAAGGCGTGCCTCGTGGACCATGGTGTCGAGGTGCCCGAGGGACTCGTGGCGATCCGGGCGGCGGAGCTTCTCGACCGTGCGATCACCGAAGCGGCCGAACCATCGACACTCGAAGGCTTTACTGCACCCGACCCGGAGTCACCCGCATATGTGATGTACACCAGCGGGTCGACCGGCGAGCCCAAGGGCGTCGTGGTGCCGCACCGCGCGGTCGTGCGGCTGGTGGTCGACGCGGACTACGCGGAGTTCGGCCCCGAACTCCGTTGGGGCCTGCTGAGCGCTGTGGCATTCGACGCCTCGACGCTGGAGGTCTGGGGCGCGCTGCTCAATGGCGGGTGCTGCGTCGTGCAGGAAGCGGCGTACCCGTCGCTTGATGAACTAGCTCTGTTTCTGAAGCAAAGACGAGTAGACTGCGTGTGGCTGACAGCAGCACTCTTCAACACATTTGTCGACCAGCACGCCGATTCGATGGGCAGCCTGCGTCAGCTTCTGACCGGGGGAGAGCGAGAGAGCGTCCGCCACATCCGGAGTTTCAAGGAGCGGTTCCCTGGCGTACGCATCGTCCACGGCTACGGCCCGACAGAGAACACGACCTTCAGCCTCTGCTGCACGATCACCGAAGCACAACTGCAAGGCGATCGTGCGCCGATCGGTCGCTCAATCCGCGGCAGCACCGAACGCATCGTCGAACCCGGGCGCTTCGATCATGCGGACGAGCGTGAGCAGGGAGAACTGCTCGTCGGTGGCGAAGGTTTGGCCCTGGGCTACCTCGCCCGCGAGGACCTGACGAGGGACAAGTTCGTCTTCGATTCTGACGGCGTCCGCTGGTACCGGACCGGCGACCTGGTTCGCCGGCTGGAGGACGGCTCGGTTCTGTTCCTCGGGAGGCTCGACAGGCAGGTCAAGATCCGCGGCCACCGCATCGAACCCGACGAGGTCGAGGCGGCGCTCAACGCATGCCCCGGCGTGCGCCAAGGGGCGGTGCTCGTGCGCGGCGAGACAGCAGAGGACCGCCACCTCGTCGGCGTGTATGTCCCGGAGAGCGGAGCAACCGAGGCGTCAGTGCGGGCCTGCCTTGAAGCCAAGCTGCCCCGCTCGATGATCCCGGGCCGGCTCGTCGCGGTGAGGGAGATGCCGCGGGGCTCGACCGAAAAGGTGGATCACAAAGCGATCGATCAACAGATCGACGAGCTCGAATCCATCAACGCGGCCGCTGACACCTCGGGCTTGACTGCGACCGAAGCGTCGCTCACGGACTTGATCCGCAGCAGGCTGAACTGTCCGGGCCCGATCGGGCGCGAGACCCAATTCGCCTCCATCGGCGGGCACTCGCTTGCGGCGATGCGGTTGTGCGCGGACATCCACGGCGCGTTCGGCGTCTCGCCGACGCCGATCGAAATCCTGAAGCTGCAGAGCGTCTCGCGCATCGCATCGCGCATCGACGAGATCCGCCGGACACCAGCCGAAGCTCCCTCGCGTCAGAACGCACGCGGTACGGACAACGGGGTCGGCGATCTCCGCCAACGGGTACTGCTGGAAAGCGATCGCGATCCAACCGGGCGGGCGATGCTCGTACATCAGGCCTGGGTCGCTCGTCCGGGCATCGAATCCGAGAGGTTGCGAGCGGCATGGACGCGATTGCTCGAACGCCACGAGGCGCTCCGCACTGGTTTTGTGTTCGAGCCCGATGTCGTGCGCCGGATCTCGCACGATCCCGGGGCGGGAGCGTGGTTCTCTGAAGAGGGATCGCTCCCAACGGACTCGGCTTCGGTAGAGAACAACCTGCCTCGAGAAGTCATCGAGACGATCGGGCGGCGGATCGCAGCAGCGGCAATCCCCGTGCGCCTGCACGCGTGGCGACTGGCGGACGATGCGAGCCTGATCGTCGCGGCATACCACCACGCCGCCGTAGACGAGTGGTCGCTCGAGCTGATCGAAGCCGAGTTCGCAGAACTGCTGGAGGATCGCGAGCCGGACCCGGCGCCGGGGTACGACGCGTTTGTTACCCTGGAGCAGCGCTGGCTGGACGAACGAGCGGCCGACGAGATCGCCGAGCGGATCGCTCAAACCGCGCCGCCTCCCGGACCGCTGCCGGACTCCGGGCCGCAGTTGGGCGTTGAGTTTGCGATCGATGCGCCTGGCGACATCGGAAGGCGGATTGACGCTCTGGCTGCGTCCGAGGCTGTTTCGCCAGCGGCACTCGTCCTGAGCATCTTCGGGCGGGTTCTCCGCGGCCGCTACGGCGATCCGGGGCGGTGGGTCATGACACCGGTTTCCAAACGCGTCCGCCCCGAACTGCAACGCCTCGTCGGATGCTGCCTGGATATGCGGATCATCGACGCTGCGACGGAAGCTGGAAGCGTGCAAGAACAGATCCGCACGGCGCAGGGCGAGTCCGTACTGCCGATTGTGCGTGTGATCCAACGTCTGCGCGAGCTGAACCCGGTCGCGGTCGGGCATGCGACGCGGTTCGGGTTCACATACCGTGTGATCGACGACGCAGAGCGGCGGACCATCGGCCGGAGCTTGCGGCCGATCGCTGTGCCGCAACTCGCGGCCAGATTCGGCGTGGCGCTCCATGTCGAGCGTCGTTCTGGCGGCACACGGATGTGGCTGGAGGCTTCATCGCACAGCGTGGACAGAGCGAATCTGGAAGCGATCGCAATGGGCTTGGTCGAGGCGGTTCGGAACGACGACGCGAAGCATGGTGTTGCCCGGGAACGCGGCCCCGGTGTGAAGGCAGCGCCGGCGCCGATCGACCGAGCGACGAAAGCCGAACCCCCGCACGCACAGCGCACGGCCGAGGTGCTCGCGTCGCTTTGGGCCGATCTTCTCGGCTCGCCCCCGAGAACAGACCGGGACTTCTACGCCTCCGGGGGCAGCTCGCTCAAGGCGATGCAGCTCGGGGCGATGATCCACGATCGGACGGGGCTGAAGCTGCATGTCGGCGAGTTCCTGCGTGAGCCGACCTTCGAAGGGCTGCTCCGCTGGGTGCGGGAGGACCCCGAACGCCCGTACGCGTTGTTCAAGCGGCGAGAACCTTCCGAGGGGAACGGGGTGATGCTCGCGATCCCTGGATCCTCGGGGCGGGCGGTCGATCTGCACGCGTTCTGGTCCGCCTACAGCGAGCACGAACCGAGCGTCGAACGCATGATCGGCTGCGATCTCGTGACCATCGCTAACGAGCTCCCGCCCGACGCTGACACCGAGACGATACGGCGTGCGTTCATCGATCGCGCCGTGCAGGCGGCGATCGACGAGGCCGAGGGGTGCACCCTGCGGATCATGGGGTACTCGCTGGGCGGAGTGATTGCGTTCGGGGTTGCTTCTGCGCTGCTGGAGCGTGGCGCGGCGATCCGGGAGATCGTCCTGCTCGACGCGTATGCCCCCGCGTACCTCGTGCGGTCGCGCCAGACGATCGCGGCGAAGATCAACGCGAAGGTTCGGCGGGGCTTCCGACCCGGCCCCGCGAAGAAACAGCCGCCCGAGGGAGGCGAGAAGGCCGAGGCGCCAAACCGTGAGCTGTGGAGGAAGATTCATCTCGCCTTCGCCTCGTGGACTCCGCCTCGCCTGAATGTGCCGGCGGTGCTTGTTCAGTCCGCGACAGCCCGGCAGCACCTCCGTCCGATTCTGCATGCGAAGAGCAACGGGCTGAAGCCCTACCTCCGCGGGCCGTTCCGCACCGCCAGCGTCGAGGTCGAACACCTGAAGATGCTGACTACCGGCGCGGCAGTCGCGGCGAAGGCCGCGGCGGAAAGCCAACCCGTGCCGGACGAACGCACGCCATGACCTACGCGCCGCCCAAACCAGGCCTCATCGACCTCCATCTGGAGCTGGGCGGTTGGAGCCGCGCCGAGGCACGAACCCGTTCGCGCCATCTTCGCGATCGCGTGCTGACCGACCTCGCCGGCTGGTCGTTCGACGAGTCGCATGTCATCCGCGATGCTTACGGCCGGCCGACCTGCCCCCTGCTGCCCGAAGTTTGTTGGAGCGCCTCGTCGTGCGATGGCGCCGCGGCGATCGCCGTGACGAACGGCTGCCGAGTGGGCTTCGATATCGAGCGGATCGACCCCGCTTCGCTGCGAGCGCCCGGTGCGAGTGCCGCCCACCCTTGCGACGCCATCGACGAGAGCCTCCTCCGACTCACACTGACAGAACGGGAGCTGGCGCTCTGGCGCCAGACGCCCGAGCCTCTGCTCTTCTTCCAGATCTGGACGCGCAAGGAAGCCGTGCTCAAGTGTCTCGGCTGCGGGCTGCACACCGAGCCTTGCCTGGTCGAGACCGGCCGCCCGAGCGACGCTTGGACCCGAGCCACGGCCGGAGCACTGTCCTGCCTTGTGCGATCGCTTGAGGTCGCCGACGGCCTTGCCGCGGCGATCGCCTGCGAAGAGCCGCGAGAGCTCCGGCAGCTCTGAACGCGGACGGCGGCGCCCACCTTCGGTGGGCGAGAGGGTCGAGCAGGTGAAAGGCGAGCAGGAGAGCAGAGGTTCGGGAGGAGAGGGAGAGCACAGGTCGGAGACCTGTGCCACACGCCCGCCTTCGGCGGGCGAGAAAGTCGAGCAGGCGAGAGGCGAGCAGCCAAAAAGGCTGGTAGGCGGAGTAGGGTCGCCCGCTTTGGGCGGGCGAGGTGGTCGCGTTGGAGATGGTTGAGCGTCGGGCGGGCGGGGCTGTGGGTAGAGGTCGTTGAGGTGTTTGATGGCGAGGCGGAGTTCGCGGGCGAAGGCGCCGTTAATGGGTTCGTGCTGAGCGAGGTTGCAGAGGCGTTCGAGGATGAGTTGGCGCGTCGCCTGCGCTATGGGGGGGGCGCTGAGTTGTTTGAGGGCGCGGAGTGGTTCGAGTGCGGATTGGAAGGCGGGGCGGGAGGCGAGGGCGAGGATCTGCCGCAGTGTGAGCTGGTGGGTGCGGCTGAGGTCGAGCTCGGAGAGGCTGGGTTTGTCCCAGTCGTCGAGGAGGGCGTGGCTGTCATCGTCTATTTCTTCGGGTGTGAAGTCAGCGAGTGGGTCGTCTGCAGCGTGCATGCCGCGAAGGTATCTGTTTGGGGG
>JAFIFZ010000043.1 GCA_020831775.1 Phycisphaerales bacterium
CGATCCGCCGCCCTGCGGCGGGGTGCCCGTCGCCCAGACGGGGATGTAGAGGTAGTACCGGGTCGGGCCGTCGCTCATCGGACGGCCTCCTTCGGCGAGGGCTTCTTGGACTGGGGATTCGGCTCGTACCAGCCCTGCGAGCTGACGCGCTTGGCGCACTCGGCGCTCGCGGCCTCGACGGCGTCCTCGTAGGTCATCGTCTCGAACACCCGCAGCTCGCTGCCTGGCGAGCAGTTGACCACGCGGAACTTGTGCTGCTCGAAGTGCGGCCGCAGCGCCTCGAAGCGCCGGGCCAGCGAGTCGTACAGCACGTTGTTGTGGCGGATGGCGTCCTTGGAGCGGTGCTCGTCGAAGGCGTAGCGCCGGTCCGGGGCCATCTTGAAGTCGCAGCCGAGCAGATACACGGTGCCGAAGCCCAGGTAGTGCAGCAGCCGGAGCGCGACCAGCATCACGCTGCGCTTGCCGACGATGCCCAGCGAGTCGGCGGTCTTGCCGTCGTTGCCCCAGGGGATCGAGTCGCCGGTCAGGAACCGCTCGTGGTCGAAGTGGTCGGCCCGGCGGAAGAACAGCACCGACGGCATCTGGTGGACCTTGAAGGCGCTGTCGCGCATCGTCCCGTCGGGGTTCTGGATGCGGAGCCGCTTGGACCACATGCACGTCGGCACGATCTTGAGGATGCCCGGGTCCTTCCAGCCGGTGTCGATGAACCGGCCCGGGTCGTCGACGCACGTCCACAGCGTCGGCCGGTGGATCGTCCACGAGTTGTTGACGCCCATGGTCACGATGCCGCGGCGATCGAGCAGCGAGAGATCGACCCGGTTCAGCGACGGACCGGAGAGGATCAGGAAGGCCGATCGGCCGCGGTAGAACCGACCCAGCGACACCGAATCGAAGTCGGCGGTGTACAGGCGCAGGCCGTCCCTGGCGGGCCGACGCGACTTGAGCCCGTGCTGGAGCGCCGTGATGTCCGACTGGTTCTCGCGCATCATCGGTGGAACCTCCCGACGATGTAGCGGCCCGCCGCACGGCGATCGGTCACCGCGCCCACGCGTCCGATGCGGTCGAGCCACCATGTGATGGGCCGCACGGTCGGGTGCAGGTTCTCGCCCAGGGCGGTGATGCGGCTGGGACGCGTGCACACCGAGAAGCAGAACCACCCTCGCGGCCGGGCGACGCGGCGCATCTCGGCCAGCACCGGGTTCACGTCCTCGGGCAGCAAGTGCTCGAGGGCGTCGAAGCAGGTGATCACATCGGCCACGCCCCCAGACTCATCACCAATCAGGCCCGTCGCGTACATGGGCTTGACGATGTCGGCGTCGTCGAAGGCGAAGTCGACGCCGAGCCCGTCGATGCCGAGGCGGCGGAGGCAGCGGATGAAGTCGTTGCGCCCGCAGCCGAAGTCGACGACGAACCGCGGCTTCCAGGCACGGACGATCGGCACCGCGTGGCGGCCGTGGTTGGTCGAGCCGTAGGCTGAGCCCGGGCGAGCGGCGAGTTCGAGGTACTTGGCCCGCTCGTGGTCGCGGCGTGCGTCGAGGTCGTTCGTGGCCGTCGTCATGCTCCACCCTCCACGAACAGGTTGAACTTGCGGTCCTCGTCGGCGGGGTCGGCCAGTTCCATCAGCGTCATCGCCTCGAAGACCCAGACCGGCCGGCCCTTGCTGTTGCGTTCGCAGGTCAGCTGCACGCACACACCCTCGGGGATCGGCACGAGCTTGGGGCGCAGCGAACGAGCTGGCGGGCACTTGGGCAGGACGCCGGGCAGATCGCACACCGGGCCGAGCCCGAGCAGACCCTCGAAGCCCGAGCCGGGTTCGGCTGTGTTCATGTGGTGGGCTTCAAAGCGGTTGATGGCGAGCAGCGTGGGGTCTTCGCCGCCGCCGGGCAGTTGCGACGACAGGCCGTCGGGCACCGCGACGTAGCGGAGGTAGGTCTCGCTGCCGGGATCGCCGTCGACGCGGGCCTCCCGCCACGGGTAGCGCCAGCGGTTGTGCTCGGTCGGGATCGGCTGGGCGGCCCCGAGGATCGCGGTGACGCGTCCGCTCGACGGGCGGCCCATCTCGATCACGGCCCACTTCAGGCCGGTGCCCGCTTCCTTCCAGAGGATCGGCACGCCGCCCATGGGTGTGCTGGTGAGGACGGTCTCCTCGGGCGCAAGCTCGCAGGTGGTGTCGAGTTCGCTGTTCACCAACACCCGCGCCGGCGTCACGCCCGTGAGCACGCACCGCCCGAGCTCGCCCGCCTTTATCGGCTGGGTCGCCAGCACGAACGCCATCGGGCTCGAGTCCTCGGTCGCGATGACGCCGGTCAGCGGCGTGCGGCTCTGGAACGTCCGCTCTTGATCGCTCTCGCCCGGCTCGACGAGCACGCCCGTGATCGCGAGCACGTGGTACGGCTCGATCGTCTGACCGGAGTCATTCCGCACGAGCACGAGCCCGCGCGCCATCGCGTCGACCAGCGGCCCGCCGCCGCGATCGCTTTCGCGCCGGCGCTCGGCCACGGCCGCGTCCAGGAAAGCGTTGTACGCCCTGGCCGGGATCACCAGCGGCTCGCCGGATCGGACTTTGCGGAAGGCGTCAGCCATGACTCTCCTTGAACAGCCTCAGATCCCAAGCGCCGAGAAGTTCCCCTCGTCGTACACACGCTCGACGTACGCCGCGACTGGGCGCTTGACGATCGCCTGCGAGCCCGCGTCCTCCGCGTCGGCGTAGCGGACCCACAGGTACTCCCAGCCCTTCTTGCCGATCCCGCCGATCGGGCCGACCGAGAGACCAGAGGCGTTCGGGCTGGCGGCGAACCGGAACGTGATCTCCCAGTCGGAGTCCGCGCCCGTGCCGCGTCGCGAGCCGGAGGCCCCGAGGAAGAGCACCTCGCCGGCGTTGAAGCCCTTCCACGATCCGTTGTTGACCTTGCCGGTCAGGTTGAACAGCGTTGCCTTGTAGCCTTGCGTGACCTGGCTCGCGGCCAGGTAGTGCGTCTCGCTGAACTGGTAGACGGGCACGGTGATGTCGACGCCCTCGACGGCGTCTGCGGTGACGCCGATCGCGCCCTTGAAGTCGGGCGCTGTGGCGCCCGGCGCGGCGTGGCTGCTGATCGTCTGCTTGCTCTGGGTGATGTGCTGCGTGCCGCCGCCGGTGTCGAAGGCGAAGACGCTCTGGCCGGTCTGGGGGAACCCCCCGCCCTGGCTCTGGCCGTAGCGGACGGTCGCCTCCCAGTGATCGGGGCCGACGGGCTCGACCGACACGGTCTGCCTGGGCAGGCCGTCGTAGGTGGCCGGGCTCTCGCTCTCGGCGGCGGACCGCGCGGCGAGATCGTCGGTGGTGCCGCGCACGGTGTAGACGAGCTCCGCCGAAGGGTTGTTCTGGGGTGAACCCTTCGTGGACCGGCGGCTCTCGAACTTCTCCGTCACGGCGATCGACACCGGGTGTTGCTCCTTTCGTTGCGTCTACGCGAAGGTCAGCCCGCCGCTGCGTGCCGCATCGGCGAGGTCTCTGGTGTGCTTGGCGGTCTGCTCGGTGGCCTTGGCTGTCCGCTCGGCCGCGGCGTCACCGCCGGCGAGCGACTGCACCGCCAAGGCGTTGAAGGTGCCTCGAGCGCTCGGGCCGCGCGACAGGGACGAGCCCAGCGATCCGAGCCGGTCTTCGAGCTCGGCGATCAGGTCGCGGCCGACCCGGCGCGGGCCGGACTCGTCGTCCATCGCCTCTCTCCGCTCACGGGCGGTTTCGATCGCCTCGTCGAGCTTTCGCCTGACCTCGTCCAGCGCCCGCTGCGACTCGGCGATCCGGGCCTCGTTGCCGGTACGCAGCGACTCCTGCGCCTCCTCGAAGCGCCGGCCGATCTCGGCGAGCGTGGCCTCGTTGAGTTCGGCGGCCGCGTCGCGTTCGCGCCGGCGGCGGTCCTCGCGGGCGCTCAGCTGGCGCTGCGCGTTCGCGTCGATCTCGGCGAGCTTGGCGTCGAGCTGGTCGTCCACTGCCTTCTTGGCGGCTTCGACGTCCAGCGAGGAATCGAACAGCCCCTGGATCTCGAGCATCCGCTTGGCGACGAAGCCCACGGCGTTCTGCCAGATCCGCTGGAAGCCCGACACGAAGCGCGTCCAGATCTTCGACAGGAACGCCGTCGTCTCGATCCACGCCGATTCGAGGGCGTGCAGCACGATCTGGGCCGCCGCCAGCGCCCCGAACCACATCTTCTGGGCCATGCCGACGAAGAACGCCCGTGCTTCGAGCCAGACGGCGTTGAGTGCGTTGACGCCCCGCTGCCACGCGACCTTGAGCCCCAGCCAGAGCACCTCGGCGGCCAGCGCGATGTCGCCCGCCGCCAGCGCGTCGGCGATCCCGCCGGCGACGCGCCCCACGAACGCACGCAGCTCGCCGAAGCGGTCCATCAGCCAACCGACGGCCTGCCCGCCCAGACTGGTGTACCGAACGACCGCGACACCCAGCCCGGCGACCGCCGCGACCACGAGCCCGATCGGCGAGAGCAGCGCGCCGAAGGCGGCCACGACCGCCGTGACCAGCGTCGCCAGCCCGCCAAGCGCCGCAGCGAGCACCGAGATCCCAAGCCCTGTCGCAATCAGCGTGAGGCCGACGAGCGCCACGATCGCCACGACCTTGGCGGCGGCCACGACGACCGCCCGGTTCTCCTTGATCCACGCCGTCACGCTGACCACCACCCGGCTGGCGGCCTCGGCCAGGCGTGTGACGGCCGGGGCGAGCGCCGACCCGATCACGAAGACACCCTGGCGCACCGTCCGCCAGAGAATGTTGAGCGTGTCGGTGAGCATGGCCGC
>JAFIFZ010000046.1 GCA_020831775.1 Phycisphaerales bacterium
CCCCCCCCCCCCCCTTCTGGTTTTTTGGATCGTTGCAGCTCAGGCCGGCTGGGGCGAAGTGCTGAGGTTGCGGATGCTCGCCTCGCGGCGCTTGGGGCCGCTCTGCGTCGGCTCCTCGTAGGAGTGGAAGTTCTCGCTGAAGCGGACCAGCCTGAAGCTGTTGGCCAGCACGAAGATCTCGCCGGCGAAGTGGTACAGGGCCGCGGCCGGGACGGCCAGCATGCCCGTCGACGCCAGCACCAGCCCCACGATCACGATCAGGATCGACGCGGCGATGTTCTGCGCGATGATGAGCTTGGTCCGGCGGCTGAGCTCGACGAGGAACGGGATGCGGCTGAGGTCGTCGGTCATCAGCGCCACATCGGCGGAGTTGGCCGCGATGTCCGAGCCCGCCAGGCCCATCGCGACGCCGACATCGGCGGCCGCCAGAGACGGGCCGTCGTTGATGCCGTCGCCGATCATCATGACGGTGTAGCCCATGTCCGTCAGGCGGTGGATCTGCTCGTGCTTCTCTTCGGGGAGGCACTCGGCCTCGATCGCGTCGACGCCGACGGCGACGCCCACGCGCTTGGCGACAGAGATGCGGTCGCCGGTGAAGATCGCGACGGTGCGGGCGCCCAGCTCGCGGAGGCGTCCGACGACGCCGCGGGTTGCGCGGCGGACCTTGTCCTCAAGGCCGACGACGCCGAGGTACTCGCCGTTGCGGACGACATGCACGCCCGACATGCCCTCGATCTTGCGCTCGATGTCGACGATCTGTGTCTCGATGTCGGGGAAGAGCTCGATGAGCCACTTGGCACGCCCGACATGCAGCTCGCCCTGGCCGGTCCTGGCGCGGACGCCCCGCCCGTGGATCTCTTCGAAGTCGTCGGTGCCCTCGGGCTCAATGCGTGCGGCCCGGGCTGTGGCGACGATCGATTGGGCCAGCGGGTGGTTGGAGTGCACCTCGGCCTCTGAAGCCGCACGGAGCAGCTCGGCGCCCTCGATGCCCTCGGCGGGGACGAGGCGGGAGACCTCGAACTTGCCGGTGGTCATCGTGCCGGTCTTGTCGAAGACGTACGCGTCGCAGCTGCCGGCCGTCTCCATCGTGCTGACGCGTTTGACCATGATGCCCAGGCGGGCGGCGGCGGCAAACGCCGCGAGCATCGCCGACGGGCTGGCCAAGAGCAGGGCGGCGGGGCAGGCGACGATGAGCACGGTGATCGCACGCTGGGCCGCCTGGTCGCGGACCGCGGCCGACTCGCTCTGGCTGCTGATGAACCAGACCAGGCCGGCGATCATCAGCGCGATCGGGACGAAGAACTCGCTCACCCGCTGGATGAGGAGCTGGCGGGGCGTGCGGCTGGTCTCCGCCTCGCGGATCAGCTCGGTCACCTTGCCGATGGTCGTGTCCCCGCCCACGCGGCTGACGGTCATGTCGAACTGGCCCGTCAGGTTGCTCGTGCCGGCGTACACCTCGCTGCCCTGCTGCGCCTCGACGGGCATCGCCTCGCCGGTCAGCGAGGCCTGGTTGATCGTCGAGCGGCCGGAGGACACGACGCCGTCGACCGGGAGGTTCTCGCCGGGGCGGACGCGGACGGTCATGCCGACCTTGACGGTGTCGAGATCGACTTCCTCTTCCGTGCCGTCCGCCTTGACGACGCGGGCGATGTCCGGCGTCAGGTTGATCAGGTCCTCGATGGCCCGCTGGGCGCCGAAGGCGGTGCGGCTGAGGATCTGGTCGGCCAGGAGCAGGACGAAGGCCAGGAGGCCGGCGGTCGCGTACTCGCCCGTGACCAGCGCCGCGACGATCGCCAGGGCGACCAGCGTGCTCGACGATGGCGTGAGGTTGCGCAGTTCCTTGATCGCCGCGAGCACCAGGGGCGTGCCGAGGATGATCGCGCCGATGAGGGCGGGGACATCGGCGATGTCCGGCGGGAGGAAGCCGAAGCCCGGCAACAGCCCGCCGAAGCCCTTGGACATCATCGTGACGAGGACGAGCACACCACCCGCCAGATACAGCGGGAGGTAGGTCTCGATCTTCGCGATCTCGTTGTGGGCGCAGCCCTGATGGCCGCCCCACTCGTTCACATGGTGCTTGTGCGCGGGGCTGCGGTCGCCGTCGGTCTGATGCATGGTCTTGACGCTCCGTGCGGGGCGAGGAGGCCCGAATCTGCGATCGGTCGGCGGAGTGGTCGAGGCCTGGGCCAAAGCCGGCAGAGCGCCGACAGCAGCACAGGCCGGGCGGATGCCCTCGGCCCTCCGGAGAAAGATTCCGTGCCGATGGTACGCCAAAGGTCCGGGCCCGGTTCGAAGTCCGGTTCGACGCCCTCCGGTCGGCTATCTTGTTGTTGATTCAGATGGCCGCAGATACCAATCCCAACCCGAACGCACCGCTCTCGCCTCCGGGCCGCCCCGCCGAGATCGCGATCCTCGGTCTCGGCCAGATGGGCCTCGCCTGCGCCGGCCTCTTGACCTCGGGCGACCCCGCCAAGGGCAGCGGCGAGCGGCCTGTGCCCAGAGTCCGCATCTGGGGCCACGACCAGACCGAGGCCGGGCGCCTCAGCCAGACCCGCAAGAGCGACCGGCTGGAAGGGTTCACCCTCCACGAGAGCGTCCGCGTGGTGCTCGATGATGCCGAGCTCGCCAAGGCGGACCTGATCGTCGCCGCGATCCCCGTCCAGCACATCCGCGAGGCGCTCGAACGCCTCGCCCCGCGCGTCGCGCCCGCCACGGCGGTCGTTTCGGTCGCCAAGGGGATCGAGAACGGCTCCCTGCTTCGACCGACGCAGGTCATCGGCGAGGTGCTGGGCAAACGCCCGGTGGGGGCGCTCAGCGGGCCGACGATCGCGGCCGAGCTCGCCCGGGGCCTGCCCGCGACGATGATCGCCGCCTCCGCAGACGCCCCCCTCGCCAAAGAGGTCCAGACGCTCTTCAGCACGCGCTGGCTCCGCGTGTACACCAACGACGACCTGGTCGGGGTCGAGCTGGCGGGCGCCCTGAAGAATGTGATCGCGATCGCCGCGGGCATCCTCGACGGCCTCCAGGCGGGCAACAACGCCAAAAGCGCCCTGCTCGCTCGCGGGCTCGCCGAGATCACCCGCCTGGGCGAGGCGATGGGCGCCAGGCCCGATACCTTTTTCGGCGTCGCCGGTGTCGGCGACCTCGCCACGAGCTGCTTCAGCCCAGAGGGGCGCAACCGCTCCTGCGGCGAGGCGCTCGGGCGCGGCGCCAAGCTCGACGAGTACCTCTCCGCCACCCGCCATGTCGTTGAGGGCGTCTGGACCACCAAGGCGGTGGTCGACCTGGCCCAGCGCCACGAGGTCGAGATGCCGATCGTCGAATCGGCCCACGCGGTGCTCTTTGACGGGATGGACCCGATCGAGGCGATCGACCGCCTGATGAGCCGGGAGCTCAAAGAAGAGCGGATCGGCTGAAATGGCGCCAACCGCCTTGCCCCGGTCCCCCGAACCTGTATCTTGGAGGCGGTCCCGATCGCCGCACGCAGCGGCCGAGGGCGAGGGGGGGAAGGAGCGATTCCGCATGTCGATCCGCGCCATGAGTGTTGTTTGTGCCGGCGCCCTCGGTGTCGCGTCCGCCGCCGAGGTGCCCGTGCACTACGACTGGCTGGGCGAGGACGGGCGTCTGCGGGGCGGGTTTGCCCGGATCCCCGCCGACCCGCCGGTGCAGATCGATCACGGCGCGATCGTCGGGATCGAGCGCCTGCCCTTCGGCGATCTGGCCGAGGGCCCTGGACAGAACCGCGTGCGGACGGTCTACCTCGGCGATGGCTACCTCGAAAACGAGCTCGCCCACTACGCCCATCGCGTGCAGGTGTCGGCGCAGCAGGTTTTCGCGGCCGAGCCGCTGCGGACCTACGAGCCGTTGTTCGAGGTCTTCAGGGTCGACATCGTCAGCAACGAATCGGGCGTGAGCCACGACCCGACCTTCCCTCTTTGGCGCAACACGGCGCTGGGAATGCGTTACTGGTGCAACGACATCGAGCGCCTGCTGTGTGTCAACACCAACGCGGCACGCGCTTTCGCGCAGGCCGCGACATCCCCCGCCCAGCCCGACCTCATCATCGCGCTGGCCAACAGCAACAAGTACGGCGGCGCGGGCTACCCATCGCTCGCCATCGGCACCGCAGCCGCAAACAACAGCGCCGCCTCGCAGATCATCATCCACGAGATCGGGCACGCGCTGGGCAAGCTCGCCGACGAGTACAACTACGGCGGCCCGACCGTCTACACCGGCCGCGAGCCCGCCGCCCCGAACTCGTCCATCTACACCGCCCAGCAGCAGCTCGCGGGCGAACTCAAGTGGCACCGCTGGATCGGCGAGAACATCCCCGCCCTCGACGGCGTGCACTCGACCTTCGAGGGTTCGAGCTACAGCGAAGAAGGCGTCTACCGCCCCACCAACAACTCGATGATGCGAAGCCTCAACCGCCCCTTCAACGCGCCTTCGGCAGAGGCGCTGGTGATCGAGATCTACAAGATCGTCCGCCCGATCGACGCGGTGTTCCCAGAGCAGGGCGCCGTCGCGGGCTGCCAGCCGCTGAGCGTCACGCCCGTGCAGCCGTTCGATCACGCGCTGGACATCGAGTGGTTCGCCGACGGCGTGCCGCTGGCGTTTTCCGGCTCAACACTCGACCCGTGCGACCCGGCCTTCGGCCTTTCGGGCTCGGTGCTGATCGAGGCGGTCGTGACCGACAACACCGAGTTCGTCCGCGACCCCGAGGCCCGCGACCTCTACCTGACCGACAGCGCGAGCTGGACCGTCGACATCCCCGCCGCCTGCCCCGCCGACCTCAACGGCGACGGCGTTGTCGACGCGGACGACTTCTTCCTCTTCCTCCAGCTCTTTGCGACGGGCGATCCGCTCGCCGACTTCAATGGCGACGGCGTCATCGATGCGGACGACTTCTTTGTGTACCTCGCGGCGTTTGCGCAGGGGTGTTGAACAATCGCTGCCTGCGTCGTCTCTGAGCGGCGTTCTCGGGCCTGTGTCGGGTGCTTTACTCATGCCTTGCCGCGCGGTTCGGGTCCGTTCGGGCTGGACTCTCGGCGTTGATTCGCGTCCAATGGTGCAGGACCCACTGGGCCGCGTTCCCTCGCGGCCTTTGCACGGAGGAGATCACCATGCACCGCATCACGACCCGTCTCGGCATTGCCGCCTCTGTTTCGCTCGCCGCTTCGGCCGGGGCGACGCTGCCCACCGAGTGGACCTTCGAGCTCCAGGCCCGTTCGTCGCTGAACCCGGATATCACCGCGTTCAACCTGCCGCAGGGCACCTCGCTCTCCAGCCAGGCCGCGAAGATCGATGAGGACGGGGGTGTGGCCATCCGCTTCGTCGGCGGCGGCTCGGGTGTGACCGAGGGCATCTTCTACGGGATCGGTGGTGTCGGATCCCCGATCTTCACCGCCAACGATCCCAACGACCCCGTGTTCAGCTCCGGGCTTGCCAGCCGCAACGGTCGCATCATCGTGCCCGAGCTCGGCGTCAACTCCGGCGCCGTGATGATCGATACGCAGGGCAATGTCATCAACGACTTCCCGCCCGGCGGGCCGCTGGGCGTCTCGGGCTTCTCCGGCCTGAGCATCACCGCTGACGGCGCGATCGGCTATCGGGGCGATTTCGGCTTCAACGAACGCCGCCTCGTCATCGACGAGTTCGACGCCAACAACGATCGCGTGCAGACCCTCGTCGCGTCCACCGCCGACCCGGACTACTCGTTCATTTTCACGCCCGTGCTCAACGACGCGCGCCAGTTCGGCCTGAAGGTCTTCGACGGATCAAGCAACCATATGGTCGTCCGCTTCGAGCCCGGCGGCGGCGTCACCACCATCGCAGACGGGACTCCATCTGGACCGTTCAACGCCTTCGCCAACGGCGTTTCGATGAGCCAGGACGGGCGACTCGCGTATTACGGGCGGCTCCGCTCGACCAACCAGTACGCCCTCTACGCCAACGACGGCACGGACGAAGTCCGCATCGCCCAGCCCGGCGACCTCGACATCATCTCCAGCGATTTCATCAACTTCGGCCCCGCCATCAACTCCAGCGGGTGGACGGCCTTCAGAGCGCGCGACGGCGTGAGCACCGCCCTCTATATCGGCGACGGGCAGAACATCGTCAAGCTCGTCGAGGTCGACCAGCTCATGCCAACGGACCTCGGCGATCTGCCCGCCGGCTTCGACTTCGGGGGCTTCACGGGTATCCAGGTCATGAACGGCCCGATCAGCATCAACGACGATGGGCAGATCGGTTTCTCGATCTTCTTCCAGAACGGCACCATCGGCGTCTTCACCGCAACGCCGGCCCCGAGCTGCCCCGCCGACCTCAACGGCGACGGCGTTGTCGATGCGGACGACTTCTTCCTGTTCCTGCAGCTATTCGCCGATGGCGACCCCCTCGCCGACATCAACGGGGACGGCGTGATCGACGCGGACGATTTCTTCGAGTACCTCGGGCTGTTCGCCCAGGGGTGCTGAGACGCGGTCTCGATCTCAACGCAAGAATTGACACGCCGCCCGCCAGGGCGGCGTTTTTATGCTTGCGGAGCATGGTTGGGGCGCGAGTCTTGGAACAATCGAGAATCTCCCTCCCAATCCCCGTTTGTGGTCGCCGCACGGGTCAAATTCCGTTATCTTGACCGCCTCGTGCGTTCGCACGACTGGCGATGCCCCCGGGGTGTGGCCGCCGTCTGTTTCGGTGGCACGGCCGGAGGGCAGGAATCAGAGGAGATTGACCTTATGAGTCGTACCACCAATGAGATCGCTGCAGTTCTCGCGGCGGCCGGGCTTGCGGCCTGCGCCGTCGCCGGGCCCGTCGAGCATGTCCAGGAGGACGATCGCGGCAACCGCGCGATCGCCCACACCGCCACCGGCGACGCCTCCGACCCGGGCACGGGGCCAGGCGTCCGTTCGGGTGTGTGGGAGGCCCTCGGCCCGTTCGGCGGCGATGTGATGGATGTCGCCGCGTCCCCGACCGCCCCGGGCGTCGTGCTCGCGGGCGTCGCGCCCTCGGGCAGCACCGGCGGCACGCTGTACCGCTCGACCGACGGCGGCGCCACTTGGAGCCAGGTCTCGGCCATCGGCAACACCAGCGTCTACGAGATCGCGTTCGCTTCCAACGGGCGTGTCTACATCGGCTCGTTCGACGCCGTGTGGCGCAGCGATGACGACGGCGCCACTTGGACGCAGCAGCTCTTCGGCTTCGGGCTCAACGATCAGACCTTCGCAGTCGAGGTCGACCCCACCAACCCCGACATCGTCTGGGCGGGCGTCGCCGAGGCGCTGGGCAGCCAGCCCGCCAATCTCCTGCGCAGCACCGACGGCGGGTTCAGCTGGCAGGATCTCACGCCCCCCATGCCCTCGCCGATGTCCGGCCGCTCGATCGCCGTCGATCCGAGCAACACCAACAATGTCGCCGTCGGCTTCGCCGGCGGGTTTGGCGGCGGCGCCGTCTGGGTCAGCACCGACGGCGGGGCCAGTTGGACCGACCGCTCCTTCGGCCTTCCGGGCAACCCGATCAACAGCGTCAGCTGGATCGACGGCAGACTGTTCGTCGGCGGCGGCCAGCAGTTCGGCTCGCAGTTCGTCGGCGTCTTCGCTTCGTCCGACCTCGGCGCGAACTGGACTGAGCTGAGCGACCCCTCGTGGCCCAGCCTCGTTGTCAGAGACATCGCCGTCGATCCCAACAACACGCTGAACCTCTACGCCGCCACCACGCAGGGCCTGAACCGCTCGACCGACGGCGGGACGACCTGGTCGTTCGGCGTCGGCAACACCACGCCCGTCTCGATGCAGTCCGTCCGCTTCGAGCCGGGCAGCTCGAGCGACATGCTCTTCGGCGCCGACTCGATCGGTGTGCTGCGCAGCCCCGACGCGGCCGCCACCGTCACGCCGAGCTCTGAAGGCATCGGCGCGCTGAGCGTCTTCTCCGTCGCCTCCAACGCGAGCAACCCCGACGAGATGGCCCTCGCCTTCCAGGCGCTCAACAGCGGCGGCATCTACTCCTCCACCGACGGCGGCGAGACCTGGACGCTCGAGACCGGCCTGCCCGGCGCCCGCTACAACACCGTCGCCTTCGCCCCCGACGGGTTCCTCTATGTCATCCACGACGGCCCCACCAGCGCCAGCTCGCAGGAAGCCCTCTACCGGCGCGAGACCGACGGCACATGGACCTACCTCGGCCCCAACCAGGGCACGCTCTTCGAGGCCCGCCTCTGGGTCATGCGCTTCAGCCAGAACGACAACAACCTCATCTACGCCGCCGGACAGGACTTCGGCGTCGCAGGCTTCGAGGGCACCGTCTGGCGTTCGACCGACCGCGGCGAAACATGGGACAAGGTCTTCGAGAGCCTCGATGGCAACACGCCCGTCCGCGGTCTGCAGATCGTCGAGGACGGCACCGACCAGACCGTTCTCGCCTCCTTCGAGAAGACCAGCCAGCCCCAGGAGGGCGGCGTCCTCCGCTCGACCGACGGCGGCACCAACTGGGCCTCATCCAACTCCGGCCTGCCCATCGGCGTCCAGGGCATGTGGATCGAACCCGACCCCTCAGACATCCAGAAGTTCTTCCTCGCCGACCGGCACAACGCCGAGGGCGGCCTCTATGTCACCACCGACGCCGGCCAGACCTGGGCCAACACCGGCTACACCCTCCCGATCCGCGATGTCCGCGTCGACCTGAACGACAGCTCGGTCGTCTACGCCCTGCGCACCAACAACGACCGCGTGCAGCGCTCCACAGACGGCGGCGCCACCTTCAGCGCCTTCAACACCGGCCTCTCCAGCGCCGGGATCTCCCGCGCGTTCGGCTACGCCGGAGGCCCCAGCCCGAGGCTCCTGCTCGCCACCGGCACCGGCGTCTGGACGACCGACGCCGAGCCCGGCGCGCCGACCTGCCCGCCCGACCTCAACGGCGACGGCGTGGTTGACGCCGACGACTTCTTCCTCTTCCTCAGCCTCTTCGCTTCAGGCGATCCCCGCGCCGACTTCAACAACGACGGCGTGATCGACGCCGACGACTTCTTCGCCTTCCT
>JAFIFZ010000048.1 GCA_020831775.1 Phycisphaerales bacterium
CCCCCCCCCCCCCCCCCCCCCCCCCCCCCCCCCCCCCCCCCCCCCCCCCGCCCCCCCCCCCCCCCCCCCCCCCCCCCCCCCCCCCGGCCGCTCCCCCCCCACCGCGGGCGACTATCCTCGCTCACCGTGAACGACCTCCAAAAGGACGATCCCCAGCCCGCCCAGACGCCCGAGGCCGAGACGACCGCCGACGATCGCTCTATGGCCAAGCGCCTCGGGCCCGTCGCCGTCCTCGGCGCCATCGCCCTCTTCTTCCCCGCCGCCGGCGGCTTCCTCCTGCTCATCTACCTCAGCTCCATCGGGAGTTGGCTCAACGGCCTCGAAACCCTGGGCTACTTCGTCTATGTCGGAGGGTTCATCCTTTTCGCCGGCCTCGCCCTCCTCCCCACCTACGCCCAGGCCGTCCTCGCAGGCTGGGCCTTCGGCTTCCCCGTCGGTCTCGCCCTGGCGCTCTGCGGGTTCGCCGGCGCCGCCACACTCGGCTACTGCATCGCCCGCCCCGCCTCGGGCGACCGTGTCACCGGCATCATCAACGAGAAGCCCCGCTGGAAGGCCGTCCACGACGCCCTCGTCGGCGCCGGACCCCTGAAGACCTTCGCCATCGTCACCCTCGTCCGCCTGCCGCCCAACTCCCCCTTCGCCCTGACCAACCTCGTCCTCGCCTCCGTGAAGGTCCCGCTGCACATCTATGTTGCCGGCACCGCCATCGGCATGCTCCCTCGCACCGCCGCTGTCATCTACCTCGCCTCGATGATCGAGGGCGAACTCACCCGCGAGGCGGTCGACGGCACGCGGAACACCAACGCCATCATCGCCGGCGTCATGGTCACCCTCTTTGTTGTCGTTGTGATCGGCAGCATCGCCAACCGCGCCATCCGACGCGTGACCGCCGAAACCAACGCCCCTGTTCAGGGCAACGACGACAATCGGTCTGTATAACACCCTCCCGATTCGGGTTGGCGCGGATCCCCGAAGCGTCCGATATGACGCCGGACACCGTCCGAGAACCCGAACAACCACACCGATCCGCCTTGGCGCAATCCGTGTGTGTCCCCTGTGGATAACTCGGCGCGACCGCTCGGTTCAGATGGCGCAAACCCCGCGCAGAACCCGCCGACAAGATCCCAAAGCGCCAAACCGACGGACGACCCTCCTCGCCCGCGCCAGCCCCGCGCCAGGAAAACCCACGCCGGCCCATCGCGCAAATCCTGTGTTTTCAAGCACTTACGGGCGGGTCGCGAGGTTGTCCACATCGCGCCAGCCCATCTGACTATGAAGAACCCAGTTCTCTATCTTCTTAAAGAAGTGGAGATCCCTCGGGTCTCCACCCGAGGGGCGTTGACCGACCCTCAGCCGGACCCCGCCGACGCCAAAGTTCCCCAGCGCCGTGTGGACAACCCGTGTCTTTCCGGCGTTCACCGCTGGCACGCCGGGCAGAACACCGTTGTTCGTTGGGCCAGCAAAATCTGCGCGAGCTCCCCGCCGCAACGCTGGCACGCCAGCCCCCCGCGCCCGTACACCCGGTGCAGCGTCTGCGCCATCCCGGCCACACCTCCGGCGTCGAGGTAGTCGCGGATCGACGACCCTCCCGCCTCGATCGCCCGGGCCAGGATCGCCCGGATCGCCGAGGCCAGTTTCGAGGCCTCGCCCTCGCTCAGCGACCCCGCCGCCCGACCGGGCGCAATGCCCGACTCGAACAGCGCCTCGTCGGCGTAGATGTTCCCGACGCCGGCGATCACCCGCTGGTCGAGCAGCGCGGCCTTGATCGCCCGGGCCGAGCCCCCGAGCCGCTTCCGCAGCACCGGCCCGGTCACCCCCAGCGCGTCCGGCCCCAGCCCGCTCCAGTGCTCCCGCAGCGACTCGAGATTCTCGAAGGCCCGCAGTCCTCCGAAGCGTCTGGGATCCCGGAAGAGCAATCGTCCGCCGCCCTCGAGCCGCAGTGTTGCGTGGATGTGGTCGCGCTTGCTCGCCCTCGCGCCGGGGCCGAGCAGCACGAGCTGGCCCGTCATCCCCAGGCGGACCAGGAGCACCGATCGCCCTGGCCCGCTCTCCGTCTCACCGACAATCGCCAGCTCCTTGCCCAGCCGTTGCACATCAACGACCGTCGTCCCGACGAGCAGGTGACGTGCCTCGTACCGCCGCGGCTTCGACTCCCCCGACCGCTGGCGTGAAAACCCGCCCGCCGGATCTCCCGGGACCACCAGCACATCCCGCCGGTGCAGCGTCGCCCCGACCACCCGCTTGCCGATCAAGCCAGGCGACAGGCTCTGGCGGATCCGCTCGACCTCGGGGAGCTCGGGCATCTCAGCCCCCGCCCTTCCGCCCCCGGTTCCGCTCGCGCAGCGACCTGAAAAACCCGCGGAGGAGCTCGGCCGACTCCTCGGCCATCACGCCGCCGATGACCTGCGGCCGGTGGTTCAGCCTCGGGTCGTCGGTGATCGTGTACAGGCTCTCGCACGCCCCGGCCTTGGGGTCATTCGCCCCGTAGACCACGCGTCCCACCCGCGCGTTGACGATCATTCCGGCGCACATCGGGCAGGGTTCGAGCGTCACGACCAGCGTGCAGTGGCTGAGGCGCCAGTCGCCGACAGCCGCCGCGGCGTCCCGGATCGCCAGAAACTCCGCGTGCCCCGCCGGGTCGCGCTCCCGCTCGCGTGTGTTGGCGGCCTCGGCGAGCACACGCCCAGACTCGGTCTCGTAGACGACCGCCCCGACGGGCGTCTCGCCCGCAGCCGAAGCTTCCCGGGCCAGCTCCAGCGCCCGCGCCATGTGCTCGAGATCCGTCGGCGTCGGTTCGGGCGTGTCCGGCGCACCCTCGCCCGCCCCCCCGGCCCCGTCTTTCCGCTTGAACCAGTCGCGCAGGCTCACCGCCCGCTCCCCTTGCCGCCGCCCTTCCCGCTGTCGGCGTGCGGGTCGTCGTACCACGCTTCATCGGGCGCCTCGGTGTCCGGCTCCTTGCCCATCGGCATCACACGCAGCAGCAGGATCCCCAGCTCGTACAGCAGGTACAACGGCACCGCCAGCATCACCATCGAGATCGGGTCCGCGGGCGTCAGCACCGACCCCACCACCGCCGCCCCCAGCACCGCGTACCGACGCACCCGCCCTAAAGACGCCGGCGTCACCAGCCCCATCCATCCCAAGAGCAGCACCACCACCGGCGTCTGGAACCCCAGCGCAAACGCGAGCGCCATGTTCAGGATCAGCCTCGTGTACTCGCTCAGCCGCGGCTGCTGCGCCAGGGCATTGCCGCTGGTCACCGGCACGCCCACCACCCTCGCCCTCTCGCCCTCACCGATCGCGATGCGAAGCTGCATCAGCTCGGTGTTCATCCACCACGACCCCGCCTCGGGCGCGATCGGGTCGGCCGGCAGCACCATCACCGACGGCAGTTCCGTCCCGTCGGGCAGCACCATCGTCTCGGCCGTGATCCGTCCAAGCCCCGCCCCGAACTGGAGAAAGAACACCAGCACCAGCGGCAGAATCAGCTTGTACAGAAACAGCACCCCCGCCAGGCTCATGAAGAAGCTCATCGGGATCAGCACATGCACAAACCGCCGCTCGTTGCGGTACAGCCCCGGCGAGATGAACCGCCAGAGCTGGTAGACCAGCCACGGCGCCCCGAAGATCACCGTCAGCACCAGGCCCACACGCAGCCAGGTCGTCAGGGGCTCGACGGGGCTGAGCGTCTGGAGCTGCCCGGGCAGGCCTTGGCTGAGCAGCGCCTCCTGCATCGGCGCGATGATCAGCCGCAACGCCGTGCGCGAGAGCAGCAGCGAGACCGCAAAGACAGGCAGTAGCCCGAGGATCGCGATGATGATCCGAGCCCGAAGCTCTTCAAGGTGATCGCCGAGCGGCATCACCGACCCGCCCGGGTCGCGACCGGACGATCGATTGGCGGGTGCTCGCTCCATCATGGTTCATGCCGCAGAAGGGCAAGAGGATAGGGAAGCCGAGGGGGACCAGTACTCACGAGTGATGGTTCGGCGGTCTCTGGGGACTCTGGAGACATCTCCTACCGTCAAGCATGGCCGACACGCTGACGCCCGAACAGCGTTCACGCTGCATGTCCAAGGTCCGCTCGAAGAACACCGCTCCCGAGCGGCTCGTCGCCGCCGAACTCCGCGCCCGCGGCATCCGCTGCCGCCGTCACGCCAAGAACCTCCCGGGCGCCCCCGACTTCGTCGTGACCAGGGCGAAGATCGCCATCTTCGTCCATGGATGCTGGTGGCACGCCCACAACTGCCCCAGAGGCTCAAGAACCCCCAAGACCAACCGGCGCTATTGGAGTCAGAAGATCGCCCGCAATGTCACCCGCGACCGGCGTGCCGCACGCGAACTCCGGGCGCAGGGCTGGTCGGTCTGGACCATCTGGGAATGCCGCCTCAAAGGCCGCGGGGTTCCCCCGCGCCTGCTCCGCAAGCTCGACGACACCCTCGACTCGGCGGCCGACCATAGATAGTATGTTGTTCGGTGTCGCTAGCACCTGTCTGAATACCACACCGGTGGTAGTCTCGGCCCCCACGCTAAGCCCGCAAAGCCCGCCGCAACCCCGACGCAGCATGACCACACAGCAGCTCTTCAACTTCCCCGCTCAGCCCCGCGGGGCGCCGTCGGCGTACAGCTTCGGCGAGTTCTTCGCCGGGATCGGGCTGGCCCGCATCGGCCTGGAACGCGCGGGCTGGACGATCGCCTTCGCCAACGACCTCGACAAGCAGAAGCTCCGCATGTACGAGGGGCATTTCGGCCCCGCGCCCTACTACTCCACCGACGACATCCACGAACTCGCCGACACGCCCGACCTCGTGCCTGACTTCACGCTCGCCCACGCCTCGTTCCCCTGCACCGATCTTTCCCTTGCAGGCGCACGGCGAGGCATCCGCTCGGGTCAGTCGTCCGCGTTCTGGGGTTTCCACCGACTGCTCGAGGCCAAGGGCGACGCACGCCCGGCCCTGGTCCTGCTCGAAAATGTCACAGGGTTCCTCAGCTCGCAAGGCGGCGACGATTTCCACGCCGCGCTGCAGGCGATGAACGACCTCGGCTACGCCGTCGACGCCTTCACGATCGATGCGGCGCACTTCGTCCCCCAAAGCAGGCCAAGGCTCTTCGTTCTCTGCAAGCGCATCGCCGACGACCTGCCAACCATCGAGCCGGGCGACCTCACCCCGTCCGCGCTGCGCCCGCCGGCGCTCATCGCCGCGATCCGCCGCTGCAGCGATCTGGACTGGGCTGTCCGCCCGCTCCCCGAGCTCCCGCCCTACGCCAAGACAAAGCTCGCCTCGGTCGTTGATCGCGTGCCAGACGACTCGCCTCAATGGTGGAGCCGCGAGCGATCCGAGTACCTGCTCAGCCAGATGAGCCCCAGACACCGCGCCCTCGCCGACGCCATGATCGCAAAGCGAACATGGTCCTACGGCACAGTCTTCCGGCGCGTCCGCAACGCCAAATCCATGGCCGAGCTCCGCACCGACGGCATCGCCGGGTGCCTCCGCACGCCCAAGGGCGGCTCGGGGCGGCAGATCCTCTTCCAGGCCGGCTACGGCAGATACAAAGTCCGACTCCTGAACCCCGACGAGTGCGCCAGACTCATGGGCGCCGACGGCTACAAAGTCACCGTCCCGCTCAACCAGGCACTCTTCGGCTTCGGCGACGCCGTCTGCGCCGATGTCATCGAATGGATCGCCGACAACTACATGAACAAGCTCGTCCAGCACGCGGGAACGCCGCTCACAGCAGCCTCCGGCGCGAATCGCTGATCCGACCGACCTCAGCGGGGACAGGAATTGAACCAGCATCCACAGCTCGCGGCCGCGATCGAAAAGATCATCGCCGAGATGTCCGACGGCGAACGGATCGTGCCCGCTCGCCTGCAGGCGGCGCTCGCGCTCTTGGAGAAACTCCGCCGCGACCCGGTCCTCGAACTCACAGAGCACATGTCGGGCGAAGGCAGCAGCGGGCTGAAGAGCCACGAGACCTTCGGCAAGGCGGCCTGTGACAGGTTCAACATCGACCCGCCGAACAAGACGCACGGCCGCCGCAGCTCGGAGATACGGAGCTGGGGTCCAAGAATCCTCGACGCGTTGCGCTCGACCGGTTTCGAAGCCGCCGCGCCGCCACAGAGAGAATCGATGCTCGATGCGGCGCAAACTGTTGTCGCCGATCACCTCCGCAGGTACGCCGAGTCCGGCCCGATCGCCGTTCGCTGCAGAAACAGATCGGTCACGGCCGTTGTGGCGGAGATCATCAAACAAGCCGAAGACAAACGAAAGAGCGGCGATGTCGCTCAGTACCTCGTCGGCGCCAAGCTCGAAGCACGCTTCCCGGGCATCGACCTGAAACGCGCAGCGAACTGCGGCGACGGCACATGGGCGAAAGACGAAACCGCGTCACTCGGAGACTTTCAGATCGGCACGACCGTCATCGAGATCGCGGTCGGCAGGCCGGATGAAAAGCACATCGATCAGATCGCTTCGATCGTCTCCACCGACGCCTTCGAGACCTGGCTGATCGTTCGCTCCGATCGTCGCGACGCATGGATCCGCGAACTGGCTGACGCCGAGGTCGATATGAATCGCGTGAGCCTCCTCGGGATCAACGAGTTCATCGGCCAGAACCTCGGCGAGATGGGGCGCCTCGACCGCTCGCAGGCGATGGCGGAGTTCAAAAAGATGATCGACGCCTACAACGACGAGTGGGTCGCCCGCTTCGGAAGCACGCTGATCAGGATCAACCTGATCGACTGAAGCCGGAAACCATCCACGCCCCAAACAGAAATCCCGACTCTGTAATTGTGCCTGCAAGGCGCTTGCTTTACACTCGCTCCACACGCCCGCGCCGGGAACCGGGCCCGCGGGCGGGACGAACGGCACAGAGTCCGAACGCTTCGACAAGGGGAGGATCGGCCATGACGCGGCGGAAACGGCGGTTTTTCACGGGCGACATCGCCTGTCTTTTCGCAGCGGCCCTCTTCGTGCAAGCGGCGGCGGCCGAGGCGGCAACCGCAGGCCCTCCCGACCCCGAGATCGATCGCCTGTGCGGATTCCTGCACAACTTCGAAGTACTCAAGGCGGATCTGCGCGATCGCAACAAGCTGGAACGGATCCCAGTCGGGCTCAATCCGATCGTGGTCAGCAGCGCCTTCATCGACTCCCCAGCAAAGTCCGCCCCCCGCGAGCCAGAGACCCCGCCCCGGTTGATCGGCATCATCGTCGACAACGGACCGGCGCTCAGCCTCGGTTCGCACGGCGCCGACCCGATACAGACCGTCGAGGTGGTTTCGGTCGTGCTCGACATGCCCGCGGCGGAGGCCGGTGTCGAACCGGGCGATCTGATCATCTCGATCGATGGTGAGCCGCCCGGCGAGTCCAGGACGGTCGGCGAGCGTGTCAGAGCGCTCGCCGAGGGCGAGTCGGTCCGCCTCGTCGTTCTCCGCGAGCGGCGGACTCTTGTCTTCGACATCGAGCCCGCCGAAGAGCCCGACAACCTTCGGCTCTGGAGCAAGGATTCCGATAGCCGCGCCGACGCGTTCGAGACATCGCGCATGCTCGGCATCATCGTCGGCGACGGGCCGGCGATCATCCTCGGCTCGCACGAGTTCAGGCCTATACAGACCGTTGAGGTGACCGCGGTCATGCTCGACACGCCCGCGGCGGAGGCCGGCGTCGAACCGGGCGACCTGATCATCTCGATCGAGGGCGAGCC
This sequence comes from Phycisphaerales bacterium, assembly GCA_020831775.1. Taxonomy (GTDB): domain Bacteria; phylum Planctomycetota; class Phycisphaerae; order Phycisphaerales; family UBA1924; genus SLFH01. Next base: position 7,702 of record JAFIFZ010000048.1, read on the forward strand.
GCCCGGCCATTTCAGCGCAGTCGGCGAGCGTGTCAGATCGCTCGCCGAGGGCGAGTCGGTCCGGCTGATCATCCTTCGCCAGCAGCGGATTCTTGTCTTCGACATCACGCCCGCCGACACCCCCGAAGACATTCGGTTCTGGAGAAGCGATTCTGATAGCCGCGCCGACGCGTTCGAGGATGTGCTCGCCGCGTTTTCCGGCTTGTACACCGACATCTGGGCCGAATCCGACGATTTCAAGACCGAGACGATCGCCTCGTCGATCGAAGCCCTGACGCAGGTCAGAACCGCCGCGGCGATGCTCTACCTGCTGGACGCGCTCCCGCCCGAGCGGGCGAAGGCGTCGCGAGAGGCGATCCTTGAAGAAGCAACGGCGAGGCTGCACGAGGCGGGCGCTCGCCTCGGGATCATGGCCCACGACCCGGCGATCCCGCCCGCAAAGCGCAGAAACATCGAACGCGCACGCGACAGGATCACGATCTTCCGCCGCCTCGCCGATGTCGATCCGAAGCAGGTCGACCGGCGCCGGCACTGGAGAACCCGCCAGCTCATCGACAGTTTCATCTACGACATGCGTGACGCGGACGCTTTCACGGTCACGGTGGCAGGCGGCCTCCGCGAACCCGAACCGCTCGACCGCGCCGAGTTCGGATCCGAACAGCACCATCACGACTTCTTTCAGGCCCTGCACGAAGAGTGGCTCGGCATGCAATGGCAAGAGGCCGAACTCTGGCGCCGCCTGGTCGACGGCGACCCCGCCGACCCGGACCCCTCTGATCCAGACCCCTCTGACCCAAACCACGACTAAGCCGAACACACGCAACCGATACCCACGCCCACGCGGATACACAAGGAGGGCCGATCCGCGTCCTCTGACTGTCCGCCATGCAGCAAATCAACCACCAACCCGAGCAAAGGCGACGACCCATCCTCCGCGTGGCGTTGTGGGTCGGTGTCTCGCTCATCGGCGTGCTCGTCCTGCTGCACAATGTCTTCGCCGGCCGCACCGTCACCTACATCGAGCTCAACCAGGCGACGGGCGAGCAGCGCGGGCGGACGCTCCTCTACGGCATCCCGTTCCGAACCGCAACGCTCAAAGAACCGGCGTACACGATCCTCATCGAAACGCCGTGGCCTTCGGTGCTTCCGGAGGTGTGGGCGCCGATCAGGATCCACCGCCATTTCGGGCGGCCGAGGTGCACGAAGGTCTCGGGCCACTGGGCGAACAGTGTGATACTGCTCTACTGGGCAGAGCTGTTGATGCTGGAGTACGGCGTGCCCGAAGAAATCCGGACCGACACCATCGAGCTCTTCATCCGAGGCATCCCCGACGGCGTCTACCCGCTCGTCCGCGTCGACAAGTCCACCGACGTGCTGTACGCCGATTTCAATGTCAGCTCAAGAGGCGAGCGCGACAAGCGAACCATCCGCATCTGGCCGGATTGAGATCGCACACAAGAGGAGTCGGATCGGCGTGCCGCCGGTCTGGAGCGAGCCATGGCCGAAAGACACGGCGACCAGTCAGAATCCGGTTGCGCTCAACAAGCGGCACGGTTCCTGATCGTGCTGCTGTTCCTCGGCCTGTTTCTGGTCGCAGTCGTCATGTTTGGGCCGAACCCAACGACGCTTACCGAAGTCAACATCGCGACGGGCGAGCAACGGAACAGGCTGTACATCGCCGGATTGGCGGTCCACTCAGCCGCGCTTCCGCCGGTGCTCACCACCACCCGATGGCCGGAGAACACGCTCGAAGAACAGTGGGTCGCGATCCATTCCAGGCCCCACATCCGCAAGCACCGTGGATCTCCCCGTGGGCCGTGGCAGACAACGATCCGCCAAACTCTGCGAGCTGAGTCTGCCATGCTCCGATACGGGGTGCCCGAGGCCTACCGCCAACGGTTTATGCGAGATCTGCTCGATGGCGAACCGGGGGCGTATCTGGTGGGCATCCGGCGCGACGGCGCGGGCGGAGCCGTCTACGCCGAGCTCCTTGACACGAGAGACAGGAACCGAGATATCGACATTGTCCGCATCTGGCCGGATTGACCCCGTCGCCGCGGCGACCCTGAACCCATCCCCGGGCTCAACGACAGAAAAACACTGGCGGGCAAGCCGCCACTGCCACAGGTTTGCATCGGGTTCTCGCCTCAGCCTTCGACAGTCTCGACCCGCGTCAACTGGTCGAGGTTGCAGACCATGATCTCGCCGTCGTCCATCTCAAGCTCCAGCCGGTCGATCCAGAGCTTTTTGTCTTTGGCGTGGGCGAACCACGAGCCGGTCTTCTGCTGGCCGAAGCGGCGGACCTTGCCCTCGTACGAGGTCTTCAGGTAGGTGTCGCCCTTGGGGATGTGGGCGATCACACGCACGCGCTGGCCGGGGCTGAGTTGGTCTGGTTGGGCCACCATGGGGGCGGAGTATACGCGTCCTCCCGGGCCACGCCCGGGAAGACGGGGCGCTGGGAGGAGGGCTCTGGACGCGGGATGGGGACTGACGCCGACCCCTGAGCGAAGCGAAGGGTCGGGTCCGACCCGTCAACGCACATCCGAACACCATCAAAACGCTCATCCCCCCGCGATCGCCGCCTCCGCCTCCTTCACCAGCGCCTCCGCCCTCTCCCTCGTCGGCGCCTCGGCGATCAGACGCATGATCGGCTCGGTGTTGCTCGCCCGCACCTGCACCCACGCCCGTTCAGACTCCAGATCCACACGCACCCCGTCCTGCAGGTCGACCCGGTGCGAGCCGAACGCAGACGCCACCTTCTCGATCGCCGGATCCGCCGCCTCGCGCGAGGGGATCGGCGTCTTGCTCTTCACGATCGCGTACGAAGGCAGCCCGCCCACCAGCCCGCTCAAAGTCTCGCCCGTCCGCGCAAGCAGCGAGAGCACCAGCGCCATCGCCGACAGGCTGTCGCGCACCAGCGTCACCCCCGGCCAGATCACGCCCCCATTGCCCTCGCCCCCGAGCACCGCCCGCTCGCGGAGCATCGCCTCGACCACATTCGCCTCGCCCACCGGCGTCCGCACCACACGCGCCCCGTACCGCTCGGCCACGTCGTCCACCATGCGGCTCGTCGACAGGTTCGCCGCCAGCACCGCGTCCCCAGCCTTCCCCGCTTCCTTCAGCGCTTCGAGCACCGACATCGCGCAGAGCGCCAGCGTGTACTCCTCGCCGATGTATGTGCCGCGATCATCGATCAGCGCGAGCCGGTCGGCGTCGGGGTCCTGGGCGAAGCCGACCGCGGCCCCCGCCTCCCGAACCGCCTCGGCGACCGAGACCAGGTTCTCCGCCGTCGGCTCCGGCTCGTGAGGAAAGAGCCCCGTCGGCTCGGCGCCCAAATGCAGGATCTCCTCGCACCCGAGCTCTTCGAGCATCCGGCGCCCGCCGCCGATGCCCGAGGCGTTGACAGAATCCAGCACCACCTTCATGCCCTCGCCCGGCTCGGCGGCGGACCCGCCCTCCAACTCCGACAATCGATCCAACACCAGCCCGATGTGCTCGTCGACGCCGAGGTGCGCCGGCTCCAGTTTGCCCACGGCAGCCGACTCGGCCCACGCGACGGGCCCCGCCCTGAAGCGTTCGATGATCTTCGAAGCCAGCGTTGCCGCGGGCGCGGCGGCGTGCTTGCCACCCGCCGTCGGAAGCAGAAACTTCACCCCGTTCCAGGGCTGGGGGTTGTGGCTCGCGGTGATGATCACCCCCGCGTCTGCGCCCAGGCGATCGGTCAGCACACCCATCGTCGGCGTCATCGCGACGCCCGCGTCGAGCACATCCGCCCCGGCGCTGAGCAGCCCCGCGACCGCCGAAGCCTGCACCGCCTCGCCCCCCGCCCGCCCGTCTCGCCCCACCACAACTTTCGGCGTGCGCCCGAGCGAATCCCGAAGGTAAGCGGCGAACGAGCCCGCGTACGACGCGACGAGGTCCGGCGTGAGCGAGCCCCCGACGATCCCGCGCATCCCGCTGACGCCGAGCATCAGAGGCGAAACTTCCATGGTCTTGGTCATGGCGTCAGGGTAGTAAACCCGCGGGCGCAGCGATGCAAGCTCGGGCCTTCTGTGCGCACGAAAAAGCGGCCGGGCCGAGGCCGGGCCGCTCTGTGATTCGTTGTGTCGGACGCCTCAGGCGGTGGTGTACTGCCCGCGGGCGACCTTCTTGAACCGGTCGCTCTTGATCAGCGTCTGGTTGACGATGGTCTTGAAGTTCGCGGCGCCGCTCTGGTACCCGCTGGCGAGCACGGAGTCGGTGATCTCGGGGATCCCCATCACCTGGCCGCGCAGCACGCCGGCGATCGCGTCTTCGAGGGTCATGTCGTTCTGGGGACGCTTGCGAGGGCGACCCGCCGCCGTCTTGTTCCTGCTGCCCTTGGGACGGCCCGGGCCACGCTTGCCCGCCGGACGCCCGGGACCACGGCTGCCCTTGGGGCGACCGGGACCGCGACGAGTCGGCGCGCCCGAGGCCCCGCCGGCCGCGGCGATCACAGCCTCCAGACCCGCGAGCTCCTGCTCGGTCTGCGAAAGCTCTTCGGCGAGCTGGTCGCGATAGTCACGCAACTCTGAAAGACGGGATTCGCGACGACCGATCTCCGCGACAAGGTCGAGTGTCGAAACCGACGAGAGCGCCGACGACTTGCGGGGGCGACCCGGCCCGCGACGGGCGGTTTTCTTCTTGCTTCGCTTCTTGGCCATGACTTGTTGTCCTTCTTCTTGTTCGGTTGTCGGCGCGGCGACCGGCCGCACGCCGGGATGCGAAAAGAGCGGAGTTCTACCCCGCCCGCGATGATTGTGTTTCGTACCGGTGTGTATCCACTGTCAATCTGATATTAGTCACAATCACACCCCGGGGCCAGTCTAACTATCGACAGGCCCAACAACCGACATCACTTGTCCGATCGGGACGCCCCGCATCCCCCCCGGATTTTCCCGCACTTACACCGATGAGCGACGAAGCAGAGGAAAGAGAATCACATCCCGGATCGTCCGCTGGTCCGTCAAAAGCATCGCCAGACGGTCAACGCCAAGACCCATCCCCCCGGCCGGAGGCATGCCCACACGGAGCGCACGGACGAAATCTTCATCAAAGGTGCGGAAAGTCGCCTCATCGTCGGCGATCCCAACAAGCTGCGATCGGAAACGCTCCGCCTGCACATCCGGGTCGTTCAGCTCCGTGTAGTTCGGAGCGATCTCCATCCCACCGATGAAAAGATCGGCACGGTCCGACAGCAATGGGTTGTCCACATTCGCCCGTGTCAGGGGGCTGATCGCCGCCGGATAATGGGTGATGAAGGTCGGCTCGGAAGGATCGATCAGCGGCTCGGCGAACGCCTCGAAGAGTTCGTTCACCACAAACGCGTCGTCGATCTCCTCACCCTTATCGTTGCTTGTTCGGATGTTGCGACGCTTCGCCTCGTCCCGCGCCCGGCCCGTGTCGGCCATGTCGAACCCCAGAGCGCGTTCGAACAACTCTCCGTATGCGGTTCTCCGGAAAGCCTTCTCGTAATCGATCGTCAGATCCCCGAACGCCAGCGCCGTCCCGCCCCCGGAAAGCTCGCCCACTCGCTGCGCACAAACACGCACCAGCGACTCGGTCAGCTCCATCACCGTTTCAACATCGCCGAACGCGCAGTACGCCTCCAGCATCGTGAACTCGGGGTTGTGCTGCTTGTCCAAACCCTCGTTGCGGAAGTTTCTGTTGATCTCAAAGACCTTCGAGAGCCCCCCGACCAGCAGCCGCTTGAGGTACAGCTCCGGCGCGATCCGAAGGTACAGATCCATATCCAGCGCGTTCATATGGGTCGCAAACGGCCTCGCCGCCGCCCCGCCCGCCTGCGCCTGCAGCATCGGCGTCTCGACCTCGGTGTACCCCCGACGCGCCATCTCCGCACGCAGCGCGCCGATGATCTCGCTCCGAAGCTTGAACACCCGAACCGTCTCGGGGTTCGACCACATGTCGATGTACCGCTGGCGGTACCGAAGCTCGACATCCTGCAGCCCCGCGTGCTTCTCCGGCGGCGGCACAAGGCACTTGGCGCCGGACCCCATTGTCTCGCACCAGACCGTGACCTCACCCGTCCGCGTCTTCATCAGACGCCCGCCCGCAACGACGATGTCGCCCAGGTCCGTCAGCTTCGCCAGCGAAAACCCCGTCGCGTCGCAGTCACGCTTGCTCACCGCGACCTGAAGGTCCCCCGTCTCGTCGCGGAGGTTCATCCACAGCAGCTTCCCGTTGTCGCGCAGCAGCATCACCCGCCCCGCGACCTTCACGCTCGGACGCCGGTCGACGAAGCCCTCGGCCTTCCCGTTCTTCTGATGGTCCTCGTCCGCCGCGGCGTCGTACAACGAGGCCGCCTCGGCCAAAGCGACAAGGCCGTCGACCCGGTCGCCGTAGGGGCGAAGACCGAGTCCTAGGGCCTCGTCACGATTGGCGCGACGCTGCAGTTCGAGTTCGTGGACCGACTGTGACGCTTCTGAGGGTGGTTGTTCGCTCACGCGCCGATATTAGCAGCGCTTCCCCACCCGTCCGGACGCCCGTTGTTCGTCGTCGCCTGGTGGTTGCCCATCGGGGCCGAACCCCGCGTCGACGAAACCACATCCGCGAGCGTCGCCTTGCTGCAAACATCGACCACGCTCTTGGCCGCGTCGTCGAGCCGGGTGTACAACGCCCCGAGGCTCTGCGAGTCCACACCCTCAGCGCTCGGCGGCGTGTCGAACCGCCGGATCGGGCTCACCGCGTTGATCACATCGGAAAACCGGATCTCCGCCGGCGAGCGGGATAACCGGTACCCGCCGCCCACCCCACGACGCCCCGTGATCAGGTCCGCCGCCGAGAGCTGCTGGAGCACCTTGGCCAGGTAGTTCGGCGGGACATCGGTCTTCTTCGCCAGCTCCGGCGTCGGCGTCAACGCGTCGGGGCTCTGCGCGAGGCAGGCCATGGCTCGAAGTGCGTACTCGGTTGTCTGTGACAACATGTGTTGGAATCCTTTGCTCTGTCGAACGGGCCTACATGCACCCCTGCACCCGATGAATCCGACCTACTCCCCCGGTATTCACCCCATCGGGTTCGTTGAAGCAAAGCAGACCGATTCACGCCAAGGGCGTGTTGATATGCGGGTTGCGCGGATTCTTTCAGAATTTTGCGCAAGCGACGGGTAAAAACCGATCAAAGATCAGTCAAGTCCCGATCGTCGCGTCCAGCCCAGCACGCTCGCGGGCCCCAGAACCGTCCTCGGGCACCGACGACACCAGATCATCGATGATCGCGTCGGTGGTCACCCCGTCCGCCTCGGCGTTGAAGTTCAGCAGGATCCGGTGGCGGAGCACCGGCCTGGCGACCGCCCGCACATGGTCCAGCGTCACATGGTCCTGGCCGTCGACCGCCGCCCGCGCCTTGGCCGCCAGCACCAGGAACTCGCTCGCCCGGGGCCCGGCGCCCCACCCGATGTACGCCCCCGCCTTTTCCGGGCGGGCCAGATCCGAGTCCGTCGGCTCGTTCACGCGCGTCATCCGGACCAGCCGCAGCGCATATCGGACCACATGGTCCGCCACCGGCACCTTCCGGACTTCCTTCTGGACCGCGGCGATCTCCGCCGGGCCCAGCACCGCGTTCACGCTCGCCAGCTCCCGCTCCACCGAACGCCGCACGATCTCCAGCTCCTCGTCCGCGCCCGGGTAGCCGATCTGGATCTGGAACATGAACCGGTCCAGCTGCGCCTCGGGCAGGGGGTAAGTGCCCTCCTGCTCGATCGGGTTCTGCGTCGCCAGCACAAAGAAGGGGGAGGGCAGGTCGTGACGAACCCCGCCCACCGTCACATGACGCTCCTGCATCGCCTCTAGCAGCGCCGCCTGCGTCTTCGGCGGCGTCCGGTTGATCTCGTCGGCCAGGATCACGTTCGCGAAAATCGGACCTCGCACGAACACAAGCCGTCGCTCACCGGTCGACTTGTCCTCCTGGATCACCTCCGTCCCCGTGATGTCGCTGGGCATCAGGTCCGGCGTGAACTGCACGCGGCTGAACTCAAGGCTCAGCGTCCGCGCGATCGTCGAGATCAGCAGCGTCTTCGCCAGCCCGGGCACGCCCACCACCAGCGCATGCCCGCGGCAGAGGATCGCCATCAGCATCTGATCGACGACCTCGTCCTGCCCGACGATCACCTTGTGGATCTCGCCCTTCAGGCGGTCGTACACCCCGCGAACATCGGGCGCTGCGTCGGACGCGTGGGTCGTCTGGTCACTCATGGCGGCTCCGTCCGTGTCGTGCCGGGATCGACCCCGGCGGTCCTGCGGCATGGTAAGGCCGACGCCACAGCAACGACGCGACCCATCCACCGCGCTCCCGCCCCCGCAAGCTCACCATCGACCATCGGGGCTCGCCGGAGCACACAGGACGCACAGACAGACCGGAATGAAAAAAGGAGCCGGCCGGGCATGGGGGTTCAGAGATGGCCCGGCCGGCCCTCGGAGTGGGGGGGGGGGGCGCCGCCGCGGGGGGGGGGGGGGG
>JAFIFZ010000050.1 GCA_020831775.1 Phycisphaerales bacterium
TTAGTTCGGGGCGTTACCGTTCTTTTAAGTTCAACAAAATTTTTTCACTCAGGCGGCCGTTTATGCGGGGCCGCGTTTTCATTTGCCGCCAGAGAGCACATGACGAGCGACCAAAACCCGGATCTTCGAATATCGGCCTGCTTGTGTTAGTGTTACAACAAGCAATCAGATTTCTGTCAGACACCCTTGTGCCGCCGGCCAGAGCGTGCTAAAACCTCATCCTGGAACACGGTGCGCAGGACCGCTGAAGTCACGTGGCCTGAACGGCAGGTGCCGGCCGCACCTAACGAGAAGAGAGAAGATCGCATGCACGGGAAATTCGTTCTTGCTTCGTTCGGACTGGTGTTCTCCGCCGCCACCGCAGCTTCGGCCGGTCAGGTCTGGATCAACTCCGACGACATCACCGGCGTCACGGTGAACCAGACCGTCGCCGCCCAGAAGTACCGACTCTCCAACAACAACTGGGACATGTCGCTAGCCAACCAGTCCTCGACCGCGAACAGCGCCGACTTCATCCAGGCGAACTTGGGCAACAACGCTCAGCTCAGCGGCCGCAGCTACAGCTTTATTGTCGAGCACGTCGCCGGCCAAGGCTTCGCCTTCTTCATGGCCGACATGACCGGGTCCACGATCCTTTCGTGGGGCGCCGGCCTCGCTTTCTTGGGCGGCACCAACGCCGCCGACCTCAACAGCGTGCTGCCGAACCGTTCCTTCAACAGCATCGAGCTGGAAGCCTGGGTGAGGCGCGACAACGCGTCCATGTCGTTCAGCGATCTTCAGTTCTTTGCACCTGATCTGGATGTCGACGGCTCGTTCTTCGCAGGTGTCGCCGAGAACGGTGACGGGCCGATCACCCAGCGGATCGTCTCGGATGCCGATCTCTCGCTGTTCGATTGGAGCCTGACCGGAACCCTCGTCGGTGCCCGCGACTCCAGCGCCGCAGGCGATGAAACCGTCCGTTTTGAGATCCGTCAGCAGAACATCGACTTCGTCGTCATCCCCCTGCCCACCGGCGCCGGCCTCGCCGGCCTCGGCCTTGGGCTGGTTGCCCTGCGTCGCAGGCGCTGACGCAGTGGCTCGCTAGATTCCACACACGCGACGCGGCGGGGCTTTCCCCGCCGCGTTTTTCATGCGCCGGCCGCAAGGAGCGGCCCGCCCAAAGAAACAGCCCCCTGACGGGGGCTGGGATTGCTCTCAAGAATTCGGCGTTGAACGATCAGGCCCTGCGACGCCTGCCCGCGGCGACGAGGCCGAGACCGGCCAGCCCCATCGCGGCGGGGCCGGGCAGTGGGATGACGGCGAACATGTTGCCTTCGAGAATGTGATCCTCCACGCCATCGGTCACCCAGCCGCCCCACCACATGGTCAGGCCGCTGTCGATGTTGTTGGGGGCGCCCTGTGTGTCCTGGCCCCAGAACGCGTTCTGCGGATCGAACTCGATGGTGACCGAGAAACGCAGCGATTCGAGCACCGACTGATCGGTGTCGAGCGCGAGGCCGCCGTTGTCTGGCGTGAAGTACGGGAAGAGCGATGTGTTGTAGTCGAGGTAGCCCGAGCCGCTGGGATCGGAGTTCTGGAACCATCCGATGTCGTCCGGCCCGGCGTCGTGGAATCCGGTGCTCCAGCCGTCGGGGGCGGAGACGCTGACCCAACTGTGCGGCTTGTAGTCCTCGCCCCAGTTGATGCCGCGACCATCGAGCCCCCAGAGGTTGAACGAGGTCAGCTCGCCGCCGCCAGAAACCAGGCTGTTCCAGCGGCTGTTGAATGTGGCGTGCTCGCTCGCGACATAGGTGCGGGCGGCCTGCGCGCTGTTGGGGTTCGAGCCGTCGCGGAGCAGACGGGCGCCGTTGAACAGCCCGTTATCGGCCGCAGATGTGCCGTCTGCGCCGTTGGCGAACTGGTTGTTGATCAGGTCCGCCGCCGTAAAGTAATAGGTCTGCTGAACGGTGCTTGCGCCCGCAGCCGCGGCGATCCCGGCCGCGGCGGCAAACGCGATGACAGTGCTCTTTCTCATCTTCTACTCCTGCATCAATGACCAAATCTGTGCGATGCGTCTCGTCCGGTGAACGGGTTCCGGAACGCAGAACGAGCATACCGCGCCGATACGCAGTCGACAAGCAAACAGTGGTCCGACTTGTCTGATATTGCTCGTTGCGAGGCTGACACCGCCCGCTCAAACCCGATAAGACAGATTGTGCGAACAGGGTTCTGTGGCTCACGATCTGTTGACTCTTTGTAGAAGCGAACACAGATTTTGTGACTATGTAAAAAATAGCATCCCCGAAATCTCGGGAGATGCTCGAACTTCGTGCACATCGATGTCGCGTTCAGGCTCTGCGGCGCCTGACCGCGCAGCAAATGCCCAGCCCCGCCATCGCCATCCCCGCCGGGCCGGGCAGGGGGATCGCGTGGATCACGAGGTTGATCTCGGCGGTCGCGCCCTGCGAATCGTCGACCCAGATCCATGTGCTGACGGACGATCCGTCCAGCAGCGTGCCGACGAGTCTGTAGCGGAGGTAGTCGAATTGGCGAACAAACGGCTGCAGTTCGAGGTCCGCCATGCCGTAGACATCGACCCTGCTGCCGCCGTTGACATACAGCCAATCGAGCGTGCCGCCCCGGATTTCGACCGTGCTTGAGTTGTTGGCGTACAACTGATCGGTGTGCCCGCCGAGCATCTCAAGAGCGGCCTGGTGCCATGTGTCGATTCTCTTGATGAACCCGCCGTGAAAGTGTGTTTTGCTCTGGTTTGCGGCGTCGAGCCGGAGCGTCACATTCGCGGGCTCGTGTACATGCAGTGTCGTGGCGTTCCTGAGATTCACCAGCGAGATCGTGCTATCGAAATAGTGCACGCCGTTGTCGCTGAGCGTGATGGTATCCGCCCCCACAGGCGCACCGATACCGGCGAGCGCGGCGACGGCCGCGCAGGAAACAACATTGAAATTCTTCACTTTCTTAACTCCGAATTGCTTCTCGCACCCTGAGGCGCTCGTCACCTTGCGCAGCGGCCCGGCGAGTACTCATCCCGCCGAGAAAGCCGCTGCGGCGACAGAACTCTAATACAACCCGACCCGACACGCAACGCCAAAGACACAATTTTGTACCTTATCGGAAATCCCGCGTTTATTGGCCCGATCGGCTCACCTGCGACGGCGGCAGCCAAGAGACAGGCCCAGGCCGAGCACCGCGACCGCCCCGGGAGCGGGCACCACAGCGACGACTCCGGGCCCGGAGATCAGCGAGTTGAATTCAAGGTCCTGCGTAAACCGGCTCCACTGCGAGACGACGAAGTGGTAGGTCTCGCCCTCGTGGAGCAGGGCGTCGATTCGTGACTCGCCGCGCGGGTTGCCGTCGGCGCCGTTGCCGTTGGCGAGCGAGTAATCGAGCAGGTTCAACAGTGGCTGCGAGGCGTCGAAGCTTCCCTGGTAAAGAAAGGTCGGCACATCCAGCCCGGGGATGATCGTCTCGAAGTCGTACCGCCCCGAGGCCGAGACGGTGAACTCCAGCACGCTGTGGTTCACCGGGCCGAGGCCGGAGACGCCGTCGATGAAGAACGGGCGGCTCCACGAGTCTCCCGCCGCAGTATTGCCGCTGAACGAATGCGTCTGCGTCGGGACGGTCGTGGTCAGGTGGTATTGCACATCGCGGAGGCCTGAGATCCACGGGCCGTTGAAGGGGTTGTCGAAGTTGAAGGTGTAGTCGCCGACGCCGCTGGCGTTGGTGAAACCCGCGGGCGAGGCGTCCTGGAAGGGGAAGTCGACGAAGCTGACATCTCCTCCGACACGCCCCCAGTTCATGCTCTGGCCCCCCGGGGCAACGACACTGACGCGGACATCGGTCGACCACGGGGCGGTGCCGTTGGCGGTGTCGGCGTTGACGGCGGTCCACCGGGCGGTCAGGCCGACCCCGGTGATCTGCACGCCGGGTGCGTTGAAGCTGACGGCCTGCGAGCCGCCCGAGGCGGGGAGGTTGATGTCAGGCCCAGCGACCGTCGCGACAAGCAACTGCGAACCGGAGGCATGGGCGGGGGCTGAAACAGTAACGGCAAGCGCGGCGGTCGCCAAAACGATCGGTCGGGTCAGGGGCATGATCTCTCTCGTTTCTCTCAGAGGCAGGGCCGTGCAGGCAAGGCCGGCCCGTCGAACCGGGGCGGAGCCCGGCGGTCCTGCCGAGGCGCGCTCCGCATACCCGATAGCATATCGCCCGATCGACGCCTCCCGAAAGGTCCGGAAGATGGAAGCGGGCCCACGCCCCCACTACCGTTGGCTCCGGGAAGACTGGGCCGGCTCGGCGGCGGGTTCCCGGACGCACAGGCACTCGCAGGCGGAGAAACAGCCATGTCGGTACGCATCGGGATCAACGGGTTCGGTCGCATCGGTCGCCTGGTCTATCGGATCGCGGCCAACACGCCGGGCGTCGAGATCGTCGCCGTCAACGACCTCGTCCCCGCCGACAACCTCGCCTACCTGCTCAAGTACGACACGATGCACGGGCGTTTCCGCATCAACCACGAGCCGGCGCAGATCAAGGCGACCGAGGACTCGTTCACCGTCAACGACTACACGACCAAGACGCTGGCGGAGCGCGACCCGACCAAGCTCCCCTGGGAGGACCTGGGCGTCGACTATGTGCTCGAGTCCACCGGGCTGTTCACCAGCCACGACGACGCGGCCAAGCACATCGAGGCGGGCTGCCGTCGCGTGCTGATCTCCGCGCCCACCAAGAGCCCCGAGCAGGTGCCGACGGTCGCCTACAAGGTCAACCACGAGGTCTTCGACCCCGCCAAGCACAAGATCGTCTCCAACGCGAGCTGCACGACCAACTGCCTCGCGCCGGTCGCCAAGGTGATCCACGACGAGTTCGGCCTGGCCGAGGGCCTGATGACGACCGTCCACGCCGCCACGGCGACCCAGCCGACCCAGGACGGGCCCTCGCGCAAGGACTGGCGGGGCGGGCGCAACGCCTACCAGAACATCATCCCCGCCAGCACCGGCGCCGCCAAGGCCGTCACCCTCTGCATCCCCGAACTCAAGGGACGCCTGACGGGCATGGCCTTCCGCGTGCCCACGGCCGATGTCTCCTGCGTCGACCTGACCTTCCGCACCGAGAAGGCGACCAACCTCGAAGAGATCCAGACCGCCATGCGTGCCGCCTCCCACGGCCCGATGGAGGGCGTCCTGGCCTACACCGAGGAAGAGGTCGTCTCCAGTGATTTCATCGGCGACCCGCACAGCTCGATCTACGACGCAAAGGCCGCGATCGAGTTGAACGATCGGTTCTTCAAGATCGTCGCGTGGTACGACAACGAGGCGGGCTATGCCCACCGCTGCGTCGATATGCTGCGTTACATCGCCGAGGGTGACGGCAGGGGCTGAAGCGCCCCGCTCAACCAGCGAGCCCGCCCAACTGCTTGAGCACAATCGAAGCCCGGGCGTCTTCGTCAGCCCCCGGGTCGATCGCGGCGCGGTAGTGCTCTGCGCAGAACGCACAGGCGACGACGGCACCGGGCTCTCCCTCTAGACAAATCCGGATCGGCAGCATCATGCCGCAGCCGACGCAGGCCATCCCGTAATCCGCCGGCTGCTCGTCATCCGGTCCGGACGGTTGCGTTGTCGCCATGAATCGGGCTCCCTCTCCTTGCTCCGTGGAGCATAGGGAGAAAGCCACTGTGGCGTATCCGGAATCCACAAACTTGTGGAATGCCCTCTCAGTACGCGACCAAAGTCCTTCTCGATCCCCCGCCCGGCTCACGGACAGCCCGCGGCGAACTCCGCAAGGAACGCGAAGAAGTCGTCCGCATCGATCACCCCGTCGTTGTTGAAGTCTGCGCGGCTGTCGCCCGCCGCGAACAGGCTCAGGAAGAGAAAGAAGTCGTCCGCCGCGCCCCCCCCGCCGGGGCGGGTGCTGGGCGCCCCGGCACTTGTTCACGAAGACCTGAAAGTCCGTTGCCGAGGCGTTGCCGCTGGGCTCGAAGGCGACGAGCGTGAGCCGCCTCGGCCCGTGCGGGCCCGTGACCACGCTGAACTCCCAGTCGAAGCGGTCCCGCCGGGTCGCCAGGTTGGTGAGGTTGGAGGCGGCGATCGGGTCGGCGCCGGCCGCCAGGTCCCAGAGCACGTGCACGCGTTCGGCGGTCCGGTCGAGCGCCCGCACACGGATCGGCTCGACTTGCTGGGTCAGGTCCTCGCCCTCGCGGAGGTAGGCCACTTCCGGACCGGAGCGATCGACATAAATCACCTTCCGCCACTCGTTGAAGACCGGAGCCGCGCCCGGCCGCCGGTTCCGGAAGGCGACGACCGAGATGTAGTGGTACCCCTCGTCGAGCCTCGTCGCGTCGATGGTCTGCTCGTACAGGCCCTCGGGGCCGCCCGTTGAGAACAGCGGCTGGTTGGTCGTGAGGAAGTTTTCATAGCCCGGCGTGCCGAAGTCGAACCACGGGAAATCGACCTGCCCGTTGTTATTCCAGTCCTCGAAGCCCTGGTTGATCCGGAAGGCGGCCCCGCTGTCGGTGTTCGGATCCTGCGGGTCGGTCTGGCTGGTGCGCAGGCGGATCGTGAATGTGTCGGAGGTGACCACCGGCACCTCGGCCAGACGACGCCGACCGGCGGGGAGCGAGGGACTGTCGGCGGGGATCACGCCATCCGCCGGTTCGATCTCGACCACGCCCGTGGGCAGCGCCGGGGCGTAGATGACATACCCCTGCCCGTGCTCTGCGGCGCCGGTGCGGTTCCGCGGCACACGGATCGTCACCTGCCCCCCAGCCCCGACCGTCACGACGCTGAAAATCTGGTTGGTCGGATCGACGACCGGATCGCCAGCGGTCCCCGAGATCTCGTGCAGGCGTGTGCCCGGCGCAAAGCTCGTGTTCACGGTCCGCGTATCGAAGCCGGTGTCGAAGCGGTCGTTGACGCCGACGAGCGCCTGCCCGTCGCGCCCGCCCGAGATGTTGTTGGGGCTGGATCGCTCGAACACGATCACATCGCTGTCGCGCTGCAGGGGCATGTACTGCCCCCGCGCGACCGTGTTTCTCGCCCGCACGAGACGGGTCATGCGATCGTCGAGCGCCCCCGCACGCTCGTCGAAGCCCAACGCGATCGGCGTCCCCTCGCGCGGGAAGAAGCCGAAGCTCCGCTGCACCGCGCGGGCGTTGTAGTACACGATCGTGTGCCCAGGACGCATCAGCGTGTAGGCATGGGCGAACAGGCCCATCTGCCGGTCGGTGGGGAGCGGGGGCATCGAGCCGCCATCGCCCACCGATCCGTTGTCGTGGCTGAAGACATGGTTGACGCCGACCGAGCCGTTGATGAGCCCGTCGTCGACGAGGTCGATGTGCCCGCCCCCCGCGTTCTCCAGCGAGACCCAGTCGCCGAACCCTCCCGCGTTGATGAGCTCGCGCAGGCGTGCGGCGCCGTTGAGGTCCAGCGCGTCGCGGTTGCCGAAGCCGTCGTTCTTGCGCACGAAGTTGTTGAAGACGAACGAGTTGTCCGCCACGCTCTCGCCGAATGAGAAAGGCGTCGCGGTCCGCCCGTCGGGCGTCGTCCAGCGGTTGCGCATCACGCCGTCGAAGTACTGGTCCCAGAAGAACGGGTAGGTGTGCTTCACCGCGTCGAGCCGGAAGCCGTCGACACCCTGCACCTCGAGCATCCACTGCGTCCAGCGCATCAGCACGCCCGTCGCGTTCTCCATGAAGGGCACGCCGTCCTCGGGGTTCTCGGTGTAGGGGTAAAAGGTCAGCGTCACGCTGCCGGCGCGCGAGGTCGGGGGCACCACCACTGTCTGGCCCGGTTGCGTGCGATCCGGGTAGAACCTGACATTCGCCGGGTCGGGCCGGTTGTGCACCGTGCCGGCGGGGATGTTGTCGGGGTTGCCCGGCTCGATGGGGTGGCGGATGAACTGGTGGTTGGTCGTCTGGTCGATGTCCACGAGCGCGACGAGGTCGCCTCTGAACAGGTCGTACCGCGGACCGCCGGGATCCTCCGACTGCAGGTACCCGCCGGGCACGCCGGCGTGAAAGTCGCCCCACGGATCGGTCGGGAACTTCTGCCGCAGCGGGCTCTGCGGGTCCATCCAGAAGCCGGGCCAGCCGCCCCGCTGCTGGAAGGTTGCCGAGGTCTCTCTGAACGAATTGTGGTTCAGGATCGAATCGACATACACGCGCCCGTTGGCCTGCTGCAATTCGTCGACGACGGCGCGGAAACTCTGCTCGGTGCCGTAGAGCGTCGGCGACCCGGGGCGCCCGAGGTCGAAGCGGTCGAACACGTCGTAACCGACGGACTGCTGCGAGGCCGCCTTGCTGACCGGGGGCAGCCAGACCGACCCGTACCCGGCGAGAAAGAAGTCCGGGACGCGCCGCTCCATGTCGGTCCACTGCTGCTCGTACCACTGGAGCATCACCGGGGGCTCGGCGGGCTGGGCCCACGCGACGCCGGCGATGCAGACAAGCAGCGAAATAGCCGCGACGGGCCTGCCGGTCCGGGACATACCACAAACCTCCAACCGCATGCCGTGATCCGCTGCCCGGGCTCCCTCACCCGTGACGGGCGGCTGGGCCGCCGGATCCGATGCACCTCGCAAGATACCACACACACGCGTCGAGCCGAACGCGGATCGTCCCAGCCCAAGCAGAATCGCGCGTAAACGCCCCGAGTCAGGCACGGCGGGGAACGCCCGCCGTCCGAAAAGCACCTAGGTCGATCACGCCGCTCGTTTCGCACCCCGCCCCGAACGGTTGCCCGTGGCGCTTGAGCGCACGGGCGCAACCCGCCATACTCACCGGGTTCCCCGCGCCGGCGCCCGGCCCGGGCCAGAATCGGAGTTTGCGATGCTCTTCACGCGTTTTTCCGGTTGTCTCGCCGCCCTCGCGATCGTCGCCTCATGCGGGCTCGCGGCCCCGGCGACAACCACGATCGGCGAGGGCGTCTTCCGCTACGACCTCTCGCCCGAGGCCCGCGAGAACGCGCTGCCCTCGATGAGCTTCCTGCACCCAGACCGCCGGGAGGGCGAGGCCGACTCAAGCCACGAGGCGATCACCCTCCCACAGATCGAGTGGCGTGACGGCGTGCAGCATGTCGTCATCGACATCGAGCCCGGCACCAGCCTCTACGGGACAGGCGAAGTCCCCGGACAGCTCCTCCGCAACGGACGCGTCAACACCAACTGGAACACCGACGCCTACGCCTACGGCATCGATTCGCCCAGCCTCTACCAGAGCCACCCGTGGGTGCTCGCCGTCCGTCCCGACGGCACCTCCTTCGGCGTCCTCGCCGACACGACCTGGCGCAGCACCTTCGACCTGCGCGAGGGCATCCGCATCCACGCCGAAGGACCCGCCTACCCCGTCATCATCATCGAACGCGACCACCCCGCCGAGGTCGTCGAAAGGCTCGCCGATCTGACCGGCACCATCGAGATGCCCCCCAAGTGGGCGCTGGGGTACCACCAGTGCCGGTACTCGTACTACCCAGAGAGCCGCGTCCGCGAGATCGCGACCGAGTTCCGCGAGCGAAACATCCCCGCCGATGTCATCTGGATGGACATCGACTACATGGACGGCTTCCGTATCTTCACCTTCGACGACAACCACTTCCCCGACCCCGCGGGCCTCAACGAATGGCTCGCCGGCAAGGGCTTCCGCAATGTCTGGATGATCAACCCGGGCGTCAAGGCCGAAGAGGGCTTCTTCATCTACGACTCGGGAACCGAAGACGATGTCTGGGTCAAGCTCGCCGACGGGCGCACGCCCTTCCGGGGCGAGGTCTGGCCGGGCATGTGCGTCTTCCCCGACTACCTCAGCCGGAGCGTCCGCGAGTGGTGGGCCCCCTTCTACAAAGACTTCATGGCCCAGGGCGTCGACGGCGTCTGGAACGACATGAACGAGCCGGCCATCTTCGGCGTCGAATCCAAAACCATGCCCGAAGACAACATCCACAACGCCGACGAGGCGTTCGGAGGCCCCGGGACCCACGCGCAGTTCCACAATGTCTACGGCATGATGATGATCCGCGCCACGCACCAGGGCGTGCTCGCCGCGAACCCGAACAAGCGGCCCTTCGTCCTCAGCCGCGCCAACTTCATCGGGGGCCACCGCTACGGCGCCACATGGTCGGGCGACAATGTCGCCGCGTGGGACCACCTCGAATGGTCCGTCCCGATGACACTGAACCTCGGCCTCAGCGGCCAGCCCTTCAACGGGCCCGACATCGGTGGCTTCGCCGGCAACGGCACCGCCGAGATGTTCCAACGGTGGATGGGCTTCGGCGCCCTGCTCCCCTTTGCTCGCGGGCACACCGGCAAGGGCAACATCGACAAGGAACCCTGGTCCTTCGGCCCGGAGGTGGAGGCGACCAGCCGCAGAGCCATCCAGCGCCGCTACGCCCTCATGCCCCACATCTACACCGCCTTCTGGCAGGCGCACCGGCACGGCACGCCCGTCGCACGCCCGCTCTTCTACGCCGACCCCGCCGACCCCGCCATCCGCAGCGAGGACGACGCCTTCCTCCTCGGCGACGGCCTGCTCGTCAAGTGCTTCATGAACCCGCAGATGGACCGCACCGTCGTCATGCCACGCGGCATCTGGAGACAGTTCGACTTCGCCGACCGAATCGAGGGCGACCACAGCGACCCCCACCTCCCCGAGCTCTATGTTCAGGGCGGACGGATCGTACCCGCCGGCCCGGTGATGCAGTTTGTCGATGAGAAGCCGCTCGACCCGCTGACGCTCATCGTCAGCCTCGACGAAAACGGCTTCGCCGAGGGCCTGCTCTACGAGGACGCCGGCGACGGCTTCGAGTTCCGCCTGCCTGAAGGCCGGCGCCTCACCCGCTACACAGCGACGATTCGTGACCGGCGGCTCCGTATCGAAAGAGAAGACCTCGAAGGCGCCATGCCCCGCGAACCGAGGAGCGTGACGGTGATCCTCCTCACCGACGAGTTTGAGAACGGGCTGTACATTCTCGACAAAGACGACGCCCCGTCGATCGAAGTTGACCTCAACTTTGTCCAGCGAATCGGCCCGTAATCAAGACACGCGTCGCCCCCGCCTTTTCCGCAACGCCGCGCGCATCGACTGACGACACAAACCTGTGCCGCTGACGGCTCGCCCGCCAGTGTCTTCCAGGTGGCCCGCCTCGCCGAGCCGGGTTCCCCCACACCCCTCCAAAAAAACACTGGCGGACAAGCCGCCAGTGCCACAGATCTCAGCCACTTTCCGCCTTACCCGCGCTTGTAGAACGGCATCGGCGCCACCTTCGCCGCCAGCGTTGCGCGACCGGTGTCCACGCCCAGCTCCGTGCCGATCTCGGTCAGATCGCGATCGACATACGCCATCGCGATCGGGTGGCCCAAGGTCGGGCTCATGCAGCCGGAGGTCACGATCCCGATCTCGCGATCGCCCTGGCGCACCACCATGCCCTGGCGCGGCGTCCTTTTATCGTCGAGCGTCAGGCCCACCAGCTTTCGCGCCGGCCCGCCGTTGTCGCGGATCTTCTTCAGCGCCTCCTGCCCGACAAAGGCCGCCCCCCGCTCGTCCTGGTCCTTGTCGAGGCTGATCGCAAAGTCCAGCCCGGTCGAGAGCGCGTCGATCTCCTCGCCCAGCTCGTGCCCGTAGAGGGGCATCCCCGCCTCAAGACGCAGCGTGTCGCGGGCGCCCAGCCCCGCGGGCTTGATCGCCGCGTCGGGCTGGTCCATCTTCACGTCCTTGAGCAGCAGCTTCAGGGCCATGTCGACGGCGCTCGTCGGCAGGATCACCTCGACCCCGTCCTCGCCGGTGTACCCCGTCCGCGAAACCACCACCTTCAAAATCAGCAGGTTCTTCACCGTGAACCGGTACCGCTTCAGCGTCGGGATCTCCTGCGAGAACTTCCCGATCATCTCCATCACCTTCGGGCCCTGCAGCGCCACCATCGCCGTCTTGGCCGTCTGGTCGTCGATCTTGGCGGCAAAGTCGTTGGCCGTGCGCACCTGCTCGAAATGCGCCAGCAGCTTCTCGCGGTTCGACGCGTTGACGACGACGGTGTACTCGTCGTCGTCGTGGCGCATCACGATCACATCGTCCTTCACGCCCCCCTGCTCGTTGCAGACCAGCGTGTAGCGGCACTGCCCGTCCTGCATGTCGTAGATCTTGCGGGTGCAGAGCACTTCCAGGAACCGCCTGGCGTGGCGCCCCGAGACCTTCACCCGGCCCATGTGCGAGACATCGAACAGCCCGCCCGACTCACGCACCTGCCGGTGCTCCTCGACGATGCTCCCGTAGCGGATCGGCATCTCCCAGCCGGCGAACTCCACAAACTGCGCGTTGTGCTGCTGGTGGAACTTCTTCAGCGGGCTCTCTTGCACAGGTCAATCCTCCGCGGGGGCGATCAGGGGCTTATCGATGGGGGCCAAGGGCCAAGGCTAGCCGATCCGCCCGGGGCTGTCTTGCCCGCCCGCTCGTCTACAGGGCGGCGGGACCGACACCCGAACCGGACGAGGGCCAGGGCGCGTTGTCCAGAAGCCGCGTCGGCCCGACCCTCGCCGCCACCAACGCCCGCGCCGGACCGGCGTGCCCGACCCCGATCGATAGCAGCGTCTCCGCGTCGCGCACCACCGCGTACTCCGGCTCGGCCCCCGCCTCACGCATCATCGCCTCCATCACCCGCTCCGCCTCGGCCGGGTCGCTCTCACGACCGGCGGCGCACAGCGCACGGCTCAGCGACAGGGCCGCCTCACGATCCTCGGACCCAAGATGCTTGTTCCTGCTGCTCATCGCCAGCCCCCCCGCCTCCCGCACCGTCTCGCCGGGCACGATCTCGACCCCCAGCCCCTCCCGCTCGACCATCGCTGAGATCAATCGAAGCTGCTGCCAGTCCTTCTCCCCGAAGACCGCCGCCACGGGCTTCACCAGCTCGAACAGCCGCCTGACCACCCGATACACGCCCTCGAAGTGCCCGGGCCGGAAACGGTCCTCAAGACCGGGCGCCGACGCGACCGGCGGCAGCACCACCTCCGACCCCGCCTCGCCGGGGGGGTAGACCGCCTCGACGCTGGGCGCAAACACCGCCGACGCCCCCGCCCCCTCGCAGGCGAGCAGGTCCGCGTCCATCGTCCGCGGGTACTTCTCAAAGTCTGCGGGATCGTTGAACTGCGTCGGATTCACGAAGATGCTGACGACGCACCCGCCCGAGAGCCCCCGCCGCTCCGCCTCGGCGGCCCCGAACCGGATCAACGCGGCGTGCCCCTCGTGCAGCGCCCCCATCGTGGGCACAAAGACACAGGGCCCGAGGGACGCCAGCTCGCCGGGATCGGTGATCAGCCGCATGAACAACACGGTCGCCAAACCACGCCCGCCCGTCAAGCGGCTACTTCCGGGAGATCATCGCCTTCCACCGCCGAACATCCCCGGTGGTGGGCAATTGCTCGAGGTCCAGATCGATCCGGCAGAGCCCTTCCCCGTCGTACTCGCACGAGAACACCCGCCCGAACAGCACCGTCGGCTCGTCATCGATCAGGTGGATCGCCACCAGGATCTTCCGGTCAATGTAGGTCATCCTGCGGGAGCGAAAGACCAAGTTCGAGCGGCTGAGCTCCACCGCGTGGGCGGTGCAGGTCGCCCCGGGACGCCCGCGATCGTCGAGCTCGGCGATGTCCAGTTCGGCCCGAAAGCGATGACCGGCGGGTCTCTTGGGCTTCTTGGGCTTGCGCGGCTTCTCAGGCTCCTCGTCGAAGCCGACATTGGCGAGGAGATACGCCTCGCCGTCGCCGCTGGATAGACCCGAAGTCGCCATCGGAACCCCGCTCAACCTCGAACCGCCCGAACCGGACACAACCACGGGGGTAGATCGGCCGGGCGCAGGGCCGGGTTCACCGGGGCCGGGGCGTTCCAGAAGGGCGGAGACCTCAGCGGCGGATCAGGCGGAGCAGCCCCCCGCAGAACCGCGAGGCCCACGAGCGCCGTTTCCGGACCACGGGCGCAGGCTTTGAGGCCGAAACGGGCACGAGCAGCTCCATCTCCGCGTAGCTCCGCGGCGGGCGGGCGTACAGGTCCGCCCCGCAAGAGGGGCAGCAGAAGACCGGGCCCGCATCGGGCTGCTGGAGGTCCTCGCCCGCATAGCCGCAAGACCGGCAGAGACGCCGGGTCAGGTGGCTGGGCCTGGCGATGCGCAGATCGGTGCCGTCCATGGACAAAGAATACCACAGTCAGACCCCTCCCCCCAACCCGGGAAACTACCCGACATGCAGCACCCAGTCTCCCGCAGCCTCCCCGACGACTTCGAGGCCTGGTCCGGCCGTTTCCTGTCGCTTGCCGAGGGTCCGTTTTCGTTACCGCTCGGGGGGGAAGGGGGCCTGATCGCCGGCTATCGCGACGATCCCAGCCCGCTGGCCGACCGCCTCCGCCGGCCGATGCGCTTCGCCCTGCCCCTGGCCCGGTGGATCTGCACAGAGCCGGACCCGTTCCAGAAAAGCCCCCCGGCTCCGGTCCCGCCAGCGATGCCCAGCTGGTGGGCGGCCCTGCTCGACGACGCCCCCCTCCCGCAGCTCACCCCCGAGGGCCCCCTCCTCCCCGAGGACCCCGAGGAAGCGATCGAGGTCTGGTCCGAGCACGAGCTCGCCGCCCTGCACGCGGCCTCGTGGCTCGCCCTTGACAATCAAACCCTCCGTGACCGCATCGACGCCGCCGTCCGCTGGCACACCGAGAACCTCCAGCCCGACAACGCGACGAACCACCCGTGGGCGGTGCATGTCTTCGCGGAGTTCGCCGCCCGCACCGGCGACGCCGACGCACGCCTCCACGCCGACACGATCTGCAGCAATTACCAGGTGCTCCAGTCGCAGGCTGCACGCCCCAGCGCCGAGGAGCCCGAGGACCGGGCCGACCTCTTCAGCGCCCTGATCATGCTCGACGCCTCGCGGGCGATGAGATTCGCCGCCCGATAGCCACCGGCAAACACCCGACCTTCGCCCGACGCACGCCCGCAAGGCCGGTCGCCGCGACGCCCAGCCCCTATCCTCGTGCCATGACGATCAGAATCGCCGAGCGTGTGCGCCAGCTCAAGCCTTCCGTGACGGTCGCCGTCGCCAACCGGGCCAAGCAGATGGTCCGCGAGGGCGTCGATGTGCTCCAATTCACGCTGGGCGAGCCGGACTTCGACACGCCCCAGCGCATCAAGGACGCCGCCATCAAGGCCATGCAGGCCGGCGAGACCAAGTACATGCCCACCCTCGGCGACCCCGAGACGCGCAAGGTCGTCGCCGACAAGCTGACAAACGAGAACAAGATCCCCGGCCTCACGCCCGAGCACATTGCCATCAGCTCGGGGGGCAAGCACACGCTCTTCGTCCTGCTGCACTGCCTGGTCGACCCGCCGGCGCCGGGCGAGCAGGCCGCCGAGGCGATCATCCCCGTCCCCGCGTGGGTGAGCTACCGGCCGATCTGCGAGATGGCGGGCGCCGAGGTCCGCGAGATCCCCACCGGTCCCGAGACCTCCTTCAAGATCTCGCCCGAGCAGCTCCGCAAGGCGATCAACCCCCGCTCGCGCGTGCTCTTTCTCAACAGCCCCAGCAACCCCTGCGGGACCATGTACAGCGAGAGCGAACTCCGCGCCCTCGCCAAGGTCGTCCACGAGACGCGCGACATCGCGCCCGACCTCGTCGTCATCACCGACGAGATCTACGAGAAGATCGTCTACGGGGGCATCGACCACTTTTCGATCGGCTCGGTCCCCGAGATCGCCGAGCGCACCGTCACCGTCAACGGGCTGAGCAAGGCCTTTGCGATGACCGGCTGGCGCGTGGGCTACTGCGGGTGCCCGGGCGAGGCGGGCGCCGCGCTCATCAAGGCGATGGGCACGCTGCAGGGTCAGATGACGACCAACATCACCAGCTTCAACTACGCCGCGACGCGATGCGCTCTGACCCAGTGCGCAGAAGAGGTCGAAGAGATGCGCCGCGCGTTCGCCGAGCGCGCGGTCGTCATCCAGGACCGCCTCGCCGAGATCCCGGGCATGGTGATGCCCAAGTGCACCGGCGCGTTCTACGCCTTCCCCGATGTCTCGGCCCACTTCGGCAAGAAGTCGCCCGAGGGACGCGAGATCAACTCCGCCCTTGAGTTCTCAGAGGCCCTGCTGCTGGAGGCGAAGATGGCCGTCATCCCGGGCGAGGACTTCGGCGGCTGCGGCAAGAACCACATCCGCATCAGCTTCGCCTGCTCAACAGATCAGATCCATCAGGGCATGGACCGCCTGCGCGACTTTGTCGCCGCGCTCCGCTAAAGAGCCCGGAGCCCGCATCCACGCCAATCGCCGAGAGAAGAACCCCATGACCGAAACCACCGACCCGACCCCCGCGATCCGCGAGGCGGCGGCACTGCACCAGCAGGGCCGGCACGACCAGGCAGAACTCGCCTACCGCAGCATCCTCAAGGAACACCCCGCCGAGGCGCGGGTCTGGAACATGCTGGGCCAGCTCCTCGCCGAGCGCGGCCGCCCTCGCGAGTGCGAGGCCGCCATCGCCAAGGCGATCGAGCTGCAGCCCGAAACCTTCGTGTTCCACTACTTCCACGGGCTCTCGCTGCTGCGGCTGAACCGCATGCGCGACGCGGCCGACGCCTTCGCAGAGGCCTGCCGCCTGAACCCCGAGCACATCGAGTCGCACCGCCAGCGCTGCCTGACGCTCCGACGCCTGGGCGACGCCGACGCCCTGCGCGAGGCGACCGAAGCGATGCACGCCTCGCTGCCTTCCGACCCCGACGAAGCGCTGCGGACCGCGGCCCAATACGAGGGCACGCCCCGCGACGCCGAGGCGGGCGTCCTGCTCCGCCACGCCGCCCGCGTCTCGCCAGACCACCCCGGCGTCCTGACGGCGCTTGGGCGTCGGCTGCTGAGCGTCGGCGAGGCGGCGACGGCCCGGACGCTCCTGGAAAAGGCCGTCGAACTCACGCCCGAGACCCTGGGCGCAGCCGAGGCCCTCGTGCTCGCCAGCGAGGCCTCTGGCGACGGGGGCTCGGCCCGCTGGTTCGCAGGCGAAGCCCTCCAGCGCGACCCGGGCTCGCCCGAACTCCTGCTCGCCCTCGGACGCCTCGACCGGGTCGACGGCGACCTCGCCTCCGCCCAGCGGACACTCGAAGAGCTCTTCAGGAGCGAGCGCGTCACGGGCAAGCTGCTCTACGCCAAGATCGCCTACGAGCTCGGCCGGGTGTACGAGGCGGGCGGCGCGTTCGACCCCGCCTTCGACGCCTTCACCCGCGCCCAGCAGGTGCTGACCCAGCGCACCAAGTACGCCAAGGTCGCCCCGCAGGCGATGCCCTCGATGCTCCGCTTCATGCACGAGGCCTGCCAGACCCCGCCCGAGGGCTGGCCCGAGACTTCCGAAGGAACGGCGCCGGTCTTTGTCGTCGGCTTCCCGGGCTCGGGCGTCTCGCTGGCAGGCAAGCTGCTGGCGCAGGCGGAGGGCGCGACCCTCCTCCCCCACTCGCCCCTCGCCTCGCTGATGAACCGTGCGACGGCCATCACCGGCGCCCAGCACCCCCGCGCCGCCCTCGACGCCCTGACCGAAGAGCAGGCCGCCGAACTCCGCCGCATCTACGAGGCCGACGCCCGCGACGCGCACAACGCCCGCTCGATCAAGACCATCGCCGAGGAGACGCCGCTGCGCTGGATCGACGCCTCGCCCATGAACGGCGTGCGCCTCGCGCTCGTCAGGCGCCTCTTTCCCGACGCCCCGGTCGTCATCGCTTCCCGAGACCCGCGCGACGCCTGCATCACGGCGTTCAGGAGCGTCACCGAGCCGGACTGGGCCTCGGTCCACACCCACGAGCCCGCCAACACCGCCCGCTTCGTCGGCCTGTACACCACCGTCCTCCGCAAGGGCCTCGAAACGCTCGGCCTGCACACGCACACCCTGCGCTACGAAGACCTGCTCAAGGACCCCGAAGCCGAGATCGGCAAGGCCCTCGCCTTCGCGGGCCTGCGAGCGGACGCCGCGGCTCTCGCCCCGCAGGTCACCCCCCGCAAACTCCCCCTCTGGCACAACTACGCCCACCGCATGCACGAAGCGGTCGAACTGCTGACGCCGATGGCGGAGTAACTGGTCGCGGGGTCCTGGATGCTCCGAGCCTCAGGGGCGGACGCCGATCCCTGAGCGCAGCGAAGGGTCGGGTCGATCGTCCAACCCACCCAAAAGCAAAGGCACAGGCCAGAGACCTGTGCCACCGTTCAATCCAACGGACTCGGACTTCAGACCGCAGATTTCTCGCCGCTGCCCCTGCGGAGCCAGCGGCTCAGCTCCGGCTGGGCGCTCAGGCGGTCCCACCCCGGCTCGCCCTGGTAGCGGTGCTGGATCGCCGCCGCGAACAAGCCCATGAACATCGGCTGCGGACGCAGCGGGCGGCTCGTCAGCTCCGGGTGGAACTGGGCCCCGATGAAGAACGGGTGCGTGTGCCGGGGCTCGTCCTCGCCCGGCTGGGTCACCACGCCCGGCTGCGGGAGCTCCAGAATCTGCATGATCGGGTGGTCGGGGTGACGCCCGGAGAACTGCAGCCCGCCGGCCTCCAGCCGCTCGATGTAGTGGGGGTCGACCTCCCAGCGGTGGCGGAACCGCTCGCGGACGCTCGTGCGACCCGAGAAGAGGAAGTGCGCCAAAGTCCCGGGGATCACCTGCACATCCTGCGCGCCCAGCCGCATGCTCGCGCCAAGGCCCTCGATCCGCTTCTGCTCGGGGAGCTCGCTGATGACCGCCGTCTTGCTCTCGGGGTCGAACTCGCTGCTGGTCGCGTCGCGAAGGCCCAGCACATGGCGGGCGAACTCGATCACCGCCACCTGAAAGCCCAGGCAGATCCCAAGGTAAGGCAGCCCGCTCTCGCGGCAGTGACGCACGCAGGCGATCTTGCCCTCAACGCCTCTGCGTCCGAACCCGCCGGGCACGATCACCCCGTCGAGGCCGGCCAGCCGGTCCTCGGCGCTGGTGTCTTCGAGGTCGGTCGTCTCGATGAAGCGCGTCCGGACGCTGCAGTCCAGGTGGACCGAGGCGTGCTCGATCGCCTTGTCGATCGACGCGTACGCGTCGCGCAGGTCGGCGTACTTGCCAGTGATCCCGATCGAGACCTCGCGCTCACGCTCTGAGTGCAGGCGCCGGATGAAGCCCGACCAACGCTCCCGCGCACGGTCTTCGTGGGCGATGTTCACACGGTCGTGCAGGTCGATCACCGACAGGATCTCGCGGTCGAGCGCTTCCTGACGCATCTCGTGCGGGATCGAGTACACGCTGTCGCGGTCGTGCAGCGAGAACACGCGACGCAGCGGCACATTCGAGAACATCGCGATCTTCTCGCGCACATTGTCGGTCACCACCTGCGTCGCGCGGCAGGCGATCAGGTGGGGCTGGATCCCCGCCTCCATAAGCCGCTGGATGCCCAGCTGCGCCGCCTTGGACTTCTGCTCGCCCAAGGACGGCGGCTCGATGATGTAGGTCAGCGCGACAAAGCAGGTCGAGTCCGGCCCCTCCTCGAACGCCAGCTCGCGCAGCGCCTCGATGTAGAAGCCGTTCTCGTAGTCGCCGACCGTCCCCCCCACCTCGACGATGACCACATCGACGGGCTTGCCGTCAGAGCCCCGCATCGCCAGCTCGCGCAGCTTCCGCTTCACCTCGCCGGTCACATGCGGGATCATCTGCACATCGCGCCCGAGGTAGAGCCCCATCCGCTCACGCTCGAGGATCTCCGAATAGATCTGGCCCGATGTCGTGAAGTTGCGCCGGCTCAGGTCCTGGTCGAGCATCCGCTCGTAGGTGCCCAGATCCATGTCGCACTCGGTCCCGTCGTCGAGAACGAAGACCTCGCCGTGCCGATAGGGGTTCAGCGTCCCCGCGTCGATGTTGAGATAGCCCTCGAGCTTGATGGGGGCAACCGACAGGCCCTTGTCTTTCAGGAGCTTGGCGAGGCTGGAGGCAAAGATTCCCTTGCCCAGCCCGGACATCACCGTCCCGAGCACCACGACATACTTGTGCTGCCCCCGCCGGTACCCCTCAGGGACCGGGGAGTAGTACTCCGTCAGGTGCGATTGCTGCCCCGCCGCCGCGAGGATCTCCTGCGCCCCGAGTTCGGAGTCGCCGGCCTCCGATCCTCCAGAGCCACCCGAAATTGGTCCGCTCGATCCGCGCATAACGGATGGTATCACACCGCTCCGCGCCCGACACGATACGCGACAGTGATTGGGCTCTTCTGCGAGCCAATCCGCGGCCCGATATCTTCGCGGCCATGACTCGCCCCCGACTAAACACAGCGATCAAATCCGCAATCGACAGCCCCGCCAAGGCCGTGCTGATGCCGCTGCTCGCCCTGCTCGTGCTGTTCGCGTCGCCAGCCCTCGCCCAGAGCGACCCCCGCATCGAGCGCGAGACCGGGCGCGATCTCCGCGTCTGGAACCCGCCCCGCCACTTCGATCACCGCCACCTCCGCCTCGAAATCGACTTTCCAAACCCCGCCGAGCCCCGGATGCTCGTCCGCCAGCGCCTGACCATGGCCGCCATCGGACGCGACCGAGACCTCATCGAACTCGACGCGGGGCCCTTCAACATCTCCTCCCTCCGCGTCGACGGCACAGAACGGGGCTTTTCCCACGCCCAGCGCCGGCTCTCGATCCCCCTCCGCCCCCCCGCGCCCCGGGACCGCGAGATCACCCTCGAAATCGACTACGAGCTCGACCTCCGGCGCACCGCCATCGCCATCGGGGGCCTGCTCTGGAACCCCGGCGAGCCGGGCTCGGCCCAGCAGGGCCGGCGCCACCCCCGCCTGCACACCCAGGGCCAGCCCCAGTTCAACCACAACTGGTTCGCCTGCCGCGACCGCCCCGACGAGAAGCTCACCACCGAGCTCATCGTCACGGTCCCCGACGAGTTCCGCGTGCTCTCCAACGGTCGCCTGCTCTCACGAAACAAGGACTGGGGCGACTCCGCGGGCGAGGGCCGTCGCCGATGGCACTGGCTGCAGGACAAACCCCACTCGCCCTACCTCGTCACCCTCGTCATCGGCATGATGGATGTCGTCGAGGTCGAAGGCCTCGACGAATACGGCATCACCGTCCCCATGCGCCTCTGGGGCATCGAGGGCAGCGCCCAACGCCTCAAGCGCGTCTTCGCCTCCACGCCCGCGATGTTCGACTTCTTCCAGCGCGAGTACGGCGTCGAGTACCCGTGGGACAAGTACGACCAGGTCATCGCCCCCGACTACATCGGCGGCGCAATGGAAAACACCTCCGCCAGCACCTTCGCCTCAGGCTTTCTTGATTCGGCCCCGGGCGCAGCAGACCGCATCATCGCCCACGAACTGGCCCACCAGTGGATCGGGAATCTGGTCACCTGCCGCACATGGGAGCACATCTGGCTCAACGAGGGGTACGCCTCGATGGCCGAGGCGCTCTGGGCGGCCGAATCGGTCCGCCTCAAGGGAGGCTCCGAAGCCGACGCTGACGGGGCGTACCTCGAAATGGTCGCCGGCGCCCTCCGAGGCCAGGGCGCCAACCGCCCCCGCGCCCCCCGCGAGCCCGCCATGGCCTCCAACTTCTACTACGACCCCATCCAGATCTTCGCCAAGCGCGACAACCCCTACCAGAAGGGCCTGCTCGTCCTCCACATGCTCAGAGAGCGCCTCGGCCCCGACCTCTTCCGCAAAGGAACAACCCTCTTCATCGAACGCCACGCTTACGACACCGCCGAAAGCAACGACCTCAGGCGCGCCATGGAAGAGGTCTCCGGCCTCAGCCTCGAAAAGTTCTTTGACCAATGGGTCTACCGCCACGGCCTCCCCGAACTCCGCATCGACCTCGACTGGAACGCCGACACCAACACGCTCACCATCCGCTCCGAGCAGATCCAGCCGATCGACGAGTACAACCCCGCCTTCGTCTTCGACATGCCCGTCACCATCTTCGCGGCAGACGACAGCGTGCTCGTCCAACGCGTCAAGGTCGACGGGCGGGTCAGCGAGGCGAGCTTCGAGCTCAGCGCATCGCCCGTCGATGTGATGATCGACCCGCGCATGACCGTGACCTGCCGCAAGCGAGTGAGAACACCGTTGCCCGGCGCTCGGCGGACCGAAGCTCGCGAACTTCCAGCCGAAGCGCTCGCCGCGGGAGGCGTCCGATGAAAAACGCAAGCAACAGACGACTCGTTCTGGCGCTGGCGGCGGTCCTTCCGTTGCCGGTGATCTCGACGATCGCGCAAGCCGCCGAACACCGCTGCGGGCACTGCCTCGCGCACGCACGCGCCGCGGCCCACCGCTTCGCTCACCCCGAGCGCTTCGGCGAGCTGAACGAGCGTGGCCTGCCGACCCGTGTCTTCCCCCCCAGCCGCCCGATCGACATCCTGCACACGAAGATCGAGCTCACCTTCGAAGACCTCGACCAGCCCAAAGCCGAGGGGCTGGCCACCATCGACTTCGCGCCGATCGGCCGCCCCGCCGACCGCGTGCACCTCGACGCCCGCGGCTTGCAGATCCAATCCGTCAGCATGGGGCGCAACACCCTCCGCTTCGAGCACGACGCCGAACGCCTCGAAATCCGACTCCCCCGCGAGATCGCGCCGGGCGAGCGGCGAAGCGTCAGCATCCGCTACAGCATCGACAACCCGCCCGCCGGGCTCTTCTTCACGCCCCAGCGAGCCGGCGGACGCCTCGCCTCCGCCCGCGTGCACACCCAGGGCCAGCCCGAAGAGAACAGCTTCTGGTTCCCCACCCACGACTTCCCCAACGAACGCATGACCACCGAGTTGGTCGTCGCCGTTCCGAAGGGCTTCGACACGCTCTCCAACGGCGTGCTGCTCTCGCGCGAGCAGGGCTGGTCCGGCGACGGACCCGACGCGCCCGAGTTCACCATCGACCACTGGAAGCTCGACACCCCCCACCCCCCCTACCTCGTCACCCTCGTCGTCGGCATCTTCGACTCCGTCGAGCTCGGCACCGAAGACCTCGCGATGCCCGTCTACGGCCCGCCCGGCCGATCGGACGACCTGCAACGCACCTACGCCGCCACGCCGGCGATGATGGAGTTCTTCACCGACCGCTTCGGCGTCGAGTACCCCTGGCCCGCATACGCGCAGGTCGTCGTCGACGAGTTCCGCTGGGGCGGCATGGAGAACACCGGCGCCACCACCATGAACGGCGACGCCGTCTTCGACTCACACGTCGCAATCGACCACGACCTCGACGGCCTGATCGCCCACGAGCTCGCCCACCAGTGGTTCGGCAACCTCGTCACCTGCAACTCTTGGGAGCACCTCTGGCTCAACGAAGGCTTCGCGACGCTCTCTGAAGGACTCTGGCTCGAACACCGCGACGGCAGGGCCGCCTACCAGGGCTTCCTCTGGAACCGCCTGCAAGGCGTCATCGAGGAAGACACAGACCCGGCCGCACCGGGCATGGCCAGCAAACGCTACGAGAACCCCGAAGAGATCTTCGGCAAGCCCGCCGATCCCTACAGCAAGGGCGCACTCGTCCTGCACGCGATCCGGGCCAAGCTCGGCGACGACCTCTTCTTCGAGGCGGTCGCCGAGTACCTCCGCCGCCACGCCGGCAACCCCGTCGAGACCGACCAGTTCCGGCGCGTGCTCGAAGATGTCTCGGGCGAGAGTTTCGACCGGTTCTTCTGGCAGTGGGTCACCCGGGCCGGCGTCCCGAGGCTGAGCGTCGAGACCTCGTGGACAGACAGCGACTCGTTCAAGGGCGGCACACTCAACCTGAACATCGAGCAGCTCCAAACGATTGATGGCGACAGCCCCGCCTTCGCCCTCGACCTGCCTGTCTATATCCGCGAAGCCTCGGGCGCCAGCGTCCGCACCAGCGTGCGCATCGACACCAGAGCCGCCGAAGCCTCCTTCCCGATGCGCCAAAGGCCCGCGTTCGTCGCGATCGACCCCGAGCTCGCGATCGTCGCAGACATCGAGACTGTCCGCCCGAGCGACTGGGCCCTCGCCCAAGCCGAGCACGGGCCGACCGTCGCGGCAAGGGCGCGCGCCGCACGCCAACTGACCGAGACCGGAGACAACGCCTCGGCTCGCCTGCTCTCGAACATCGCGCGCGACGAGGCGGAGCACGACGCCGTGCGGATCGCCGCCGTCCGCTCGCTCATCGAGCGGGGCGAGACCGGCATGCTTGGCGCGATCGCGATGGGCCGCGTCGAACCCCCGTCCTTCCGGGCCGCGTTTGCCGAGGCACTCGCCGACCTGCCGGATGTCGCCTCCGACGAACGCCTCGGCGACTGGCTTCAGCGCACCGCACGAAACGACCGGGCCCTGACCGTGCAGGGCGCCGCCCTCATCGCCCTCGCCAAGACCGACCCGGCCCGGGCCCATCCGATCGCGCTCTACTTCTCAGAGATCGACGCCCACGCCGACCGCCTTCGCCGCGCCGCGGTCGAGGCCTTGGCCAAAACCCGGGGCGAGCACACGCTCGACACACTCCTCGGCCTCACCGGCGTCGAAACCCACTTCCGAACCCGCGTCGCCGCGATCGAAGCGCTCCCCAAGGTCGCCCCCGACAACACCGCGCCCGTCCGCGTCCGCCTGCAAGACCTCGTCGGCAACCGCCTCGGCGCCGTCTCACACGCCGCCATCGACGCCCTAGTAGAACTCGGCGACCCCGAAGCGATCAGCACCCTCCGTCAAGCCCGCGAGAACGCACGCTCAGACCACGACCGCTGGCGACTCGACAACGCGATCAGAGCTCTGGAAAGCCAAGCGAACTGAGCCGAACCCTCTCGCCGGTCAGCCATTGTCGCAAACCCGGGTCAATCACGGATCGTGCCGTCGATCACCGGCCTGCCGGCTCCGGGCTTGAGCTCGACCGAGAACGGCTGCACCTGCTTCGAGTCGTTGAAGTGCTCGATGATGTAGTCGAGCTTCCCGGTGCGGTAGAGGTTCACGAACGCGTCGACCGCGTCGGGCCAGTACATCGTGCCCTTGTTGGCTTCCAGCTCGGCGATCGCCATCTCCGCCGCGTCCTCGCCGATCACCGGCCGGTACGGCCGAACGCTCGTCATGGCGTCGAACGCATCGATCACCGAGAAGAACCTCGCGGCGACCGGGATCTCCTCCCCCTTCAGCCCCATCGGGTACCCCCGCCCGTCCCACCGCTCGTGATGGTGGCGGATCAGGTCGAGCACCGCCGTGTCCTCGACGCCCATGTCCACCATCCGCGCATGCCCAGCGACGGGGTGCATTTTGATGACCTCGAACTCCTCGTCCGTCAGCCGCCCCGGCTTCTGCAGGATCTTCGAGGGGATGTCGATCTTGCCCACATCGTGCAACGCCGCGGCGTGCGTCAGCGCGTGGATCTCGTCCTGCCCAAGCCCCATCGCCTCGGCCAGCGCCCGCGTGTACAGCACCACCCGCCAGGTGTGCGCCGCCGTCGAAAGGTCCTTCGCCTCGATCGACCGGACCAGGTCATGGACGATTTCTGGCTTCATCACCCTGCCCAACCGGCGTTTCCCGCCGGCTATGCCCCGATTGCGCGTTGCAACGACAGCAAGAGCAACAAAGCTTAAGCATCACCGGATGTTCCTTAAGCACCCGCTTAAGGAAAATCAGGAGCCCCGGAATTGCCGTGTGGCCTCGCGGACCAGGCGGTTGACGGTGTCGATCGAGTTATCGGGCGACGCTGCCTCCGCCCCAGCCGCGGCTGCTCGCTCCCGCTCGATATCCGTCAGCGCGTTCGCCTGGTGGTCGGCGTGGTAGCTCGACCGGACCAAGGGGCCCGACTCGACGACCTTCAGCCCCCGCTGCAGCCCCTCCTCGCGGTACATCGCGAAGGTGTCGGGGTGGACCCACCGGTCGATGGGCAGGTGGTTGGGCGTCGGCTGGAGGTACTGGCCGATCGTCAGGATGTCGCACGGGTCGCCCGGCTTGGGGCCGCTGTGCTTCGAGCTGCCCTCGACGAGGGCGGACATGAAATCGAGGACTTCTTGGTCCTTTTCTCCGATCCCGACCATGATCCCCGTCTTGGCGACGCCCCCCTGCTCCTTGACGCGCCGGAGCAGATCGACGGACCGGTCGAACTTGGCGCTGGGGCGCACCGCCGGGTACATCCGCTCGACGCACTCGATGTTGTGGTTGATGATGTGCGGGGCGGCGTCGATCACCATCTGCAGAGCCGCCGCGTCGCCCTCGAAATCGGGGATCAGCACCTCGACGGACATGCCCGGGCAGGCCTCGCGGGCGCGGATGATCGTCTCGGCCCAGATCCCCGCGCCGCCGTCGGGCAGCTCGTCGCGGTTGACGCTGGTGATGACGACATGCTTCAGGCCCATCGGGCGGAGCATCTCGGCGACCCGCCGCGGCTCGTCCTTGTCGACCGGCTCGGGCCGACCTGTCTTGATGTTGCAGAACCCGCAGGCGCGGGTGCATGTGTCACCAAGGATCATGATGGTGGCGACGCCCCTGGACCAGCACTCCCCCATGTTGGGGCATCCCGCCTCTTCGCAGACGGTGTGGAGCCGGTGCTCCTTGATGCGATCGCGCAGCTCGTTATAGGCCTTGCCCCCGGGGAGCTTGGCCTTGAGCCATTTGGGCTTGCGTTTGGTGGCGAGGGTGTCGGGCCCGGCGGCGTTGTTCAGCACCATCGAGGTGAGGCTGAAAGCCGGCTTATCGATCCTTCGGAGGGGGTCACCCCCCGCGGGTCGGGGGTGTCTGCTGGTTGCGCGGGCGATCGATTCGGGCGAAGGCGCCCGGATCCCGCCCGGATTGCTGGCGTGTGAGTCGGCCATGGTTCCTACTCTAGACGCTCGGCCGCGGTGATCATCCGATGACGGGTGTGCGGTCCGAGCGGACAGAATCGGGGCGGGGGGACTGAACTGCCCCCTTCGTTCCGGTCGATAGGCGTCCGAAAACAGCACTACACCGGCGGTCCTGCGCGAACCGTCGGCCCCCCCGCGTCGTGTAGACTGCACTTTCCGGTCAGGCCTCCGGATGGGCAGGACCGAAACCAGACACGCCCCGGGCTGCAAGGAGCGTGGCCGTGAGCCAAGGCAAGCCGAACGCAACGACCCGACTCGACCGACGCCAACGCCGGACCATCCGTGCGTTATTGGCGCTTCCGCTTCTCATGGCGGGCCTCGCAGGCTGCGAGATGGACTCCTACTTCGACCCCAGCGTGGTCGGACGGTGGGAGATGACGCCGACGACGGTCCCCATCCTCGACCGCATCGCGATCATCGAGAAGGGCACCGTGGAAGAGGTCGAGTTCAGTGATGTAGAGCCGGGCGACCTGCAGCCGGAGCTCGACAGCTACCGCATCGGCTCGGGCGACTTCCTCGAGGTCACCATCTTCGACCTCTTCCAGCGCCAGCAGCAGTTCACCTACCCGCGCCAGGTCGACCGCGAGGGCTACATCGATCTGCCCCAGGTCGGACGCGTGTATGTCAACCGCATGACGGCCGAGGAGGCCCGCGCGTCGATCGAGGACGCCGTCTCCGATCTCGTCGCCGACCCGCTGGTCGCGATCGTGATCCAGGGCCAGCGCAGCAACACCTACACGATGATCGGATCGGTCACCCAGGCGGGCGTCTACCCGATCCCCACCGCCGATTACCGGCTGCTGGAGGCCCTCGCCTCCGCGGGCGCCTTCAACGAGGACGCCGAGTATGTCTATGTGATCCGCCAGGTGCCGCTGACCGACGCCGCGGCGGGCAGGACAGACCCGCCCGAGCGTCGACGCGAACGCGACGAGCCCCGCGAGCCCGAAGTCGACGGCGAAACATTCCTTGAGCAACTCGACCGCCTCGGCGGCGAGGGCGGCTCGCCCAGCGTCTACTCCGGCCTCTCGATCCAGCCCGCCGGCGAACGCCGCCCCGCGATCGATATCGAAGAGCGTCGCACCACCGGCAACAGTCGTCCTCCCGAGATCGACCTCGACGGCGCCGGGCGCCCGGCCCGCGAAGCCGACGCTCCCGAGCGTGAAGAGGCGTGGGCGCGTCAGGGCATCCGCTGGATGTACCTCGACGGTCGTTGGGTGCAGGTCCGCGATACGCGTCCGACGCGAGCTGCGCCGGGCGAAGGCCCCGAGGGCCCGCTGGTGACCCAGCGCGTCGTCCGGGTCCCGGTCCGTCCGCTGATGGCCGGTGACGCCCGCTACAACATCGTGGTCCGTCCGGGCGATACGGTCCGCGTGCCCAGGCTTCCCGGCGGGAACATCTTCCTGGCCGGCGAGGTCTCCCGCCCCGGGACTTACCAACTCGCCAAGCAGATGACGCTGATGCGTGCGATCGACGCCGCCGGCGGGCTGAGCCAGATCGGCATCCCCGAGCGCGTGGACCTGACCCGGATGGTCGGCGAGGACCGCCAGGCGACGATCCGCCTGAACCTGCGGGCGATCGCCGAAGGCACGCAGCCGGACCTGTACCTGAAGGAAAACGACCGGATCAATGTTGGAACGACATTCTGGGCCTTGCCGCTGGCGGTCGTCCGCGGCGGGTTCCGGGCCAGCTACGGGTTCGGCTTCCTGCTCGACCGGAACTTCGGCAACGACATCTTCGGCGCGCCGCCAGCGAATCGTTTCGGACAGTAACAGCCCGAATCGGTGGGTCTGACCGCCGGCCGAGACGAGGCGCGAACAACGCGATTGTGAGGGCGTAGATCGGCCTGAGGGAAGGCTCGGCGCGATCGCTGCCGACGCATCAGAACTCGCGGCCTTTAGGCCGGGCAGGAGACACGCCGGATCGCCGGAAGGAACGATGGGCAACGGGAGTGCGACAACCCGAACCGCCAGCGCCGCGACCACGGCATCGCTGGCCGTCCCGTCGAGGATCGCGGGGGTCTTCACCCCCGGCGGGCTGGCGGCGCTGGGGCTTTTGGGCGTGGCGTTTGTCGCGGTCTTCTACCGGTGGTTCCGCCAGCAGACCGCCTTCAGCCTCGGGTATCCCGAGGACTGGGCGCACGCGTTCGTGATCCCGCTGATCAGCCTGTACATGCTCTGGCGCCGCAGAGAGGTCCTCGCGACGCTCAGGCTTGATCCCTTCTGGCCGGCGCTGACGCCCGTGCTGCTCGGGCTGTGGTGTTACCTCTTCTTCCTCATCTATGTGCCCAACCACATGCTCGGCGGGGCCGCGATGCTGCTGACTCTGTACGGGCTGGTGCTGCTGACGCTCGGGACGCGGGGCGGGCGTGAGCTCTTCCTTCCGATCGCGTTTCTCGTCTTCGGGATCACGATCTCCGAAGCGATCATGAACGACATCACCTTCCGCCTGCAGCTCGTCGCGTCGCAGGGCTCCTTTGCGGTGCTGAGCCTGATGGGCGCGTTCACGGGCTTTACGACTGATATCCAGGGCAATGTGCTCACGGTGATCACGCCCAGCGGGATCGAGCACCCGATGAATGTCGCCGAAGCGTGCTCGGGCATGCGGATGGTGATCGCGTTCATCGCGCTGGCGGGCGCCGTGGCGGTGCTCGGCTGCAAGGAGTGGTGGCAGCGGGTCGCGGTGCTGCTGCTGGCGGTGCCGGTCGCGATCGGGATGAATGTGGTCCGCGTGGTGGTGCTCGGGCTGCTGATGTTCATCGACCCCGACCTGTCGCAGGGCGAGGCGCACATGCTGATCGGGACGCTGCTGCTCATCCCGGCGCTGGGGCTGTTCCTCGGGGCGATCTGGGCGCTCAATCAGATTTTCAAACCAGAGACACCGAAAGGGGCCGAATCGTGATCGGCATGCGAGCGGTGACCCATCCGGGCGTGCTGGCGCCGCTGGTGATCCTCGTGGTCGCCGCGGCGAGCATGCGTTGGACCATCAGCGCCCTGGGCGTACACCTGCAGAAACTCCCTCTGGAGGTCCGGCGCCCGCTGGCGGAGATGCCGACACGCAGCCCCTCGTGGGAGAGCCTCGTCGGCAACACCATCATCGAGAGCCCGGATGTCGTGCGCCAGCTCGGCACCGAGAACTATGTCACTCGGCGCGTGCGGAAGATCGGCGCGAGCGAGCCGACCGTGATGGACTTCCACGCGGCGTACTACACGGGCATGATCGACACGGTCCCGCATGTGCCCGAGCGCTGCTTCGTCGGCGGCGGGCTGCAGCAGGGCTCGTCGACCCGCACGGTGCCGATCGAGCTGGACCTCTCGGAACACTCGTCGTTCTGGCTGGAGAGCCAGAGCTCGTCGTTGCTGGGCGACCGCTCCACGCCGGAGCGTTACCGCCCGATCAGGCGGGAGGACGGCACGAGCGATGTGTACTGGATCCGTCGGTCCAACGAGCACGCTCGGGGCGGCGATCAGTGGGTGCGCGTCTCGTTCGATCCGGGCGACCTGCGGCTGCGGGTCACCGAGTTCACCTCCGACTCGGGCGTCGGGGCCCTGTTTGCGGGGTATTTCTTCATCGCCAACGGCGGCATCGCGCCCAGCGCCAACCAGGTCCGCCAACTGGCGTTCAACCTCGACGACCAGTACGCCTACTACGCCAAAGTCCAGTTCACGAGCAACCAAGTCTCCAGCGCCGAGGAGCTGGCGGACCTGGCGGCCTCGTACCTGAACGAAAACCTCGGTGAAATCCTTTACAGCCTCCCGGACTGGATCGATGTCCGGGAACGGCAGGACACGGGCCGGGACCCCAACGAGGGGATCTGACCCCATAACCCCCGCCGGTCGGCTGGAGTATCGCATGGCTTCGAGAGTCAACACCAAGTTCGTGGTCATCCTGGCCGGATCGCTGCTGGGCGTCACGGCGCTCGTCGCCGGCTCGGTCTATGTGGTCATGAACAAAGGTCCGGAAGACTACATCCGGATGAGCCACACCGAGATCGAGGAGGGGCAGACCCTTCTCGCCCGGTCGGTCGAGCTCCGCGAGCGCGGACAGGACGCCGAGGCCGCGCGTGTGATGGAAGAGGCCCGAGAGCGGTTCGACCGCGGCGCGAGCCTCGCGGGACGGGCCGTTCACCGCGAGCGCCAGAACACCGAATACCTCGAACACTGGCTCGAAGCCCTTTCGCAGGTCTATCCGACCAGCGACGCGGACTACCAGCGCAAGTACGGCGAGTACCGCTCCGGTCTCCGCGAACTCGCGGTCGCCAGGCGGGGCGACCCCGAGGCGCAGGAGCGTTACCTCCGCTTCCGCCTCGACGAGATGCACGCCTCGGGAAGCAGCGACGGCTGGGACTTCCTCGCCAACGAGGCCGACGAACGACTCAGGCAGTTCGCAGAGTCCACCGGCAGTGAGCCGCCGGCGGGTCTGCGTCGCTACCGGGGCATCGCCTCGGCCCAGCGACTGCTGCGCAACTTCGACCAGACCGGGCGCTACGACGCGCGCGTCTGGGACGCGGCCCTGGCGGATCTTCTGGCCTCAGTGGGCGCCGACCCGGGCGATTCCGACGCCGCTCGCGCCCTTGTGCGACTGCACCGCGTGAAGATCGCGGCCGCGAGGCGCTCGGGCGACAGAGAGCAGCTTCGCACGCACGGGAGTCAGGCGCTGGAGACAGCGGCATCGCTCAGAGAGGCCGACCCCGACAGCGGCGAGGCGATCCTCAGCGATCTTGAAACACGCCTGTTCCCCGATGTGCGCGACGCCGCCGGGCTCCCGAGCCTCGCCGGGCTGCGGCAGCCCGAGAGCGAGCAGGGTGTCGCGGTGCAGCGCGAGCTCGACGAGATGGGCGAGGACCTGCAGGCGGCCAAGGCCCATTTGCTTCGCGAGCGGGTGACCGATCCACGGACGCTCTCGCTGTTCTTGGGTATGGAGCGGCTGCTGCCCGTCGAACGCGGGCTGCCGATGACCAAGGAGATCGTGGACCGCGCGCTGGAGCGCAACCCCCGCGACTACCGGATGCTCCAGCTCCGCGCGAGGGTGCAGGAGACATCGGGAGAGTTGCCCGAAGCGATCGCGACGCTGCAGCGGATCATCGAGATGCCGACACTGCCGGTGAGCCTGGAAGGGCGCCTGCTGATCGACAGCCGCAACGGAGCGATCGCGGCGCAGTCTTCGATGCTGTACCTGAAGTGGGAGGCGGCCGAGGCGGTGGAGGACACGGCCCGCCAGGACGATCTGCGGGGCCGGCTGCGTCGGCGCCACGAGTCGCTGAGCGCCCGCCTGCCTTCCGACTCGCCGATCCTGGCGATCTCCGGCGCGAGACTCGCGATCGCCGATGGCAATAGCACACGAGCGGCAGAGCTCCTGAGAACCGCGGCCGAGACGGGCGCGGGCGACGACCCCCAGTCGCTCTGGATGCGCGCGAGGCTGGCCCGCGAGGCGCAGAACTACACACTCGCTGCGTCGCTGCTCCGGCGTGCGGCCGAGCTCGACCAGACCCAGCCCCGCTACCAGGTCGAGCTGGCCCGGACGCTCGAAGCCGACGGCCGCTATGTCGAGGCGTTGGAGATCTACACGAGGCTCGAACGCATCATCGTGCAGAGCGACTTCATCCGCAACCGGATCTCGGCCTTGCGCGCCGTGCTGGGCGAGGGCACGCTGGAAGACCCGATCGCGCAGGCGGTCATCGACGCGAGGCGGCTGCTCCTGGGCGACGCGCTCTCGCCGGGCGACCCGGAGGCGGCGGCGCAGCGGGTCGAGCAGGCCGCGGCCGAGCTCGGCGACGACCCGGCCCTCATGATGGAGCTGGTGCGGATCCACGCCTCGCAGGACCGTCGCGAACTGGCGATCAGCGCTGTCGACCGCGCGCTGGCGGTTTCACCGGGCGACCGCGAGATGGAACGCCTGCGCCGCGTGCTCGAGGCGGACGACCTCGCCGCGGCGATCGGGCAGGACGAGGATCTGCCCCCCGCCGAGCGGGCGCTCCGCCAAGCGTTGGCGGTCACGCAGCTTCGCGGCGACACCGACGAGGCCCGGCGCCTGTTCGAGCGGGCCTTCGAGCTCGACGCCGACAACCCCCAGACGATCAACGCGATGTTCGGCTTTGCGATGCGGACGAGCAACCGCCAACTCGCCGAGCGGGCGTCGACTCGCGCACAGGAGTTGAACCTCGACGGTGTTCGGGGTGAGACCTACACCGCCAGGGTCGCTTCCATGCGGGGCGAACGCGATCGGGCGCTGTCGATCCTCCGCAGGGCCTCTGAGTCCAGGCCGGACGACACCTTCGTCCTCCGTTTGCTGGCGGCCGAGCAGCACGCCGCGGGCGAGATCGACGCGGCGCGTTCGACCTACAGGCGTGCCGTCGATCTCCGCGGCAACGACGCGGACCTGATCCGCGAGTACACGACATTCCTCGCCAGAACGGGTCGTTCGCGCGACGCGCTGGATCTGCTTCGCGACCGCGAGCAACTCGCCGCGGTCTCTCCGGCCCTGCGCGAGCTGCGGATCGATCTCGAAGCGGATGTCGGGGACATCGAGGTCGCGTTGGAGTCGCGTCGTTCGGTTTTCCGGCGATCGCCCGGCGACCGCCTGAACGCGCTGAAGCTCGCCGGGCTCTACATGGATTCGGGCCTGTGGGCCGACGCTCGGCGCGTGCTTGACAGACTGATCGAGGACGGGGCAACGCTGGAGGACACCAGGCTGCTCGCCCGGTGGTACGCCGAGCAGGGGCGCGTCGAGGACGGCGCGGGCGTCATCCGCTCGTATGTCGAGGCCCTCTTCGGCGAGGGGCGGCGCGACGAGGCCGGCACGGCGCTGGCGACTTTGGGCGAGTACTTCCTCGCCTACGGCTCGACCCAGGCCGGCCTGAACGAACTCGGGCGTGCCGCCCGGTTCGACCAGTCGCCCGACCGCGCGGTGCAGAAGCGTCTGGCTCGTGCCCAGCGGGCGGTCGGCGATCATGCCAGCGCCATCCGGACCATGCGCGACATCATCGACGCCGAGGCGGACGACGCGGCCGAGAACACGCGGCGCTCGATGGTCGATTCGATGATCCGCGTCGGCGACCTCGAGGGCGCAAAGCGGGAGCTCGCTTCGTTCGAGAACCAGCGAGAGCCGGGTGTCGCCGTGCTGCGTGCACGCGCCGAGGAAGGCGCGGGCAACCTCGGCGAGGCCAGGCGGGTGCTTGACGGCTCGATCTCCGTCTACCCCAACCGGCCCGACCTCTACGCCGAGCGGGCGCTGCTCTCGATCCGCCAGGGCGAGCAGCAGCAGAACCGCCGCATGATCCGCGACGCGATCGACGACCTCGACACCGCTGTGCGGCTCTCGCCGGGCTCATGGCGTTTCCTGTTCCTGCGTGGGCGGGCGAAGATCGCCGCGGGCGAGGACGAGGCCGGCCTCAACGACCTGATGGCGGCTGTCCGGGCCGATCCGAACCAGGACCAGCCGGTGGCGCTCGCGATATCGAGGCTGATCGAGAACCCAGCCAGACGGGGCGAGGCGCTCTCTGTAGCGACGGAGGTGATCGACCGACGCCCCACCGACACTCGGCTGATGGTCTCGATCGGCGACCTGTTCGCCAACGCCGAGGACTGGTCGCGGGCGACAACAATCTACCAGCGTGCGTGGGAACGCGTGAAGGACCCGTCGACCGCGCGGCCGCTGGTGCGGGCCATGCTGCGTGCACGCCCGGCGAGGCTGGCCGAGGCCAGGTCGATCCTGAACGAGGTGACCGATTCGGTCGCTTCCGACTCAGGTCTGCTGCTGCTCCGCGCTGAGGTCTTCTCGGGGCAGAACATCGAGGAAGCGGCGGTGACCGACACCGTCCGCGCGTTCGACATGCTGAGCGGCTCGACCGCCGGGGCCGAGCGCTGGCTGACCGAGACTCGGCGCATCTTCGGGGACGGGACCCGTTTCTCTCGGGTGCTCGACCGTGTCGCGGGGCGTCCGGGCGGGCGTCACTGGGCGGACTACTTCCGCGCCCGGCTGGCGGAGGAGCGTTCGGGGGGCTGGGAAGACGCGAGCCGCGCCTATCGGACGATCGCGGGGGGCGAGGGCCCCGGGGTGGTGCGTCGGATGGCGTACGGATCTTTGTTCGGGGTGCTCTACAGTCGCGAGCAGTATCGCGAGGCGGCCGACGCGCTGCGTCCGGGCGCCGAGGCGTTCCCCGATGACTGGCGGATCGCCAACAATCTGGCGTTCGTGCTGTCGGAGCACCTGTCGGATCCCGAGGCGGCGCTGCCCCACGCCAGGCGTGGCGCCGAGGGTTCCGGCTCGGACCCCAACGCGATGAATACCCTTGGTCGGGTGCTCTTCCGCCTGGAGTACTGGGACGAGGCGGATCGGGCGTTCGCCGGAGCGATGGAACGCTCCGGACAGATGGAATCCGGCCGATCCACGATTGCGTTGCACATGGCCGCGACGAAGCTCCGTCTCGGAGACGGGGCCTCGGCGAAATTGTTGCTGGAGGCCACGCTCGAACTGATCGAGCGGGGAGACACCCTCGACCCTTCCGATAACGCGCTGCTGGAGCGGGTGCGGTCGGAGGTCGATTCACTGGGCTGACCGAACCGGCCGACGAAGCGTCGGCGCCGGAGCGCGGCGAAAGCAGAAGCCGCGGACAAGGACCGAGATATGACCATCGCACCGATGCCGCCCAGACCGCAGCAACAGGGACCCAGTCGGGCTGGG
Organism: Phycisphaerales bacterium; assembly: GCA_020831775.1. Taxonomy (GTDB): domain Bacteria; phylum Planctomycetota; class Phycisphaerae; order Phycisphaerales; family UBA1924; genus SLFH01. The sequence goes on from JAFIFZ010000050.1 coordinate 35,427, forward strand.
CCGACCCCGCCCCCGTCGTCTCCCAACGCCGTGGGCGCTGTGGCGATCGACCCGGTGCGTCTGCTGCGCAAGTACAAGTGGGTGTTCGCGGCCTCGGTGGTGCTCGGGGCCGTGGTGGGCTTTGCGAGCTATCAGGTGCTCCGGCGGGCCGCGCCGAGTTATGAGTCGTTCGCCCTGTTCCAAGTGGACCCGGTGCAGACGCAGGCGGGCGTGGCGACCGCGACGATCGACGAGCGCGAGATGGAAAGGTTCATGGGCACCCAGGTGCAGAACATGACCTCCCAGCAGGTGCTCCAGCGTGTGGTCGAGCGTCCTGATTTCGCGGGCGGGCAGATCGAGTGGGCCCAGCAGTTCACACGGGGTGGCGTGGTCGACACGACCAAGGCGAGGATGCAGCTCGAGAGGCTGGTCTCCGCCCGCCCGATCCCCAACAGCCAGCTCATCCGTCTTGCGTCGACGGCCCCCAAGCCCGAGGACGCGTTCAACCTCGTGGGCATGGTCCGCGAGGAGTACCTGCGTTCGATCAGCCAGGTCGAGATCCGCGAGAACGAGAACCAGCAGCGTGCGCTCGAAACCCAGATCAACAGCGCCGAGGAGCAGATCCGGCGCCTGCTCGCTGAGCGCGACGAGCTGCTCCGCACCGAGGGCATCGACTCGCTCGACGGGCGCGCCACCCAGCTCCAGAACAAGCTCCGCGACCTCAACGAGAAGCGGGGCATGTACCGTCTGACGATCGACGGCCTCCGCGCCGAGCTGCGGCGGTTCGAGCGTGAGAACCAGGCCCCCGGCGGCCCGGCCTTCGACGACGCGCTCCGCCAGCAGGTCGAGCAGGAGCCGATCATCGTCAACCAGCGTCAGCGCATCTCGGCGTTGGAGGCCGAGATCCAGTCGATGGACAACCAGGGCGTGGGCCCCCGCCACCGCGAGCGGCGGGATGTCCAGTCGATGCTGGAATCGGCCAAGTCGCAGCTCGAGCGCGACCGCCAGACGGCGATGGAGCGGGCGTGGTTCAGCCGCGTCCAGCAGACCCGGAACATGATCGAGACCTACGACTCGCAGGTCGTCCAGCTCGATCAGGACATCGCCGATGTGCAGCGCCAGGCCAACGAACTGGTGCTGATCCAGTCGCAGGTCGCCGACCGCACGCAGCGGATCGACGCCCTGCGCGAATCGCAAAACGATTGGTCCAAGCGTCTTGCGAACCTCCAGGCGCTGGCTCAGCAGGCCGGCGAGCGTCAGCGGCGCGACCGCTTCCAGCGCGACCTGTTCCTCGACAGAATCCGCGTCGCCCAGAGCGAGCGCGTGCCCGAGAGCCTCGCCTTCCCTCGACTGGTCATCATCGGCCCCTTGGGCGTGGTGCTGGTCGTCGGGCTGGTGGGCGGCCTGGTCGTCCTCCGCGAGGTGCTCGACCAGCGCGTCAAGGGCCCGGCCGACATCGCCATCATCCCCCGCACGCGTGTGGTGGGCATGATCCCGATGTCCGACGAGGACCCCTCTCGCCCGACCTCGGTCGAGACCGCCTTCCGCGACCACCCCGCGGGCGCGATGGCCGAACAGTTCCGCGCCATCCGCTCCCCCCTGCTGCGTCGCATGCAGCAGGCCGGCCACCGGTCGCTCCTGGTCACCAGCGGCATGCCGGACTCGGGCTCGACGACCGTGGCGATGAACATGGCCTATGCGATCGCCGCATCGGACCAGAGGGTGCTGCTGATCGACGCGAACCTGCGCCGCCCCAAGCTGCACAAGATCCTCAAGCTGGCCGACCACCCGGGCCTGAGCGATGTCCTGGCGGGCGAGTGCCCGGCGTCCAAGGCGGTTGTCTCCTCGGGCGTTGAGAACTTGGACATCCTGCCCGTCGGCTCGTCGGACCGGCGGATCTTCGAGCGGCTCGGCTCGGAGGTGATGGGCCAGCTCCTGACCGAAGCAGCCGACCGCTACGACATCGTCATCATCGACTCGGCCCCGCTGATGGTCTCGGGCGACGGCATCGCGCTGGCGAACCGGACCGACGCGTCGCTGCTTGTTGTCAAGGCCCTCTCGGAGAAGCGGGGCATGGTCGCACGCCTGAAGAACGACCTGCAGGACACGCGGGGCGAGTTCCTGGGCGTGCTGGTCAACGGCGTCCGCGGGTCCTCGGGCGGGTATGTCCGCAGGAACATCCGCGCCACACACGAGTACCAGAGCAAGGAGGGCTGAGCCCGGGGCGCGCCAGGCGGCGCGCTTCAGGCCGGCCGGAGCCAGCACCGTGCCCGGAACCGACACGACTTCGCCCAATCCGGCGGGGGCACGCGCCGGGCGCGTCCTGATCACCGGCGGGGCCGGCTTTATCGGCTCGCACCTGGTCGAGTCGCTCCTCGCCTCGGGCGACCGCGTGACGGTCATTGACGACCTCTCAACAGGGCGCGAGCAGAATCTCCCCGCCGAGCACCCCCGCCTGCGCTTCATCAGGGCCGACCTCGCCCACGCCCTCGACTCGCTCGGCGAGCTCGAACGCTTCGACGAGGTCTACCACCTCGCGGCCGCCGTCGGGGTCAAACGCGTCATGGACCGCCCGATCGAGTCGATCGAGACCAATGTGCTCCAGACCTCCGCCGTCCTCCGCTTTGCCTCCGAGCACGGGACTGGCGAGCGCGGCGCGCGCACGCTGATCGCCTCTTCCAGCGAGGTCTACGGCAAGGCTGACAAGTCGCCCTTCTCTGAGGACGACGATGTCGTCTACGGCCCCACCTCCGTCATCCGCTGGTCGTACGCCTGCTCGAAGGCGATCGACGAGCACCTGACGATCGCGCACCACCGGCGCCGGGGCTTGCCCGCGGTGATCGCCCGGTTCTTCAACACCGTGGGGCCGAGGCAGGTGGGCGAGTACGGGATGGTGCTGCCCCGCTTCGTCGGCGCGGCGCTCTTGGGCGAGCCGCTCGTTGTGCACGGGGACGGAACGCAGAGCCGCTGCTTCGCGGATGTGCGGGATGTCGCCGGAGCGCTCCCGAAGCTCCTTCGGACCGATGGCTGCATCGGCGGGGTGTTCAACCTCGGCGCCGATGAGCCGATCACGATCAAGGCGCTGGCCGAACTCGTGGTCTCGACGCTGGAGTCGTCCTCCACCATCGAGCTGGCGCCCTACAGCGATGTCTACCCCGAGGGCTTCGAAGACCTGCGCCAGCGTCGCCCCGACCTCTCACGGATCAAGAACGCGATCGGCTACGCCCCCGCGATCGGGCTGAAGCAAACGATCCGCGACCTGGCGGCCTCGATGCGGGAGGCCCGTTCATGAACGAACCCCTGTTCGAGCTCACCCCCCGCGATCCCTTCGCCTCCTCGATCCCGCTGGACACCCCGGGGCCGATGCATGAGCAGGCCGACGAGGGGCTGGCGGCCTTCGACCCGCAGACGGCCCTGGACATCTTCCACGGCTACATCGGCGTGCTGGTGATCGCCTTCCTCGTGACGCTGCTGGCCACGCCCCTGATGCGGAAGATCGCGATCTCGCAGGGCGTGATCGATCGGCCCAACGACCCGCGGAAGATCCACAAGCGCCCCGTCGCCTACCTCGGGGGTGTGGCGGTCTTCCTCGGCCTGATGGCGGGGATCCTGTTCAGCTATCTCGCGCCGGAGATCGGGATCTTCGGGGGCGGGCTGATCGACCACCACGAGACGCAGTACCCCAATCGCGCCACCGGCCTGCCCCAGGTGGTGCCCTACTCGGTCCTTCTGGGCATGACGATCATCATGCTGCTGGGGCTGATCGATGATGTCGTCGGGGTGATCCCGCGCCTGAAGATCGCGGGGATGCTGGTGGCGGCCGCGGCGCTGGCGCTCGACGATGTCGGCGTGCAGGTCGCCCGGGGTCTGCTGGCGCCGACTCTCGGACGCCTCATCGGCAACGAGCAGCTCACCTTCGAGATCATGCTGCCCCTGCTCAACCAGGCGGTCACATTCGACCTGATCTATTGGACGGGCACGGCGGTCATCGCGCTCTTTGTGCTCGGCGCGTGCAACGCCTCGAACCTGATCGACGGGCTCGACGGGCTGCTGACTGGCGTGACCGGGGTCGCCTCGTTCGGGCTGCTGATCGTCGCGCTCTCGCTGGCGGTGCTCGACGACGGGCCCCGCGACGCCCAGCGGATCGTGCTCTGTATGGCGCTGCTCGGGGCGTGTCTTGGGTTCCTCCCCCACAACTTCAACCCCGCGACGATCTTCCTGGGCGACTGCGGCTCGCTGCTGATGGGGTTTGTCACGATCACGATCATCCTGTCGCTGGGCGACACGGGCAAGACGCAGCTCGTCGTCGCCGGGCTGGTGATCTACTCGATCCCGATCATCGACACGGTGCTGGCGATCGTCCGCCGCAAGCTCGCACGCAAGAGCATCTCCGAGGCGGACGACCAGCACCTGCACCACATGCTCAAGCGGTCGCTGGGGGTCAAGGGGGCCGCGCTGAGCCTGTACGGGATCGGCGTCCTCTTCGCCCTGGTGGGCGTGGCGATGACGATCTCGCGGGCCCGGATCACCTACTTCCTGGCGATCGTCTTCGTCTCGTACATCATCGTGGTGGCGATCAAAATCGCCCGGCGCCAGCAGTGGGAAGAGCAGGCCAGCCGCGTGAAGGCGGGGGCGCCGAACGGCCTGACCGGTGGATTGCGTCCATCGGCGAGAGGCGCCAAGCCGCCGAGCCGCAGGCCCGCCCCCGCGACCGAGGCCGCCCGGCCGCCGTCCCCGCCCCCCGCTTCGGGCTAAGAAACGACCCGATCCCCCGCCTCGGGGCCGGAGCGGGCCATCGCCCGCGTGCTCCCGACAGGCCGATTGCGGGCGGGCTGAGGCGAAGGCGGCCCCCGCTATACTCGGCGCATGGACGCACGGACGCATCCCGGCCCCAGACGCATCGCCCTGATGAACCAGAAGGGCGGCGTGGGCAAGACGACCACGACGGTGAACATCGCCGCGGCGATCGCCGAGCTCGGCACGCCGGTCCTCCTGGTCGACTTGGACCCCCAGGCCCACGCCTCGCTGCATTTGGGCGTCGACGATTCGTCCGAGGCGACCTCGGTCTACGACATCCTGCTCGACCCGACCGAGATCTTCGACGCCCCGATCGAGGTCAAGCCCAACCTGTGGCTGCTGCGGAGCGAGACGGACCTGGCCGCGGCCGAGACCGAGCTCTCGCAGGAAACCGACCGGTACGCGCGACTCCGCGAGGCGCTGGAAGCGGTCGAGGACCGTTTCGGGTTCGTGCTGCTCGACTGCCCGCCCTCGCTCGGGCTCTTGACGCTGAACGGGCTGAACGCGGCTCAGGAAGTGCTGATCCCGATGCAGGCGCAGTTCCTGGCGCTGCAGGGCGTGGGCAAGCTGCTCGAAACGGTGCAGCTCGTCTCGCAGCAGCTCAACCCGGACCTGCGTGTCTCGGGGATCGTGCTGTGCATGTTCGACGGGCAGACGACGCACGCACAGGAGGTCGTCGCGGATCTTGAGGCATACCTGGAATCGCAACGCGAGACCGAAACGCCGTGGCGCGGCGCGAAGCTGTACCAGCCCCCGATCCGAAGGAACATCAAGCTCGCCGAGTGCCCGAGCTTCGGGCAGACGATCTTCGAGTACGCGCCGTGGGCGCCGGGCGCCGCCGACTATCGGCGGATCGCCGAGGCGCTGCTCGCAGAGCACGGCGGAGCGCCCAGCGAACCGTCCAAGGACGACGCGAGCGCCCCGGCCGCCGTCGAGGCAGGAATCGCGCCCGCCGAAGCCCAGCATGCCGAGCCGGTCGAACAGGCGGAGGCCGATCACCCGGCCCCAGCGAGCGACGCGGGATCGCCCCGGGCCGATGAACGCGAGGACGGCGCGGGCGAGGATGAACCCCCGACGCCGGAGATCCGCGTGATGCCCGCCGAGCACGCGGCCCGGGAAAGCGACGCGGAACGCGGGGCGTGAACCTGCTCCGCCTGCCGATCTGGTTCTGGCGCGCCGGCTTTCTCACTTACGCGCTGATCCTTGTCTTTCTGACGCACATCCCCGGGGTGTCAATCCCCGGGCCGGTGCCCAGGCCGGACCTCTTCGTGCATATCGCTGCGTTCGGACTCTGGAACGCACTGGCGATCCGGTGCGGGTGGTTCGGGCGCTGGGGGAGCCTGCGGAACATCGCGCTGACTTCGGTGCTGGCCGCGGCGTGGTCTGGGCTCGACGAATACACGCAGCAGTTCTTCGGGCGCGTGACGGCGTGGGACGACTTCTTCGCCAACCTGCTGGGCGTGGGGACCGGCGCCGCGATCGGCGTCGTGTGGGCGAAGGTCAGCGGATGGCTCGACGACAAGCTCGGTGGTTCGGGGCCGTTTGAGCCGCAGGAGGACGCTCGGGCGCGCACGCCGCAGGGCGAGAAGACGATGGGCTCGGGCGTGCGGACGGTCTCGGGGCTGACGCTGGTCTCGCGTGTCGCGGGGCTGGGGCGGGACCTGGTGACGGTGCGGGTGTTCGGGGACACGATGGTGGGCTCGGCGTTCGCCGCGGCGTTTGCGATCCCGAATCTCTTCCGCAGGCTGTTCGGCGAGGGGGCGTTGTCTGCCGCGTTCCTGCCCGAGTATGTCAAGCTCGACAAGGAAGATCCGGACCGGCGCGACCGGCTGGCGGTCGGCGTGCTGTTTGTCCTGCTGCTGGTGACAGGTGCGTTGACGGTTTTGATCGAGCTGGCGCTTGCGGCGGTGCTGATCTTTTTGCCCCCCGACGAGGCGAGGGACCTCTCGCTGCGCCTTGTGATGCTGATGCTGCCGTTCATGCCGATGGTCTGCTGCGCCGCGATCCTCGGGGCGATGCTGCAGTCGCACGGGCGGTTCGCGCCAGCGGCCGCGGCGCCGATCCTGCTGAACGGGTGCATCATCGGCGCGGCATCGGTGCACTTTTTCACACCGATCGTGAACCTGGAGATGGACCCGAAAATCACGGCGCACCTGGTCGCGCTGGCGGCGCTCGTCGCGGGGGTTGCGCAGGTCGGGTGGTGCGTCGAGGCGCTGGGCGGGGTGTCGAGGTTCCGGCGGAAGATCGGCGATCTGGGCGGCTCGGGACGCCGGGTGTTCATCGCGTTCATCCCGATGGTGATCGGGTTGGGGACAATCCAGCTCAACGCGCTGGTGGACACGCTGATCGCGATGTGGCCCGTCTGGGTCGGGCCGACGATCGGGGGCTACGCCTACCCGCTGGACGAACGGTCCAACGCGATCCTCACCTACACGCAGCGGCTGTACCAGTTCCCGCTGGGGGTGTTCGGGATCGCGGTGGCGACGGTGGCCTTCCCGATGCTCAGCCGCGCCGCATCGGACCCGAGCGCGTTTGTGCGCACGCTCAAGAGCGCGGCAAGGCTGTCGCTCTTTATCGCGCTTCCCGCGAGCGTCGGGCTGGTGCTGGTGCGCGGGGATCTGACGGGCGTGGTTTTCGGAGGAGGTGAGCACGCGTTCAGCGATGACGGGCTGGCGCGTTCGTCGGCGGTGCTCCTGGGGTACGCGGTGGCGGTCTGGGCGTATTCGCTGAACCATGTCTTTGTGCGCGCGTTCTACGCGCACGGGGACACGATGACGCCGCTGAAGGTTGCGGTCGGGGTGCTGGGGCTGAACCTTGCGCTGAACCTGGTCTTGATCTGGTTCCTGCGCGAGGCGGGGCTGGCGTGGTCGACGGCGATCTGCGCCATCCTCCAGACCTGCGTGCTGGCGGTGCTCGTCCGTCGGTTCACGCCCGCTGACGATCCTCGCGGCGGCGCCGACGCGCGCGGCGTGGGCAAGATCCTGCTGACAACCTTGGCGATGGGCGCGGGCGTGGGCGTGCTGCTCTGCCTGTGGCCTGAACCTGCGACCTGGGGCGGGACCCTGCTCAGGCTCGGCGCAGCGTGCGCACTGGGGGGCGTGCTGTACGGGGCGGCGGCGTTTGCGATGCGTCTTGACGAACTGAAAACGCTATTCGGGCAATCCGATCGGCGTCGCGACGAGTATACTGTCCAATAACGCGCCTGATTCTTCAGGCCCTGAGGAGATCATTATGCTCAACAAGATCAAGTTCCGGGTGTTCCCCTTCGTCGCCAGTGTGCTGCTCGCCCTGTCGCCGATCATGATTGCCGGCTGCAGCACCGTCGATGGCGCCGGCCAGGACCTGCAGGACGCTTCCGACGCCGGTCGCGACGCGATCAACGGCTGATTCACGAATCCATATGGCCCACATCCTGCTCGACGAGCGGTCGATCCTCATCTCGGGCGCCAGCAGCGGTATCGGTGCCGCGACGGCTGTTGCGTGCGCTAAACGGGGCATGGCCGTGGCGCTCGTCGCTCGGCGCACTGAAAAGCTCGAAGAGCTGGGCGAGTTGATCCGTTCGACCGGGGGGCGGGCGATCGAGGTCGCCTGCGATGTCGCCGACGCCGCGGCCTGCGAGGAAGCGGTCGAGCGGACCCGCGAGGCGTTCGGGGGCGTGTACGCCGTTTTCGCCAACGCGGGCTACGGGTACGAGGCGCCCGCCATCGAAGAGACCGACGAACGCCTCCGGCGCATCTTCGAGGTCAACTTTTTCGGCTCGACAAACATCATCCGCCCCTCGCTGGCGCTGATGCGCGAGGCTGGCGCGGGGCATGTGCTGCTCTGCTCGAGCATCCTCTCGAAGTTCACGCTCCCCCACTACAGCGCGTACTCGGCGACCAAGGCCGCCCAGGACCACCTCGGGCGGGCACTCCGCTTGGAGCTCAAAGGCTCGGGCATCTACTGCTCGACGGTCCATCCCGTGAGCACGCGGACGGAGTTCTTCGACGGCGTGCGCGAGCGGAGCGAGACCGCCGCCCGCCCGAAGGCGGAGCGGAAGTGGCCCAAGCCCCAGACGCCCGAGCGGGTCGCCGGAGCAGTTGTGGACACGCTGGTCTCGCCAAAGGGCGAGGTGTGGACGAGCTTTTCGGGGCGGATGGCCTCGGCCCTAGTCACCGCCTGCCCGGCCCTGGGCGACCGGCTGCTGCTCCGGGCGACGAGGCGGAAGACCGGCAAACCCAAGAAGGCGAAGGGCGGCAAGCGGCGCGGGAAAAGGGCCGAGCCTGCGCCCGAGACCCAGTCGACCGGGGCCTGACCCCGCCGAGGCCTCCTGAGCCGGCGCCGTCACGCGGAGAGGTGTTCTCGGTGCTGGAGGATGACGACCGCGTGGGCCGCGATCGCCCGCCCCTCCCCGATCGCGTCGACCTTCTCGTGCGTGGTCGCCTTCACATTGACGCAGCCGGCGGGGATCCCCAAGGCGGCGGCGAGGCTTTTCCGGATCTCGTCCCGGGCGTCGCCGAGTTTGGGGCGCTGCAGGACGACCGTGGTGTCGAGGTTCAGGACGCGGTAGCCGGCGAGCTCGACGCGGTGGACCGCCTCCTCGAGGAAGACAATCGAGTCGAGGGCCTCGTGGGCGGGGTCGGTGTCGGGGAAGAGGCGTCCGATATCCGGTTCGGCGATCGCGCCGAGCAGGGCGTCGGTGACGGCGTGGTACAGGGCGTCTCCGTCGGAGTGGCTGACGACGCCGAGCTCATGCATGAAACGGACACCGCCGATGACCAGCGGCCTGCCCCTGCCTTCGGGGGGCGGGGGTTCCAGCCTGTGCAGGTCGAAACCGTGCCCGATTCTGAACGCGGGGAACGAATCGGTCATGCGGCGATCGTAACCAGAATCGGGGCGACCAACCGGCGAACCGGGGCCCGACGAGCCCGTAAACTTACGCCGAGCGGAATCTGGGCCGATAGACTGTCCGGAAACCTCCAGGATCAGGAGCGCGAGCGATGAATCGGACCCGAGCGGTGTTTGGTGTTCTGCTGATTGGCGGAGCTGCGATGCTTGTGGGGACCAGCGGGTGCGCCGGGACCTTCCTCAGAGAAGGCGGAGCGGGCCGTTCGCTGGACCAGTACACCTATGTCAGCCGGCCTCACTCGCCCAAGACGGTCTCGCTGATCGACACGCGGACCGACGAGGTGATCTGGACGGTGGATGTCCCGGTGGGGCACCAGCTCTCGATGCGGTTCGTCCGCAACCACGACCGTGACAACGCGTTCACGCCCGACCTGCTCCGCTGGGAGATCTGGGAGGGGCGTCGCTGGGCGGGACGGTTCACCAACTCCATGCCGGTGCCGTCGTCCGACGCCCGTAGGGTCGACATGACGCTCCGCGAGGGTCCGGAGTTTCCTGGTTGAGTCTCCGGCCTCCGCCGGAGAGGGGCGAGTCTCCGGCCTTCGCCGGAGTGTTGCAAAGTAAACGACCAAGGGCCGGGGTGTTGGACCCCGGCCCTTGTCTTTGCGCTGTTGTCGCTGCTGGTCAGGCCTTGGGGGCGTGGTTTGGTGTGACGATCGGCTTGTAGGGGCGGCCGAGGAGTCGGCGCAGGCCGTGGCCCATGTCCAGCACGAGGCTGAAGAGCATGGGGACGAGGATGAGCGTGAAGAAGGCGGCGCAGAGGAGGCCCCCCACCACGACCGAGCCCAGACCCCGGTACATCTCGCTGCCGGCGCCGGGCATGAGCACCAGCGGGAGCATCCCGCCGACGCTGGTGAGCACGGACATGAAGATGGGGCGGATGCGTGAGTTAACGGCGAGGGCGATCGCCCGCTTCTCGTCGGACTCACCGTCGCGCATGAAATTGAGCGACTGGTGGACGATCAAGATGGCGTTGTTCACCACGACGCCGATGAGAATGAAGAAGCCGAGCATCGTGAGGACATCGAGCTGCTGCGGCGCGAGCGTCGGGTTGCGCATCGAGGTCTCGTGCACGATCTTGAGGCCGACAAACCCGCCGACGACCGCCAGCGGCACGCTGAACATGATGACGAACGGGTAGATGAAGCTCTCAAAGAGGGCGCTCATCAGCAGATAAGTGACCAGCAGGGCCCAGACGAAGCGTGCGGTTGCGAGCTGGGGCTGGGTGGCGACGAGGAAGCCGAGGATCGCCAGCACGAAGAAGAGCAGGATCGCGCCGGCGCCGCCGTAGGCGAACGAGGCGTCCTTGCGCCGGACGGTTCTGAACACGCCGAGCCCGGCGAGCGCGAGCCCGACAATCGCGAGCACCGCCGAAGCGGCGATGATCAGACGAGAGACAATGGGCAGCCCGGAGTCTCGGGCCGAGCGGGGCTTGCCGAAGAGGGCGTTGCGGACCTCGTCGAGCTTTGCGGCGGTGCCGTCAAGGTGGACGCGCATCGAGCGGTCGAGCAGACCGGCCTCGCGTGCGCCCGCGATGGCGCCGGAGATGATCTCGGCCTCGATGACCTCGAGCGCCGCGCCGTCGGGGGGCGTGACGCGGACGGTCACGCTCGGCAGTTCCTCGATGCGCTGGATCTCCTGCGGGGCCAAGGCTGGCAGGAGCGAAGCGACCGCGTCGACGGGCACCACCCGCCCGGCGGGCGTGGTGATCTGGATGTCGGCGAGTTGCTCCTTGTAGTCGAGGCGGTCGCCCTTGGGAACCAGGAGCAGGTCGATGTTTTCGCCCGAGTAGCGGTAGTCATCGACGAACGCGCCGTCGAAGAGGGCTCTGATGGCGACGCCGACATCGCTGGTGCGCAGGCCGAGGCGCCGCCCGTGGTTGTTCAGGCGGACCTGGAGCTCCTGCTGCTGGAGGTTGAAGTTGGCCGGGTCGGGGCGGACGCGGTCGTAGCCGTACCTGCCGGCGAGCTCGTTGAAGATGAAGTTTGCGGCGTCGCGGACGCGGTCGAGTTCGGGCCCTGAGATCTGGACATCGATGGTGTTGCCGCCGCCGGCACCCATGCCGAAGATGGAGGTCTGGCGTGCGCCGCCGAAGGCGTCGGGGATGCCCGACATCGACAGCGTGAGGAGCTGGCCGACGGGGATGACGACCTGATCGATCTGGCTGGTGGCGCCGATGAACATCCCGCCCTGGAACGCGCCGATGAAGAAGTTGTCGACCGGGACGGGGTCGAACGGGGGCGGAGGCGGATCGCCGAAGCGATGGATTGGCGGGAGGGCGGCGACGGAGGCGGGGTCGTCGACGCGGGCCTCTGCGTAAGGCTTGATCTCGCGCTCGATGCGTCGGGCGATATCGAGCTGCTGGTCGATCGAGTAGCCGGGAGGAATCAGGAGCCCGCCGAAGACGAGGTTGCGGTTGCCCGCGGGCAGGTAGTCCAACGGAGGCATCAGGCGGAGCGCGCCAATAACGCTGACGAGCATGAGCACGACGACGATCGCCGGGCGGATGGTCCACCCCCGCCACGACCGCATGACCCAGATCGCAAGGACAGTGACCTTGTCGCTCATGCGCGAGAGGAAGGGCGCGAGGCCGAAGAGCGATTCGAAGCGGTCGCGGATGGGCCCGAACCTTCCGCCCGCGTGCTCGCCTGGCGTCCTGACGGCAGGGAGCCAGCGCGAGAGGGCCGCGGGGATGACGGTGATCGAGACGATGAGCGAGAGGGAGACGGCCGCGACCACGGCGAGCGAGATGTCCCTGAAGAGCTGGCCCGCCTCCTCTTGGATGGTCAGCACGGGGATGAAGACGGCGATGGTGGTGAGCGTCGAGGCGAGCACGGCACCCCAGACCTCGCGACCGCCCTTGTAGGCGGCCTCCATCGGGGCCATGCCCTCCTGACGCTTGCGGAAGATGTTCTCCAGCACGACGATCGCGTTGTCGACCACCATGCCGACGGCGAACGCGAGCCCCGCGAGCGAGATTACATTGAGCGTCCGTCCGAAGGCGAGCATCACGAGGAAGGTCGCGATGATCGAGATCGGGATCGACATCACGATCACGCCGGTGGTGACGAACGAGCGGAGGAAGACCAGCAGCACGATCGCGGCCAGCGTGCCGCCGATGATGAGGTTGGTGGTGACGAGGTTGATCGCCGAATCGATGTAGATGGTCTCGTCGTAGACCTGGCGGAGGCGGAGATGGGGCCCGACCTCTCGGTGGATGCCCGGGAGGAAGTCCTCGCGGACCTCGTCGAGGCGATCGCGGAGGTCGTCCATGACATCAACGACATTGGCGCCGGACTGGCGGATGACATTGATCGCCAGCGCGGGCGTGCCGAGCGAACGGACGAAGCCTCGGCGTTTCTCGTAGCCGAGCTCGACCTCGCCGATGTCTTTGACGAAGACGGGGCGGCCGTCGCGGTAGGCGACGACGGTTTCGAGGACCTCGTCGGGCGACTCGAACTGGCCGACGACACGGACGCGGACATCCCGCTTGCCCTCGGCAATCGCGCCGGCGGAGATGTTGATGTTTTCGGCGCGGAGGGCCGCGGCGATGTCGTCGTAGGTCAGGCTCCGCTGGGCCATCAGCGTGGGGTCGAGCTGGACGCGGAGCTCGCGGGCCCGCCCGCCGTAGACATTGACCTCGGCGACGCCGTCGATGCGTTCGAGGAAAGGCTTGACGCGCTTCTCGACGGGGTCGAAGAGGATCGAGATATCGAAGTCGGGGAACCGCTCTTCGACCGCGGGGTCGAGGTCGAGGATGATCCAGGCGATGGCGTTTTCGGCGTCGCCCTCTGCGGCCTTGATCGTCGGCTCGTTCGCGTCGGGGGGCGAGGAAGGGACCTGCCTCAGGCGGTCGGAGACCTCCTGCAGGGCGCGGTTGATGTCGGTGCCGATGTAGAACTCGAGGGTGACCTCGGCCGAGCCCTCGCGCGTGATCGATCGCATGGTGCGGAGGTTGCTGACATTCTTCAGCCGCTCTTCCTGCTCACGCGTGATCTCGTCGATGATCTCCTGCGGGCTGCGTCCGGGCCAGGCAGTGGTGATGGTGACGACGGGGCGGTCGACCGTCGGCGTGAGCTGGATTGGGATCTCGCCCAGGCCGATCAGGCCGAACATGACGACGAGGATGACGCCGACGGTGACCCCCACCGGCTTGGCGATCGCGAGTTTGACGATGTCCATGGGTCAGGCGCCCTCCCCCGGGGTCTGCGTGCCCGGCCGATCTTCACCCGCAGCGCGGACCGGCTGGGTGGGGAAGAGACGCTCGTTGCCCTCGATGATCGCCTGCACGCCCGGGCCGAGCTCGGGGTGGGGACCGATGACGACGCGGTCGCCGACGCCGTAGCGGCTGCGGATGCGGACGGGCATTGCCTGCCCGCCAGCGTTGATGTAGATGTACTCTCCGGCGTCGTCGCGGAGGATGGCGTCCTTGTGGATGGTGAGCTCCTCGCCTCGTGAGCCGGTGGGGATAAGGCCGATGACGCTCATGCCGGGCTTGGCCCGCTGGCCCGTGTTGTCGAAGACGACGCGGACGGGGAAAAGGCGGCTGAGCGGATCGACATCCGGCACGACAGCCGTGATCGGCAGTGTGATTTCGTGGGGCTCGACCTTCTCGGGGTCTTCGGGGTCGGGCCGGTCCAGGGCGGGGATGCGGATGCGGACGCGGACCTCGGGGTCTCGGATGCGGTCGACGAGGGCCTCGGGGACATCGATCCGGGCCTCGACCAGGTCGAGGCTGACGAGCTCGACCACAGGCTCGCCCCGGTTGAGCCAGCGTCCGACCTCTGTCTCTTTGCGGGCGACGACGCCGTCGAACGGGGCGCGGATGGTGAACCGCTCCAGGCGTTGGGCGGCGTCCTCGGCCCGCTTGCGCACCGCCTCGGCGTCGGCCTCGGCCTGGGCGAGCTGGGCCTCGTAGATACTCACGCGGGTGCTTGCCTGGTCGAACTCGACATCGGAGGTGGCGCCGCTGCGCCGGCCCTCCTCGAAGCGGAGCAGGTCGCGACGGGCCCGCTCCAGGTCGGCGCGGCGTTCGGCGACGAGCCCCTCCCGGGCCTTGGCGTCAGCCGCGGCTCGGTCGCGCTCCAGCGTCGCAAAGACGGGGTCGAGACGGGCGATCACGCGTCCGGCGGGGATCTCGTCGCCCTCGTCGGCGTTGACCTCCAGCACATGGCCCTCTTCCTGAGCGGCGATCAGCGAGCGGCGGAGGGAGCGGACATCGCCCGAGACCTGCCTCCAGCGGTCGACGCGTTCGAGGCGGACCTCGTCGACGCGGACCAGCGCGGCGGGCTGGGCGTAGCTCAGGGTGGGAGCGAGCGAGAAAAACAGACAGGCGACCGCGAAAGCGGCCCCCCGGGCGGCGTCCACAAGAGACATCCGAACCTCCCCCCGGCCGGAGCCGGGCGATACCCCCGTGATGTGTATCGGTATCGAGTGCTGCCGCGGCACCCCTCGTCCGGGTCTGGCCCGGGCGGAAACGGGAAGATGCTAGGCAGAGATTCTGCCCGGACAAACCCCTTCGTTCAGCCGCCGATCATGACATTGGGGGCCCCGGCGACGATCGAGCCGCCGTGGGCGGTGGTGTCACCCATGCGTGCGGCGGGCATGAAGCCGATCATGACCGTCGCCGAGCCCTTGACGATCGCGTCGGGCGGGCCGACGCAGACGCAGGTGTCGCCGACCCTCGCGGCGGGCATGAAGCCGATGAGGACATTGGGAGCACCCTTGATGATCGGCCCGCCGACATGCGGGATCGGGGGCGTGCCGGGCGTCTGCATCGGGCAGGTGTGCATGTCGGTGATTCGTGCTGCGGGGGGCATGGGGGCTCCGTGTGTGCTGTCGGCGCTCAGCGAACGACCTTCCACTGTCCGTCCACCTTCGCTGCGTAGACCATCTGGGTATAGGTGTACCGGTCTCCGGAAACTTTGATCAACCGCATGTCGTTGCTGTAGATGAGCTGCACGACGCGGTTGTCGCAGATCAGGCGGAGGTTCAGCTTCGCCGGTTCCAGATCGCGCACCGAAGCGTTGTCCTGCGAGGTGATCATCCTGAATTGCTCGACCGCGGAGGCGCGGATCGCCTGCGGTTCGATCTCGTAGGCGAGGCAATAGTCATCGAGCTTGTAGCGGAGCATCTCGTAGATCCGGTCGGGATCCCCGCTCTTGAAGGCGGTGACGAGATGATCGGCGAGCGCACGGACGAGGGCGGTATCTTCGGCGCTGAGCTTTTCGAACCGTTCCGCCTCCTCCCACAGCCGCACGGCGGGGACGGGCCTGTCGAACTCGACGGGCGCGCTGAACGGGAATGGATAGACCTCCGGCGTCTGCAGAGGCCAGCGGAAACTGGCGAGCGTCGCCGCCGCCTCGCCGGTCTGCGAAGCGGGATCGACGCGGAAACAGGAGGCCTCCAGCGATGCGGCGCCGCGTTCGAAGGGTTCACCTGTTTCCGGCGCTGTGAGCAGCGCGGTGAACTTGTTGTCGAAGTCGGGGATGATCCACTCGTTGACGGGCAACGCGACCTTGATCCCGAGGCCGATCGGATCGGCGACAACGGGGGCGTCGTTGAGCCCGACAAGCGATCCAACCTTTTCGCTATCGACCCTGACCTTGTAGACCGTCGGCATTGTGCGCAGCTCCTATAAGAAACAACGAAAGGGCGGATTCTACGGCTTGTTCGAGTCGCCGAACAGCACGAACTCGTCTGTGCCGCCGAGTTTCTTCGGGTCGAGCATGACCCACTCGGAGCCGCGCTCCGCCTTGAAGTCATCGTCGAACTCTTCTTCATTACCCTTCTGACCGGTGGGGTTCTCCTGCATCTCACCGGTGGCGAAGTACATCTTGTAGTAGAGCGTGAGGCCCTTGAAATGCGCCTCGATCTTCATCGTCACGCCCGCCGATGTCCACTCGATCGGGATCGGGAACTCGAAGGGCGCCTTGCCTCCACCGACGATGCCGACCGAGACGAGCCAAGACTCGTACTTGGCGCCCATCTCGACGAGCACCTGGACCTGGCCCTTCGGCGTGATCGAGCCCTTGTAGCTGTCGGGCCCGTCCTTCTCGATCGTCCCTTCGATCGCCAGGCCGCCGGTGATCTCCAGCGCGATGAAGATCTGCGGCCCGTAGCTCGTGATCGCGGGGGGGATCGCGACCGCCTGGCCGAGGATCTGCAGCACATCGCCTGTTACGCGGCCCGAGAGTTCAAGAAACGGATCGAACGCGGCGGTCACAGACCCCGCGAAGAATGCCTGCCAGTCATCGGCTTCTTTCCACCCCCAGCTGCCCGTGAACTTGCCGACAAGCATCTTGGTCTTGATCGACCACAGATCGCCCGCGATCGACTTGACCCACTGCGAGATCTTGTCGGTGACGGCGCTGACCGCCTTGGAGAGCCGTTCGGTCTCGACGGTGAGCTCGTACTGCTGGCTGGGGAAACTCTCGACTCGGATGGTCTGGAACATCTCGTCGCAACCCCGACCGTGGATGTAGTACACATCGGGCGAGGCCTTTGACGGCCAGAGTTCGTCGTTCGACGGGGGACGGATCTTCTCCTTCAGGCTCGGCTTACCCTGCCAGTCCGTTGGCGTCGAACTGCGGCTGACAGAGATCTCACGCTTGCCCTTCGATGAATCGTCCTGCGCGATCACCTTGATCTCGATCTCGTCATCACCGCCGGTCTTACGCTGCCCGCCGATTTTGACATACTCGCCGACGGATCTGCTGAAGGCCTCGACCGTCGAAGCGCTCGCGACGATCTGGAGCACATTGCCCGGGCCGGGCTTGCGCTGGGTCGGCCCCGAGTCTCCCTTCTCGGGGTCGACGACCGTGAGTTCCTTGATTCCGCAGGGCTTCTCCGACTCGGCCAAAGGAACCTTCGACGGGTCGTCCGGCTGCTTGCCGGGCTGACCGGGAACCGGGAGCGGGACAGGCGGCGGAATCGGCTTGGACTTGGGCGGGTTCTTCGGCTTGACCGACCGCTTCTTGTTCGATCGACCGCCCCCGGGCCCGGCCTTTGAGACCTTGCCTGGCTGGCCGTCGTCGGCGATCAGCGCCGTCAGCGGCTCGGTGATCTCGAAGTCCTCGGCGTCGTCTGCCGAAGCGGGGTCGGACGCGGCCTGCCCGGAGCCGGCGGCGCCGCCGGAGTTGATCTTGACCATCGGGCCGACGATGTCGACGCCGGCGGGGCCGATGGCGATGAACGAGCCGCCGCACTTGATGGTGACGCCCACGCCCCCTTCGACGACGGTGTTCATGCCGCCCTTGAGGGTGGCGTTCATCCCGCCTTCGAGGTTGAGGTTCATGCCACCCTTGGCGTGCAGGTGCATCGCCGCGCCGAGCTTGAGGTCGTCGCCGGACTTGATGTCGACGCCGCCCGAGCCCTCGGCGAGAAACTTGTCGGTCTTGAGGCTGATCTTCTCCTCGGTCGCGACGATCAGGACCTTGGCGTTGAGGCTGTCGGTCTCGGCGACCTTGGTCGTCCGGTTCTCCTGCAGATCGAAGAAGGCGTCCTTCTCGATCGTCTGGTGGCGCTCGCCCTTGAGCGTGTCGTAGTAGTCGTTCTCGATGATGCGGTTGGTGTTGTTGCGGACGAGGATGTTGTGATCGCCGCCGCGTTTGCCGTCTTTCTCCCAGCCGATGCGGATCTCTCGGCTTGCGTAGTTGGTCTCACGGAACTGGCCCCTGATCCTGAAATCCATGCGTTTCTGCGCGTGGATCCAGATCATCTCCGAATCGGCCTTGTCCTCGAAGCGCAGCTCGTTGAAGCCCTCGCCCCCCTTGGAGCTGCTGGTCTTGATCGCCGAGATCGTCGCGAACTGGCGCGGGTCGTAGGGCGGCTTGTTCTCGGAGTTGTAGACGCGGCCGGTGATGATCGGGCGGTCCGGGTCGCCGTCGATGAAGTCGACGATCACCTCCTGCCCGATCCTCGGCCAGAACTGGGCGCCCCAGCCCTTGCCCGCCCACTGCTGCGCGACGCGGAGCCAGCACGACGAGTTCTCGTCGGACTTGCCGTCGCGGTCCCAGTGGAACTGCACCTTGACGCGACCGTGCTCGTCGAGGTAGAGCTCCTCGCCCGATGGCCCTGTGACGATCGCCGTCTGCGGGCCCGCAACGCGGGGCTTGGGCGTGGTCTGCGGCGTCCTGTAGGGAGTCTCCGCCGGGATCGCGGTGAACTTCACGCTCCAGAGCGGGCCTTCGGCCTGGGCGATCGGGCCCGAGGCGCGGCTGTTGAGCCCGGGCACATTGAACTCGTACGAGCACGAGGTGACGAGGTACTTGCCCTGGTATGAAGAGGCGACCAGCTTGCCGTCGGGTTTGAAGGTGAAGGTGCGTCCGGGCTCGAGCTTCACATTGTCGGCGACGCCGTGGATGAGGGTCTGCCCCGCCCTGATCGCTTCGAGAACGATGCGGGCGTACTCGCCGCCTTCCTGCTCGTTCTTGAACTTGCCCGGGAAGGCGAAGCGTTCGAAATCGCCCAGCGCGTGCGGCGCGCTGGCGACATGCTTGGCGTGCAGCGGGCTCTGGGGCTGGGTGAAGTTCCAGTCGCGCAGCGCGACCTCGCCGGTCAGCGCGTGGCCCGAGGCCCGCCACTCGCGGATGTGGCCGAGGCTCGCGGAGTCGCCGTGCCCGGGGGCGCGGAACTCGATCTCGCCGATGTCTTCAGAGCCGTGCGACTCGGGGCCGTCGAAGAGGTGCAGGGCGTGCTTGCCCCCGTCGTCGTGGCGGAACGAGAAGTAGACGCCCTGCTTCTCCATCAGGCGGGAGACGAAGTCGAGCGCGGACTCGTTGTACTGGACGATGTACTCGCTGGTGGGGTACGAGCTGCGCGTCAGCTTGTCTTCCACCCCGCCGATGCCCATGTCGTAGTCGCTCAGCACCGCTTTGGACGCATCGATCGGCGTGACATCCTGGAAGATGCGGCAGTCCGACGAGCGCGACGCGAACCAGAGCCAGGGCACGATCGTGGCCCGGTACTTCGGCAGGGACTGGTGGCTGCCCGCCTCCTCGATCGACGCGACGATGCCAGAGAAGAACCGCTTGGGCTGCTCGCGGAGCGAGAGGCGGACCGAGGCGGACTCGCCGATGAGCTTGTTGAAATCGACGCCGGGATTGACCTTGATGAGGTCAGCCTCCCACTGGAAGAGACGCCCGAGCGTCTCGCTCCCGCGGAAGCTGAGCAGGTGCAGGTCTTCGCCGATCTTGATGGCGCCGAACCGGTTTTCGTCGATCTGTGACATCCGAGATCGCTCCGTGGCGAGGCTTCAGCCGCCGGCCCGCTCTGCGAGTTGCCTGAACTCTTCGACGCCGAACTCCGCTCCCGGCCCGACGGGGCCGGAGACTTTCAACGGGCCGCCGGACTTTGTGATCGTCTCGCCCAGCAGGGCCAGGTCGAGGCCGCTGCGGAGCAGCACGCCGACCGCTCGCATCCCCGAGGCCGCGACCGGCACGATCGCTCTGAGCGGCCCGGACTCGGGGCGTTCGATCAACGGGATATTCAGCCGCTCGGCGAGGCGCTCGGCCGAAAAGGCCTCGCCCTTCGGGCTCATGGCACGGACCCCGACGAGGCGAACCCCGTCGACAACGGGGCGGCGCCCTCGCATCAACGCGCCGAAATAGGGCGAATCCTCGTCGGTCTCGACCCGCTCGAGCGCGACCCCTTCGGAGGCGAGCCGGTTGAGCTCCTCCACCGAGCGCACCCCCTGGCGTTCGAGGTACCGCCTCCAGGACTCGCTCGCGTGCTGGCGCCTCCGCTGGGGAAAGGCGCCGGGTCGGAGCATCGGAGCGATGATCACGCCCGCCAGCAGCGGCTCGCTCTCGGGCGCGGGGGTGTCCGGGTCGGCGTAGGCCGCGGGCGTGCCCGCAACCCGGTCACGCCCTGCCGGCTCGCGCACGAGGAGGCAGACGCCGTCGGTGCAGGCGTAGGTCTCCAGTCGTTCTCGGATCCGTGCGTCCATCGGGTCTCCGGTCGGGTCGGGACGGGCCTCCGGCGCCCGGCGATCCCCCTAGCTAGACCTCGGGCCGCCGGATCGGCGCGGCGTGCGTTCAGGCGAAGGCGTAGTCGAAGTCGGAGTCCTTGACCCCGATGGTGACCTTCGAGACCGCCTCGCCAGCCATCATCTTGCGGAGGAACTCCGTCGACATCGTCGGGAGCATCGTCTGCGTCAGGATCGCGTCGATCATCCGCCCGCCCGACTCCAGCTCCGTGCAGCGGCTGACGATCAGGTCGATCACCTCCGGCTCGATCTCCAGCACCGCCCCGTGGTTCTTCTCCACCCGCTTCTGGATGCGCCCGAGCTGCAGCTCGGTGATCGCCCGCAGCATCTCGTCCGACAGCGGGAAGTAGGGAATCGTGACCAGACGCCCGAGCAGGGCGGCGGGGAAGACCTTCAGCAGCGGCTCGCGCAGGGCCTTCTGCAGCCCGTCGACCGAGGGCATCAGCTCGGGGTCCTTGCACATGCTCATGATCAGGTCAGAACCGACATTGCTGGTGAGCAGGATGATCGTGTTCTTGAAGTCGATCATGCGGCCTTCGCCGTCCTCCATCCGCCCCTTGTCGAAGACCTGGAAGAAGATCTCGTGGACATCGGAGTGGGCCTTCTCGACCTCGTCGAGCAGGACGACGGAGTAGGGCTTGCGCCGGACGGCTTCGGTGAGGATGCCGCCCTCGCCGTAGCCCACATAGCCGGGAGGGGCGCCCTTGAGCGTGGAGACGGTGTGTGCCTCCTGGAATTCGCTCATGTTGATGGTGATGACATTCTGCTCGCCGCCGTAGAGGGACTCGGCGAGTGCGAGAGCGGTCTCGGTCTTGCCCACGCCGGAGGTGCCCGCGAGCAGGAAGACGCCGATGGGTTTGCTGGGGTTGTCCAGTCCGGCGCGGTTGGTCTGGATGGTGCGCGCGATCGACTCCAGCGCGTGCTTCTGGCCGATCACGCGCTTGTTGAGCGTGTCGGCGAGGCTCAGCACCGCCTGGATCTCGTTCTTGACCATGCGTCCGACGGGGATGCCCGTCCAATCGGCGACGACCGCCGCGACGGCGCTGGCGTCGACGCTGGGCAGGATCAGGGGCGAGTCGCCCTGGTGCTCGGCGAGCTCGTCCTGCAGGCCCTTGAGCTCGGCGAGGAGTTGCTCGCGTTGCTCGTCAGAGAGCGGCTCGGGGTCGGCGTCGTGGGCGGCTTCGGAAGTCTGTGCCGCCTGCTCGGCCGCGGCTTCGGTCTTCGTCCCCGTGCCCTCGACCCGACCGACCTTGGCCGGGCCCCGGAGCCTCGCCCTGATCGCGAGGATCTTCTCGACCAGTTCCTTCTCCTGCTTCCAGCTCGCTTCGAGGCCTTCGAGGGTCACCCGCTCGTCGCCGAGCTGATCCTCGATCGCGTGAAGCCTCGGGTCGTGCTCCAAGCCGATGCCCTTCTCCGCTTCGAGGATCGCCCGCTCGGTCTCCAGCGCGTCCAGACGCTTGCGCGTGTCGTCGATCGCGGCGGGGATCGCGTGCTGACCGATCGCGACGCGGGCGCAGGCCGTATCGAGCAGGCTGACCGACTTGTCGGGGAGCTGGCGTGCTGGGATGTAGCGGTGGCTGAGGCGGACGGAGGCCTCGATCGCCTCGTCGAGGATCTGCACCGTGTGGTGCTTCTCGAGCATGCCGGCGACCTTGCGCATCATCAGGATCGCCTTGTCCTCCGTCGGCTCGTCGACCTTGACGACCTGGAAACGGCGTGTCAGCGCCGGGTCTTTCTCGATGTGCTTCTTGTACTCCGCCCAGGTCGTCGCGGCGATCGTGCGGAGCGTGCCGCGCGCGAGGGCGGGCTTGAGGAGCTGCGCCGCGTCGCCGGTGCCCGCCTGACCCCCGGCGCCCATGAGCGTGTGCGCCTCGTCGATGAACATGATGATCGGTTTGGGCGAGGCCTGGACCTCCTCGATGACCTGCTTCAGGCGGTTCTCGAACTCGCCCTTCATGCTCGCCCCGGCCTGCAGGGCCGCGACATCGAGCTCCAGCAGGCGGATCTCGCGCATCGGCGGCGGCACATCGCCCGAGACGATCTTGTGGGCGAAGCCCTCGACAACCGCCGTCTTGCCAACGCCCGCCTCGCCGGTGAGGATCGGGTTGTTCTGCCTGCGCCGCATGAGGATGTCGATGACCTGTCGCGTCTCCTCGTCGCGCCCGACGATGGGGTCGATCTTGCCGGTCCGTGCCTGCTCGGTCAGGTCTTTGCAGAACTGGGCGATCGCCTCTTCCTTGCCCATCTGGGCCGGGGCGATCGCGCCGGAGGCCTCGCCGGGCTTGGCGCCCCCGCCGGTCTGCGAGCCCGCCTCTCGCGCGCCCAGCGTCGCCTCGACAGACTGGCCGAGGATCTGCTCCTGCTCGCGGACCAGCCCCTCGTGGTCGATCTTCTCGAACTCCTTGCTGATCCCCAGGATCGAGTTGCGGCTGGCCCTGCGGTTGAGCATGCAGAACACGATGTGGGCGCTGCGGGTCTTCGGCTCGCCGAAGATCAGCGAAGCGCAGAGCCACGCCTCCTTCACCGCGTCCTGCAGGTCGACGCTGAAGCCCGAGACGCTGCGTGCGCCCCTCGGCTGGGCCTCGATCGCGTTGTCGATGTCCTGGATCAGACGCGAGGGGTTGAGGCTGAAGTGACGCATCAGCCGGTGCAGGTCAGAGTCCTGGAGCTGGAGCACCTGCTTGAAGAAGTGCGCGAGCGTGACTTCCGGGTTGCCCTGGGTCTTGGCGAGGATGGTCGCCGCCTCCATCGACTTGTAGCAGAGGCTGTTCAGGGTCCCGAAGAGTTTCTGAAGATTGATCTCCGCCATCTGGCGTTACTCCCCTGCTCGTGATCGTGCGTCCCACCGCCAGCGACGGGCCGGCGGAGCCCTCTGCGTTGTCGTTGTCGGGCATGCCGCGATGCCTACGCAAGATACCCGATGCTCGCCCCTGCTGAAAACCGCTCCGGGGCACCGGCCTCAGGCCGGCGGCCTGAGCACCAGCGTGTCGGCGTCCTTGGGGGTGGGCCCGCTCTTGATCCAGCTCGTCCAGCCCAGCCTGGCCCCCCCGCCAAGGGCCGTGGCCGGCACCTCCTCCTTGCTGAGGATCAGGCGTGCGTCCCAGGTGTACTCGAACCCCGCGTAGCTCCTGACCCAGGCCGACAGACGCTCGAACCCCCCGCCTCCGGGGAGGAACCGCCGATAGGTCTTCAGGTCCATCGGCCCGAGCACCAGCCGGAACCGCTGCTGCACATCCCAGACGCTCGATCCGACAATGGTCGAGACCCCGAGCGTCCCGGTCTCGGGTGACTCGCCGAGCCGGCTCCTGGCGTCGTCGGGCAGTTGCAGCCATTGGCCGACAAACTGCTCCAGCCGACAGGGGACCTTGAAGTAGTCCCCCACGATCGCTTCGAGCCCCTCCGCGTCGCGGGAGTGGTTGATCTGGCGCCCGGCGTAGTGGAGCTTGGCGTTGTCGGGCAGGGCGTCGCGGCCCCGCATCTGCTCGCCACCCAGCCCGATCAGGCTGGCGATGTAGAAGGCGAAGCGGTCGTTGTCGGGCCGGTCGTGCTCGACGGTCGGCTCGTTGATCGCCCACGCCTTGAAGAACAGGCTCGCCGCGCGGTGGTGGAAGATGTCCAGGAACCGCGCGAGGGTGTGGTCCTTGGCGTGCAGTTGGCGGTCGAGCACATACTGCGTGAAGTGCAGCGGCATCGGCCCGTGGGGCCCCATCAGTCCGAACCCCGAGGCGAGCAGGCGGGGCGGACGCGACCCCTTCGCCGGCAGGAACCCCGCCAGCGACGAGGGCGAAAAGCGGAGCGACGCTTCCTGCCCGAGGCGGACCGGGTCCTGGCGCACTCCCACCGAGTCGCCCAGGCGGGGCTTGTCGTTGCAGATGCACTGGATCAGGCGGAGGGTGTCGAACAGGCCCCTGCTGTAGGGCTTGGCGGCCAGCTCGCGCACAAGCTCGACCAGCCGCGGATCCGCCGCCCCGGGCTCGGCCCGCCACTCGGCGATCGACCGCTCCATCGCCTCCTCTGGCGAGAGTTCCCCGTCCTCCTGCGCCGGTGCGCCGAGGGCGGTTGGGTCGAGCTCGCCACGCTCCACCTTGGCGCGGAGCTCGGCGATCTGACGGGGAGTCAGAGAATCGCCCGCTGTCCTGTCCGCGCCGGCCATCGGATCACCTGCCCCCGTTCCGCCGAGCGGACAACGGTCTCAGTAAAGGAATTGATCGAGACATACTTCGCAAAGAACCGCTCCATCACCGCCCCGAGCACGAAGATCCCCGTCCCCTCGAACGACGCGTCTTCGAGCGTCAGCGTGACCTCCAGCCCACGGGCGAAGGAGATCGGCCCGGGCGTTTTGACTCGGCGTGTGATCGGCTTGGCCGAGATCGACCGAGCGCCCTCGACCTGCTTGCGCATGACGGGGCTGGTGGCGTCGCCGTAGAGCTTCAGGAGATCGCGCAGGGCCGTCGCGCCGCGTGCCTGGTCCTCGTCGACCAGCGAGAGGTAGTTCAGCGAGAGGTGGCTGATGAGCCTCCACGCCGTCTCTCCCTCGGCGAAGCTCGGGCGGGGCGAGGTCGGGCCGGTGATCACGCGGATCGACCGGACCGCGGGCCCGGTCTCTGCGGTGAAGTCGGTCCGGCCCGTGCCCAAGGGCATGCGGAGCGGGAGGTGCCGGTTGGTGCAGAGCGTCTCGACGCCGAGCTGGCGGAGGTCGCTGCGGAAGGGCGCGTTCGTCGCGTCGACCAGCGCCACGAAGACCTCGCTGCCGGTGTAGCTGGTCTTCCGCCCGGTTCTGCGTTCCTGGCCGGTGAGCGTCCGCGGGCGCCGGTTGGTCGAGAAGAAGGCCCCGCCCCCCTCGTCGAACTCGCTGGCGGCGTAGAACGGTTTGAACTCGATCGCCTGCGCCCCACCGCTGCCGTAGCCCTCGACCGAGAGCACCTGATGGACCTCAAAATCCGCCGGGCGTGTGCGGTCCGGGACCACATGGAACTCGTGGCGATACTCGTCGATGTGGATGCGGTCGGTGCGCCGTGGGAAGAGATTGATCGCGGGCGTGCAGAACAACGCGAAGTTGTCCGGCTCGACCGCCCCGTCGAGCTCGGGATCGTCGGCGTCGAGCAGGACGATCACCTCCAGCTCCGTGCCGCTGCAGCGCTTCGAGGCTTCCCGAAGCCCCGACAGGCGCACGAAGCTGAACCGCTGGGGGAATGTGAAGTACTCCTGGAGCAGGCGGTAGCCCTGGAAGGACCTCGCCGTGACGGGGAGCAGCGCCTCGGCGTCGTCGAACCCGAGCTGGCGGATCGCCGAGGCGGGCAGGACCTCGGTGAACTCCGGGGGCTTCTGCGCCGGGCGGACCAGGACGCCGGTCCTGTGCGCGTGGATCTGCTCGTATAGGCGCGTGGGCGTCTGGTCCGTGCCGAGCAGGTACAGGTCGAGCTGGTCGAGGTCGATCTCTGCGAAGGTCAGGCTCGCGGTCGCCCTGAACTTCAGGCGGAGCGCCGCCTTGGGTGCGTTGCGCCCCGAGAGCTCCGGCGGGAGGTCGAGCGAGCCGACATCGCGTGTGTGGTAGGTCGCCTCCTCCAGCCTGATCGGCAGCAGGCGGACATCGTGCGCCGAGCGGTACTCGCAGGGCGTGCGGTCGCCCCGGCCGAGGATGCTGCGCATCGGCGTGCCGCGGGGCACGAGGAACCCTCCGGCGAGGGCCGCTTCGTTCAGGTCCGGCTCGTAGCGGACGACGCACATCGACGGCGTCGGCGCGAGGTAGTGCGGGTAAACGCTCTCGAGCAGGTGCTGGGTGATGCGCGGGAAGTGAGCGTCGAGCTTGAGCTGCACACGGGCCGCGAGATACGCGAAGCCCTCCAGCAGCCGCTCGACATACGGGTCGGAGCACTCCAGATCGCCCAGCCCGAGGCGCCCGGCGATCTTGGGGTATTCAGAAGCGAACTCCGCGGCGCTCTCGCGGAGGTGGCGCAGCTCCCGCTCGTACAGACGCAGCAGACGCTTATCCATGCGGCGCTTCCGTGAGTGAGCACTGGCCGGTTTCGAGGTCGACCTCGGTCTTCAGAAAGAGCTGCTCGGGCACGGGCTGGGCCCACATGTCGCCGGCGATCTCCAGCCCCAGCGTGTTGTACCCCCCCTGGTCGTCGGACGAGAGGAAGTGAACCCTGAGCGAGCCGGCCAGGATCCGCGGCTCGAACCGCTCGATCGCCTCGCGGACGAGCGACTCGAGCTCGCCGGACTCGACCGCCGATGCGGTCAGGCCCGTCAGGTCCGGTAGGCCGAAGTTCAGCACGCTGGCGCGAGCCAGCGGGAACTCCTCGTACTCGCCCGTCCTGTCCTTGTTGGGCGCGTTGAGCAGCCACGCGACATCGCGCAGCACCGCCTCGCGCAGCTGGCGGACGGAGAAGACCCGCTTGTCGCGGCTCTCGACGCCGCTCTGCGGGTCGTCGTCGGTCAGACGGTCCAGCAGGCAGGGCTGCAGGCGTTCGCTGGGCGTGAGCTCAGCCACCGGACGCGGCCTCCGCCGGACCGCCGGGGTGGTCGAACCGGACAGATCTCGTCTGGAGCAGGGCGTGCTCGCCCTTGTCGGTGGCGAACTCGCGCTGGCCGAGGCCGGTGAAGAACCCGCCGCCGCCCTGGTCGTTCCACTCGGTCTTTCGCCCGAGGCGGATGAGCGGATCGCTCGCCAGCTCGCTGCCCGGGTAGCGGGCAAAGAGGAGGGCGACGCTGGAGGCCCCGGTCGTCCACTGCAGCGTCGCGGGCGTCCAGACGAGGTCCCGCAGGTCCGTCGGGGGCTCGATCTGGATCGATTCGATGCGCGACATCGGGACCCAGAAATACTTGCCGTCGATCAACGCCTCCAGCACAGGGCCCATCCGGTCGTCGGCGTCGGCGAGCCAGCCGAACGGCTCATCGTCGATCGCGCCGGGAACCGCCTCGGCCTTCTCCAGCCACTCGGCTCTGGCCGCCGCCGCCTTGTCGGGGTGGCCCGAGGCGAGCAGGCGGACCGCCTCGATCGCCAGCCCGATCCACTCGGGCGGCTCGCCGAAGATCATCGGCGAACGCTTGCCGCTGAACACCTCGCGCCTGAACCCCTCCGCCTGGAGGGCGGGCCCGCAGACCTGGGCCATCATCGAGGCGCCGGGGTCGAGCTCGGAAGCGACATTGAGCTGATTGAGCGCCCGCGCCCAGTCTCCGGTGATGGCAAAGAGCTGGAAGAGCGAGACGCGGTATTCGGCCTTTGAAGGGTCGGCCCTGACCTGTTCCTTGGCGGCATCGATCG
This sequence comes from Phycisphaerales bacterium, assembly GCA_020831775.1. GTDB lineage: Bacteria > Planctomycetota > Phycisphaerae > Phycisphaerales > UBA1924 > SLFH01. Next base: position 63,341 of record JAFIFZ010000050.1, read on the forward strand.
CCTCGTCGAGCTTGCCTTCCTTGATGAGCGTCTCGGGGGTGGTCGCGGGTGTGGACATGGCTGGGCTCCTCCTCGCCCGAGGCGGGCGCGCCTGAGGGATAGTTATACCAAAAGCCGGGGTTGGCAACGAGAAGCGGGGGGGGGGGGGGGGGGGCCCCCCCCCGGGGGGCGCCGGCGGGGGGGGGGGTCGCGGGGGCGGGGGGGGTGAGGGCGGCGCCCGGGGGGGGGTGGGGTGGGGGGGGTGGGGGGGGGGGCAGCGGGGGGGGGGGGGGGGGGGGGGGGCGGGGGGGGGGGGGGG
>JAFIFZ010000052.1 GCA_020831775.1 Phycisphaerales bacterium
CCCCCCCCCCCCCCCCCGCGCGCCCCGCGCCCCCCCCCCGCCCCCCGCCCCCGGGCCGGCGGGGGGGGGGGGCCCCCCGCCCCCCCGCCCCCGCGGCCCGACCCAACACCCCGCACGGGCCCAACGCCCGTGCGAGCTCCCTTGACGGCTACCCTTCTGCCCCATGGATATCAGCCTCCGCTGGATCAACCAGTACCTCAGCCCGGGCAACCTCACGGCAGACGAAGCCGACGAGCTCCTCACCGCCGCGGGATTCCCGCTCGAAGAAGTCCGCCAGCTCGGCAGCGGCGACACCTTCCTCGATGTGGAGGTTACCTCCAACAGAGGCGACTGCCTCAGCCATGTCGGTCTGGCGCGAGAAATCGCCGCCTCCGCCAGCGCTTCGACGCCCAGACGCCTCAAACTCCCCCCCTCCAAGCTCCCCAGAGGCCACGGCCCCGTCGCCGAGCAACTCACCCTCCGCAACACCACCCCGGAGGTCTGCCCCCGCTTCACCGCCCGCGTCATCAAGGGCGTCAAGGTCGGCCCCAGCCCCACCTGGCTCGCCGAACGCCTCGAAGCCGTCGGCCAGCGCCCGATCAACAACATCGTCGATGTCACCAACTACATCACCTTCGAGCTCGGCCACCCCTGCCATGTCTTCGACCTGGCCCGCCTCGCCGGCCAAACCCTCGAAATCCGCTACGCACGCGAAAACGAGCCCCTCACCACGCTCGACGCCAAAGCCCGCAAGCTCCGCAAGACCGACCTCGTCGTCGCCGACGCAGAGCGGGCCCAATCCCTCGCCGGCGTCATCGGCGGGCAGGACTCGGAAGTCACGGGCGACACCGTCGACATCGTCCTCGAAATGGCGACCTGGGACCCCGTCACCGTCCGCACCGCCGCCCGCGCCCACAACATCCGCACCGACGCGAGCTACCGCTTCGAGCGCGGCGTCTCACCGCTGGAGATCCCAGACGCCGCCGCCCGCGCCGCGGCACTCATCCTCGAAGTCGCCGGGGGCGAGCTCTGTGACGGCATGCTCGACGAAGGCGCCCCCCTCCCCGAGCCGATCACCGTCGACATGCGCCCCAGCCGCTGCGAGAAGCTCTTGGGCGACACGATCCCCGTCGCCGAGACGATCCACGCCCTGCGGGCCCTGGAGATCAGCGTCGACCAGATCGACGACGACACCCTCCGCTGCGAGATCCCGCCCTTCCGGGGCGACCTCACCCGCGAGATCGACCTCATCGAGGAGGTCGCCCGCACACGCGGGCTCGACGCGGTGCCCGTCGCAGAGATGCTCGCCCTCCGCATCCAGCCGCCGCAGGACGAGCAGCGGGCGCTCCGCGAGGTCGGCTCGGTCCTCACCGGGCTGGGCTTCTACGAGACCGTCACCTTCAGCTTCGTCTCCCCCGCAGCCGCGCAGCCCTTCACGCCTGAAGGGCTCAGCGCGATCAATGTTGACGACGACCGGCGCGGCGCCGAGCCGACCCTCCGCCCCAGTGTTCTCCCCGGCCTGCTCGCCTGCCGCCGGGCCAACCAGCACGCACAGGCCGACCCGCCCGGTGGCGTCCGCCTCTACGAACGCTCCGCCGCCTTCGCCGAGAAACTCGGCAAGGGCCGCCCCGAGACCGACGAGCACCGACGCCTCGCACTGCTCATGGACGTTCCGGGCAAGAGCCGCAAGCGCTCGTCAGACGATCTGCAGACCGGCGTCCGCCAGCTCCGCGGCGTCATCGAATCCCTCGCCCGCGCGATGGCCGGCCCCGACGCCCGCCTCGACCTCGAACCCGATGCACCGCCGCACACTGGCTTCGACCCCGGCGCCTGCGCCCGGGTCATGCTCGCGTCGGGGCCCGACGCCCCTCGGCGACACATCGGCTGGACGGGCCTCATCGCTCCGGACGTGCTCAAGCAGTACGACCTGCAGATCCCGGTCGTCGCGGCCGAGCTCGAGATCGACGCCCTCGTGCACTTTTACCCGCCCAAGTCGGCCGTGAAGCCGCTCGCCCAGTTCCCGAGCATCGAACGCGACCTCTCGCTGGTGCTCGATGAGCGGACGGGCTGGGCGCAGGTCGAGAAACTCGTCCTCGACGCCTCGCCGGACAAGATGGAATCGCTGGCCTTCGTCGTCGTCTACCGGGGCGAGCAGGTCGGCAAGGGCAAGAAGTCGCTCACCCTCCGCGTCCGCTTCCGCGACGATGACCGAACCCTCCGCCACGAAGAGGTCGACCCGCAGATGGACGCCCTCGTCGAACGCTTCCGCAAGGAACTCAGCGCAGAGATCAGGGTTTAGGCGCGGGGCGCTGTACAGATCGTGGCCCGGGCGTCTCGCTCGGGCGAAAGCGCTGCCACGGAACTCCACAACCTGGACGCCGACCTCTGAGCAAAGCGAAGAGTCGGGTCTCCCCGCTCCAACGCACCGGCGGACAAGCCGCCACCGCCACACCCCTACCTCAAAAAAACATCCGGCCCGGGCGACGCCCGGGCCGGAGTTTTTTGCAGACTCGGTCAGGAACGCTGATCAGTTGAGCAGCGAGGCCTGGATGCCGAAGCCGAACTCGGAGCCGTCGTCGCTGCCGAGGATGTTGTGGCGGGAGAGGCCGGCGCTGCCCAGACCGACGCTGGTCAGGGCGTCGTTGGCCTCGATCAGGCCGGAGGTCTTGTCGAAGGCGACGAAGAACTCACCGGTGACGCGGACGGCGTAGGAGCGCTCGATCGGGAACCAGTTCACACCCAGACGGATGAGGTTCTGGTTGTCCTCGTCGATGCCCAGGTCGCTGTCGAAGAAGAGGCCGTCGTAGCCGGCGTAGAGCTCGATCTGCTCGTCGACGAAGTAGCCGGCGCGAACCGCGAAGGCGAAGTGGTCGGTCGAGGAGATTCCGTCCGGATCGATGTGGGCGTAGTAGAAGTGGGCGGCGGCGCGGAAGCCGTCACCGCGGTACTCGACGTCGGCGTCGACGAAGAACGCGTCGACATCGGCGGTGAAGCCGGTGTCGCCACCGCTCTGCCACAGACCGCCGATACCGGCGCGGAGACCCTCGGGGGTGCCGCGGAAGGCGCTCTGGCCGACGAAGGACTGACCGGGGTAGTTGCCCGAGAACTGGTCGCGGGTGCCCATGAAGTAGCCGTTGACACGGCCGCCGAGTGCCCAGTCGGCCGAGTTGAAGGCGCCGATGTCGGTGCCGGCCGAGCGGGCGCCGTCGCTGAAGTAGACCATGGCCTCAACGGCGTCCTGGCCGAAGCCCAGACCGAAGAACTCCTGGCGGTCGGTGCCCAGGATCTCGTAGGCCAGCGAGCGCTCCATGGCCTGCTGGTACTGCGCCGGGGCGGCTTCGAAGGTCTGCAGCGGGCGGCCGCGACCGAACTGGAAGAACATCCCGTTCTCGAAGTTGTAGGTACCGATGAAGTCGAGCAGGTCGATCGACGACGAGTTGGCGCCCGGCTCTTCGAACTCGAAGTCGCCCATGCCGAAGTCGCCGAGGCCGGAGGCGCCGACCTGAATGAAGTATTCAAAGTCGGGGCTGCCGACATTGCCGAAGAAGAACATGTTGACGCGGGACAGCTGTCCGCCGTGGGCGAAGTCGCTGTTGCCGCGGTCTTCCACGTTGTTCCCGAAGTTGAAGAAGTGGCGGTACTGGCCGAAGAGACCGACATTGATGCTGTTGTTTCCAGCACTGTCGGTCAGGCCGAAGTGGCCATTCTCGTGGTAAGCGTTAGCCCCGGCCGCGAGCAGGCTGCTGCGGTTCTGGGCGTCACTGAGAAGCTCTGCACGCTGCGAGTTCTGAACATCGCTTGCGAAGCCCGCGCTCGAAGCGAGGGCGATCGCCGCACCGGCGAGCACACCAAAGGACTTGATCCGACTCATTTCCTGAGACTCCTTGCTTCGAACCATTGGGCCGCGTTCCACCACGGCCAGTGCAATCCACACCGTTCGAACCGGCACACATACCTTCCGGCATGCACGCCCCACGCTGGCCCGTCTACACCGACGGGTATCTTTTCCCCCAGCTCGCGGCACGGGATCTGAACGCCCGAAAACCCCGCGAGCCGTCGAAGGGCAAGAGTATACGCCCCTTGCTAGCGGTCGCAAACTCTTGGTCAATACTTCTTCGGACGATCCGCCCGCAAACGCATGATTTTTCTCCCGAACCCCCCCGATTTTCCTTCACTCGTCCCCGTAAACGACCGAGCCCGCACCTTCACCGAATCCACACAAACACCCGCTGGCGGTCCGCACCCACTCTCCCGTATGCTGATCCTGGCTTTCAAGACCCGCCAATGGGTCGATAAACACGCACCCCAAACAGGGGTATTGCCATGCCCGCCGGCAAAACCGTCCTCGTCGTCGACGACGAGCGAGACCTCGCCGAACTCATTGCCTTCAACCTCCAGAAAGAGGGATTCCACGCCGTCATCGCCTACGACGGCAGGCAGGCGCTCGCCGCGATCGCCAAGCAAACTCCCAACCTGGCCATCCTCGATGTCATGATGCCCGAGATCGACGGCATCAAACTCGCCAGCCGCCTCCGAGCCGACAAGGCCACCGCGTCGCTCCCCATCATCATGCTTACCGCCAAGGGCGAGGAGGTCGACGAGCTCATCGGCCTCCAGGTCGGGGCCGACGACTACATCCCCAAACCCTTCTCTATGAAGATTCTGATGGCCCGCGTCGCCGCCCTGCTCCGCAGGGCCGAGCCCCGCGCCGAGGGCGACGAGGACGAGACAAAGGAGCTCGGCCCCGTCACCATCAACCTCTCCACCCATGAGGCGTTCGTCGAGGGCGAGCCGATCCGCCTCACCCTCACCGAGTTCCGCGTGCTGGCCACGCTGATCGAGGCCGGGGGCAGGGTCCTCAGCCGCAGCGCGCTGATCGCCAAGGCCATCGGCCCGGGCATCACCGTGACCGAGCGGACGATCGATGTGCATGTCACCTCGATCCGCAAGAAGCTCGGGCCCCACGCGGGGCTGATCCAGACCGTCCGCGGCGTCGGCTACCGGGCCACCCTGAAGGCAGAGGCCGAGGCCGAGTAAACGGGCATCGGCCCGTCGCCCGGACCTACATATAACAGCTTGATGCCCAGCCGCCCCCTCCACCACGCGTATGTGCCCGCCCTCGCTGGGTGCGGCGCTCTCGCCCTGGGGGCCGGTGTCCTCGCGCTGGCGGGCCGGCTGCCCCTCTGGTCGGGCGCCGCGGCTGTCGGCATCGCCCTGCTCGCCTCGCTCTGGACGCTGCGCGACGCGCGCGCGGCGTCGGCGACGCGCCTGGGCCACCTCCGCGCTCAGCGTCGCGCCCGGGAGCGACGCAGGCTCCGGTCGGGCCAGCGCCTCTCGACACTCCAGACCGTCATCGACGCCATCGACGCGCCCGTCATCGCGACCGACGAGCACGGGCTCGTGCGTGTCGCCAACGAGTCGGCCGAGCGCTTCTTCGCCCGACGCGAGGCCCCGCTCGTCGGCCAGGGCATCGAGGAACTCTTCACCCAGGGCGACCTGCTGCGGCTGCACGAGTCGGCCGCGACCGGTCCGCCCGTCTCTGGGCGCGTCCGGCTGCAACGCCCCGAGGGCATCCGGGTCTACGAGGCCGCCGCGGCCCCCGCCCTCGGGCGCGGCGTCGGGAGGCGGGGCGTTGTGATGACCCTCCGCGATGTCACCGAGTTGGCGACCGCCGTGCAGCTCAAGACCGACTTCGTCGCCAACGCCTCGCACGAATTGCGGACGCCGCTGGCCTCGATCAGGGGCGCCGTGGAGACCCTCCGCGATGGGGGCATCGAGCCCGGACCGATGCAGGACCGGCTGGTCCAGATGATCGCCTCCAATGCGCTGCGCCTGGAAGAGTTGATGAACGACCTGCTCGACCTCTCGCGCCTGGAGTCGCCGGAGGCGACGATCGCCCGCGACGCGGTCGACGCCTGGGCGATGGCCGGCCGCCTCGGCACGCTTTTCGACAGCGTCTGCGCCGAGCAGAACATCGAGCTCGCTTTCGAGCTCGACCCCGGTCTCAAGGGCCTCCGCACCGACCGCCAGCTCCTGGAAATGATCCTCAAGAATCTGATCGAGAATGCCACCAAGTTCGCGAGCCCCGGCACCACCGTCCGCGTCGTCGGCCGGCCCGTCCCGGCGGAGCGCGGCCCCGATGGCGTCCGCTTCGAGGTCAGCGACAAGGGCCGCGGCATCCCGCTGAAGGACCAGCCTCGGGTCTTCGAACGCTTCTACCAGGTCGACCCCGCCCGTTCGGGGGCCGGGCGGCGCGGGACAGGCCTCGGGCTGGCGATCGTCAAGCACGCCGTCCGCAACCTCGACGGGAGCGTCGGCCTGGAATCGGTCTGGCAGAGCGGGACGACCGTCTGGTTCGAGCTCCCGTCGTGCATCGGCACAGCCTTAGAGGGGCCGAAGAAGCCTCAGCGGGAGAGCGGGGCGAAGTCGACGCCGTAGAGCTGGCGGAGCCGCCTCGCCACAGCCGTGTTCAAACGATCTTCATCGGAAGGCCGACCGAACCGCCCGAGCCGCGCGCGGAGCATAAACTCGTTTTCGCCGACCCTCCGGATCACCAGCTCGCCCGGCCGGCCCTGCGCATCGACCAGCTCGTATCGGCGGCCGCCTTCGGGGCCCGGGCCGGCGTGGACGATCGCCAGCTCGGTCTGGATCATCGCGGCTTCGACGGCGGCGTCGAGGTCGTCGAAGTCGCCGACTGCCCGCATCACCGACGGATCGCCCTGGGAACGGGAGCCCGCGTCGGAACCCTGGGAGGCGCACCCCGCGAGCAGGGGGCCCCAAAGCCCGATAACGACTATTGCCAAGGCATCCTTGCGCGAGGGTCGGCGGGAGCTGGACTGGAACTCGGTGGGTCTGGCCATGCGTATCTTCTCGGGCAGGGGGGTGTCGGGGAGGGAGAATTCGGTTCGGGCCGGAGACGGATGATCGCTTACACTTCTCGTTCCCGCCCGCGGCGTCCGACGGAGGGCCGCCGCGCGGGTGATCGGCCCGCGTCCCTGCTCGGGGCGCGACGGAGACAGGCTCGCGTGGAGATCACGATACGAATCCCCCACGGCCCCGAAGGCGTCGGTGTGGTTGGCTCTGCCGACCGCAACATCAAGATGCTCCGCGAGGCGCTGGGTGTGCGGATTTCCAGCGTGGACGGCTCGATCCGCATCGGGGGCGAGTCCGATGCGGTGGCGGTCGCCCGCAGTGTGATCGAGCAGATCGGCGCCGCGGCGGGGCGCGAGGAGCCGCTCACCCGCGAACAGGTGCTCGACCTCATCGCCGACGAATCCTCCCGCGCGAGGCTGGGTGGGCGTTCGCACACGCCCGGGGCTTCCTCCGGGACGCTGACATGGGATGGGGATCTGGATGTCTACGCGGCGGGGCGTCGGGTCATCGCCCGCACCCCCAACCAGGAGCGGTACCTGGAAGCCATTCGGATCAACGACCTGGTGTTCGGGGTCGGCCCCGCAGGCACGGGCAAGACCTTTCTGGCGGTGGCGGCGGCAGTGCACCTGCTCAAGCAGCACCGGGCCAAGAAGGTGGTGCTCGTGCGCCCGGCGGTCGAGGCGGGGGAGAAGCTAGGGTTTTTACCGGGTGACCTGGAAGCAAAGGTGAACCCGTATCTGCGGCCCCTGCTCGACGCGCTGCACGACATGGCCGATTACGGGACGATCAGGCGGTTCATGGAGGGCGATGTGGTGGAGATCGTCCCGCTCGCGTTCATGCGGGGCCGCACCCTGAACGGGTCGGTGATCATTCTCGACGAAGCGCAGAACTCGACGCGTGGCCAGATGAAGATGTTCCTGACCCGCATGGGGCACGGCTCGAAGATGATCGTGACGGGCGACCCGACGCAGGTGGACCTGCCCGACCCGGGCGAGAGCGGGCTGGTCGACGCGGTGCGCCGGCTGAAGCGCGTGCAGGGGGTCGAGAGCGTCTGGCTCGATGGGGGGGATGTGGTGCGGCACCGCCTCGTGCAGCGTGTGCTGGAGGCGTATGGGGACGAACGCCCGGTTGAAACAGAGGCGGGCTGAGCAGCCGATGGCCAGAGAACACACCAGAACCGGACGGAGCAAGGCGAAGGGACGCGCCGGCGATGTCGGCAGGCTCCGCGACCGGCCCAAGTCCGAGCTGCTGCTGACGGCGTTGCGTTCGCGCGAGTTCGGCTGGGCGGTGGTGATCGTGCTGCTGCTGACGGCGGTGTGCGCTCCCCTGGCGGTCTGGACGCGGGAGCGGCCGATCGAGGCGCCGGGGCGTGTGATGACCTTCACGCGCGAGGTCCGCGTGCCGGTGCAGATCCACGACGAGTCGGCGACGCAGGCGGCGCAGGCCGACGCCCGCCAGCGGACGCCGCGCGTGTACATCGAAGAGTCGGGCGTGCTGGACGAGATCCGCTCGTCGCTCTTGAACCTGCCCCGGACGCTCGAGAACGCCGAGACGATCGAGGATGTTGAAGCGGGGATCGTCGAGCGGTTCGCCCTGACGCAGGAGCGGATGGACTCGGTGCGGGTCGCGGCCGACGAGGGGCGCGAGCGCGACGCGTGGCGGCGCGGGGTGGACCAATTGGTCGAGCTGCTCCGCGAGGCGCCGATCCTCGACGAGGAGACATGGCAGCGCGAGAGCCAGGTGGGTTTGCGGGGCGAGAAGTTCATCGAGCTGCGCGGGCGCGTCAACCGGCCTGTTTCTGACGAATCGGCGATCAACCTCGCCGACCGGCGCCAGCTCGAGCGTGAGGCGTCGCGTCTGGCTTGGGCCGCGGGGTTCAGAGACGGGCAGGCGGAGGTGGTCGCGGCGCGCCTCCAGAGCGACCCGAAGCCGACCTACCGCTTCGACGAGACCGCGACCATCGAGGCGCAGCAGCGGGCGGCCGAGGCTGTGCCCGCCCAGCGGCGCGAGGTGCCGCGGGGCACGATCATCTTCCGGCGGGGCGATGTGCTCAGCGCCTCGCAGTTCGAGCTGCACCAGATCGAGATGGCCCGGTTCCGCGAGCATCGTCCGGCGTGGACGCTGGCGCTCAAGCGGTTTTCGATCGGGCTCGGCGTGGGGCTGCTGCTGATCGCGGGGGCGATGTACTGCGCGATGTTCTGCCCTCTCCTGCGCCTCAGCCCGCGTCGGATGGGGTGGATGGCGGGGCTGCTCGGTTTGGCGACGCTGTTCTCGTGTTTGGGAACGGTGGTGTTCCCGCAGCTTTCGGTGGTGACGCTGACGGCGCCGGTGATCTTCGCCGCCGTGATCATCGTGATCGCTTACGACCAGCGGACTTCGTTGGCCGTCGGCGGGCTGCTGGCGCTGTTGGTTTGTATTTCGACGGGGGCGCCGCTCTCGACGCTGGCGCTGATGGGCGCGGGGATCGGCGTGGCGGTCTGGCATCTGCCCGACATCCGCAGCCGCAACACGCTGATCCGCATGGGCATCGCGCTGGCGGTGACGCTTGGTCTGGGCTCGGCGCTGGCGGACCTTCTTGAAGGCCCGGTGACGCCGGCGCTCTTGGGGCAGGCGGGGCGCGACGCGTTTCTGGCGGGGGTGACGGGTGTGTTCGTCGCGGCGCTGACGATGTTTATCCTGCCGACGATCGAGCGTGTGTTCGACATCACCACCGGCATGTCGCTGGTGGAGCTGCGCGACCCCAAGCAGCCGCTCTTGCGCGAGCTGCAGATGCGCGCGCCGGGTACCTACAACCACTCGCTGAATGTGGCGTCGATCGCCGAGGCCGCGGCCGACTCGATCCGGGCCGACTCGCTGCTGACCTATGTCGGCGGGCTGTACCACGACATCGGGAAGATGAGCAAGCCCGAGTACTTCGTGGAGAACCAGGCGGGCGGCCCGAACAAGCACGACAAGCTCAGCCCTGCGATGAGCCTGCTGGTGATCGTCGGCCATGTCAAGGACGGGGTCGAGATGGCCCGCGAGTACGGGCTGCCCAAGCCGGTGGTCCACTTCATCGAGGCGCACCACGGGACCACGCTCGTCGAGTACTTCTACCGCCGGGCGCAGGAACAGGCGCAGGAGCAGGCGGCACAGCGGAAGGCCGAGAAGGCGCAGAAAGAGGCCGTCGAGGAGGGCAAGGCGGTCGTCACCGCCCAAGCCCCGCCATCGCTGGAGGGGCCCGAGGAGTTCGAGTACCGCTACCCCGGCCCGCGCCCGCGGACCAAGGAAGTGGCGATCCTCATGCTCGCCGACGCGATCGAGAGCGCCACGCGCACGCTCGCCGAGCCCACGCCCTCGCGCATCGAGACGCTGGTGCGGACGATCGCCGACCGGCGCCTGCTCGACGGCCAGTTCGACGAGTGCAACCTGACGCTTGCGGAGCTGCGGACGATCACCGAGTCGATCAGCAAGACCGTCGCGTCGATTTATCACGGGCGGATCTCGTACCAGAGCGACAAGGGCGAGAGCCGCAGGGAATCGCGGGCGTCGCGGCTGGCGTGAGTCGGTGCTGCCGGTGGATTCTGATCGCGTGCTGGTTTGTCCAACGCAGAGTTCCTCCGCACCTTCGGTGCGGGATCGCCCTTGGTCGCTGTCCACGGGCTTGCTCGGCTTTGCCTCACGGCGCCCGTGGCAAGGTTCGTCCGCTCCTTCAGAGCGGGGCGTGATTACGAAGCGGTGATCTTTTCGCGCGCGTTGTAGTGCTCGTCGAGCACTTTTCGCCAGTCGTCCAGGCTCTCGACCGCGATCATCGCCCGGCGGACGGTCTCGCCCTCGGGGTGGTGGGCGGCGAAGCGGATGCCGAACTTGCGCATCGCCTTGGCGGTGTGCAGCTCGGGGCGGCGCATTTGCGCGTTGACGCCCAGCGCGAGCTCGAAGTGGCTCAGCAGCACCTCGCGCTGCTCGTCGATCGTCGGGGCGGTCGGCGCCTCGCCGGCCATCATCTGGCGGGCCTGTCGGAAGATCCACGGGTTGCCGATGCATCCCCGCGCCACGCTCACGCCCGCGACACCGGTGTAGCTGATCATCCGGAAGATGTCCGAGACAGACCAGATGTCGCCCGAGCCGAGGATCACGCGATCCGGGTTCTTTCGCACGATCTCGCGCAAGAGGTCCCAGCGGCTGGGGCCGATGTACTTCTGCTGGACCGTGCGTGCGTGCACCGTCGCCCACGCGACGCCCGCCTCGAAGCACGCGTCCATGATCCGGTCGAAGTTTGCGGCCATCTCCGGCGTGTCGTCGAAGGAGCGCCGGACCTTGATCGTCACGGGCACGCGGCTCGGGAGCGCGTCGCGCACGGCGCGGACGATGGCGATCGCGCCGTCGGGCTCGGCGAGCCAGTGCCCGCCCCGGGCCTTTCTTGCGATCTTCTTGACCGGGCAGGCGAGGTTGAGGTCGATTGCGGCGAAGGTGTCGGCGTGGGCCGCGTCATCGGGGGCGGCATGCTCAGTTCCCGGGGACTGCTCGGCCATCTGGCGGTAGACGCGGTCGGGGCGGGCGCCCTGCTCGATCATCTTGAGAGCGGCGGCGGCCATCTCGGCGGGGTCTGAGCCCATGATCTGGCCGACGAGGGGGTGGTCGTCTTCGCCCCCGGGGACGTTGTCGAAGAGCTCGCCGAGGTCGGCCTTGGCAAAGCCCCGCCCGCCGGCGAGGAGGGTGCGGTCGAGCAGGGCCTCGGTGACGCAGAGTGGGCAGCCGTGTCGGCGGGCGACGATGCGCATGGCCGCGTCGGAGTACCCTGCAAGGCCGGCCTGGAAGAACGGGGCGTCGAAGGCGGGAACGATGTCGGTCAGGCGCGGGTCGGGCCCGCGCTCGCCGAGTTCGCGCGCGACAGCTTCGGCGTCGATCTCCTCGGAGCCGGGGGCGATCGCCGGGGTCGGCGGGGTGGCGTTGCCTGTGCTGCAGCCCATCGCCAGACGATAGGAAAGGGAACCGATGCGACAGCGAACTGACGGGCGGCAGCGAGGCGAGCACAGACGGGCCGGGTCGACGGCGCTCGTCGCCCTCGTGCTCGCGGCGGCGGTCTTGGGCGGGTGCGCCGGCATGCGGATCGACACCACCCACGCCCGGCCTTACCCGGCAGAAATTGTGCAGGGCGAGACGCTGGACATCCAGGTCTTCCGGCGGAAGGGACGGGTCGAGTTCACCAACACCACGGCACGGAGCTTCGGGCCGGCGACCCTCTGGCTGAACCAGTGGTTCAGCCGGCCGGTCGAGCCGCTGGATGTCGGCGAGAGCCGCTCGTACCGGCTCAACGAGTTCCGCGACGAGTTCGGCGAGGGGTTCAGGCCCGGCGGGTTCTGGGCGACGCGTTCGCCAGACCGCCTGTACCTCGCCCAGCTTGAGGTCGAGGGTGAGGGCGAGGACGGGCCGACGCTGTACGGGCTGATCGTCGTCTCCGACCGGCCGGACTGACCCCGCTTTTCCCCACTCGCGGAGCACGCGCAATGGCGAACATCCTCGTGGTCGGCCCCCACCCCGACGATCAGGAACTGGGCATGGGCGGCACCATCGCCAAGATGGCCGCGCTCGGGCACGATGTGCTCCTGCTGGACATCACCGACGGGGAGCCGACGCCCTACGGCGACCCTGTGACCCGGGCCGCCGAGGCGGAGGCCGCCGCGAAGATCCTCTCGCCCGACCCGGCGCAGCACCATGGCGGCAAGCCGGTGCGGCGCAAAACGATCGGGCTGAAGAACCGGTTCGTCGAGCACACGATCGCGGCGCGCCACGCGGTCGCGGGCGTGATGCGGGCGCACCAGAGCGATGTGGTCTTCGCCCCCTATTTCGAGGATGCCCACCCCGACCACCGGGCGGTGACGCGGATCGTCGAGGACGCACGGTTCGACGCGAAGCTGACGAAGCTGGAGATGCCGACCCCCGAGGGGATGACGCCGGGCGAGGCGTGCTACCCGCGCTGGCTGTTCTACTACTACGCGACGCACCTGCGCTGGGTGGCGGACCCGAGCTTCCTGATGGACATCACGGGGTTTGCGGATCGGAAGATCGAGTCGATCCGGGCGTACCGGACGCAGTTCGAACTGCCCGAGAAGAACCGGGGCGTGGTGGAGTGGGTGGAGGCGTCGGGGCGGTACTTCGGCAGCCGCATCGGCGTGACGCACGCCGAGCCGTTCTTCACGAAGGAGCCGGTGGGGCTTTCGGACCTCGGGGTGCTGGTCGGGCTGTGAGGCCGGCAGCCGGGGCCCCGCGCGGGTCGGCCGCTAAAGTCTCTTTATGAATCCGACCGCGAACCTGCTGCTGCCGGAACTCATCGAGCTCTTGGAGAAGCGTCGCTTCCGTGATCTCCGCGAGTCGCTGCGCGGGCTGGACCACCGCGATGTGGCCGACCTGCTGGCGGAACTCGACCCGCCGCAGGCTGCGCTGGCCTTCCGCATCCTGCCCAGCGACGAGATGGCCGATGTGTTCTCGTACTTCGACCCCGAGGTACAGGAACAGATCATCAATGAGTTGGGCGAGGAGCGTGCCTGGCGCGTTCTGGAGGACATGAACCCCGACGACCTGGCGGCCCTCTTCGAGGACCTGCCCTCTGAGGTCGCGCGGGTGATGATGGAGCGGCTGAGCCCCGAGACGCGGCGCCACACCCAGCTCATCATGGGCTACCCGCTCGAATCGGTCGGGCGCCTGATGAGCCCCGAGTATGTGCGCATCCGGCCGGAGTGGACCGTCGCCAAGGCGCTTGAGAACATCCGGCGCTACGGGCACGACGCGGAGACCCTCAACTGGGTCTTCGTGATCGACGCCAAGCACCGCCTGGCCGACGAACTGCATATCCGCAAGCTGCTGCTGGCGGATCCGGAGACGAAGGTCGCCGATCTGCTCGACGGACGCTTCATCGCCCTGCGCGTCGACGACGACCAGGAAGAGGCCGTCCGCAAGCTGAACGACTACGACCGCTCGGCCCTGCCGGTGGTCGACGCCAACGGCGTGCTGCTGGGCATCGTGACCTTCGACGATGTCGCCGACATCGCCGAAGAGGAGGCCACCGAGGACATCCACAAGCTCGGTGGCGTGGCGACGCTGGACGACCGGTACCTCTCGACGAGCCTCGGCACGATGCTGCGCAAGCGTCTGCCATGGCTCGTGGTGCTCTTTCTCTTTCAGACGGTGACGATCAGCGTGATCAGCGCGTTCGAGGCGCAGCTCGAAGAGGCGGTGATCCTCGCGCTGTTTATCCCGCTGATCATCTCGACGGGCGGGAACACGGGGACGCAGACGGCGAGCCTGCTCATCCGAGCGCTCGCCCTGCGCGAGGTCCGGCCCGGTCTTTGGCCGAAGGTCGCGGCGAGAGAGTTGCTGACGGGGGCCTGCCTCGGGTTCGGCCTTGGGCTGCTCGGCTTCGTCATCGTCCAGGCGATCAAAATCCTCGGGATCACCGAGGGTGATTACGCGTTTCACGTAGGCGCGGCCATCGGGTGCTCGACCCTTGCGATCGTCACTTGGGCCGCGATCGTCGGCTCGTCGCTGCCGCTGCTGCTTGAGAAGCTCGGGGTCGACCCGGCGGCGAGTTCGGCCCCGTTGATCGCAACACTCATGGATGTCTCGGGCCTGCTGATCTACTTCGGGATTTCGATCCTGATCCTGACCGGGACTGTGCTTTAGGCGGGGTGTGGGGTGTGGCGCCGGACTAACGAGAGTTTTCCTGCGATTTGGTTTGCGCCGTCGACCCGACTCTTCGCTTCGCTCAGAGGTCGGCGTCCTCGCGCAAGACAGTCGTGTTCCTGACAGGAACATGCTTGTTCAATGAGAAAAGGGCGGACGCCTCGGCGTCC
>JAFIFZ010000053.1 GCA_020831775.1 Phycisphaerales bacterium
CCACGCCGTCACGCTGACCACCACCCGGCTGGCGGCCTCGGCCAGGCGTGTGACGGCCGGGGCGAGCGCCGACCCGATCACGAAGACACCCTGGCGCACCGTCCGCCAGAGAATGTTGAGCGTGTCGGTGAGCATGGCCGCTTCGGCGGCGGCCTCGGTCGAGATTGTCAGGCCCAGCGAACGGGCCTGTTCCTGCAGCGCCTCGATGCCGTCGACCCCGCCCTCGATGAGGGGCAAGAGCCTGGTGCCCGCCCGGCCGAAGAGCTGCATCGCGACCGCGGCCCGCTTGCTCGGATCCTCGATGCGGCTGAGCGCCTCGGCGAGGGTCTTGAACTGCTGATCGGGCGAGAGCCCGCGCAGAGCGTCGGCGGTGAGGCCGAGTTCGGCCAGCGCGTCCTGGGCCGTCGCGAGCCCGCGCTCGGCGTCGTTGAGCGTGCGCTGCATGACGCGGACGCCGTTCTCGAACGTCTGGAGGTCCGCCCCAGACTGCTCGGCCGCGAAGCCCAGCTCGCTGAGCGCCTCGACGCTCACGCCCGTCCGCGCGGCCATCTTGTCGAGCTCATCGCCCGCCTTGGCGAACGATCGCACGCTGGCGGCCAGCGGCGCAAGCCCCGCGGCCCCGATCGCGGCCAGGCGCGTGCCGACGGCGCGGACACCCTCCCCGAAGGCCCTGAGACGACGCTGGGCGCGGCGGAGCCCGGCGGTGAGCTTGTCGCTCACGCCGAGCTCGATAAACGCGCGACCGGCGCGGATGCCTCGGGTGTTGGCCATCAGGCGATCCCCAACCCAGATACAGTGGGTCTATGAAACCGTGGGTGGTCACGATTACTTCTGATGCGACGCGGCGGCTGTTGTCGCACGCCGAGCTTGTCGGGCTGGCGAATACCGAGGAGTTCACCTTCCGATCGATGTTCATGGCCCAAGCCGCCGCCGCGCATCCGAGCATGCGCTTCCAAACCGAGTGGAAGCGGTTCGACCTGCTCGCCCAATCCGAAGCGCAGTCGACGCTCATCGAGTTCAAGTACTATGTTCTCCGTCGAACCTCTAGCCTCGACGGTACCCCCGGCGGGTTCAAAGGCGGAGCGGGGCCCAAGAACGAAAGCGAGTTCTGGCGATGCGTCGAAAAGATCGCGACGCAAGTTCCCGACAACATCGGTGAACGATTCCTTGTGCTGATCTACGAGCGCGAGTACGGCAGACGATCTCGCTACTCGTTCCATACGAGCTTCGGCTCGATCAGGCCGAAAGGATCGGTAACGGATATATGGTCGATCAGCGACGGACCACTCGAAGGGCGCGTTTTGAAGATCGCTCCGCATGGATCATGACCTCGTCACGCTGTCGCGCCAGAGCGCCGGCAGCTTGGGGCGTTCCTTCTCGAGCGCGGGGGCCATGTAGGGACGCGGAGCGATGCGCACGCGGGTCTTGATGACGCGCTGCCCTCGTCGTGCAGACCGACGCCGACGCACGACCGTGGTCCGCCCGCCGAACTCGAGCACGTTGGGGGCCGTGCTGCTGCGGAACCCCACCGGACCGACGACGACCGACTCGCGTGTGGGCTCGTATCCGAAGAGGATCATCCGCCGAAGCGAGCCCTCGTGGGCGTGCGGCGGCTGGCCCGGGCGTGAGGTGCCTCGGCGCTTGCGCATGCTGGTGCGGGCGCGGGTCCGCACGAACGCCCCGGCCCGCGACAGCGCCCGCCGGTTGGCGTGGCTCACCGCCCGCTGCACCCTCGGACGGTCGAAGAACATGGCTTTGATCTGAAGATCAATCACGCCCGCCTCCTTGCTCTTCCTTTCTGTTGCCGTCCTTGATGAACACGTCCTTGAGCACCCCGATGTCCGCCGGGATCACATCGCCGCGCTCCTGGGTGAACGGGTCGAAGTCCCCCGGCCTGAACGCCCGCGACTTCTTGGGGTCGCGGTGGCAGTTGGCCAGCAGCGCGAGCACGCTGCTGGCGATCTGCCAGTCGTGCCGCTGGCGGGCCTCGGCCATCGCCAAGAGCTCGCGCAGCGTCAGGGGTCCGGGATCGATCCCCGCGAGGGCGGCGCACCGCCAGACGGCGCGCCAGGCGTCGGCCCCTGCAGCGCCGCTTCGGCGATCGCGTCGAGCGCCCCCTCGCTGGTCAGTTCGTCGATCCGGCGTTCTACCAGGTCCCGGGCCTTGTCCATCACGTCGCGTGTGGCCGTGAGCACCCGCCCGAGGTTGGCCCTGTCCCTCGGGCTCGGGCAGAAAGCCACGAGCTCTTCCAAGAGCGCCGCCGTGGCCCGGTCGATCGCGTCGCCGGCCATCGCGCGCCCGAAGTCCTCGTCGCTGACCTTCCGCTCATCCGCCTGCGGTTTGCACGCGGCGTACACCACGTCGCACAGCAGCACCGGATCGCGGATGAGCCGCTCGACCAGCGGGCCGTCGATCGCTTCGAGCAGGTCCGTGCCGGTCAGCCCCTTGATCCGCTTGAGCGCGGACACATTGATCTCGACCGTCCAGTCGCGGCCCGCATTGTCGGTAAAGCTCTTCATCCATGCGCCTCCGTGCGTTGTATGCTGTTGTGCCAATGAACACCGAGGAACTGAGAGCCAGGTACCGGCCGCATCGCATCCGCGTGCTGCTGGTTGGCGAGTCTCCGCCTGCCGGCGGGACGTTTTTCTACGCGGCCAACTCCAACCTCTACCGGCACACCCGCGAGGCCTTCGAGTCGGTCTTTGACCGTGCGTGGCCGGATGAAGAATCGTTCTTCGACTTTCTCCGGGAGTATGGCTTCTTCCTCGAGGACCTCTGCCTTGAGCCTGTCAATGGGATGACTTCCTCTGAACGACGTCGTGCGCGCACACTCGGCGAGCCAGCGCTGGCCAATCGGATCGCGACTCTCCGACCGAAAGCAATCGCCGTGACCCCCAAAGCCATCGCACAGAACGTGACACGGTCGCTCGCAGCAGCTGGCATCGAAGTTGAGCCGTCGATGCTGCCGTTTCCAGCCATGGGCTGGCAGTCCGCATATGTCACGGCGATGGCGAACTTTCTTCGCTCTGTCACTTCGTCTCCGTGAGGGCACAGCTCACCCTCCGATCCACGACGGCGGCGTGTCCGAGTAGGTCACCTTGGCGGTCACCGACACGGTAATGGCCTCTTCGAGCGACTCGGATCGGCTGAAGGCGGTGATCATGAAGTCCGCCTGCAGCCCCTCACCGTCCGGCCCGTCGAGGACCTGCAGGCCGATCACGCCGTTGCTGATGTACGCGTTCTTGATGGCCGAGAAGCCCGTGTCGGTGCTGTCCCAGACCATCTCGAACTCGACGCTGGCCTCCTTGAGCGTCGCGACCGTGGCCCGCCAGCCGCTGTTGGCCCGGGTCGTCACGTCCGCCTCGCCCGTTTCCAGGCTCAGCGTCACATCGCGGACGTTCGCCAGCTCGTCCCACGAGCCCGCGCCGCCCTGGCCGCCGGTCTTGAAGTTGAGCACGGCCTCCATGCCCAAGCGGATCGCCATCGCTTACCTCCTCACCCGGTAGGTGACACTCAGGACCGTCGTCAGCGTCGAACGCTCATCGAGGTGCTCGGGAGCGAGCACCGGGTCGTGGGCGATCGACGCCCACGCCGCCTCGGGGTACTCCGCCAGCCGCTTGTACCGCAGGTGGTCGCCGATGGCCTCGGCCAGCCCGAGCAGCGCGTCGACCCGGGCGTCATCCCCAGCAGTCACGCGCTGCTGGATGCCGATGTCGACGGTGCACTCGTACTGGCTCTGCAGCCTCGCCAGCGCGGTGATCACCGTCGATCGCGGCACGACGCTCACGCGCAGGTCCCCCAGCTCTTCGAGGTCGAAGCTCGGGCGGTGGGCCCGCACGGCCTCGAACGGCTCGGGGAACACCCCCTCCCCCGCGGCGGCGTTGATCGACGCGGCCACGGCGTCGGCGATCTGAACCACAACGCTCATGGCTCGTTCCTCCCGTCCCCCACTTCTTGGAGGCCTTGCTCGGTGCACGGCGGCTCGGTTGCCGGCTCCGGCGGCCGATCGCTCATCGACCGCACCTCGGCCGCCATGGCTTCCAGTCGCTGTTCGATCCGTTCGAGGCTGGCCGAGATCGCATCCCACTGGGAGGTCATCTCTTCCAGCTGCCTCCCGAACTCGTCGAGCTTCGCGGCGAGCACCATCCAAGGAGCCGCCAGCACGATGACCGCCATGCCCGTAATGGCCACGGTCCCCGCGCGACGGAGCCTTGCGATGTCGCGATCGACAGTCTGTTGATTCGGCTTTGATCTCATGAGGTCTCGGTCCTGACAAGTTTGGTGTGGATGCGGAGCGTGCGGCGCTGCGGATCGCTGTAACGCCAGACAGGCTCGCCCGCTGGGGCGACGACCTCGTACACGTGCAGCCCCTCTTGGCCGTGCTCCTCGATGCGATCGCCGGCGGTCGCTTGCGTGGGCGCGCCCGCGAGCACCAGGTCCGCGGCCGCGATCAGGTAGTCCCGCGACTCGACGCGATGGATCACGCCGTGGTCGTCGGTCCGCTCGAAGGCCGTCGAACCGATCGCCGCGGAGAGTTGGGCGCTCTGCTCGCCGCGCCGGTAGGTCACCGGCCGCGCCAGGTGCGCACCGCGCACGCGGCCGAGCATCTCTGCACCACGGCCCATCAGTTCCATCGCGGCACCGCCTCCTTTACGGGATCAGCAGGGCACGCACGGTCTCGTCGGCGGCGGCCGCCGCGAGCACGGCCTTGCCGATCCGCTTGTTGCCGCTGGCCGTCGTTGTGGCCACGCCGTTCGACTCGTCCCAGTGCACGACCTCGCCGGCGTCGATCGCGCCCGAAGCCTTGGGGAAGTCGAAGACGCCCCGGGTCGCGACCGCGCCGAGCGTGTTCGCCGGGATGTCCCGCTTGCTGACGCAGACCAGGTCGCCCTGGACCACGACATCGCCGGCCTGGATGTCGGCCGAGGGCGTGATGTCGATCGCGTCGCCGTCGTGGATGAAGATGGTCGCCATCGTTGCGTCTCCGTTGTCTGTTCCGTCCGGCTGATTCGGCTCCGGACCGCCGATCGGGTCCGGGGCATCGCCTCCCGACGAGCTCACGCCTCACCCTTGCTCTTGACGCCGCCGCGCGGGTCCTGCAGCGCCACGCCGAAGTCGTGGTAGCCGCGCATCTGGATCCCCAGCCGGTTGAAGCTCTGCTCGGCGGTCTCGATGGTCGGGGCCTCCTGGCCGTTCAGGAACGCCACCTCGATCACCGGCAGGTCCGCCGGTGACGCGAGCATGTACCACGCCTTGGACGACGAGCCGGGATAGGCCGCGTTGCCCAGGTACCGGCTGACCTCGACCCTGAACTTGCCCTGGTGCGGGTTGGTCACCGGGTACTTGGCGCTGGACGTGTTGTCGCGCAGCTCCATGCTCTTAAAGAGCTGGCTGCCAAGCGCCGACAGCGCCGTGGGCACCAGCAGCACCTGGGGCATCACGCCCAGCGGCTTGCCGTCAGAGTCCACCTGATCCATGAAGGCGACCTCGGCCTTGGTCAGCCCGTCGATCGACAGGGCCGTGTCCGCGCCGGCGAGGTAGTTCTTGTTCCCCGCGGTGAAGAACCCGCCGTTGGCCAGGAACGCCTTCCAGAAGATGTCGTTGATGGTCTTGCCCGAGCCGGCGCCGAGCTTGCGGGGCACGGTCGTGATCGCGCCCAGGTCGTCGTTGATGATGTCGGTGCGGTCGATCGAGAGCATCAGGCCGTAGGTCTCGGCCCGGTTGGTGTAGGTCTCCTCGCCCAGCGTGCCGTGCTTGATCTCGCCGCCGGGCGCGACCCGCTCGTACTGATCGTTGCCCGTCAGCCGGTAGCTCGTGACGGCCTTGAAGTCTGTCACGCTGCGCACGGCGGTGATGTTCCGCCAGGTGCGCTCGACGCTGAAGAAGCCCTCCAGGAGGAACTTGTTGGCGACGTTGGAGAGGATGCCGCCGATGCTGAGCGTGCTGTTGGAGGCGTCGATCCCGTGCGGGGGGCGACCGAAGGCGGCGTCCATCACGCCGTGCCAGTCGCGGAAGGTCCGGCCCGTGTAGCCGTTGGCCCACGCCGCGTGCAGCAGCAGTTCCTGGAGCCCGATCGACTGGCCGAACGCCCGCGTCGCGGCTTCCAGGTCCTGCTCGGCGCAGTGCCGCTCGGGGCTGGAGAGGCGGCCAGAGAGCACGCACGCGGCCTCGAGCACCCGCTGGTTCATCGCGGGCGCGGCCGGGGCGTGGATGGCCGGGGCCTTGGGGCGGCTGGCCCGGAGCACTTCGAGTTCGGTCCTGGTCGCGTCCCACCCGTCGCGGATCGCGCGGGCCTCGATCTCGGCGTGCTGGCCCGCGCACAGCCGACGAACGGCGGCGATCCGCTCGCTCTCGGCGGCGACCTGTGCGCGCATGGCGGCGACGGCCGAGGAGGCTTCAGACGCCGGACCTCCGGCTCCGGTCTCCTGAGGACTGAGGTCTGGAGACTGAGGACTACTCCCGCCGGCAGCGATGGTCGCCGAGGTCGAGCCGTCGGCCCCGAGGTCCACGAAGCTGATCTCGCCGAGCGTGGACTTGCGGACGATGTTCAGCGGGCCTGCGACCTCGCGGCCGTTGACGGTCGCGGTCTGGTTCTCGCGGAGGAACTCGAACCCCTCGACGCTCGCCCCCACCGACGCCTGCCACGGGAAGCCGTTGCGCGCCGAGACCACGACCTCGCGGGCCGCGGGCGTGTCGCGCGAGATCATGCCCGTCGCCACCAGACGCCCCTCGTCGACGCTCACCTGGTCGGTGTGCCCCACGCCCGCCGTCGCGTCATGCCCGAAGCGGATCGGCCGCGAGGGTGAGGGGATCGCCAGCCCGGCCAGGTCGATCACGACCGGGTGCCGCCAGCCGGCGACCTTCATCGGGCCGCCGCTGTAGGCGACCATGCGGAAGCGTGGCAGGGGCGCAGCAGCGCCGCCGGCGCCCTCGCCCCCTCCCGCCCCCTCGATCTCGAACTCTGCCTGGGCGGTTAGCTCGAGCGTCTTGTGGGGCGAGCTGGGAGCAGGCTGGGAAGGAGAAGTCGGATGCGCCGCAACAGCGGACGCGAGGATCATGCGGTGGTGTGACATCGCTACGCAGCCTCCTTGATGGCTTCGTCGGTGACGGCCTCGTCGGTACTGGTGTCGTCGGTGACGGCTTCGTCCGTCGTGTCGCCGGGCCCGCCGGTGAGCGGCAGCCCAAGCTCGCGCATGAGGGCCAGTTCCTTGGCCCGCTGGCGGAGCTCGTCCTCCCAGTCGCGTCCCTGTCGTGCGAACTCATGCGCGAGCGTCGTGGTGTGGTTGGCCAGGCGGGTCGCCTGCGCGTTGGCTTCCTTGGCCGGATCGACGTGCTCGACCCCGTCCCAGAACCACACGTGCGGCGCGGCCGCGCCGCGCACACGCATCGCCTGGGGGAGCAGACCCTCGACCAGCGCGGCCTCGTCGAGCCAGGCGCGCAGCAACCGGTCCAGCACCGTCTGCTGGAGGCGGTGCTGCTCGACGCGGATGCTCTTGAAATACGTCTGGTGGTCCAGCCGGCCCGAGGCGTAGTTGTACCCCGAGGAGTTGCCCGCCGCGACGTTGAAGGGCATGTTCAGGCAGCGGGCGATCTCGTTGAGGATCTCGCGCTTGAACTCGCCGTAGGTCGTCGAGGGATGCTCGGCGTGGACCTGCCCGAGCTTCCAGCCGCCGGGCAGCACGGTGGCCATCCGCTTCTCGAGCTCGACCTCGTCCATCGGCTCGAGCGGGTCGGCCTCGCCGCTGGCGGGCGCATCGGTGTAGAGCACCGCCGCGAAGTCCGCGGCCGTCTCTGCGGCGGCGATCACCGCCAGCGTGTACCGGCGCAGCTGCGCAAACAATGGCAGCGCAGGGGTGATGTCGGGGATGCCGCGCCACTGCCCAGGCCGGTCGGGCCGGAAGTAGTGCAGCACCGACGCGGCGGGGTAGGTGTCGTGGTCGCGGACGGCGTTCCACGCCCCGTCGCCCGGGTGACGCCGCAGCACGTGGTACGCCACCGGCAGCCCGCTGGCGTCGAAGACGATCCCGTCACAGAGCTGGGAGCGGTCAGCCGGGAGCTTGGAGCTGCCTGCTCCAGGCTCCATGCTCCAGGCTGGTGTTGCGACCTGGTCGGGCTCGAGCAGGCGCAGGTCGAGCTTGACGGGCGTGTCGAGGGCCGGGCTTGAGATCAGAAGACCGAAGGCCTCGCCGGACTCGGCACGGGCCATCCGCATCGTGCGGAGCTTGCCGGACAGGTCGATCGCCGCCGACCAGGCCTCGAAGGCTTCCTCGACGCGAGCGTTGACCGACGAATCGGGCGTGAGCATCTGCAGCCGCGGGCCGGTGCCGATCGTGTCGTTGGCCAGCGTCAGGACGATGCCCTTGGCGTAAGAGTTGTTGGCCACCTCGTAGCGGGCGCGGTTGCGCAGGATGCGGCGCACCTCGGGGCTCACCGCCGCGTTGGGCGAGAGCCCGTCGGCCGCGGCCCAGTGGCGGCGGTTGTCGGCGGTGGTCTGGGCCGAGTCGAACCGCGCCCGGACCATCCGCGCCCGGTGCGGCGTCGCGGAGGCGGCACGGACCGGGTCGGCCTGGCGCGAGAGCGGGGCGAGCAGGCGCTTCAGCATCGGCCCTCCCGTTCCGAGCCGCCGGCTCCGCCCGCCACGATCTTGAACAGCCGGATCCCCAGCCCGCGCCGGCGCGTCGCCCGCTTGGACTCGAGGTAGCGGTCCGCCTCGATCTGGTCCCGGATGGCGTGCTGCTCGACCGACTGCCCGTCCACCGAGGCCTTGGCAGGCCCGGCGGCGTTGTCGGCGATCGCCTGTTCAAGATTGGGGGTGGGATCCGGCACGGCAACCTCGCGAGCCCCCGCACCTCGCGGAGGCCTCTCGGGTCACCTATGCCGTTCAGGGGCCGATTGCACGAGTTGGCAGGCCAAGCGTGCCGGGACCGGCAGCAGGAGGTCAGAGCGTTCTCGGGCCTCAGGGCCGATTCTCGGCCGCTTTTGTGGTGCCAATTCTGTCGCTTTAGGGGCAAATAGACGATATAGTTGCCAGTATTGGCACTTTACGGACGCCCTATGGACACCCCCAAGTACATGACGGATACCGCGGCTTTAACCGCGATCGGCGAACGGATCGCTCAGCATCGCCTCCAGCTCGACTGGACGCAGGCCCAGCTCGCAAAGGAGGCCGGTGTCTCCAAACGCACGGTGATCAGATTGGAGGGAGGAGAATCCACCCAGCTGACCAACTTGATCAGGATACTCCGCGCGCTCGACCTGCTCGCCAACATCGATGAGCTGCTGCCACCGCCAACCCCGAGTCCGCTCGAACTGCTGCGATCGAAGGAGAAGCGACGCAAGAGAGCGAGCGGACGCGCAGAGTCCGATGACGAGAAGGGATCACAGGAATGGACTTGGGGCGACGAGGAAGGGCCTGACTCATGACCGTCGCCGAAGTCCGTATGTGGGGGCGGCAAATCGGTGCGGTCACGGTCGACGGGCCGGGGGGCGTGGCCTCGTTCCAGTACACCGAACCGTTCCGCCGAAGCGGCATCGAAGTTGCGCCCTTGATGATGCCCCTCTCCTCCAAGGTCTACCGGTTCCCGGGTCTCGCCGAACGATCGTTTCACGGCCTGCCCGGGATGCTGGCCGACTCGCTGCCCGACAAGTTCGGCAACGCCGTCATCGACGCTTGGCTGGTCGCACAAGGACGCCTGCCTCACGAGATCGATGCGGTCGAACGGCTGTGCTACACCGGCAAGCGGGGCATGGGCGCACTCGAGTTCGAACCCGCCGAGGGGCCACAAGCCGATGAAGCCGTGCCTCTGGAAGTCGCGGCACTGGTGCGGCTGGCATCGCAAGTGCTCACGGATCGGGAGCGCTTCAGCACGAACTGGGAAGATGGCCAAGAAGCGGCTGCGCTACGGCAGATCCTGCAAGTCAGCGCTTCCGCGGGTGGTGCGCGAGCAAAGGCACTCATCGCGTGGAGCCCGACCTCCAATGAGATCCTCTCCGGACAGATCACGGCTCCCCCGGGTTTCGAGTACTGGCTCCTCAAGTTTGATGGGGTGTCGAACAATCGCGACAAAGAGCTTGCCGACCCGCAGGGATACGGCGCGATCGAGTACGCATACTCGCTGATGGCACGAGCCGCGGGTATCCGTATGGCCGACTGTCGCCTGCTCGAGGAGAACGGCCGCCGACACTTCATGACCCGCCGCTTCGATCGGACAAAGAGCGGCGACAAAATCCACATGCAATCGCTCGGGGCACTGGGGCACTTCGACTTCAACGACGCGGGGTCGCATTCCTACGAGCAGGCGATCATGGTCATCCGGCGACTTGGACTCTCCATGGACGACATCGAGGAGCAGTTCAGGCGCATGGCCTTCAACATCGTGGCTCGCAATCAGGACGACCACGTCAAGAACATCGCGTTCTTGATGGACAAGAAAGGCACATGGTCACTGTCTCCGGCATTTGACGTGTCCTACAGCTACAACCCTTCAGGGGCATGGACTTCCACCCATCAGATGTCGATGAACCGCAAACGCGACGGATTTACGCGGGCTGACTTCCGCGCGTTCGCAGAAACCGCCGCGATGAAGCGGGGACGGTCTGACGCGATCGTCGACGAGGTACTCGACGCAGTAAACCGATGGAAAGAATTTGCGGCTGAAGCCGATGTTGACCCCGACCAGACAGAGCAGATCGCTGCTGCCCATCGGCTGCGCATCGCCGCTGAAGTGGATGGATGACTTGATCCTGATTGCCGATACCAGTACCGTTGCCCCGGGTTTCGGCAAAGGACTTCAAGTATGATGGACCCCGAGAGCTTCTTCGCACGCTATCCGGTCTTCACGGCCAACGAGTTTGCCGAGCATCACCGGCAGATGGGCTCGGGCCACAGCGCGACCCGGCAGTCCGTCCTCGCCCATCACGAGTCGCGAGGCCGGATCGTCAGGCTCCGACGGGGCCTCTACATGACCGTTCCACCGGGCAGCGATCCGGCGACGGCTCCCGTCGATCCGTACCTGGTCGCCTCCCGCATGGCTCCCGACGCAGTGCTCGCGTACCACACGGCCCTCGAACTCCACGGGTACGCCCACAGCGTCTTCGAGCAGTACCAGTACCTCACCAGGACCTCGAGCCGCCCGGCCAAAGTGCGGTCGTTCTCTTTCCAGCCGGTGCGTGTGCCTAAGGCGCTCGATCACGATGACCGGATGGGCGTCCGTGTCGTAGACCGACTCGGTCTGGATGTTCGCGTGACCACCTTGGAACGAACCTGCGTCGACGTGCTCGACCGGCTCGATCTCTCTGGCGGATTGGAAGAGGTCTGGCGTTCGCTGGAGTCCGTGCCGTACTTCGACCTCGATGAGCTTGTCGAGTACGCGCTGCGGCTCGGCTCCGCCACCACCGTCGCCAAGGTCGGCTACTTCCTCGAAATGCACGCCAGCCGACTCGCCGCCCAGCCCGTCCACCTGGAAGCGCTCCGCAGGCAGCGACCGAAGTCACCGCACTACATCGAGCGAGCCGCGACCAAGGCGAACCGCATGGTAAGCACATGGAACATCGTCGTGCCGCTGGAACTGGCCGAGCAGACATGGAAGGAGGTCGGATGAATCTTTCACGAGAGCGCCTGCTCGCCGAGTCCGCCTCGCTGTCCTTCTGGCCGGAGATCCTTTAGAAGGTTGCGAACGCATCTGCGATGGATCAAATCCACCATACTTATTGCCAATTGTGGTGGTTTTGATCCGTATGGAGCGTGGCATCGAAGCCTCTCACCACTGTGGGGTGACGCTACCAGAGTCGCTGTGCAATAGTGTTGACGTGTACGCTTACCGATCAATGTTTTTACACACGTGCTCATGATCTCCAGGGCTGAGCGAGTACCGACCCAAGCGAGGGGACTAGGGGAGCGTACGAGGCATGAGTGTTTGACAGTCCTCAGGAGTGGCCACGGGGGAGCCCATGGCGCGCAACCGCTTAAAGATCGCTTTGTTCTGCGCATCACCCACGGTGTTGGCGAAGCGTTGAGAGCTTCAAGCGAGGCCTCGCCGCGACCTTGTGATCTGTCCCGAACAGCACCGCCCCCTGCATCGACGCCGCGACCGCTGATCCCACCAGGCAGTCCAGCCAGTGGTTGTCGATGCCTGCCACCCGCAGCTTCCACTCGTCGACCGTGCGGCCGCGCCCCTCGGTCTTCACCCGGTACTCGCTGGTCAGGTGGTCGGCCAGCAGCCGGTGCCGACGGGCTCCCTCGTGGGGGCGGCCGAAGAGCGACAGGCAGCCCGGGTCGCCCATCGGCACCGCCAGCCTGGCGTGGACGAAGCTCTTCCAGTAGTTCGTGTCGTACACGACGTGCCGCACGGCCCGCTTGCCGGTGACCAGCGGGACGCGCCAGTTGAGCCCCACCCGCTCGCCTCGCTTGCGCTTGTAGTCGCTGAAGGGGACGCTGCTCGCGCCGACGTACCGACCGTGGCTGGGCATCAGGATCCCCGCGTGCGCCGACTGGCGGCAGAACTGGTAGACCACGTCCGACGACTGGCCCCAGTTCGCGTCGATCAGGCACCGCTCGATGCGCAGGTCGGTCCCGTCGTCGCGGCGCCACGCCTTGCCGAGCAGCTCGCCGGTCAGCGCCTCGAGCCCGGCGTAGATCGCGCCCTCCTGGCCCGCCCGCGGGAACTCGGTCAGCAGAGTCCGCCGCGCGTCGCGCAGCGAGAAGTACTGCTGCTTCGGGTCCGGCCACGCGCCGTAGTCGAGCACGTAGCCTGTGAAATCGTCCTCCCACCCCGCCACGAGCCAGAAGAGCAGCTTGCCCTGCACGTCGATGAACGCCGTCGCTCGCGTGCAGGCGATCGGCGTGACGGCCCGCGGCATCCCGTTGGTCTTCGCGGCGATCTGCTCGGCGGTGAGCAGGTCGTCGTCGGCCGCGACCTCGGGCAGCGGCTCGTTCTGGTACTCGGCCCAGAACGCGGCCTCGTCCTGGAGCTTGAGGTTCATCGCGTGCTGGACGGCGCTCAGCTCGTCGTGGTTGAACCGCGCCGGCCAGGCGACCGACGCGCCTTCGTCCATCTTCTTGCGGTTGCGCTTGTAGAACGCCGTCGCCTGGGAAAGACCCCGATCGGCCCGCAGCCCCTCGGCCCGGATCTCGGAGTACCTGGCCCACAGCGCCTCGTCGGTCGGGAAGGCGTAGACCATCTTCGTCCGCTCGCCCTGCCACTGCGGGTGCTTGTCGCGGTCGAGGAGGCGGTCGGCCAGGTCGTCGGGGCGCACGACCGTGACCGTCATGAGCCCGGCGATCTTCTGGCCCGGTCCGGCCAGGCCGAGGATCGCCCCGGCGAGCACGCGCTCGCGAGCGGCGCACTGGCTCCGGCTCCTGGCGCTCTCGTCGGTCTGCGGGTCGTCGATGAGCACGAGCGAAGGGCGGACGCTCTGGCCGTCGGGGCGTTTGCGCTTCATGCCGCGGATGCGTCCGGTGATCCCCGCGACCGCGATGATCGCGCCCGACGCCGCGGAGCCGTGCGGGGGCGCGATGGTCGGCAGCACGATCTCCTTGGCCGTCCACCCGATGTGCGTGGGCTCGCCCTTGTAGAGCTGTCCAGACGCCCGCTGGTGGATGCCCTCCAGGCAGCGGATCGGGAAACACGCCTCGGGGAAGTCGTCGAGCAGCAGGTCGTTGTTCTCCAGCTCACTCTTGATGCTCTCGAGCATCGACGCCGCGTGCTCTTCGTCCGAGCCGATCAGGCAGACGAACCGCCGGGCCCCGATCAGGATCGCCCAGAGGCAGGCCGTCTCGCAGAGCGTCGTCTTGCCGCTGCCGCGCGGCATGGCCATCGCGAACAGCCCGCCCTCGAGCACCGCCGTCTCGAGCTTGGCGATGACCTTGAGGTGGTCGTCCGACCAGGGCAGGTGGAACGTCTGCGGGAAGTAGGTGTCGCAGAAGGCCTTGAACGACTCGGTGCAGCGGCGCTTGCGCTCGGGGTCGCCGACGGGCGGCAGCTCGCCGATGTTCCGGCCCGAGAGCGACAGCGCCTTGTTCCGCTCGCGGGCGCGCTCGCGCAGCGCGTCGTAGCCGGCAAGCTCGTCCTCGGCGGGTGCTGGCCTGGGTTCGTGGCGCGTCGCCACCAGCCACGCGACGTAGCGGAACAGGTCGACGGTCTTGCCGTCCCCACCAACAGACGAGATACGGAATCCCGCACGCGTGCGATGCCGGTGCAGTTGCCGCTCGTTGATGACCTCGCCCAGCGGGGTCGAGTTCAGCAGCCGGCAGGTCTCCGACGGCTTCAGCGACCGGGGATCAATTTTGGGCGTGTCACTCGCCACGCGCACCCCCCGCCCCCCCAGATCCCGCGCTCATCTGCTGCACGAGCCACGCGGCGTAGTGCACGAGGTTGAGGCTCCCGTCGGCGTTGGTCGGCGCGCCCGCGTCGATGTCGGCCCGCAGCATCGCCTCGGTGATCGAGTTGCCCCCCACCCCCCCGAGCCGCGTGAGCACGCGGGCCGCGTCGGGAGGCGACATCGCGGCCGGGTTCAACCGCTGCGGCTCGGCACCGCTAGGCGCGTGTTCGGGAGTCATGCGACACCTCCCGGACCTTGCCGCCACATCGCCGCAGAATCTCGAAAACATCTGCGAAACAAGGCCGAAACGCCTTCCCTTCTGGCGGATGTCATGGCTTCATGTGTCACACGGCGGGGGGGCGGGGCGGAACCCCGCGACATAGACCACCAGAAGGAGACCACGCCATGACGACCACGAACGAGACCGCCAGCCAGGCCTACGCCAAGCGCAGCGCCGACATCGCCCGCCTGATCGACGTCCTGCAGATGGAGCTCGAAGCCCACGCCAAGCGGGCGGCGCTCGCCGACAAGCACTGGGGCTACCCGGGCGACCTCGGCCGCATCCGCGAGGGGCTGATCGAGCTGGTGATGAGCACGAGCGGCATGGAGCGCGAGCGCATCGAGGACTTCCTGGCCGAATCGAACGAGACCGACTGAACGCACCGCATCCGGAAGGAGCGCACGACCATGAGCACCGCGCGAGACACCACCATCAACCGCATCGCCCGCGAGGCCCTCGGCCTCGAGACGCTCGAGACCCGACGCGCAGACAGCCTCGACTTCCACGACCTCGCGGTCTGGACGATCAAGGACGCCCTCGAACGGGCGTACGAAGCGGGCCGCGATGCGGCGCTCCCCCGAACGCCCATCCGAACCACGTGCCCGGCCTGCAACCGGGACATCGAGATCCGACCCCTCCCACCCCTGACCTGAAGCCCGCTCGTCGCGGGCTTCGCTGTTTTTGGAACCAGAAGGAGTACCGACATGACCACCCCGACCAAGAAGACCACAAAGAAGAGCACCGCCAAGAAGACGACCAGCAAGGCGGCGGCGAAGAAGGCCCCCGCCAAGAAGACGACCCGCACGACCGCCAGCGCGGCGCGGGCCGAGGGCGCGGCCAAGACCAAGCGGGCCCGGCAGGCCAAGGCCGCCCCGCAGGACCATGAGGTGCCCAGCCCGAAGGAGATCGCCAACGACGCGAATCTGGAGGCGTACGCGAAGAGCAAGGCCCCCAGGAAGCCGCGCTCGAAGAAGACGACGGTCGCTCCAGGCGACGCGAAGCGCACGAGCGGGCTCGACTTCGCCGCTGCGGTCCTGGCCAAGGCGGGCGAGCCGCTGGCCGCCAAGGCCATCGCCGAGCGCGCCATCGCGGCGGGCTGGAAGACCAGCGGCAAGACGCCGCACGCCACGCTCTACGCCGCGATCACCCGCGAGATCGCCAGGAAGGGCGACGCGGCCCGCTTCAAGAAGACCGACCGCGGCCTGTTCGCCGCGGCAGGCGCGAAGGGGGGCCGCTGAATGGACCGCCCCGATCAAGAGCCCCGGGCGGAGCGCACCGAGACCTTCCGCGTCGACGCCGACGGCAACCTGGTCCGCAGCGTCGTCCCCGGGGTCGGCTCGCCCTACGAGCACCGGTGCACGATGTGGGCCTTCAAGCGCGTCTGCTGGCGCTTCGATGAGCACGGCGAAGGCGACACCGTCGAGACGCTCGCCGCGGTCGCGCAGATCCCGGTGACCCAGGCCGCCACGGCCCTCGCCTTCCTGCTCGAGCGCGGCATCGTCACCACCGAGCGCCGGCGCAACTTCCCCGCGACCATCGATGTCCTCCTCGACGGCATGGCCGAGTACTTCGCCCTGCGGGAGAAGGGGCCGGAGCCGGCCGACGCCGATTGATCCTCTCTGGACAGCCCGATCCCGCTTCCCCGGCCGCCGGCCGGGGTTTTTCAGTGGCGAACCTCCGAATTTGCCGCTATGAACGGCAAGTTTCCTAACGGGCTTGACTGGGAACGCCGACGTTCTTAGTCTCTCTGGGTAAGAACGTCCACGTTCCCAGCCATGCCACGAACCACCGGCACATATCGACCCACGACCATCGCCGGCCGAGCCGTCGAGGCCTTCATCCCTGCGCCGCTCCCGCTCAAGGATCCGGCGCTCGATCTGGGCGGCACGCGAGAGACACTTCTTACAGAAGCCCAAGCCTCGCTCGAACGGCTCAGCCTCGTGGGTCGGCTGGTCCCCAGCATCGAATGGTTCATCTACGGGTTCGTTCGCAAGGAGGCGCTGATCTCCTCGCAGATCGAGGGGACGCAGGCGACGCTCGAGGACGTCCTGGAGTTCGAAGCGACCGAACGGAGCGATCGGCCCGACGATGTCGAGGAGGTCTGCAACTATGTCGCCGCCCTGACCTACGCCCGCCGCGAACTCTCCAGCGCCGGCGGCCTTCCCGTGAGCACGCGGCTGCTGTGCGAAGCGCACAAGCTCTTGATGAAGGGGGCGCGAGGCGGGAACAAGGACCCGGGCCACCTGCGCAAGGTCCAGAACTGGATCGGTGGCCGAAGCGCCGACACGATCCGGTTCGTGCCGCCGCCACCGGACGCCCTGGTCGATGCGATGCACGAGCTCGACCGATGGATTCATTCGGAGGATCCGACCCACCCCTTGGTGAAGGCCGGTCTCGCGCATGTGCAGTTCGAGACGATCCACCCGTTCCTCGACGGCAACGGACGCATCGGCAGGCTGCTCATCGCGCTGCTGCTGGAGCACTGGGGCTTGCTCGACCAGCCGCTGCTCTATATCAGCGCCGCGATCCGACGCGACCAGTCCGAGTACTACCAGCGGCTCAGCGCGGTCCGCACCGAAGGCGATTGGGAGGGCTGGACGGAGTTCTTCCTCCGCTGCGTGCGCAGCGCCGCGGACGACGGGGTCTCGGTCACGACCCAGATCTCGGCGCTCGTCAGCGACGACCGCAAGCGTCTGGCCCGGCTTCCGGGGTCCACGCTCGCCGCGGTGCAACTCTTCGACATGCTGCCGGAGCACCCGGTCGTCACCGGCCCGCTGGTGATGAAACTCATGGACACCAGCGCCCCGACCGCCCGGCGCTCGATCGATATTCTCCAGAGAGCTGACATCCTTGTCGAGACGACCGGCAAGCTCCGCGACCGCGCCTTCACCTACCGGCGGTACGTCAAGGCGCTCACCGGCGAGGACAGCGGCGACGTCGCAGACGATGTCTCGTAGGAGCGACAACCGGCTGACCATGGCGTCGGTGCTGCTCACACCCCGCTCCCAGTCTCGACGGGCTCCGCAGCGTTCGCGGGGACCCGCTCCGCCTTCTTCCCCGTGAACGCCTCCCACCGCTGCACGATGACATCGCAGTACAGCGGGTCGAGCTCCATCAGGAACCCGCGTCGGCCCTGCTGCTCGCAGGCGATCAGCGTCGAGCCGGAGCCGCCGAAGAGGTCGAGCACGTTCTCGCCTGGCTTGGACGAGTACTCGATCGCCCGCGCGGCCAGCTCGACGGGCTTCTCGGTCAGGTGGACCATGCTCTGGGGGTTGACCTTCTTGACATGCCAGAGGTCGGTGGCGTTGTTGGGGCCGTAGAAGTGGTGCCCCGCCCCCTCCTTCCAGCCGTAGAAGCAGATCTCGAACGCACCCATGAAGTCCTTGCGGGTCAGGACGGGGTGCTGCTTGTCCCACACGATCCCCTGGCTGAAGTACAGCCCGCACGCCTCAAGCGGGCCGGGGTAGTTGCCCAGGTTCGCGTAGCCGCCCCAGATGTAGAACGAGCCGCCCGGCTTGAGCGCCCGAGCCGCGTTGCCGAACCACGCCAGCAGCAGCGCATCGAACGCGTCGTCGGTCACGAAGTCGTTGGCCAGCGGCCGGTCCTTCGCACGCATCTTGCCGCCGGTCGGCTTGGCCTTCTCGGGGTGCCGCGCGAGGTCGAGTTTCTGGTGGTGCGTCTGGGCCTTGCCGCCTGCCTTGCCGCCCTGCTTGCTGAACGAGCTGTTGCCCGCCGCGATGGCGTTGTTGCTCCGCGGCTCGACCTTCACGTTGTACGGCGGATCGGTGTTGACCAGGTCGATCACCTGCCCGTCGAGCAGGCGGTCGAGATCGTCCGGGCTGCCGCTGTCGCCGCAGAGCAGCCGGTGCTTGCCGAGGATCCACAGGTCTCCCGGGCGCGTGGTCGGCTCATCGGGCGGCGAGGGCACTTCGTCGGGGTCGGTCAGCCCCGCGTTGCCGCCGGCGCTGAGCAGCTTGGTGAGCTCCTTCTCGTCGAAGCCCAGCGACGCGAGGTCGAAGTCCATCGCCTGGAGATCGCCGAGTTCGATGGGCAAGAGGTCGAAGTTCCACTCGGCCAGCTCGCCGCTCTTGTTGTCGGCGATGCGGTACGCCTTGATCTGCGCGGGCGTGAGGTCCTTGGCGACATGGACCGGGGCCTTCTCCAGCCCGAGCCTGAGCGCCGCCTTGTACCGCGTGTGCCCGCAGACGATGACGCCCTCGGTGTCCACCACGATCGGCTGGCGGAAGCCGAACTCCCGCAGCGATGCCGCGACGGCGTCGACCGCCTGGTCGTTCAGGCGGGGGTTGTTCTCGTACGGGGTAATGTCCGCGAGCGGACGCAGTTCGATCTTCATGGCAGGAGCCTCCGTGCTCTGGGGTTTGGGGTGAACACGCCGGCGGCCCGGCGGGCGACGTTCGCCCGTGCGGGATCGGTTGGCGGGATCGGGGGCTGGTTCGGGGGTGCGCCGCCGGGCGCGACACGGGCCAACGTCGGGCGGCCCGTGGCCAAGCGGGCGAGGGCGTGGGGACCGGACCGGACAAGCGAAACAAACTCAATCGGGGATTGCGGCTGTTCCCGCGGGCGTCGGCTGACCATCCCCCCTCGGAAGTACCTATGCCGCCCGCGCTGGCCCGCGCCCTCGCGCCCACGGCCCGCCCAGGCGGCCCACGTTCCGCCGTGTCGCGTCCGGGCCGCAGAGTTGATCCGCTGGGCCACTCGGGCCGGGGCGCCACACGGGCCAACGACGGGGATCGCGCCCCGGCTCAACCGGGCGAACCTCGAACCTCCCGCGCGAACCAACCAAGCGCGCGCAGTTGGTTCGGGTGCGGCGGCCAACTGGCCGCACGCGACCCGGGGGGGTATGGGGGGGTGCTTGCAGTTAGTTAGTTCGGCCGTTTTGGTCCCCCTGGGGTGCCGAACCTCGCGCACCGGATCAACGGGCTGCGCGAGGTTCGCGCTGTCCGGGCGAACTAACCGCGCGCACGGAATCACCGAGTTTGCGCGCAGTTGGTTAGTTCGAAGGCATCCGGAAAGGTTCACGATGCGCCCCCTTCCCGCTCGGATCCAGGCAGCACGAAGCCCACCGGTCCGCCCCTCCCGGGCAGCTTGCGTCGCTCAATGAGTTG
Organism: Phycisphaerales bacterium; assembly: GCA_020831775.1. Lineage (GTDB taxonomy): Bacteria > Planctomycetota > Phycisphaerae > Phycisphaerales > UBA1924 > SLFH01. The sequence goes on from JAFIFZ010000053.1 coordinate 19,726, forward strand.
GCGGGACTCCGCGATGCTGAGCAGGTCCTCGGCTCGCCTCACGGGCAGGCCCTTGACAGGCTTCACGCGCTCGCGGAGCTCGGCGAGCGACAGGGGTTCGCTGGAGATGAACTCCGCCACGAACCGCTCGGCCGTCCACGACGGCTCGGCGGGCTTCTCGGGCTTCGGCGGCGCGTCCTTCTTCTTGCCCGGCCGCTCGTTCTTGAGCGACCCCGGGTCGAGCGTCTCGTCGACCGACCACACCGGGAAGTTCCACCGCAGGCAGGCCGGATCGATCGGCGGCCAGGAGCGGACCGCCGCGTCGAGCACGACGACCCCGTTCTCCTCGTGCGGCCGCAGGACCAGGTGCGTGTCGGTCGCCCGGCTCTGCGCGCCCGCGCCGGCCCCGACGTCGGTCACGCTCTTGCCGCTCTGGCTGCCCTTGGTCGAGTGGTGGATGAGCACGAAGCAGCAGCCGAGGCGGTCGGCGAAGGCGTCGATGCGGTTGTAGATGTTGGCCATCGTGCCGTTGTCGTTCTCGTCGCCGCCGGCGGGCATGAACCGGTAGAACGCGTCGAGCACGATGACCTTGAACCGCCCGGGCTCGAGGGCCTCGAAGTACGGCGCGAGCGTGAAGATGTCCTGGAGTCGGCCGCGGAGGTTGTCCACGAAGATGCGATCGGCGATCTCGCGCATCGCCACGCCGCGTGCCTGGGCGACCTTGGGCAGGCGGTGGGCGCTGGTCTCGCGGTGCAGCTCGTTGTCGATGATCAGGACCGGCCCGGCCTCGGTCTGGTAGCGGCCCAGCCACGGGCGGCCGGTCGCCACCGCGATCGCCAGGTCGAGCGTCAGCCAGCTCTTGCCGGTCTTGGGGCTGGCGATGACGTTCATGGTTTCGCCGGCGCGGAGCAGGCCGTGGATTACCGGCTCGCGGAGCTCGGGGTACGCCGCGACGAGCTCGCCGACCGGCACCGGGCACGGCTCGAGCGGCGAGGCGGCTTCCGCCGGCGGATCGGTCATGAAGGCCGAGAGGTCGACGCCGGTCGCGGACTCGCGAGAGCCGTAGCCCTCGGACGCCAGCGCCGACGCCGCGGCCGCGAAGTCCCCGTGGTGCTCGAGCAGGGCGTAGACCGCGAACGGCGAGTAGCCCTTGTGGGCCTCGAACGGCTGGGCGTTGGTGCTGAAGACGTAGAAGACCCGGTCCTTGAGCGTCGCGCTCGTGCCCGCGGACTTGCCGGGCCGGCGCCAGTGCTCGTTCCCCCCCACATCGCCCGCCTTCGCCATCGCCCAGCCGTGCCGGAGCAGGATCTCGCGGGGGTCTCCGCGCTCGTTGAAGTCGTCGCCCGGTCTGGTGGAGCAACGATCCGGAAGTCCCGGAGAGTTGGAGTGCGTCGGCGCGCCGCCGACCACCGGCTTGGGTGATTCGTCCAGCGCCCACGCGCAGCCGAGCAGCACGTCCCGCTCGTCGGCGGTGATCACCGGCGGCTCGCGAAGATCGCCCTGGACGACCGCGTACCCGGGCGAGGGGTCGCACAGGAACAGCCCGCCCTCGCCGCGCGTCTCGATGATCGTGACGATCGCGACCCACGCGCCCGACGCGTCACGCCTGGGCGTGTACTCCTTGCTGCCGATGACCACGGGCCCGCCGCATTCGTCGCCTTCCCCGAGTTCGATCCGGCGCTGGGCCAGCTTGGTGTTGCCCGAGACCTGCGTCTCGCAGCGGTACACCACATGACGCCCGCCCGAGGGCGTGGTCTCGATGACCAGCCGATCCAGCAGGCCGGGCGACGCCGCCTCGACCGCCTCGCGCCACGCCTCGAAGGCCTCGCCGCCGCCGCCGTCCCAGTTGTCGAAGTCGATCATCTCGAGGTGGCCCGAGACCGCGCCGCACACGAGGCACATCGCTTGCCCGGCCTCGGCCGAGGCGGCGAACCACGCCCCGATCTCGTCGCCCGACGGCAGGCGCGTCTGGTACGGCTTCCACGACGGCAGCGCGACGCGCTTCTCCTCGCCGCGGCGGAAGGCGGGGAGCACGCAGAGCCCCGCTGCCACGCAGGCGGAGGCGTGCGACGCGAGCGTCCCGTTCGGGCTCGCGGGTTGCATGGGGTGCGCAGCCATCAGAAGGGGATCTCGTCGTCTGGGATGCCGTAGGTGTGGCCCGCGCCGATTGCGACGGGCGAGCGGGGTTCGCTCGGCAGGTCGTCGCACGACTCCAGCCGCGGCGGCTTGTCGCCGAGCTGGTAGCCGACGATCCGCTCCCACCTGTCGCCCGGCTTCATCTCGAGCGTGATGCGCTCCGTCCGGGCCACCGCGCCCGCGTTCGCCCACTCCACCGCCTCCTCGACCGAGAGCGGCACCGGGTCGCGAGACCGCTCTCGCCACCACCGCTCAGCCTTGCGGCGCGCGAAACCGCCCTCGGGATGCTCGAAGCAGCACCACTCCTTGGCCCAGCGGTTGAAGCCGATGCGGTACTCGACGCGCATCGTCGGCTTGGCCAGCGGATCGCTGCGCTTGTGGTGGACGTAGTACGCGACCTCGATGACGCGCTCGTCGCGCCGCGTCGGGCCTTCCGAGCCGGTGACCACCGCTTCGTCGGAGGCGACCGCCGCGTGCTTGACCTGGCGGGGCGGGAACGCGTGTCCGCACTCGGGACAGACGGTGTAAGCCGCGTGGATCAGGGCGTCGCACTCTGGGCACTGCTTGGCGGGGGGGGCGGGGGGGTCGCCCGAAGCGTCCTTGGTGTCCGCCAGGCGGATCGCGTCCACCGGGCCGTGGCGGAGCACGTTGCCGCCGAAGTCGAGCACGAGGCAGTCGGTCTTGCCCTCGGCCATGCGGAAACCCCGCCCGACCATCTGGTAGTAGAGCCCGGGGCTCATCGTCGGGCGCAGCATCGCCACGCAGTCGACATTCGGGGCATCGAAGCCCGTCGTCAGCACGTTCACGTTCGCTAGGTACTTCAGCCCCCCCGCGCCGCCCGACTTGAAGCGGGCGATCAGCGCATCGCGCTCCTTGGCCGGAGTCCCGCCCTCGACGAACCCGCATTCAACGCCGTGCTTCTCCCGCAGCACCCGCACCACATGCTCGCCGTGCCGAACGCCCGAGCAGAACAGCAGCACGCTCCGCCGGTCGGTCGTCGCGGCGACGACCTCGGCGCACGCCGCCTCGACCAGCCCGTCCTCGTCCATGCGGTCCTCAAGCTCGCCGGCGACGAACTCGCCGCCGCGCACATGGATGTCGCTGGTGTCGGCGACGGCCTTCCCGGCGCGGCTCTTGAGCGGGCAGAGGTAGCCCTGCACGATCAGCTCGCGCACGCCCGCCTCGAAGCACACCTCGTGCAACACCGAGTCAGGCCCGCAGATCATGCCGGTCTTCATGCGGTAGGGCGTGGCGGTGAGCCCGATCACACGCTGGTGGTCGCACAGATCGCGGGCGTCGGCGAGGAAACGGCGGTACATGCCTTCTCCGTCCGGCGGGATGAGGTGGGCCTCGTCCACGATGACCAGGTCGAGCGGACCGAGGTCGTGCGCCCGCTGGTACACCGACTGGATGCCCGCGATCGTCACGGCGTAGCCGAGGTCGCGCCGCCCGAGCCCGGCGCTGAAGACACCGACCGGCAGGTCAGGGGCCACGGCCCGCAGCTTGCCCGCCGTCTGTTCGAGCAGCTCTTTCACATGAGCCAGCACGACCACACGCCCGTCCCACTTCTGCACCGCGTCGCGGCACAGCTCGGCGATGACGTGCGTCTTGCCCGATCCGGTCGGGAGCACGACGGCGGGGTTGGTTTCGCTCTTGGCGATGTGGTTCCACACCGCGCCGACCGCGTCGCGTTGGTAGGGCCTCAACGCTTCCACGGCGGCGTCCCTCCGTCGGCGGCCGCCACCGGGCGCTGGGCCGTCGCGGTCGTGTCCCGCTTGGCGTACCCCTTGATCGTGTTGGTCGGCTCGCCCGTGTCCTCGCGGTTCTTGATCGCCACGCTGACAACGAGCGGGAGGTTGTGCAGCTCGACCGAGTCGCGCGGGCGCAGCACATTCACCGCCCGGCAGATCGCCGACAGCGTGCCGCGTGCGATCTCGACCGTCTGGGTGTTGGGGTGCTTGAGCGTGAGCCGGTCCCAGAGCTTGCGGCCCTTGTACGGCCCCTCCAGCACCTCCATCTCGAGTTCGAGGTACTCGCCCTTGCCGTTCTTGGTCGGCTTCATCTCGGTGGCCGTGATCGCGGCCAGGTACTTGCCGGTGGGGATGGGGTCGAAGCCGGCGTTGGGCTCCACGTTCGTCGCGTCGAATCCGTTCAGGTCTGCCATGGTTCGGGCTCCTCGTATCTCGGGGGCTCGGACGCATCTGTGCGCCCGATCGTGGTGGTTCGTGTGCGATGGACGGCGCGCAACTCGCTGCGCCGACTCCGGTTAGGCGTTTTCTTGATGGCTCTCGACGGGCGGCTCTGCGGGTGTCTCGCCGCGCGCACACGCCGCGAACACGCGGTAGTCCAGCGGCAGCTCGTCGGGCAGGTTCAGGCGGTTCTTGGCGACATGGGCGGGCCGCTCGGTCGTGCGGAGGATCCGCTCGCCCGTGCCGATGCCCTGCGTCCGCTTGCGGTCGAAACCCTCGCTCTGGGTCTTGGTGTGGACGCGGTAGGTCGCGAAGAGCACCTCGTCGCACCACTCCTGCACCAGGGCCGAGGCCTGCTTCTGGAGGCGGGGCACGTAGCGGTCGTAGGTGTCGGTCTCGGGGTTGGCGAACTTCTCGATCGCCGCGTGGGCGATCAGGACGACCTGCATGCCGCGCTCGGTCCGCAGAGCGTCGAGGCCCGCCAGGACCTCGCGCCACTGCGTCAGCGCGAAGATGTAGCCCTTCGCGTACCCGATGTCCTCGATCGTCTCGACGCCGCGCTTGGCGCAGACCTCGGCCCAGATCAGCCGCTCGAGCCAGTCGAGCGAGTCGATGACCACCGTCTGGTAGCCGTGCTCCTCGCTGTAGAGGGCCGAGAGCGACCCGAGCACGTCGGCGTACTTCGTCGCCAGCGGGAAGCGGTCGCAGTCGATGTCGTTGGTGCCCTCCTCGGTCGTGATGAAGACGGGCGTCTCTGCCATCGCGCCGAAGGTGGACTTGCCGACGCCGTGGACGCCGTAGAGCATCACGCGGCGCGGCATCAACGCGCGGCCTTTCTGGATGTGTGCGAGTGCGGTCATGATCGATCGGTCTCCTTGCGGTTGGTGTGCTGGTTCAGGACTGGCTGGGCGGAAGAGGGATGCGGTCGTACAGCCGCAGCGACTCGAATCGCGTCGGCCACCGACCGGTCTCCCGGCAGCGGACGAGCTCTTCGATGGCGCGGTCGTTCTCGGCCTGGGCCGCATCGAGACAGCGCGGCGCGATCTGCCACACGCCGCAGCGAAACGGCTCGCGCTTCTCGACGGCGATGATGTGAACGGGGAGGACGACGCCGCCGACGCTGGCGAGCAACGCCCTGTAGAAGGCGAGCTGGTGCAGGTACTGGAACGAGTCGATGTGCCGCTCGAACGAGTCGAGCGAGTCGGTGGTTTTCAGATCGACCAGCCCGCGTCCGTCGGTGGGGTTCACCCAGTCGAGCCGGGCCTGGCAGAGCACGCCGCCCATGCGACCACGCACGACACCTTCGGCGACGCCCTCGGCCAGCAACTCGCGGGCGAAGAGGTGCTCGCGCACGCTCGCCGCCATCTGCTCGACCATCGCGGCGTCGGTGTCGGCCAGCACGGGCTTGCCGCGCTTCTCGGCCCACGCGGCAAACGCCTTGGTGTTCGAGCCGAAGGGCTGACCGGTCCTTGGATTGATCGGCCCGCCGACGGCGTACTCGGCCTCGTACCGCTCGCGGCCTTCGAGGATCAGCATGTGCCCCGCCCGCCCGACGAGGAACGCGTGGCTGTCCCGCTCGGGGATCAGCCCCATCTCCTTCCGCCGAAACAGCAGCGGGCACGAGCGGAACTCGGCCAGCCGGTGCGAAGTCAAGCACTCGCCGCGGCGGGCGTGGTAGGTCTCGGCGGGCTCGCGGGTGAGGACGCGGATGAGGGAAGCACGCTGTTCGTCGGTGCAATGGCTGGCAACGCTCATCAGGCGGCCACCCCGCGAGCTTCGCGTGCCGGGCTTCCCTTGGGCGTGGCGCACGGCATCCGGCGGACCGTGAACCCGTCCGCGCCGAACTCCTTGATCAGGAACGCGGTGAAGATCCGGACCACCGCCGCTCCGCACGGCGAGCCGCCGTCCACGAGCAATACACCGCGCGGCGGGTCGGCGTGGTACGACACATCGGTGCGGACCCGGGCCTCGCCGAACAGCCCCTCGGCGGCCAGGATCGACAGGTGCAGCGTGGCCTCGGCCTCCGCCAGAGCGGCGCTGGAGGCGAACCGGAATCGGAAGACGTCGGTCATCATCGGGGCTCCTTTCGCAGAGCGCACCGACCGCCGCCCGCGAGGCCCGGCCCCCCGAGCCGCGGCGTGAACCGTGGTCGAGGGGCCGAGGCCTCCGGAAGGAAGAGAGAGGTCCGGCGGTCGGGGGGCGCTTCTTGGGTCACCTATGCCGCGACCGCCGCCGGTGCGCGGTCAGGCCGTCCCGAACCCGGCCGCCTCGAAGCGGGCGCGGAGGCGCTCCAGGGCGTTCTGGATCTGGCGGCGACTGACGGGACCGCCGGACCGCCGCGACCACTCGCGTGCGGCGGCCGACTTGCCGTGCTCGGCGACGAGCCGAAGCAGGTCCCGGTCCTCCGGGGTGAGCGTTTCCATGACCGCCTTGACGGCCTCGGCGACCCCGGCGGCGTCGAACTGGGAAACGGGGGCGGACTGGTTGCGGCGCTGCCGGTCGGCCTGGCCGAGCACCGAGCGGAGCGGGACGGCATCCCCGTCGCACTCGACGAGCGTCCCCTCGAGAGAGATCGCCTCGTAGTCGCCGCGCCGCTTTTGGCGGCCGCGGAATCGCAGCTCCATCGCCACCCAGGAGTCGAGGGCGCTCGTGACGAAGGCCTCGATGTTGCCCCGGGCGGGATCGAAGAGGTGGGCCTTCTCCAACAGGTAGAGGAGCATCCCCTGCGTCAGGTCGTCGCGGTCCGACCTGGAGAAGTCGGTCCGCCGGCAGAGCTGGGCGGCCTTGATTCGGATGAGGGTTGCGGTGAACGGGCCAGAAACAACATCGTGGCGGTCGGCCATCGGAAGCTCCGAGGCCGACCTCCCTGCTCACCGACCAGCCACGGAGCCGCACAACGAGGTCTGTGCCGCGACGACATGCCGCGGAGATGCACAGGTGCGCCCGTGACTGGCCGGTTATGAGCCGGCCGGCCTCGGACGAGGGCCCGGGTGTCGCGGATGGCGCAAGAAACAGGGCGGGCCGACGGCCCGCCCCGTTGTCCGGAACTCGTTGTGGCGCAAAGACTTAGCGACGCTGAGAGAAATTTTTTGACCTGTCGCGTGGCTGCGACGCGACAGTTCGGATGACGGAGTTGGAGTCCGCGCCCTGCTTGACGGCGTCGGGCCCACCTGCGGTCTTGACCGCGCGCTCAACCGCATACCGATTGGTTCTGTAGCCCGCGGCGACGAGGGCGTCTGCGGCCTTGCGGTACGAACCGCGGATGCGGTACTCCTGTACCAGCGCCTCGTTCGAGAGCATGGACTTGATGGCCTTGTCGACTTGCTGGCGGACTTTCTTGGCGGCCAGTTGCTCTTGGGGGATCTCTCCCCGCTCCAAAGCCACGGCGTCCGCCTCCGCGACCGCTTCCATGAGCGCCACTCCGTCGATCACGAACCGATCGTCGTCGAGCTCGGCAACGCGTTCCAACGCCACGACCGCGGGCACACGCCCGGGCCAGACGCGATCGTCGGGCACCTGTCGCGGCACCAGGACAATCGCCCGCCCACCCACGCCCACAGGCGCCGCGACCGAAGCGCCGTCCGGGTCGCCCAGCCGCGTCGCGAGCATGACCTCCCTCGTGTTGCCCTCCCACGGGATCCGGCCCAGACGCCAGAGCCGGTTGGGGATCAGGGGTTTGGGCTTGCCCTTGAGCTCCATCGCCGAGTTCAGAAGGGTCGCGAGGCCGTCAAGGTCTACCTCCCAGCCCCGGCACATCTCAGCGCTGACTTCGAGGCGGAGCTGCTCGGGGCAGTAGATGTAGAGCCGCGGCTCTCCGTCAGGGCCCGGCCGCTGAGAAACCAGCTCGACATGACCGTCGTCGCAACTCGGGCAGGAAGCCATTAGGCCGCCAGCGGATTGGCGGAGGATGCCTAACTTCAGAAAGACCCGGTGCGACCCGGCGGGCCACTCGGCGAGGTCACGGTGGTCGAAGGTTCGTCCGACATCATCGGCCGCTGCGAACAGGAGATTCAGGATTGCATCACTGGTCATCGGTCACCCCCCACCTCCGCAGGCATCGCTCACCGACAACTCGCTTCTCATCGGGCATGCTCTTGAGGTTGCAAGTGTTTGGCACGGAGACATAGAACCTCAGTGTGCTTCCGTGTCGGTCTTGCTGGAACTGCAGGGCAAAGTGGGTCGACATGACCTTCGCACCAGCGATCGTGACGTTCTCCGTGCGCAGCCACCGCTCGAACTTCCGGTAGATGTCGTTCGCGGACGCCTTGGGATCGGCCTTAATCTCCACCCAGCCGCTACTCCCACGCGGGGCGACACGCATCTGGGTGATCCGAGCATCCACAACTCCGTCAGACGCTTCGAGCGCCAGCGGAAAATCGGGATTGAGCAGATGGTCGAGCTTGAAGGTCGGTCGCAGCGGGTCGGCGGGGTCCACATCGCGTCCGAGGACCGCCTTGCAGAAGGCGATCTGTAGCGGTTCCCAGACGGGCTTTCCCCCTTGGGCGAAGACCTCCATCGAGCCATCGTCGCCGTTGTAGACGAACACGTTCTCAAAGGCGTAGCGGTCCGACCGCACGGTCGGCTCGTCGTCGTCACTGTCGAAGACGATGTGCTTGTCCGGGTAGTCGTCGAGGTATGCGAAGAAATAGTCCGAACCGCCCTGGCGCCGGTAGTGGACGACCTTGCAGCAACCGCCGCGCATCTGCTTCGGCGCGTAGTAGGCGGTGAGCGCCGCGCCGAGCTTGCTCAGCATCTCCGGCGTCACGCCGAGCGTCACCTTCGGGAGGCCGTTACGGCGCTTCCAATGGCGGCCCGCTGCCAGCGCATCCGCCCGCGCGAACAGCGTCGCCTCGGAGAACGCCTCCGGCAGGTGCAGGTAAATCCACATCGCCTTGTCCACCTTGCTGGCCTGCGCCTTGAACTGCTCCGCAAGGCCGGGAGCCCGCCCCCGGATCTCCTCCGCGAGGACCGCCATGCCGCGGTGATCGGCGAGCTCGTTGATGTCCCGCAGGATGACCTGCACCTCCAGACGCTGCCGCTCGGGCAGGGCCTGCCACCCCTCGAAGACGGGCTCGATCTTGTGCTCGGTAATCCTGTCCCACGGCACATCGAGCAATTCGCCGCGCCGCGAAAAAAATTCGCGGAGCAGGGGGTTGGCGATCTGCTTGAGGACCTTGCGGGGTTCGAACGACTGTGCCATGGCTCGTACCTTTCTGTCCCGTGGACAGTTAACACCCAAGGCAAAAAGGGATGCCTACAAGCCACCCTCGAACAGCCCGGGTTCGATCTCCTTCACGAACAGCCCGACGCTTTCGAGCCGGATCCGCATGGCCATCGCCGAAACCTCGAACCGTTCGGCCAGCGGCTTGCAGAACGCCTCTCTGGCGATCTCCACATCGCGCTTGCGGTCGCCCTCGAACTGACGCACACGCAGGTCGGCGTCCTGCACCGGGGCCTCGTCTCCACGCCAGTCTTTCCACTGGGCACGCAGGAGCGCCCGCGGCATGAGCAGGCAGCCCGCGAACATGTCCGCCTGAATCTCCTCCCGCGCTCGATTGCTATCGCGACAGACGAACGCGGGCTGGCTGTCGGTCTCGAAGAGCACCCGCTCATTCGGATCCTCCTGGAGCTGCACTCGGTGCAAGCGCCAGTGCCCCACCTCGTGGGCCACGGTGAAGTTGTAGCGACCGCGCAGGTGCGGATACTCAACGGGATCAAGCGAAGCATCGATGCAGATGGTGCCGTCGTTGAACCAGATCGCGCCGATGACATCGTTGCCGCCGAAGCGAGACCGCAAGTCCTCGATCTCGAACGGCAGCCCAAGGTGGATCTCGACCAACTCGTCGAGCGGGATTGGGACGGTGATCTCGTTGCCCTTGGCGGCCCACTCGTCGAGCAAGAGGTTGGCCTCCCGCTCGATGTGAACCGGCGGCATGTACTTCACGCGGTGCTTCTGGTTCGAGCCGGAGGCCATCAGTCGCCACCCCCTTTGCCCTCGCGTTCTGCTTTGGCGATCAGCCTCTTGAGCTGCTCGGGGGTCAGGTTCTTGGCGGCCCGCAGCAGCGCCGGCATCGACTCCGGATCCTTCAGGATGATCTTCTTCACGTCCTCGGGCATCCGACCCGCCAGAGCGATCCAGTGGTCCGGGTCGGCCCCCAGCAACTCGGCCATCTTTCGCACCCGCTCGGCGGCCGGGGCGTACTCGGCCTTGCCGGTCTCGACTAGCGACAGGTATGTCGGGCTGATCTCCACCAGCTCGGCGAACTTCCGTAGGCTGTAGCCCTTCTCGAGCCGCCGCTTGCGGAGGACGGCACCGAAATGCTGGAGGGGGTCGCTCATGCGGGTATGCTCGCTTGACCCGGACAGGGGCCTGCGTTTACGATATCCTGCACATAACCGGCGGGTCAAGTGGCGGGCAGGCCCCAAGCCTCGACCGCGGAGCCGGCGGGGCTTCCAGGGTACCGTGGCACACCAGGAACGCGGGAGTCCATCCCGCCCACGAGAAAGACAGCATGAAGAGCCTGAAATCCCTGTGTGTGCCGCGAGAAAGCGTCTTCGACGAGTCGAAGCGTGACACCGTCTTGAATCTCTCACGGCTCATCGAAAACAAGATCGAGCCAGACTCCTTCTTCGCCGAGAACTACGTCACTGCCGGCATGAGCACGCTTCTCCAGGAAGCTTTCCGCCGATTGACCGGTGAGTCCGAGCAAGCCGTCTTCAAGCTCACCCAAGCGATGGGTGGCGGCAAGACGCACAATCTCATCACGCTTGGGCTTCTTGCCAAGCATCCGCAGCATCGGGCGGGTGTCCTCAGCGGTTTACCGTCGCCGTCGGAGCTGCCCGAGGTCCGCGTCGTTGCCTTTACCGGTCGTGAGTCTGACATCCCTCACGGCGTCTGGGGCGAGATCGCGCAGCAGCTCGGCAAGCACGAGGCCTTCAAGGACTACTACCAGCCGCTCAAAGCACCCGGTCGATCCGCTTGGGTGAACCTCCTGAAGGGCCAGCCCACGCTCATCCTGCTCGACGAGTTGCCTCCCTACCTCGACAACGCCAAGGCGACCTCCGTTGGCAACTCCGACCTCGCCAAGGTCACGAGCACGGCGCTGACGAATCTCTTCGAAGCCGTGGCGGAGGAGGAACTCTCCCAGGTCTGTGTCGTGCTCACAGATCTCGTGGGCACATACGCCGAAGCGAGCGAACAGATCAAGCAGGTGCTGGACCAGTTGCAGGACGAAGCCCAGCGTCACGCGATGGACCTCACGCCGGTCCGCATCAACACCGACGAGTTCTACCAGATTATCCGGAAGCGCCTCTTCAAAGACCTGCCCAAAGAGCACGACATCACCGAGATCGCCCAGGGCTACGCCAAGGCCATCCGTGAAGCCAAGCAGATGGACATCACGGCGCAGTCGCCCGAGCAATTCGCTCAGCTGATCCAGACAAGCTACCCGTTCCACCCTGCGATCAAGGACCTGTACGCACGATTCAGGCAGAATCCGGGTTTCCAGCAGACGCGTGCGTTGATCCGCCTGATGCGAATCATTACATCACGGCTCTGGGAGTCGGGGCAGGCGGACTCGCGGTACCTGATCTCCGTGCACGACATCGACCTGAACGATGCCGCGACGCTCTCCGAGATCCGCCAGATCAACCCCAACCTCGAAAACGCGATCTCGCACGACATCGCCAACCAGGGCGCATCGGTCGCCGAGGTGATGGATCAGAACATCGGCTCGAACGACGCAACCGACGCCTGTCGCCTGCTCTTCATGGCGTCGCTCGCGAATGTCCCAAACGCCGTCTTGGGGCTCTCGATTGCGGAGCTTGTCGCCTATCTCTGCGCGCCTGGACGAAATCTGGCGAAGCTGAAGGGCGAGGTGCTCGAAAAGCTCGCCACCGCGGCCTGGTACCTCCACTCCAACCGCGACGGCAAGCTGTTCTTCAAGAACACCGAGAACCTGAACGCCAAGCTGGAGTCATTGGCCAGGGCTTACGTGCGAGAGCAGTCGCTCAAGGAACTCCGCGAGCGGCTGGACACGCTGTTTGCGCCGTCAACCTCGTGGTGTTACCAGAATGTTCTTGCGCTGCCTGCGATCGACGAGATCGAGCTCGTCGTCGACAAGGTCACGCTCGTCATCTCCGAGCCCTTTGTCGGCCAGGGGCTGAGCCCGCAGCTCCGGGCCTTCTGGGATCAGACAACTTTCAAGAACCGGGTCTGCTTCCTCACGGGATCCAGGAACACTTTCGAGAGCCTCCTTGAGAACGCAAAGCGCCTCAAGGCCGTGCAGCACATCATCGAGGAGATGGAGGCGGAGAAGGTTCCCGCCACGGACCCGCAGTTCAAGCAAGCCGATGAGCTGAAGGACCGCATCCTGGGGCAGTTCCTCTCGGCCGTGAAGGAGACCTTCTCGACGCTGTGGTATCCGACCCGTCAGGGAACCGCAGACGAGCTCGCCAGCGCGGACTTCCTGATGAAGTTCGACAGCAACAAGTACAACGGCGAGGATCAGATCATCCAGGCTCTCAAGGACAAGATGAAGTTCACGGAAGAGGTCACCGGCGACACCTTCCGCAAAAAGATCGAGGCCCGCCTGTTCACCCAGCCGCAGATGCTGTGGTCCGAGATCAAGAAGCGGGCGGCCATGAACCCGCAGTGGCAGTGGCACCGCCGCGACGCCCTCGACGAACTCAAGAACGATCTGGTTCACCGGGAGGTGTGGCGAGAGGACGGCGGCGGCTATGTCGATCGCTCCCCTCCGCCCGCGAAATCCACCAGCGTCCAGATCCGCGAGCTGAGCCGCGACGACGACACGGGCGAGGTGATCCTCAAGCTGACACCCGTTCACGGCGACACCGTCTACGCCGAAGTCGGCGGGGAAGCGACGACCGCGTCGTACAAGGTCGAGAACGGCGAGTACCGCACCTCCGAGATGGAGGTCTCGTTCCTCGCCGTCGACTCCAGCGGCGCCCACCCCGCCGGCCCGACCTCAACATGGAAGAACCGCGTCACGCTGAAGCACCGTATCTATTCTGGAAGCAACGGCGACCGGATGCTCGAACTCAAGGCCGCGCCGAACAAGCACGGCAAAACCGAGATCCGCTTCACGACCGACGGCTCCAGCCCCATGATCGCGGGGGGCGTTTACGACGATCCCATCGCCCTCAGGCCCGGCACGCCCTTCGTGCTGGCCTACGCCATCTGCGAGGGAGTTGAGTCTGAGGTCGAGCCGATCTCGCTCGACTGGTCGCAGAGTGACCCCGAAGCCAAACCCATCGATCCGGCCAAGCCCGCAACCTGGAAGCGACGCCACGAACTCCAGATCACGAAGGAGTCATACGAATTCGTCCAGCGTCTGACCAAGCACGAAGCCAGTAGTAGCGGCATCCGTGTCAGCTGCGGGGAGGGCGACCGTTGGGCGGACTTGTCATTAGCCGAGAGTGTCGAGCTATCGGCCGTTGAACTGCACAAGGTAGTGGAGACCGTTCGCGAAGTGGCGGGCGTCGGCCAAGTCGCGATCACAGCCCAGGCTGTCCACTTTCCGACAGGACAGCGCTTGCTTGATTGGGTCAACGAGGTCAAAGCTGAGCTCAAGCCGGGCGAGGTCGACCAATGATGCCGACACAGGTGCGTATGCCAAAGCGACCGGACAAGACGACGACAGAAACCCTGAGCGGGGCCTTCGGCTTCGATCCGGACGAATCCACCGCCCACTTCATCGTCCAGGTCCCTCGCTCGAACACCCAGCATGTCGAGGTCAGCGAGCACCTGTCGTGGAACCCCGAGCGGATCACCCTCGCCGCCCACTACGGCACCGAACGCGACGACGGTCAGATCCGCTGCCGCCTCGCCCGCCCGAAGTGGAACGAGATCGCCGATGTCGTCCGGGCGGAGTTCAACGCCCGCCTCAAGCGTGAGGGCAAACGCCCCGGGCGGTGGAAGGCCGGGTTCAACCCCGTCGCCCGCCTCCTCGGCAAGGAGCTCGCGGTCCTCATGTGGGCCATCGAGGACGCCGACCCCGCCACCATCCCCATCGCCATCGCCAACTGGCAGGGCCTCACGCCCGAAGAGCGCTGGTGGCTCTACACGATGACCGCCGCCGCGACCGGCAACGCGATCTCCGACCGCGGGCGGGGCTGGCGCAAGGCCCTCCGTTTCGCCCTCACCGAAAACCCCGTCACCGGTCGCCATGTCGAGCAGTCCATCGTCCCGGAGTTTTTCCGCCTCGTCGCAGAGACACCGGCAATCTCGGGCGAAGACGCGCCCCCTCCCGAGGAGCCCTCCGACAAGCCCGCGGCCGAGGACGACCGCCCCTCCACAGTCGAACGCGAGACCGACACCGCCGAGGTCCTCAAGCCCGTCCGCAAGACCACCAAGAAATCCACGAAGGCGACCGGCAAGAAAACGACCCGCAGGAAGAAGAACCCGTGACCGTGAGCAGCACCGGCAAGCCCGCCATCGAAGTCGAGGCCAAGCGGGCCACCCCGCTCGGCGACACCTGCTTCATGGAGACGCAGTTCCCCGTCTCCAAGATGAGCAAGGAGTCGTACACCGAGCGCAAGGCAGTCGCGGGTCAGACGCTCACGGGCCTCGGCAAGTGGTGGGGACGCAAGCCGCTGGTGCTCTGCCGCGCGACCATCCTTGCGCTGCTGCTCCCCGCGACCGACGACCCGCAGATGGATCGCGAGGTCTTCCTGCGTCTCATGACGATGGACGACGATGGCCTGCTCCGCCGCATGCAGTCCATCCCGCAGAAGGTGGTCTTCGCCAAGCTCCCCCCCGCCGACAGGGCGAAGTATTTCAAGCCCGAGTCCACCGAGACAAAGGCAGCGTTCAAGAAGGGCGTCAAGAAGGATGTGAAGGCGGCGCTCGCCCGCCGTGTCTTCCTCTCGATGTCGTACGACGAGCGGCTCGACTTCTGCGACCGCCCGGAACAGATCGACGGCCCCTCCGAGGCCTCGTGGAAGGCCATCAACGCCCACCTGGGCACGACCGCCTCCACGCTGCCCGAGCTCGTTGCCGAACTGGGCCAGCGCCGCTTCGGACGCGTGCCCCGCGTCGGCGACTCCTTCTGCGGCGGCGGCTCGATACCCTTCGAAGCCGCACGCATCGGCTGCGAGGCATACGGCAGCGACCTGAACCCCGTCGCCGCGCTGCTGACCTGGGCCGCCCTCAACATCGTCGGCGGCGGCGAAGAGGTCGCCAAGGAAGTCCAGAGGGCCCAGCGCGAGGTGTACGAGGCCGTTGATCGGCAGATCACCGAGTGGGGCGTCGAGCACCGCGAGCCGGACCCAGAAACAGGACGGCGCTGGCGTGCCGACGCGTACCTGTATTGCACGGAGTGCACCTGCCCCGAATGCGGCTGGTGCGTGCCCATGGCGCCTTCCTGGGTGATCGCGGAGAAGACGAATGTCGTCGCCAAGCTCATCCCGGACGAGAAGGGCAAGCGATTCGATTTCGAGGTCATAGTGGACGCGCCCCCAGCGGAGCTCGCGGCCGCAAAGCACGGCACCGTTGGCGACTCAGAACTGCACTGTCCGCACTGCCGGAGCCGGACGCCCATCAAGGTCATCCGTGGCGACGGCCGGGGCGACTTCGGCGAGAGCAAGAGCCGTCTCCGCGGATGGGACAATGAGGATGTTGTTCCTCGCCCGAATGACATCTTCGGCGAGCGACTGTATTGCGTCCGCTGGGTCGATACATGGACGGAGTGGGTCGAAAACGTCCGTGGAGAGTTGGTCGAAAAGACCATGACAGAGCGCCACTACCTTGCCCCGGACGACGCCGACATCAAGCGTGAATGTCAAGTGCTTGAGCTTCTGCGTGAACGATTCAGGCAGTGGCAGCACGAGGGGTTCATTCCTCGGCGAAAGATCGAGCCCGGGGCAAAGACCGACGAGCCCATCCGCACTCGCGGGTGGACGCATTGGCATCACCTATATACGCCGCGCCAGCTACTGCTGCAGGGCGAGTTCTCAAAGCGACTTGGTTCGCTTGATGGCGCAGAAGGTGCTGCGGCGCTCCTTCTGCTTGGGAGGTTCGCTAATTGGAACTCAAGGCTCTGTCGATGGCAAACTGGGCAAGGGGGCGGCATCGGCGGTGGCAAAGACACATACAGCAATCAAGCATTAAATACCCTGTACAACTTCTCCACACGCGGTTATCTCGGGCTTGGCAGCGCCACGGTGGAGCTGGCTAGTGATGCTTCGATCTCCTACGGCGTGTCAGTGTGCGATGGCCGAGAAGTTCAAACGGAATGTGATCTGTGGATCACTGATCCTCCGTATGCGGACGCGATTTGCTACGAGGAAGTCAGCGAGCTCTTTCTGGCGTGGTATGAGGGGCACCTTCGCCGCTTGTTCCCAGCATGGGCAACCGACTCGCGACGTGCGCTCGCAGTTCGGGGGCAAGGCGAGAGTTTCGCGAACTCGATGATTGCTTGCTATCAACGGCTCGCTCGCATGATGCCGAGTGACGGCCTGCAGGTCGTCATGTTCACCCATCAGGATGCGGGGGTCTGGGCTGATCTCGCCCTCATCCTTTGGGCAGCGGGCTTGCGAGTGACCGCCGCGTGGTGCATCGCGACCGAGACGGGCCCCGCCGTCGGCGAGGGGAACTACGTCCAAGGCACGGTCCTACTGGTTCTCCGCAAACACACCGACTCCGAGGTTGCATTCCTCGACGAGGTCTATCAGGAGGTGGAGTCGGAGGTCCGCCGCCAGCTCGACTCCATGAAGGATCTCGACGATTCCAAGGACCCCAACTTCAGCGACACCGACTACCAGCTCGCTGCCTACGCCGCGGCCCTCCGCGTGCTCACCAGCAAAACCATCGAGGACATCGATGTGGCCTACGAGCTCAGCCGCACGCGGGTCAGGGGCGAGAAGTCGAAGGTCGAGGAGATCATCGACAAGGCCGTCAAGATCGCCTGCGACCACCTCGTGCCCGCCGGTATCGAGCCGCACCTCTGGAAGTCCCTCTCCGCCCTGGAGCGCCTGTACCTCAAGGGGCTGGAGATCGAGGGCCACGGCGAGCACCGCCAGGGCGTCTACCAGGAGCTCGCCCGCGGCTTCGGTGTCGACGAGTACAGGTTCATGCTCGCCAGCACCAAGGCCAACCAGACGCGTCTCAAGACCGCCAGCGAGTTCGGCAGCCGCGAGATGGGCAGCATCGGTTTCGGGGCCTCGCCCGTCCGCCACGCCCTCTTCGCCGCCTTCAAGACCGCCGAGACCGACAGCCCGGTCGACGGCATCACCTGGCTCAAGACCGAGGTGACCGACTACCGCGCCAACCGCCAGCGGCTGATCGAGATCCTGGAGTACCTGGCCGCGATCGCCAACAACGCGTCGATGGAGCACTGGCACACCGACGCCCACGCCGCGGGCCTGCTCGCCGGCGCGTTGCGGAATCGTCAGGATAATGTGTAACCAGAGGACCGCCGCATGGGAGAGACCGAGCCCAGCCCGATCCGCCGGTTCTCGTCCAGGCGGCAGCGCCTCGATCGGTCGTTCCTCGCCGAGCGGCTGAACGGCGCGAAGGCGTACGACCGCATCGCGGGCTACTTCAGCGGCTCGATCATCGAGACAGCGGGCGAGACGCTAGAGACCGTCGAGGGACGGATCCGGGTGATCTGCAACTCCGGCCTGGATCCGAGCGATGTCGCGACCGCCCGGGCCGCCGCGACTGCCATACGCCAGGAGTGGTGCGCGACAAAGCCGGAGGAGGCCGTCGAGCGAGGCGGCGATGCCGCCAAGCAACGGCTCTCCCGGCTGCACGAGTTCTTGCGGAGCGGGAAGCTTGAGGTGCGCGTGCTGCCGGACAAGCACTTCGGGCTCGTGCACGGCAAAGCCGGCGTGATCACCCTGGCGGACGGCGGCAAGACATCCTTCCTCGGAAGCGTGAACGAAACGCACTCTGGTTGGGCGCTGAACTACGAGCTGATGTGGGAAGACGCATCGCCCGAAGCGATCGCGTGGGTCCAGGAGGAGTTCGATGCGCTCTGGACCCATCACGCCGCGGTCCCGCTGGCCGAGTTTGTGATCGAGGATGTCGCGCGGCTGAGCCGCCGAACGGTGGTCTCATCCGTTGGAGAGTGGAAGAAGCCCGAGCAGACTGGCGGAGCGGACCCCGACCCCGCCGAGGTGTTCATCGAGACGCCGGTCTACCGCCGCCAGGCCGGGCTCTGGCAGCACCAGAAGTACTTCGTGAAGCTCGCGTTCGACGCCCACCTGCACAACCCGGGCGGGGCCCGTTTCGTGCTCGCCGACCAGGTGGGCCTGGGCAAGACGATCCAGCTCGCGATGGCCGCGGAGCTCATGGCGCTCTCGGGGAGCCGCCCGGTGCTCGTGCTCGCCCCGAAGTCGCTCGTCTGGCAGTGGCAGGCGGAGCTCATGGAGCTTCTTGGAACGCCTTCCGCTGTTTGGACGGGCAATCGGTGGGTCGATGAGCACGAAGTGGAGTACCCCACGAGCGGTCCCGAGGGCATCAAGCAATGCCCCAGACTCATCGGCATTGTGCCCACATCGCGAGCGATCTTCGAGTGCGAAGATGCGCAGCATCTCAAGAAGCTGAACTTCGAGTGCGTCATCGTCGATGAGGCCCACAACGCCCGGCGCAAGAATCTCGGCGAGGGCAAGGACAACGAGAAGCCCGAGCCGAACAACCTGATGAAGTTCCTGTACGAGATCTCGGCACAGACCAAGAGCATGCTGCTCGCCACAGCGACCCCGGTGCAGCTGAGACCGATAGAGGCGTGGGACCTCCTGGATGTGCTCTCCCGCGGCAGCGATGCGGTCCTCGGAGGCGCATGGAGCAGATGGCGACAGCGGCCGGAGGACTCGCTCGGCCTCGTCATGCGCGAAATCGATCCGCCGGACGATGACCTGGAGCGATGGGAGTGGGTGCGGGCCCCGCTGCCGCCCCGATCGGAGCATCGAGACTTTGAGTTGATCCGACGAGCTCTCCGGATCGACGATTCAGACGTCACCGCGGACGGAAGTGCGTGGGGCCGGCTGCGGCCGCCGGATCAGAGCCGCGTACGCCAGCTCTTCCAGCGGTTTGTGACGGACCACAATCCGTTCATCCGGCACATCGTCCGCCGCAGCCGCAAGTACCTCGAAGAGACGATCGACCCCGAAACCAAGGAACCGTTCCTGAAGCCGATCAAGGTGGAGTTGTTCGGCGAGGACGACGACGACGCAATCAAGCTGCCCCCCTACCTCAAGGACGCCTACGAGACGGCGGAGGCCTTCTGCCGCGAGCTCGGATCGCGTGTGAAGGGCGCTGGCTTTCTCCGCACACTGCTGCTCCGTCGCGTCGGCAGCACGATCGCCGCGGGGAAGTCCACCGCTGAGCAGATGCTGGGTTCATGGCGTGATCTCGACCAGCTTCAGCTTGGCCGCGAGGCTGAGGATGAATCGGATGCTCCACGAGCCGGCCAGTCGAAGTCACTCACCGAGTCCGAACGGTCGCTGCTAGAACGCTTTGTCAAGGCGCTTGACGCCAACACCGAGCGCGATCCGAAATACGCGGTCGTTCTTGAGTGCCTACGCGACCGCTCCTGGCTGGATCGGGGCTGCATCATCTTCAGCCAGTACTACGACTCGGTGCGGTGGCTGGCCGAGCAGCTCATCAATGACTTTCCCGACGAACCGATCGCGATCTACGCCGGCTCTGGCCGATCAGGGGTCTACCGGGACAAGCGCTTCCAAGTCTGTGATCGCGAGGAGATCAAGGCCGATGTGGCTCGCGGCGCCTTGCGGCTCCTGCTGGGAACCGACGCCGCCTCCGAAGGCCTCAACCTTCAGCGTTTAGGCACGCTAATCAACCTCGACCTTCCGTGGAATCCGACGCGGCTAGAGCAGCGCAAGGGTCGAATCCAGCGTATCAATCAGCGTCACGATGTAGTGCTCATCTATAACATGCGCTACCTCGGGTCGGTGGAGGATCGGGTCCACGAGCTTCTGTCCTCTCGTCTCCAGGGCATATTCACGCTCTTTGGACAGGTGCCGGATGTGCTGGAAGATGTGTGGATCGACCTCGCGATGGGCGAAGAGGAGCACGCTCGGCGGGTGATAGATGCCGTGCCGCAGAAGCACCCGTTCGAAGTTCGATACAACGCCGTTTCGCCGGTGAACTGGGAGAGCTGCGAGCGAGTCTTGGCTCGTGCTGCAAAAGACGAGATTCTTCGTGCCGGGTGGCAGTAACTGGAGAGCGCACCGTGCTTGGAAAAACGATACAGATCTACTGCCCATCCGGCGATCCTCGTGGTGTACGAATCGCGGAGATTACGACCCGCATCGTACAAGCGGTCGTCGCCCCCAGAGCGAGGCTGGAAGAAGCGGCGAAGCGTCAAGAGCTTGCCGGCGTAGGAGTCTACTTCTTGTTCGGCGAGTCCGACATCGGCGGACTTCCTGTCGCGTACATCGGAGAGGCGGAAGACTGCACCGTTCGCTTCAAGCAACACAATGCAAACAAGGACTTCTGGAACATCGGGGTAGCGATTGTGTCCAGAACTGGTAGTTTCACGAAAGCTCATGTAAGAATGCTGGAATGGATGGCGATCGAGAAGGCGAAGGCTGCAGGCCGCTTTGATCTCGATAACGGAAATGCAGGCATGAAGCCGACCATGCCAGAGTGGATGGCCGCGGACGTCGCTGAGGTGTTCGAGACTGCGGATGTGTTGCTCAGTACACTAGGCTTCCCACTCTTCGAGCCAGCAGCTGAACAAAAGACCGATGTGGAGAATGTGTTTTTCTGCCGTCGTGGCGGTGCTGAAGCTCGGGGCATCTACAACGAGGAGGGCTTCGTAGTCCTAAAGGGCTCGATTGCACGCAAGAACACTACCGAGTCCTCCCATGATACGGTTGGTCCAAAACGCGAGGAACTTGTCGGCGCAGGTGTGCTGCTCAACACTTCGGATGGATATCAATTCCAGCGCGACTGGGCCTTCAGCTCGCCGAGTGCCGCTGCAGCGATCATCTGCGGCAGCAGTGCGAATGGCTGGGTTGAATGGAAAAACTCTCGCGGCCAAACGCTCGACGAAATCTATCGCCAGCCTTCGGCCGAATGACTCCCATTACATGATCGATGTGGGCAGAGCGCTATTCGTGATGTTCGCCCATTGTCGCCGCTGCCTTGGCCAAGCCGCCGTAGTCACGATGTCCCTCAAATCCCTCTCCGTCACCGGATCCCGCCCCTCCGTCACCGGCGGCAGGAACAGGATCTCCTCCTGGATGTCCGGGGCCAGATGCAGCAGGTTCATGATCTGCGTCATCCGCGGCTGGGTCACGCGGGCCAGAGCCGCCAGGTCGGTCTGGCTGCCCACGACGCCGTCCTGAAGCATCTTGTCGAACTTGATCGCCAGAGCCAGGAGCCGGGCGACTCGGGGCACTCGTCCGGGCGGCGTGGCCGGGGCCGGCCCGGTGACGATCCGCCGCCGGGTTTCGCGGACGCGGAAGTGGATGGGTCGGGTGACGGTGGTCATGCCGCTTCCTCCTTGATGCGGTCGAGGAACGCCCGGATGCTCGTCGGCCGGAATGTCACGCTCACGCTCGAATTCACGGCGTCGTACTCCACGGCCGAGATCAGCAGCCGGATCAGCCGTGCCTGCTCACGCGGGATCAGGTTCTCCCACACGGGGTCGAAGCCCCGGAGAGCCACCTCCGCCTGGGCTTGGGTGATCGTCTCCGCGTCGAGCTCGGCGATCCGCTTCTCGACCTCGGGCAGCCGCCTGTCGCCCGTGGTGATCTGTTCGTGCAACTCGGCGATCCGCCGGGTAACGTCTGCATCCGCGAGCCCGCCCGCCGCGAGGGTTTGGAGCTCGCGGTGGCACCGGTCCAGGGTCCGCTTCACATCCGACCGCTCGGTGACCAGACCCTCGCGCTCCTCGGCGATCGTTGCGTGCGCGTCCGCCAGGACCTGCTTGAGCAGGGCGGGGTCAGACCCCAGCCCGCGGATCTCGTCAACGACCACCCGCTCGATCTCCGCCGCGGGGAGCGACCGTGACGGGCACTCGGCGGCCCCGTTCTTGATGGCGTGCGTACACCGGTAGTAGCGGTAGAACCGCGGCCCGCCCTTCTTGTCCTTCGTGAAGGTGTGCGTTAGCGCGTAGCCGCACGACTTGCAGGTGATGAGCCCGCGAAGCAGGGCACCGTACTTGTTGCGGACCTCGAAGCCCCCGGTCCGGCCGTTGTACCGCAGCAGCTTCTGGACCCGCTCGAAGATCTCCGGATCCACGATGGCCTCATGCACGCCGTCGTAGATTTCGCCCTTGTGGGTGATCTTCCCGATGTAGACCGGGTTTATGAGGTGGTTGTGCAGCGTGGCTTTGTTGAAGGGCTTCCCGCCGATGACCTTGCCGGCCTTCTTCGTCACCCGCTTCTTGTTGGTCCACTCGCGGTGGCGCAGCTCGCGGACGACCGGCAGCAGCGACTGCTTCTCCAGGTACAGATCGAACAGAGCACGGACCCGCACGGCCTCGCGGGCGTTGACCACCAGCCGCGGGCTCGGCCCGGACCGGTCCACGTCGTAGCCCAGCACCGGCACGCCGCCGGCCCACTTGCCCTTGCGTTTCTGGGCCGCGATCTTGTCCCGGATCCGCTCGCCGATGATCTCCCGCTCGAACTGCGCGAACGAGAGCAGGATGTTCAGGGTTAGGCGACCCATCGAGCTCGTCGTGTTGAACTGCTGCGTCACCGAGACGAACGACACGCCTTTGCGGTCGAACGCCTCCATGATCTTGGCGAAGTCCATCAGCGAGCGGCTGAGCCGGTCGACCTTGTAGACCACCACGCAGTCGATCTTGCCCGCCTCGATATCGCGGAGCAGGTGCTCGAGCGCCGGCCGCTCCATGCTCCCTCCGGAGAAGCCGCCGTCGTCGTACCGGTCGGGCAGGCAGACCCACCCCTCGGTCTTCTGGCTGGCGATGAACGCTTCGGCGCTCTCGCGCTGGGCGTCGAGCGAATTGAACTCCTGGTCGAGCCCCTCGTCGCTGGACTTGCGGGTGTACACCGCACACCGCATACGGCTGCCCGGGGCCGGGGCCTCCTTCGGCCTATCGCGCTTGCGTACCTTCATTGCGTGCTCCTGCTCTGGCCGAGCCGGAAGAAGCGGAAGCCGTTGATGTGGCTCCCGGTGACGTGCTTGGCCACGCCGCTGAGCGTCTTGAACCGCTCGCCGTCGCACTCGAAGCCTTTGCCGTAGGGCAGAACCAACACCCGGATGGTCCGGCCCTGATACTCGCGGACGATCGCCGAGCCGGGGGCGGGCAGGCGCGGGTCGCGCTCCGCCTCCGGATCGAGACCCCGCGTCACCGTGGACGACCGTCCGGTCTGCGGCGGCGTCACGAGCGTCTTCGGGGCCATCACCCGCACCTCGGCGTCGTCGGCAAGCTCTGCAGCACGCTTCCGCGCCCGCTCGCTCAGGTCTCCCTCAGCGTTGGCCTGGAGCCGCCAGGCGATCTTGCGGATGAGGTACGTCCGGTGTCGCGTCCGGGTCTGGTAGCCGTGCAGCTCGACGAACCTCTCCACGAGCTCGTTGGTGGACATGCCTTTCAGCGAATCGATCTCGACTTCGATCCGCGTCGCCGTTGCATGCTTCATGCGGCCTCCTGTGGCTGGTGTCTCCATCACTCGCACCCTTCACCCGCCGGTCGGGGTTTGGATCGCGTCGCCACAGTGAGGCTCGGATCGCTCGGAAGTTCAAGGCATGTCGCCGCACCTTCTTCAACTTCGCGAGATGCCCGCGAAGCGGCGTCGCGTTCGATGCGAACCGCACGCACCAGGCCTCTGGCGAGGATGCGCGAGATCTCGTCCCGCCGTTCTTCGGATGTCATCGCTTCGGAGTTGCGCCGGCTGTCGTCGATCGCTCGTGGCATGGGTCGCTCCGGGGCGACCCGCGTGCATCGCGTCGTCGCCACGGGTGACCTATGACGCACGGCACCAACGGTGCGCGCTTCGTTCACCACGGCGCAGCAGTTCGGTCATCGTCGCGAGCGATCCCTGCGATTGATGACCCTCGTCTTACCCGCTCGGCCGGTCGAACGGAGACTTCACCGCGGCGGGAGTCTCTCGGTTGGGCGCAGAGACTTCGAGGCGATTCGGGCGGAATGGTCGCCAACCGGCGACCGGACCGGTTATCTCGGCGTCCAGGCCAGAGACCACGCCACGGTTGAGGAGGGCTGGCCAACCGCCCCCACAGACGCGGGAACGGGGCCGATCGGGCCGGATGGACGGAGGAGTCTCTGGTCGGCCCGATCCAAAAACCACAAAGCCGGCTGCTTTCGCAACCGGCTAAGAAATAGCGGGGGTGGGATTCGAACCCACGACCTCCGGGTTATGAGCCCGACGAGCTACCGGACTGCTCTACCCCGCAATCGGACACAGTTGTAGGCCGGAAGGACGCGAGGGTCAACGCGGCGAGGGCTTGCGCCCGCGCTCGGCAGCCTCCGCCTCGACCCCTCGCGACTCCAAACCCACGGCGACGGTCCGTTCATCGCGGAGTGCGAAAGGTGTTGCCGCAAGTATATTTGTTGGAACACACACCTGGCCCGCGGGGTTCTATCCTCTGTCGTGGCGGATGGGCCGCCGCGGCCATTCAAGCCTCTCGACAGGAGTAAACGATGCCACCGAAACTTCACGGCATCCACCATGTCACCGCACTCGCCAAGGACCCCTCAAGGAACATCCGGTTCTACCGCGATGTCCTCGGCATGCGGTTCATTAAGAACACCATCAACTTCGACGACCCCGGCACCTACCACTTCTACTTCGCCGATCGCGTCGGCACGCCCGGCTCGGTCTTTACGACCTTCCCCCACCCCCACGCCGGGCTCGGACGCAAGGGCGCGGGCGAGGTCTCCACGACCAAGCTGGCGATCCCCGAGGGCTCGGTCGGCTACTGGAAAGCCCGCCTCGCCGAGCACGGCATCAAAGACATCCGCGAGACCGGCGGCGGTGATCGCCCCACCACCATCGAGTTCGAAGACCACGATTCCATGGCCCTCGCACTGGTCGAGCGCCCAGATACCCAGGCGCCGCTGGCGTTCGACTTCTGGGAGGACGGCCCGGTCTCGCGTGAACACGCGATCCGCAGGATCGACGGCGTGCGCCTTCGCGTCCGCGATACCGCGCCCAGCCGCGAGCTGCTGACCGACGCGATGGGCTTCGCGGTCGAGTCCGAGGGGGACGGGCGCCTGAGCCTCACGCTCGGCGAGGGCGGGTCGTCGCAGCGGCTGGAGCTAGTCGCCGACCCCGACGCCCCGCGGGCGCGGATGGGCGCGGGCTCGATCCACCATGTCGCGTGGCGCGTCGCCGACGACGCCGACCACCTCGCGATGCAGCGACGGCTCATGGATGCGGGCGTCGGCGTCACCGAGGTCAAGGAACGCTTCTACTTCCGCTCGATCTACTTCCGCGAGCCCGGCGGCGTGATCTTCGAGATCGCCACCGATGGCCCCGGCTTCACGGTCGACGAAGACGAGGCGTCGCTGGGCACTTCACTGCGGCTGCCGCCGATGTACGAGGGCAACCGCAAGAACATCGAGCAGGCCTTGCCGGAGGTGAAGGCGTGAGTTCGACGAGCGTGTTCAAGCTGGATGTCCCCGGGCACTCCGCAAAGATCGAGGTGCTCTCGATCGGCCCGGACAATGCGACGGGTGTGCTGATCGGCGTACACGGGCGGGGCGGGCGCGCAGAAGACTTCGCGTCGGTCGCGACGCGGGTCGTGCCGGACGGTGTGCGCGTGCTGCTCCCGCAGGCCCCGGGGCAGACCTGGTATCCCAAATCGTTCATGGCCTCCACTTCTGAGAACCAGCCGGATCTCGACCGGGCGCTTGCGACGCTCGATGCGTTGGCCGAGAAGGTCCGCGCCTCCGGCGTCAGCAACGAGCGCATCGGCTGGATCGGGTTCTCGCAGGGCGCCTGCCTGACGCTGGAACACCTCGCCCGCAACCCCGCTCGATACGCGGGCGTCGTCGGCGTCTGCGGCGGCCTCATCGGCCCGGAAGGAACGGCCTTCGATCACCAGGGCGACACGGAGGGCACGCCGGTCTATCTCGGCGGGGTCGATCCGGACCCGCACGTGGCGTGGTCGCGGATTGAGGCGACAGCGGGTGTCTTTGAAAGACTCGGGGCGAGGGTCACCTTGGAGCGGACGCCCGGCGCGCCGCACACGGTCCTCCCCCTCCACGCCGATCGGGCGGCGTCGATCCTCGGGTCCTTGGGAGACGCCTCGTGACCGTGTTCAGGCTGACGAAGATCGTGGAGGACGACCGGGGGGTCTCGGCGTTCGAGGACGCCGTGGTCCCGCTGACCGACTCAGGACCGATCGGCTCCCTCTCGGAGCTGATGCTGGCCGAGGGGGCGATTCTCCGGCTCTCCCCCGGGCCGTTCGATCACGACTGGCACCCGGCGCCGGCCCGCCAACTCCTCGTGCTGCTCGACGGCGAGATCGAGATCGAGGTCGGCACCGGAGAACGGCGCAGGTTCGGGGGCGGAGATGTGGTGCTGGCCGAGGACACCGAGGGGCGGGGCCACCGGACCGTGACGCTGAGCGAGGGTCCGCGGCGGTCGCTGTTTGTTCCGCTGGGCCTCTGAGGGCTGTCCGGCGATCTCTCTGCGTTCGGGCATGGGGTCGGTGAAGGCGGCGTGAATTTCTCACGCCGTCTCTTGACGCGTGCCACGCCAGTAATGATAATGCGATATCATTCGCATCACTGCCCCGCGTCCGTCTGCGGGGAGGCAGAGAGAGCAAGCAGAGAGTAAGTAAGGAAGACCACCATGAACCGGACAATCTCCACCGTTGCCGCCGCGGGCCTCCTCGCCTTCGCCGGATCCGCCCACGCCGTGATCAACACCCACATCGGGATTGATGTCGTCGACGGCCAGCTCTCGACCCAGGGCTGGGTCGGCGGGACCGGCTACACCGGCGAGCTCCGCGTCTTCGTGCAGACGCTCGACCCGACGCTCTTCTTCAACGACGCCCCAGGCACCAACAGCCCCGGCGGCACCTTCGCCACCCCCGGCGCCATCGGCTTCAACTTCCTCGACGCCCTGCACGTCTGGAACCCGGGCACAGAGCAGTTCGATGCCGCGGCCGAGAGCTTCACCATCGCCTTCGGCCTGACACAGTCGGCGACGACCGACACGGGCTTTGTCCCGGGCTTTGCGACAGCGGTCCGCGACGAGAACAGCCACCCGACCAACCAGGCCCAGTGGGGCCGCCACCACACCCACCACGACTTCATCCTCAACGGCGCGGGCGGGGCCGATCCCGCTGCCGGGATCTACATGCTCAACCTCGAACTGTACTACGAGGCGGGCGCCGGCAACACGACCACCTACGCCAACTCCGACCCGTTCTGGATGCTCTTCGGCCTGAACGCCTCGCCCGCCGAGCTCGAGACTGTTCGCGACTGGGTGCAGATCAACGTGGTCCCCGCACCGGGCGCGATGGCGCTCCTGGCCGGTGCCGGCCTGCTCGGCCTGCGTCGTCGGCGCGCCTGAGACCGACGCGACAAAGAGAAAATCCCGTTCACGCCCCGCTCCGGCGGGGTTTTTTCTGCGCTCAACCCGGCGTGTAGTAGGTCGGCGCCCCGGGCCCCACGGGCATCCCGAGGATGAACACCCAGAAGTAGAACAACGCCACCCAACCGATGATGAAGAAGATCGAGTACGGCAGCATCGTCGAGATCAGCGTGCCGATGCCGAGTTTTCGGTCATATCGACAGGCGAAGGCGAAGATGATCCCGAAGTAGCTCATCATCGGGGTGATGATGTTCGTCGTCGAGTCGCCGATGCGATAAGCCGCCTGGATCACCTCGGGGCTGTAGCCGACGAGCATGAGCATCGGCACGAAGATCGGCGCCGTCACCGCCCACTGCGCACTGGCGCTGCCCAGCATCAGGTTGACAAAGCAGCACATCAGGATGAACGGGATGAAGACCAGCGGGTTGTCCAGGCGCATCGCCCTGATCGCGTCGGCCCCCACCACCGCCAGGATCGAGCCGAGGTTCGTCCATGCGAAGTAATTGACGAACTGGGCCGCGAAGAAGACCAGCACGATGTACAGCCCCATCGAGCCCATCGCCGTCGCCATCCCGTCGATGACATCGCGGTCGCTTCGGATCGTGCCGACCACGCGTCCGTAGGCGACGCCGGGCACGATGAAGAAGATGAAGATCATCGCGACGATGCCGCGGGTGAAGGGCGAGCGGAGGAGCTGGCCCGACTCCGGATCGCGCAGGACGCCGTAGCCGGGGATCACGAACAGCGCGTTGTTGATGGTCCCCTTCAGCCCGTCCTTGTGGGGGATGATGAGCGTGACAGATTTCGGCCGGACACTGGGCCTGTCTTCAAGCAGCCCGACCCCGATGACTTTGAAGGGGATCCGATCCTCGCCGATGCGTTCGCCATCGGGCGTCGAGACGACCATCGAGCCCGGAGGCCTGGCGGCCCACTCCAGCACCGCCCGCGCGTGGCGCTCGGCCTCATCGCTGAGCCGCTGCGACGACCACTCGTCCTTGGACTCTTCGAGCGTCGTGCCCTCGGGGAGCAGGTATTCGCCCGCGAACTGCGGGCCGGCGAAGTACGCGAACAGCACGCACATGCCCAGCGCGGCCACGCCCGCGTGCTTCATGCCCCGCTTCTCTTCGGGCTTGAGCGGCTCCATCGACATGATCTGGTCGATGCCCTCCTCCGCCCGCGAGTCGTCGTAACGCCCGAGCTTGGGCTCGACGATCCGCGTGGTCACCCAGGTCCCGATCCCGGTGATGAAGAAGACACTGATGACCATGAAGTACCAGTTGACCGTCGGGGGCACCTCGTAGCCCGGGTCGATCATCCGCGCCGCTTCCTCGGTAATGCCCGCCAGCAGGGGATCGATCGTCCCGATGAGGAAGTTGGCGCTGTACCCGCCAGACACCCCCGCGAACGCCGCGGCAAGCCCCGCCAGCGGGTGACGCCCCAGCGAGTGAAAGATCACCGCCCCCATCGGCACGATGACGACATACCCCATCTCCGAGGCGGTGTTCGAGAGCACGCCCGCCAGCACCAGCGAGGCCGTCACGAGGGTCTTGGGGGCGCCCAGCACAATCGAGCGGACCGCGGCCGTCAACAGCCCGCTCTTCTCTGCCACGCCCACGCCCAGCAAGGCGACGAGCACCGTGCCCAGGGGGACGAAGCCGACAAAGTTGCTCACGAGGTTCTGGATGATCCTCCGGAAGCCGTCGCCGTTCATCAGCGACTCCGCACGGATCATCCCGTCCTCGGCCCGGTCGCTGGCGCCCTCGGGCCTGGGGTCCTCCACGGCGATCTGCAGCAGGTCGCCCGCGATCCCGCTCAGCAGGATCACACCGAGGGCGAAGAGCGCAAAGAGCGTCACCGGGTGCGGCAGCAGGTTGCCCAGCCACTCGACCACCGCGAGGAACTTGGCGAACCAGCCGCCCTGCTTCTCGGGGCCGCCCGCGCCGGCGTCGTCCTCCCCCTGCTCACCCGGGTTCTCGGGCGTCGGCCGGTCTTGCGGCGGGGTGCCGGGATCGCCTTCGGGCTCGGGGCGGTCGCCCGGGCCCGGCTGGTTGCTGCTGGGCGTGTCGCTCATGGGCCCACGCTAGCCGAGAGCGGCGCTGCCGACAACACAACAGGCCCCGGCCCGACCAGACGCAAGCGAATGCGCCGGTCGGCAGTGCCTGCGCCGTGCGATCCGCGGGCCGCCGCGATCGCTGTGGGGAAAAGGCTGAAGGGGAAGAAAGTCAGGGCGACAGGATTCGAACCTGCGACCTCGTGGTCCCAAACCACGCGCTCTACCAAGCTGAGCTACGCCCTGGTCTGGGGCAACTGTACCCGGCCTCCCGCCCGGAAGGGACGGGCGACGGCGCAAAAGAACGCGGCCGACTCGCGTGAGCGACGCCGGCCGCGTGGCGTGGGGCAGGTTCTAGCGCCCGGCTCGCGGACGCTCAGTTGGGGATCGGCACCTCGCGGAGGAAGACGATCCGGGGCTTGTCACCCGGGCGGACGACATTCGACCGGTCGACCACCATCACAAAGCGGCGGGCGACCGAGGGCGTCAGCGGGTCGGTCTCGCTCAGGTTCTCGACATCCGAACGCCGGTACCCGTGCAGCAAGAACCAGACCGCGAAGTAGTCACTGCGGACGCTGGTCGGGTTCATCGCCGCGTTGGCCAGCAGCAGCTCGGACTGGTACCCGCCCGCCAGAGCACTGATGCCGTCGATCTGCGGCAGCGAGCCGACGCCATAGCGGGTGATCGGCTGGTTCCCGGCCGCGAGGCGGTCGATGGAGTTTCGGCTCTGGACCTGGTCGCCGGGGGTGTAGGGCTGTCCGGGATTTTCGCGGTTGCGGAGGCGGAGAGCGCCCAGCTCGCCGGGCGTCCGCACGCCTCTCGCCTCACGCAGACCGGGGATCTGCGCCGTCGCGAGACGCCCGAAGCCTTCTTCGTTGATGTCAGTGAAGTCGACGAAGTAGTCGTCAAGATTGCCCGAAACCCCAGCGTCGAGCCTGGGGAGCAAGCGGGTCTTGTCGCGGTAGGCGGCGAGCGTGGAGGCGATGTCGGTGCGGCTGTCGTGGATCTGGGTCCACCACCACGAGTTCTGCTGCGGCAATGAGCCGACATAGCGGTCGCGGCTGGGGCTGAGCATCGGGATGGTGCGCAGCACCGCACGGGACGCGGTATTGACATTGATCGTGCCAGGGATCACCTCGCCGGCGCCCGTATAGCCGGGGACGGCGCTGACCATCTCGGGGATCATCAGCGCCATGGGCACGCCGAGCCCGAAGACCACATCCCCGTTCGCCCGTGTCGGGCCGAAGACATCGGCGACCTTCGTTCGCGGAGCGCTGCTCACGAACGGCACGAAGTCGTCGAGCACCAACTGCCCGCGATCGAGGAAGACCGGCGGGCGGGCGAACCCCGCGACGAGTTGGTCGGTGCTGGCAGGCTGCGGGCGAACCCCGCCGGCGTCTTGATAGAGCTCCTCTGCAGGGTGACCGGTCCGGAGACCGTCGGCGTAGCCGGCGCTCAGCGCCAGCGCCTCAGAGAGCGTGACCCATCGGTCGCCGTCATTAAAGTTCTCATTGTTCAGCGTGGCGGCGCTGAAGTCGGGCGTGTACGACGCGCCGACGGCCAGCGGCAGCAGCATGTCCGCCGGACGGCGCAGGTTGCCCAGCCGCCCCGCGCTGAACTCGATCCGGACATCGCTGGCGGACCGCCCGTCGGGGGTGCTGCCGATCACTTCACCCGTTACATTCTTCTCGCTGGCATCGGTCCTGAAGTATGAGGCTCGCAGGAAGCGGTTGTCGATCTGTTCGACACCGGCCACGGGGATGCTCTCCCCGTCATGGAGCACCGTACCGAGGAAGGACTGATGGTCCGCCGACCCCGGATCACCGAAAGTCAGGAAGGTTGTCGCTCTCGTAGACGACCGCACAGGCGGCGAAGGGAAGTCGGACGCGGCAAGGTTGCCGGTGCGGATGGAGGCCACTCCCGACGGCCGCTCGGCGCGGATGTTGAGCGCACCGTCCGGATCCTCAAAGCAGTACGCGGGCCAGGCGCCGACAGGCGAGTTCGGATCGCTGGGCCGACGCCAGACATCGAAGCTCATGATGGTTGCGCCGCGGTTGTAGTTCGGCACACCCTGGAAGCTGGTGGTCTGCTGGCGGTCGAAAATGCCCCACGCCTCGCGGATGCGCCCGCCTTGGATCGTGGTTGGCACAGTGGTCGTGCCGTTGTCGGTGATGTTGAGCTTCGGAGCGTCGAGGCGATCGCTTTCGGGCAGGCGGAAACGATCTGCGAGGTAGTCGTTCGCCCGGAGGTTGACGCCGGTCGTGCCGGGCACATCGCTGTGGTCGATCACCTCGCCGTCGCCATCGCGGACCTCGGCGACCTTGGCTCTCCAGAGGCGCACTTCGTCCATCGGCGCGCCGTCAACACCGGCCAACAGATCGAAGAAGCCCGCGAAGGTTGCGCTCTGCTGGTACGCCGAAGGCTGCGGGTTGCCGGGGTCGCCGGGAAAGTTGACCATCGGCTGGGCCGGGTCGCCCTGGATCGGCTCGCAGATCACCAGGTTCATCCGTCCGCCGCTCGTGCCCGAGGCGAGGTTCTGGCGAAGGAAGCGCCCGATGACACCGACGCCGGTCGGGATCGGGCTGTCGTCCTCGACACTTTGCATCCGGCCCTGGATCTCCGAAAGCGTCTCATTGAGGATCACGAATGTTCGCGACTGACCCGCCGGGATCGTGATCGGTTCGGAGCCCTTGATGTCCGCCGAACGGGAGAGCTCGGGCATCGTGGGATCGCCGCCGCCCGAATCGAGCATGCGGAACCCGTCGAGGTCGAAGAAGCGGCCGGCGATCTCGAAGTAGTACGGCGCGCCGCCCGGCGTGATCCGCTCTTGGGTGATGTTGATGGAGCTGTCGAACGGGTTGTGGAGCTGGATCGCGATGAAGCTGAAGACCGCGTCGCGATTGCCGCTGCCCCAGTTTGAATTGATCGTGATCTCGTACTGCTCCAGCGGCGGGGGCGGTTCGATTCCTTGCCAGTCCTGCCTCCGCAGGTAGTCCTGGTCGTCATTCCAATCACGCTCTGCGTCGGCGTACACATAGTAAGTTGCGACCTCGGTGATGAACGGCTGCGGCGAGATGCCGTAGATATTCACCGCGCGGGCCGTGATGTCCTGGTTTGCGCCCTGCGCGAGTCGTTCCTCGCCCGCGTCGAAGAGGTTCAGCACCGCGTTGAGCGTCTGCCCGGGGGAGCTGGCGGTCCAGGCCGCCCACGGGAAATCGCGGTTGGGCAGCGGGTTGCCGATGGCGTTGTTGAGCTCGCCTTGGAATGTCCCGTCCAGGAGCAGCGTCACGAACGGGGGCCCGCCCAGCGTCCCGCCGCCCCACAGATTGGTCGCCATGTGCGCCGCGGTGCGGAGCGCGAGCTCCGGCCCGCGGTACCCGTAGTGCAGCGTGTGCTGCTGGCTCGCCCCGGGGTTCCACGACCCGCCGACCGCCGAGGCGTAGGGCATCAGTGCGTCGGCGTAGATCTGGAACATCGACCGCGCCGCGTTCATCGACGACACGGTCGAAGGCATCCGAACCTTCGCGTCGCGCTCCGGACGGAGCGCCAGATCCCGCTGCGTCGGCTCGCCCGGCTGCGAGAGTTCCAGCACCGTCGATCGGAGCGGGCGGTGGCCGCTCATCGTCGTGATCCAGCGCCGGACATTCGAAGCGAACAGGAGCTGCGCATCGCGCTGCTCGCCGCTGCGATCCAGGCGCGTCGTCCGCATCGAACGGAGCGGGCCGAAACTGTCGGACTCCAGCGACCGGCCGTCGAACATGCTCTCGAGCGTGGTCTGCGTCGAGGAGTCGTTCAGACCCTCGTAGGTCAGCAGGCCCGAGAGATCCGAAATCCCGAAGAGAGCCGGCATGCTCCACGCCGGATTGCCGCTGGAGATGCGGCCCGCTCCGACCAGTCTGCCGTAATCGGCGTACGCCATGACCCGGCCCAGCGGCGTCTGCGTCCACTCGCCGGTCTGCGGCGCGACGAACCAGATATCCGACGCATCCTTGACGCGTGCGTCACTCAGCAGCGGGCCGAAATAATCGCTGTTGAAGAAGGCGCTGAGGTCGTCGCCCTGACCGATCACATCCACCGGCGGCTTGTTGCCGACAAACCGCGAGAGCGCGAGCAGGTTGTACGCCGCGGTGCCGACCCGGCCCCGGACATCGTTGCCCGGAGAGCTGGGCGACTCGGTGTAGCCGGAATAGTCGCCGGGGAGGCCCTGCTGCTGCGGCTGGGGCAGGCCTCGATAGCCCAGGCCCTCCGAGCCCGGCGCGCTGCCGGGCTGGCGTGTGTCCTCGTACGCGTCCTCCATGCGGAGAAGGCGGAGCAGATCGACATCGGAGGGCGTGACGCCCGCAAAGGCGTTGAGCGAGCCGCCGACTTCCGGCGCCATCACGAAATCGCCGGCGGTGTTGACATTCACCCGCCCGGAGAGATCCACGATCCTCGCCGCGACAAACCAGCGGAAGGATGGATCACCGGTGATGAGATTCGAAGGGGCGGTCGGTTCGGTCGCGTCGACGAGGTGCGTCCAGCGAGAGTCGATCACGCCGTCGCCGCTGGCGTCGGCGTACTGGTAGAGCAGGAAGTTCGGGTCATCCCACGCAGGGTCGAGCGAATCGACGCGTCTGGCGGTGTTGACCTGGTTGGTGAACCAGTCGAACGGGCGGTTGGTGTCGGCCGCGTCGCCCGTCAGCGGGCGGGTCGTGCCCATGGTCTGGGCGTTGGCCTGGGGCTGCAGCAGCCCGCTGCTGATGCCGTTGTCCTGCGTGGTCGGGGGCGCGTCGAAGTCCTCACGCAGTTTGAACAGGTTGACCGCCCGCCCGTCGGGGGCGATGTTGCTCATCGCCGGCCAGTCGAGGCGCCGGATCCACTCTGACTCACGGGCCGCGTTGGGCAGACCCGGGAAGCTCCGGTCCTCGCCAAGCAGATCGACCGGCTCGGGCGAGGCGAGGAACGGGTCGGCGCCGACGGGCGTCACCGACTGCGCCGTGGGCGGCGCTGTCGGCAGCACGGGAACCGAGCCCGACGGACGGAAGCGCAGGAGGTCGCGCTGGCCCGCGGGGGGCGCGCTGCGCACATTCGGATCGATCGACGGGTAGTCCCATGTCTCGCGCCGGAAGCTCCACTGCGGATTACCCGCGTCGCCGACACGCTCGGGCGAGGGATACACCGAGAAGACATCCTCGGCCAGGATCGATGCGATGTAATCGGCCACCTGGCGCGGGACATCGTCCGTCGCCGCACGCGTCACAAAGGCGCGTCCGGCCCTGCGGTCGCTCTTGCCGATCGCGGCGTAGAAGACCGCGAGCACGGTCATCAACGCGATCGTCCCGAGCACGAGCACGAGGATCGAGCCCCGCCGGCGACGCATCGTCGCGAGGATTCCCACGCCCCCGCTCTGCTGTTGTCCGCCATTGCGCATTACGATCTCCTGCTGCTTTGACCCGTCCCGTTCGGGCGCTCGGCGCCCGGCCCTCTCAGCTTCCAAGGTCGAAGATGAACTGGTAGGTCTGCTCGAAAGTCGGATCTTCCGGGTCCGCAAGCGTCATCGTGATCCGGACCAGCTTTGGCCAGGGCCACTCCATCGTTTCCTTCGGCTGCACGGCCGCCGCCTCCGCCCGCGCGATCGGATCGGCGATGTTGGCGAGTTGCTGCGGCGTGCGGAAGTTGTCTTGGGCCCGCGGGTCGTAGATCGGGTCGGTCCCGGGCGCGAAGTAGGCGTAGACCGGGCCGCTCGCCACGATCGGATCGATGCCGTGGATGAGCCCCTCCTGCGCTGTCCAGAACCGATCCTCCCCATCGATACCACCGCCATAGTTCCGGCTCTCGATCGCCCGGAGCGATGGGCTGCGGTCCGCTTGACGGTCGGCGTCGGTGAGGAACTGACCGGTGACATTGTCGACCACCAGCGGACGCACCGCGTCTGGATCGAAGGAGATGTCGCTGCGGTAGAGCTTGATGAACGCCTGGTCCGAGCCCGGGGTGAAAGCCCCGGAGTTGTTGTTGTCCTCAAAGTCCGCCGAGCCGTACCAGATCAGCTCGCCGTGCCGGGGCGAACCGGGATCGTGCTCGACCTGACCGAAAGACCACTCGACGATGAACTCGCTGCACGCGGCCGAGCGAGGCCTCGACGGCGCACGCACGCGGTCGCTGGAGGCGGTCCTGGGCCGGAACCCGACCGACCGAGCGCCGACGAAGTTGTTGTTCACCAGCGCGAGCTGGTCGTTGGGCCGGTCGGCCCGCTGGAACTCGTTGGCGTACTCGCGGAAGAGGTTGGGCGGCGAGAAGGCCGTCCGCATCCGCACGCCGCCGAGCGAACCGAGCTGACTGGGGCCGAACTCGGCGTCCTCGCCGTCGCTGTCGACGGGCATGAGCTGACGCATCCACGCGTGCATGGTCGAGACGAGCCCTGCGAGTTCCGCCTCGCTCTGGGGCAGCGGCGTGCCCCCGCCCGGCGCGTTGCGACGCGGGCGGACGCCGATCGGATCGTTGACGAACTCAGAGTCGTACGGGCCGATCGGGTTGAACGCGCCGGCGCCGGGCCCGATGCCGGTGTGCATCGCACGGACATACGCCATCGCGTCAGGCAGGTCCATGGTCGCGATGTCGATCAGACCGCTGGCTGCGATCATCCGCGCCGAGCGCGCCGCGCCGCCCTGGTGACGCAGCGTGGGTTCGGGCTGGCCGGAGTAGTCGAGCGCCTCGCCCAGGAGCGCGTTGGGATAGCGGAAGAGGGTCGGCATCGCCGGCTGGAACGCGATCTGACGCGAGCCGTCGCGCAGCCGCGGGTTGTTCGCGAGATTGCCCGTAAAGCCCGGGAACGCGTTGGGCACCTCGACAAGGTTCGCTGAAGGCGGGATGAGCACCGTCACATGGCGGAGCAGCGCCCACTCCGAGGCGAGCTCGTTCACGCCGCCGGGCTGGCCGAGGTAACCCATCACCTCCGCGTCGTCGTGGAGGTTGAACCCCTCGCCGATGCCGAAGTTGAAGTCCGGCTCTTCCAAAAACTCGCGCTGCTGGTTGTTCAGCCGCGGAGAGTTGAGGTCCAGGAGCGAGCCGTGCCCGTAGTAGATCCTCGCTGTCGTGCCCGAGCGGTTCGCCAGCGTCGACAGGGGCGACCTCGCCGTGGAGAAGTTCCCGTTGGCGAAGAAAACGATCTCGTCCACCCGCCGTGGGCGGCGCTCGGTCGTCGGCTGGTCGAGGTAGAGAGGCACCAGCAGCGGCTCGGGAATGCCGGAGGAACTGTACAGCGGACGGTCGTACGCGTAAGCGTGCCGGATCACCAGCGCGCCCTCGCGAGTGATCGCCCGGAAGTCCGCACGCATCTGGTGCTCGACCGACGCCGCGATGCGGTTGAGCTTGCTCACCCGCTGGCCGACACTGACCGTCGCGCCGGCGGACGCGAAGAGCGTCGCCAGTGCAAGCGTGATCAGCACCGCGGCGGCGATGCCCGCGAGCAATTCCAGAAGGGTGAACGCCTGACGCCGGCGCGACGAGGGCTTGGCCGGAGGCTGTGCTTGGAGGTGCTTGTTCATGGCTTCACCGTCATAATCCGCACCGCCGAGGGTGTCTGGGGCACGAACACGACCTCGCCGAGTTCACTCGATGTGCTCACCGTCCCGGGTACGGGCGGATCGACGATCAGCGCATTACTGCGTGCACTGTCGACGCCGCGGACCGTGTACACAACCCCGAGACGATCGACGAACTTCTGTCCGGGACGCGAGAGCTGCTGCCAGTTGACATTGTCAGAGCCGCCGCCGACGCGAATCAGCACACGGTCCCGCGGGAACTGCGTGCCGACACCCGGCTCGCCCGGCGGGGCGTAATTCACGCCCGGCTCGACCTCGAGGCTCACGATGTGCCCATAGGTCCCAAAGCCGTCGCCGGTCGCCCGGCCCGCCTCCGGGCCAGTCGGCCTGACCGCGGTCGCGATCCGCCTGCGATCAGCGGGGACATCCGCGTCCGCCAGCCGGTCGTACAGCGTGATCAGTCGGTTGTTTCGTCGCTCGTCGGGCAGGTTCAGCAGGCGGGCGTCGATCGGGCGGACGAAGAGCGCGATCTGGATCGGGTCGAGCACGCTGGGCTGCACCTGGCCGCCTGAACTGAAGCGTGTCGGCACCCGCCGGGCGACAAAGTCCCACACCAAGCGCGGACGCCCCGAGTTGTACGAGGTCGGGCGGGGCCAGAGCCGGTCGCCGACGCGGACGAGCAACTCCTCCCCGTCGTCGCTGACGGCCACGAGGATGTCGCCGAAGTCGATGCCCTGGATCTCGCCGGTGCTGGTGAGGAAGCTGTTGTTCTCATCGATCAGGACCCACTCGCCGTCGCTCGACCAGTCCAGGTCCCGCCTCCAGGCGTCAAAGCCCCGGGGCATGTCGATCCCGTCGCTCTGCGCCTGCCCGGGGCGGGGCGGGAGCACGGCCCGGAAGCCGAGCGACTCGTGGGAGCGCAGCCAGCTCTCGGCGGCCGCGGCAGCCTCGACACCGCGCGTCTCGTCGACGGCGATGCGCTGCTCGCGCACCACCACCGGGAAGACCGCCGCCAGACCGAGCAGACCCAGCGACAGCACGAGCACCGCGATGAGGATCTCGACCAGCGTGAAGCCGCGACGGGCGCGGCGGGTGTTGATGCGTGCGTGTGCCATCAGCCGCCCTCCTCCGGCGGAAGCACCGGAATCACATCGCCGTTGTAGCGGTCGACGACGAACACACTCGCCCCCTCGCCCTCTGCGAACAGTTCGTTGAGCCCCTCGACGATCTGGGTGGGGATCGAGGGCGCCGGCCTGCCGCCCCGCTGCCAGTCGTCGTAGAAACTCCCGCTGACCGAGCCGATCCGGGCGTTTTCAAGACCACGCTGGCGGAGCAGGCCGACCATCCGCGACGCGTCGTAGAGCGCAAAGCGGGAGACGGGCCTCGCGAGCACGGTGTCCGGCGAGCGGTCACCGATCAGCCGTTCACGGGCGACCTCGTTCACCGACGAAGCGAGCGCTTCCTTGACCAGCGCGATGTGGTCCACGCGCCGATCCGGGCGGAAACGGTCCTGGTCCCAGGGCCCAGTGCCTCTGAACGAAGTGCTCGGGGCGGGGTCGTAAAACAACGCCGGCCGGTTGTCGCCCGAGGCCAGACGCCCCGTGCCCGACTCGAAACGAACGAAGAAGCTCTGACGCTTGCGCCCCTCGCGATCCGCATCGCTCGCGCCCGAGACCGTCCGGTCGTAGAACCCGCTCTCGGGGAACATCCAGTGGCTCATGTTCCGCCGATAGCGGGACTCGCTGTACCACCCGTAGTCCTGCGTGTCGTCCTGCCCGACGATCTGGCCCGCAGACACGAAGCCCTGCACAAAGAAATTCGGGGGAAGCCGGATCGGCTCGCTCGAAGGATCGGCGACGAACACCTCGATCTCCCGAGGCATCCCCACCTGCAGCAGCAAGTCGTCGCCGGCGATCGCGGCCGGGATGCGGTGCACCCCCACGCGACGGCAGGCCACGATCGTCACCCGCCCGCCGGGGTCAAGCAGGAACAACGCCGCGGAATCGCCGCCGTCGACAGACTGCAGCGCAACATCCTTGGCGTTAGCGACCGCGACCCTGAGCTTGGTGTCCGCCAGCGACTCCGACGAGCCTCGCAGCATCGCGTTAAAGCCGGGCACCGCGAACGCCGCCAGCAGGATCAGGATCACCACGACCCCGAGGATCTCGATCAGCGTGTACCCCGGGCGTGCGCCGGAGGTGTGATTGACGCTCGTTGTGCGCATCATCTGCCCCCCAGAATCACGATGTTGTCTCGCCACACCCGCTCGCGGACCTCCGCGTCGGGGACCGTCGCCGGGACATTG
Organism: Phycisphaerales bacterium; assembly: GCA_020831775.1. Lineage (GTDB taxonomy): Bacteria > Planctomycetota > Phycisphaerae > Phycisphaerales > UBA1924 > SLFH01. The sequence continues at coordinate 59,428 of JAFIFZ010000053.1, forward strand.
GTCAGCCGGCGCAGGTCGCTGATGTTTTCTGTTCCGAACAGGCCGTCACGCCCCGCCCCGACGATCGCCCAGCTCGCACCCATCAGCTCGGTGAGCTCCGCTTCCGGCCGCGACTCGCGGTCGTCGGCGGGCCACGAGGTCCGGCCGGCTTCGTCCCAGGTCCTGGGGTTGCGCAGCAGCAGCGGCACATTCGTGAAATCCGCCCGACGGTCCTCGGGTCCGATGTTCGAGAAGTTGCGCCACCGGTAAAAACGCCAAGCCCGGCCGTTGGAGTCGACGATCGCGATCACACTCTCGTCGGGGTTGCTCGAGGGCGAGCCGGCAGCGTGCTCCCCGAACTCCAGCTCGTCGACATACCCGCGCTGCAGCGCCGAGCCCCGCGGCGTAAAGAACGCCTGGTACTCCCGCCCACGCCCGTCGAAAGCGCCATCGGCGCGGGGCGCACGCATCGCCGGACCCCGCACGCCGTCGATCGGATTGCCCTCGCCGTCGTCCATGTCGGCGGCGCCGCCGAGGTAGTACGCCAGCGAGACCTTGCTGTATCTCTTGTCGCTCACGCCCGCCCCGACACTGATCGTGTTGGTGTCCCACGCCTCGCCCGGGGCGGTGCGTCCGGCGAAACGGAACTGGCCCGAGTCCTCCCGCACCGCGATGCGGTTGCGGTCGTTGACCGAGACAATCGGCCCCTCGTTCGCCGGCGCCAAAGGTTGCCCGTCGATCACCAGGGGAGGCAGGAAGCCGAACTCGTTGGCGAACTGCGTCGTCGCCACGCGGATCGAGTTGGCCGTCGCGGTGTCAGAAGCGGTCCTCGCCACGCGGAGCGCCCCGGCGATCCCCACCACGAGGATCGCCGCCAGCACCCCGACGACGACGATCGTCACCAACAACTCGATCAGCGTGAAGCCGTATCGGCCGGGACCCCGGCGCGGAATGTTTGCGATCGCGTTGGCCATGGCAGCCCTCCCAGTTCGGGCCTTAGACCGCCCCGCCCTGCAGCGAGTTGATCATCTCCACAAGCGGGAGGAACATCGCCACGACGATCGTGCCGACCATCCCGCCCAGCACGACCACCATCAGAGGCTCGAGCAGCGACACCAGACCGGCGACCGCAACATCGACCTCTTCGTCGTAGTTGTCGGCGATCTTCATGAGCATCACATCGAGCTCACCGGTCTCCTCGCCGACATCGACCATGTTCACCACGATCGCGTCGCAGACCTTGCTCTCACGCAGCGGCTCGGCGAACGACTCGCCTTCCTGGATCGAGTCGTGCACCCTCCCGAGCGCCTTCTCGAACACATAGTTGCCGCAGGTCTCCTTCGTGATCGTCACCGCTTCGAGGATCGGCACGCCCGCGGCGATCAGCGTCCCCAGCGTCCGGCTGAACCTCGCGGTCACCGTCTTCTTGACCAGATTGCCGAAGATCGGGAGCTTCAGGATCATCCAGTCCGTCGCCGCCTTGCCAGGACCCGCGGCCCGGATCAGCTTCCAGAAAATGAACGCGAACGGGATGCCCAGCAGGATGAACACCGCGCCGGGGATCTGCTGGCCCGGGTTCGTCCCGGCCACCCAGCGGCTCGTCTCTGTCAGCCACACAGTCAGCGCCGGCAACGCCACGCCGAAGTCCGTGAAGATCTCCTCGAACCTCGGGATGATGAAGACCATGATGCCCGTCAGGATCAGGACCGCCACGCTGATGACCGCAATGGGGTACACCATCGCGCCCTTGATCTGACGCTTGAGCTTCTCGGCCTTCTCCATGAACTCCGCGAGGCGCTGGAGGATGACATCCAGCACGCCGCCGATCTCGCCCGCGTTGACCATCTTCACATAGAGCTTATTGAACGCCTTGGGGTTCTTGCTCATCGCCTCCGACAAACTCGAACCGCCCGAGACCTCCTCGCACACGCTGATCAGACATGTCTTCAGCTGGCCCGGCTTGGCCTGGTCCTCAAGGATCTGCAGCGACCGCAGGAGCGGCAGGCCCGCGTCCTGAAGCGTCGAGAGCTGCCGGGTGAACATCGTGAGCTGCTTGGGCTTGACGCGCCCGAACGACAGCCCGCTGCTCTTCTTCTTGTTGCCCGTCTCGCCAGCGCCCGGCACGCCCTTCTGCGCCTCGGCCTGCTTCTTCACCTTCTGCTGGCGGACCTCGGTCGGGTACAGGCCCTGGGCACGGATCCGCGCGACCGCCTCGTTCGGGTCGTTCGCCTCGATCGAGCCCTTGCGGTTCTTCCCGGTCGCGTCCATCGCTTCGTATGTGAATGTCGCCATGCCTGCGTTCCTCGTTTGTCCGCCCGCGGCGGGTTGTCATCGGTGATCGCCAATGCCCCTCGGCCCGGCCCGGGCCGCACACCCCTACTCGCCCCATACCCGTCCAACTACTCGTCCAGAATGGTCTCGCGCACCACCTCGTCGACCGAGGTCAGGCCCTCGTAGAGGGCCATGATCCCCGACTCGCGCAGCGTCCGCATTCCGCGCCGACGCGCGTGCTCGCGCAGGATCGCCGTGCTCGCTTCCTTCATCACCATCTCGCGCATCTCGTCGTCCATGTGCATCAACTCGAAGATCGCCATACGCCCCTTGTACCCCGAGTTGTGGTTCGACTCGTGCGGCAGGCCCCGGTAGAACTTCCGGCCACGCATCTCCTCACGCGTCACCTGGAGCTCCATCAGTTCCTCGTCGGTCGGGTCGTACTCCTCCTTGTGGTTCTGATCGACCTTGCGCACCAGGCGCTGGGCGACCACGCCCTCGATCGTCGCCGTCAGAAGGAACGGCTCCATCCCGAGGTCCACAAGGCGGATGATCGAGCTCGGCGCGTCGTTGGTGTGCAGCGTGCTGAGCACCAGGTGGCCCGTCAGCGACGCCTGCACCGCGATCTGCGCAGTCTCGAGGTCGCGGACCTCGCCCACGAGGATGATGTCGGGGTCCTGGCGGAGGAAGCTCCGCAGGCAGCGGGCGAAAGTCAGCCCGACATCCTCGTTGATCTGGCACTGGCAGAGCCCGTCGATGTCGTACTCGACCGGGTCCTCGGCCGTCAGGATCTTCGTCTCGATCCGGTTCAGCTCCGCAAGGGCCGCGTACAGCGTCGTCGTCTTGCCAGAACCCGTCGGCCCGGTCACGACCACGATCCCGTTGGGCTTTCTGATAAGGCCCCGGAAGGTCTCCAGCTCGTCGTCGCGGAACCCGATCCGATCCAGGTCCAGTTCGACATTGGACCGGTCCAGCACACGCATCACGCACGACTCACCGAAGATCGTCGGCAGCACCGCCACGCGGAGGTCGACAGGCCGCCCGCCCACCGAGAGCTCGATGCGGCCGTCCTGAGGCAGACGGCGCTCGGCGATGTCCAGGTTCGACATGACCTTGATGCGGCTGATGATCGCGGCGCCGAGCGCCCTGGGCGGCGGCACCATCTCGTACAGCACGCCGTCGATGCGGTACCGCATCTTGAACTCTTCTTCGAACGGCTCGAAGTGGATGTCCGAGGCCTTGTCCTTGATGGCCTGCAGCAGCACCATATTCAAGAGCTTTATGACCTGATTGTCCTCGGCGGCCTCCATGACCGCGTCGAGGTCGATCGAATCGGCGCTCCGGCCCGCCATCGACTTGAACTTCTCGTCCTTGGCGATGTCGCTGACCAGGTCCACCACCGACGATGACTTCGAGTAGTGCTTCTCGATCAGGGCGTCGATCGCCTCGGCCTTGGTGACCACCGCCTCGACCTCGAACCCCATCAGCAGGCGGAGGTCGTCGACGGCGCGGAAGTTGTCCGCGCTCTTGAGGGCCACCTTGAGCTTGCGGCTCTTGGCGTTGTATTCGATCGGCACCACCTGGTACGCCTGGGCGCTCTCGGCGGGGATCGCGTCGATCACTTCCGCAGACAGCTCCTTCCCGGTCAGGTCGATGAACTCCATCCCAGCCTGACCCGCCAGCGCCGCGGTCACATCCTCCTGGGAGCAATACCCCAGCTCGACCAGAATCTGCCCGATCTGCTTCTTCCGGGTCTTCTGGACTTCGAGGGCCTCGTGCACCTGCTCGCGCGTCACCTTCCCCATCTTGGTCAGCACGCGACCGAGCTTGCGACCCTTCAATTCACTTGGAGGAACCTGCGTCACAAAACCACCTCACACGGCGTGCGCGGCACGCCACTCTCTGATTCGACCATACCGCCCATCCGGTTCAAAGCACAAAGCCCACAAAACCGGACTTTCAGGGATACGACTCGTTGCATTGCACTAAAAAACGGGTCCCGGGACCCGTTCACAATCCGATCAACTTCACTCCGCGGCGTTCAGCTCGTCGTCGTCCAGCTCCGGACGACCCTCGATCGTGCGCCCGATCCGATGGACCCGCTCCTTCAGATCCGCCGCATTCTTCGCCTTGTCGACCATCTCTTCCGCGGCGATCTTGCCCTCGGTGTAGAGCTGCCACAGGTGCTCGTCCAGAAGCTGCATGCCGAACTTCTTGCCGGTCTGGATCATCGAGTCGATGCGATAGCTCTTGTTGTCACGAATAAGGTTGCTGATGGCGGGCGTGACCACGAGGAACTCGTACGCCGCCACCATCCCCGCCTGATCGATCCGCGTCAGCAACGCCTGGCTCAGCACCGCGATCAGGGCGGTCGAGAGCTGCACGCGGATCTGGTTCTGCTGGCTCACCGGGAAGGCGTCAACCAGACGGTCGATCGTCTTGGCGGCGCCGGTGGTGTGCAGGGTGCCGAAGACGAGGTGGCCCGTCTCGGCCGCACGCACCGCGGCCTCGATTGTCTCGAGGTCTCGCATCTCACCCACCAGGATGTTGTCAGGGTCCTGGCGGAGGGCGCGTCGCAGGGCCTCAGAGAAGCTCGGCACATCGTTGCCGACCTCTCGCTGGTTCACCACTGACTTCTTGTGCTGGTGGTAGTACTCGATCGGATCTTCCATCGTGATGATGTGGTGATCCATGTTAATGTTGATGTAGTCGATCATCGTCGCCAGCGAGGTCGTCTTGCCCGAGCCGGTCGGCCCGGTGACGAGGAACATGCCTCGCGGACGCCGGATGAGCTCCTTGCACATCGCCGGCAAGCCGATCTGCTCAAAGGTCAGCAGCTTGTTCGGGATCTGCCTGAGGACGATCGCCAGATCGCCTCTCTGGCGGAACACCGAGACTCGGAAGCGAGCCGCGTCGCCGTAGGCGAAGCCGAAGTCGCTTCCGCCCTCCTCCTGCAACTCCTGCTGGTTGCGTTCCGGGGTGATCGACTTCATGAGACCGACCATCGAGTCGGAGTCGAGCACCTTGGTCTGGAGGTTGCGAAGCCGCCCGTGGAGGCGGATGGTGGGCTGTCGCCCAACGGTCAGGTGAAGGTCGCTCGCGCCCGTCTTCACGACGGTGTCGAGCAGGCGGTCGATCTGCATCGTCGACATCGGTCAGCTCCATCGAGCCCCCGGCGAGGGGGGGGACAAATCACTCGGTCTCGTCGTCGGTCTGCGCCATGCGGGCGACCTCTTCGGGCGTCGTCTTGCCCGCGAGGACCTTCAGGCGCCCGTCGTCCACCAGCGTCCGCATCCCGGCCTGGATCGCCGCACGCCTGATCTTGGCGACCGGCGACTTATTGAACGCCAGGTCGCGCAGCTCCGCGTTCATCAGCATCAGCTCGAAAATCGCGCGACGCCCGCGGTACCCGTTGGGCGCGTCCTGCGACGACACGGGCTTGTACACCTTGCCCAACGCCTGCTCCATCTTCAGGCCGATCAGGCGCAGCATCTTCGGGTCGAGGTCTTCCTTCTCGGCCAGCACCTTCGTCGGGTCGTGGAGCGTCCGGATCAGACGCTGGGCCATCACCGCCTGGATCGACGAGGCGACCAGGAACGGCTTGATGCCCATGTCGATCAGACGCGTGATCGCCGAAGGCGCGTCGTTGGTGTGCAGCGTGCTGAAGACCAAGTGGCCCGTCAGGGCGGCCTGGATCGCGATCTCGCCGACCTCCTTGTCGCGGATCTCACCGACAAGGATCACATTGGGCGCCTGACGCAGCATCGACCTGAGGATGATCGGGAAGGTGAGCCCGATCGACTCGCGCACCTGGCACTGGTTGATCCCCTCGAAGTTGTACTCGACAGGGTCCTCGGCGGTGATGATCTTTCGGTCGGGCCGGTTGAGCACATCCAGCGCCGTGTACAGCGTCGTCGTCTTGCCCGAGCCAGTCGGGCCGGTGACCAGGAAGATGCCGTTGGGACTCCGGATGATCCGGTTGAAGATCGCGAGGTTGTCGGGCTCGAAGCCGAGGTTCTCAAGGCCGACACGCGCCGACTCGGGGCGCAGAATACGCAGCACCACCGACTCCCCGTGGTACGCCGGGCACGCCGACACTCGGAAGTCGATCTGGCTGTCGTCGACATTGATCTTGATGCGCCCGTCCTGCGGCAGCCGCTTCTCGGCGATGTTCACGCCCGCCATCAGCTTGGTGCGGCTGAGCAACGCGTTCTGCATCCGCTTGGGCAGGTTGTCGCGCTCGATGCACACGCCGTCGATGCGGTAGCGCAGACGCACCCGGTCGGCCATCGGCTCGATGTGGATGTCGCTCGCCCGCATCTTGACCGCCTCGACGAGGATGCGGTTGGCCAGGCGGACGATCGGCGCGTCCTCCCGCGTCACATCGATCGAGCGGTCCATCGACCGGTCCACCGAGCGGTCGATCGTCCGGTCGATCGAGCTGGTCACCAGCGACTCGCCCTCGGAGACCATCTTCGGCATCGACTTGAGCCCGCCCTCGATGAACGAGCGGATCTGGCTCTCTGCCGCCAGGCGGGGCTCGATCTCCACCCCGTAGCGGAACCGGAGCATGTCCAGCAGCTCCAGGTTCATCGGGTCGTGGATGACCACCTGCATCCTGTTGCCGTTTCTAGACATGGGCAGGATGGCGTGCTTCTTGACCAACTCCTGGTCAATCAGCTTCATGTCGACCTTGTCGGACATCCCGGGGGCCGACAGGTCCACGAACTCCATCCCGAACTGGTTGGCGAGCGCCTTGGCGACCTGCTCCTGTTTGGCGAAGCCGGCCTCGACGATCGCCTCACCCAGGCGTTTGCCCGAGCCCTTGGCCAACTGCACCGCCTGCTCGGCCTGCTGGGGGGTGATTACCCCCCAACCGACCAGGATCTCTCCGAGCTTCTTACGCGATCTTGCCATGTTCTTTCGGTCCGAAAGCCGTCTTGTCGGGCGCCCGCGGGCGCCGCTCTCTCGAAGGCGCCGATCGCTCCGGAACTTCCCGCACCCGGCGGCAACCCGGCGACCAGCGCCTATCAATGTCGTTCCCGAATCGCAGATGGCCGACGCCGGCCCCTACGCCCGAGCATGGTACACCCTCGCTCGCTCCACCGCAGGGCACACCAACACCCTCCCGCCGAGCACCCGACCAGGACCCCAGAGTGCACACCCCAGAGCCCAGCCCACGGCGCCTGCTCATCACCGCGGGCCCGACGCAGGAACCCCTCGACGCCGTCCGGTTCATCGGCAACCGCTCCTCCGGGAGACTGGGCATCCGCCTGGCCGAACAGGCCCGACGCCGGGGCTGGAAGGTCACACTGGCCCTCGGGCCGGTCTGCTCTGAACCACAAGATCCGTCCGTCGAGGTCGTCCGGTTCCGAACCACCGCCGACCTCGAGGCGATCCTGGCCGATCGCTGGCCTGCAACTGATGTGCTGGTGATGGCCGCCGCCGTCGCCGACTACCGCCCCAAACCGGATCCGGAAGCCCTCAAAGGAAAACAGAAGCGGTCGGCCGAGGGCATGACCATCCATTTGGAGGGCACCCCGGATCTGCTGGCCGCCTGCGCCGCCGCCCGCCGCCCCGGCCAGCGGCTGATCGGGTTCGCGCTGGAACCCAGAGAACGGATGGCCGACTCCGCAATGGACAAGCTGGCCCGGAAGAATGTGGATGTCATCATCGCCAATCCGCTCGAAACGATGGACGCCCCGGACATCGAGGCCACGGCCTACAGCACCCCCGACCTCGGCTTCCCGGAAGGACGCCCGACCGATGGTCCCATATCCAAAGATCGGTTCGCCGACTGGCTGCTCGACCTGATCGACCAGCTCCCCCAGACTCCCCGGACCAATACCCCCAGCGAGCCACCGCATGCCCGGCCCTGAACGACCCAGACGCAACTTCAATCCCGGCTCACGGCCGGGAGCAAGACCGGGCGCTCGGCCCGGCTCCAGATCCGGATCACGGCCCGGCGGACGCCCCGGATCGGGACCCGGTTCCGGCCCGCGATCGGGTTCGGGACCCTACGGCTCCGGGCCACGAGGCCCGCGCCCTTCCGGGCCGCCCTCACGCGGACCGGGGCCTCGCTTCGGGGGCGACTCGCGCCCGAGGCCGCCCGGTGTGCGGATCGTCTACGAGGACGACGCGTTTCTCGTGGCCGAGAAGCCCGCGGGGATGCCCATCGCCCTGCGTCCTGGCGACCGCAAGGGCAAGCGCCCGACGACACTGATCGATCGGCTGAAGATCGGGCAGCGCCGGGCGACCCGCGCCGGCACCGGGCCCAAGCAGACTCCCCGGCTCCGGGCGATCAACCCGCTCGACCCTGCGGTGTGCGGGCTGGTGGTGATCGCCAAGACCGACGAAGCCGCCGCCGCGCTGACCGAACAGTTCCACTCTTCGCGGAGCCATCGCATCGCGACGGCGGTCGTCCGGGGCAGCCCGTCCCAGGACATGCTCACGATCAAGAGCATGCTGGTGACCGGTCGCGACGGTTCGGTGCGCAGCTTCGACGAACAGGAAATGCCCATCGGGCGTGACGGGCGTGAAGCCGTCGCGCATGTGCGCGTGCAGGAACGGGCCGGCGAGCTGACGCTCATCCGCATCCGTCTTGAGACCGACAGGCCGGGCCAGGCGATCGCGCAGCTCCGCCAGGTCGGGCTGCCGCTGGTCGGCGACCCAGGCCCGAGGGCCCGCCCGCTGGACGGCCCGATCCGGATGATGCTGCATCTGGGCGAGATCGCCTTCAGGCACCCGGTGACGCACGAGCAGGTGAAGTTCACCACGCCGCCCCCGCCCGCTTTCAGGCTGCGGATCGAAGACGCCGCAGCGACACCCCACAGGCCGCAACCGCAGCAGCAGCCGGAACACCGGCCCGAACCCCGAAGTGAGCTCAGAGAAGAGATTCAACCCGGGGCGTCATCGACGCTCAAGCCTTTGCCGCCGTCGCCTGCTCAGGCGCCGATCGAGCCCCCCACCAGCCAAGAGGAAGATTCGTTCGAGGTGCCGCCGACCATGCGCCGGCCGGTGAAGCCCCGCCCGATCGATCCGGTCGAGCCGCCCACGAGCCCAACTCCGCCGCCCGCTCCGCAAGCAGCGCCTCCTGTCCCTGAAACTCCCGCCACACCCCCGCCGCCGGCGCAGCAGAGCGAACCTCCGAAGCGTGCCCCCGAGCCCGTGCGTCCCGCCGAGCGTGACGAAAAGGGATCGGGCTCGTGGGAGCACGTCGCGGGGTGGTACGACGATTTGCTCGAACGCCGCGGCAGCGACCACCACACCACCGTTGTGCTCCCCGGCGTGCTCAGGCTGCTCGATCCGCAGAACGACCAGCGGATCCTCGATGTCGCCTGCGGGCAGGGCCTGCTCGCCCGCGAGTTGACGCAGGCAGGGGCGTCGGTGATCGGCGTCGACGCGTCGCCCTCGCTGATCGAAGCGGCACGCAAGCGTGTGCCGCGGGGCGCAGAGTTCTTCGTCGCCGACGCACGCGAGCTCGGGCGCCTCAAGACGGTGCAGGAGCTTGATGTCTGCGACAGCGCGGCATGCGTGTTGGCCGCGATGAACTTCGACCCGATCGAGCCCGCCTTCGACGCGATCGCCTCGATGCTCCGGCCCGGAGGGCGGTTCGTGCTCGTGATCCTCCACCCCGCCTTCCGCATCCCAGGGCAGACGGCCTGGGTCTGGAGAACCGAGCCGGACGGCTCGACCGTCCAGAGCCGCCAGGTCGACGCCTACCTCTCCCCCGCCAGCCATCCGATCACGATGAACCCGGGCGAGGTCGCCCGCGGCAAGCGCCCGGTCACCACTTGGACCCACCACCGCCCTCTGAGCGCGTACACCAACGCGCTGGGCGAGGCGGGCCTGCTGGTCGACCGCATCGAGGAGTGGGCGAGCGAACGCCGCAGCGAGCCCGGCCCCAGGGCCGAGGCGGAGAACCGGGCGAGGGCGGAAATCCCGATGTTCGCGGCGATCCGGGCGGTGCGGGTGGAGGGATGACGACGGCCGAACGGGGGCTCGCAGAACGGCCCCTCGGCGAATACACTGGGGGCGATGCGGGCGTAACTCAATGGTAGAGTGTCAGCCTTCCAAGCTGAATGTTGCCGGTTCGAGTCCGGTCGCCCGCTTTGGACCAGAGCCCCGTAAGTCCTTGAACAGCAAGGGTTTACGGGGCTCTTTCCGTCTCCGGGGCTGCACTACATTTCCGCTCGCCGGGGCCATTTCTCGCCTTTTGTAGTGCAGAATCTTCCGAAATGTAGTGCAAACGACACGGGTCCGAAGCCGGCCTCTGGCGGGCCCGAGACGGTGTTTGAGTAACCCGTCCAGATCTGATACAGATCGTGCAAGCACTCCGGAGGCGCCACAAGCCCCCCGTGCATCTTTGACATCGCTGGTCCAGGGCAGAAGCGACGAGCCGGTCTTGCCGGACGGGCATGGGTCCGTCCGGGGAGACCGGTGGTGCAACACAAGGTTTTTCTGCCGGCCGCGTGCGGACTCGCGGCCTCAGCCATTGATACGAAAGGACACAGCGATGCCACAGATGCTGACCAGGGCTCACGACGAGCTCTACAGGCGGACCCATGACGAACGGTTCGCGACGATGCAGGACCTCTGGGAGTTCTGCCACGCCCGCAAGGAGCGGTCCGAGTTGCTCTGGCGCTCGGCCGACGACCTGATGACGATCCCGAAGGAGCGGAGGCTGGAGCTGGCGACCACGCCGATCGACAGCCACCGCATGAACAGCTGGTCGTTCGGCCAGCTCTGCGGGATCGCGGGCGTCAGCCGCGACACGGTCAATCGGCTCACGCCGGAGACCGCCG
>JAFIFZ010000054.1 GCA_020831775.1 Phycisphaerales bacterium
CCCCCCCCCCCCCCCCCCCCCCCCCCCCCCCCGGGCCCCCTCCCGTGCCCCCGACCTCCAACGGAGGTCGGTGCTCCCAACCCCTACCAACCCTCGCAGCACCCCCCCTACTCCCCCTCCGGCTCACCTGCTCGCCTGCTCAACTCTCTCCTGCTCCCGCCCGCGCAGCGGGCGCGCCAATGCTCTCATTTCGAATCCTGCCCCGACCCCACGATCACCGGCACAGATAGCCGCAAAAGCAAACGCGCAACACCATCCTCGATGGCGGCAGCAGCATCGAGTCGCTCGACCACATCTGCGCGATCATCGCGGGGCAGTCTGTAAATCTCAATGTCCACAATCTCCCCCGCAGAAACACCCTCCAACAGATAATCAGTAATCCATGGCCTATCTCCGGGGTGTCGCGGGGTGACTCTTGCTCCGAGGTATCTCCAGAGCACCCAAGGCCCACCCGCAACCCTGTGTCGCCCTTCGGGTTCCGCCACAACAACTCTGGCGATATACCAAAACTTCCGATCGCCACTCTCCCAATCCGTACGGAGTGAAACGCGACCCTCTTCCGACTCAACAAACAGCTCCCCAGCCGCGGCGTCGTGCAAAAGCCGTGTCGCCAGCCACGAAGGATAACCATCCTGCACAATCGCCTTCCCGGCCCGCACAGCTCTGTGCCGCTCGCCCATCATGCGCCGATAGGCATCCCCGCGATCCTGCCCACCAAAGACCTCCTGCACGGCAGCCGCCGCAAGCTCTCCTCGCGAGTCCGCCGGAGCAGTCTCCACAGGCGTAAACCGCGTAAGCCCCGCACCAAGAAGAACGGCCACCGCAATCGCGAGGAAGAATACCCCGCATCGCGGGACGCCAGAATAAGTGCTTTGCGCTCTGTTCACAACAAGTACTCCCAAACGGCCGGATCAAGAAGATGACGCCGCGATGTTCCCATCCAACCGCCGACCGAATCACAGCAACGCGCCCTGCGCACACCGCATGAACACACCAGACATCTCGATGGCACTCAACACTCCAATCACCGCAACCGCTCCGTGTGATCGATCGTGACATCAATGTACCCGGCGCCATCCAAAGCAAACACCACGCGCAAACGCCCCTTCGCACCGTGGTAGTCGTAGTCGATCTCGAAATGAGACTCCTCGCCCAGCACAAGTCCCGACGAGGAGTTAACCTCCGCTTCCATATCGGCAAGCTCGTCCGTAACCGCGTCGTAGTACTGACGCAACAGTCTGTCTCTTCTCTCTGTAGTGACAACGATCGCTCTGAACCGATCGGTCCTCACAGCCCGATCGAGGCGTCGCCAAAACTCGTAGCCTTCTTGGCGATACTCGTACCCGCCGTTGCACAACAAGTTTGCAAAGGTGTTGGTGAGCCACTCGGTCTGAGCAAAAGCGGATAACTCGCGATCCGCGGCCTCTCCACCCGCAGCCTCGCGCCCACATCCCGTCCCCAGCACAACCAAAGCCAGCGCGCCGCAAGCCAAAACGCGCTCAAGCCAGGCCGCAAACGCCTTCCGCCGCCGCTTGTTGCTCACCCGAATCCTCCTTCGCACACCCTCGCCTACGGCCGCTATCCACCCACGCCCCGATGTCGCTCAACCCTCCAATCAACGCAGCCACTCGGTATTCTCGATATCTACATCAATGTACCCAGCACTATCTAAGGAGAACAACACGCGCAAGTACCCGTCCGTGCCATGGTAGTAATACGAGATCTCAAAATGAGGCACTTCGTTGAGAACCGGACCCGACGAGGAATCAACCTCCGCTTCCATCTCAGAGAGCTTATCTACAATCGCCGCATAGTATAAATGCAGAAGTTTATCTCTATCGCAAGCGCCTCCGACCGCTCTCATCCGAATGGTCTGCTCTCCATCCCAAAGGCTCTTGAACCCTCTGGCGCCTCCACCGTGGTAGCCGTACCCGTGAGTCCGCAACAAGTCTTCAAAAGAAGTAAGGAACCATCCAGTCTGGATGAGTTCTGAGAATTCTGAATCCGTGGGCCGTTCGAGCACCATCTCGCGATCACAGCCCGCCGCCAACACAACCAGAACCAGCGCGCCGCAGAGCAAGGCCCGCTCAAGCCAGCCCGCAAACGCCCTCCGCCGCCGCTTGTTGTCCGCCCGACCGCTCATTCGCACGCCCGCACCTCCCGCCTCAATCCGCGGCACGCGTCCCCCATCCGAGCCGCCCTCCCCCGACGCCACCACAGACACATCACCTCCCCAGCCGCCCAATCTGTCCCGGCCTCGCAAAGTCACAGCGCCAATGTACAAGGCCCCCCCCGCACCCCGCAAGACCAAAGCACCGAATCCGCGATGAACAGCCCCCTTCCACCCCTCCTGTGGCACTGGCGGCTAGCCCGCCAGTGCTAAGCCCCTTCTACCCCTTCTCTCACCTTTCGCCTCTTCAACCCTCTCCCCCCTCTCCCGCGCAGCGGGCGCCCTCCCGTGCCACCGACCTCGCCCCGAGGTCGGTGCTCTCCCCCTACTCCTGCGCCACTGGCAACTCGCCCCTCGCCACTACCCCCTCTACTCCTCCGGCTCGCCTGCTCAACTCTCTCCTGCTCTCGCCCGCGCAGCGGGCGCACCCAAGGACAGTGAAGCGGAATCGCATCAGCCGAATCCGCGGCTTCTTCGGACTGCCAAGGGACAAATCGCGGTTGCCGCCACAAACAAACACGACAAAGCGAGCAACAACACGCACCACACCCCCGCAGGAGTCATCTTCGCACGAGTGCTGACTCGATCCCCGACAAGGAAAAGGTGTCTATGTCCCGCCGCATCGATATACGCCACTTCTTCATGCTCGCTCTGAAGCTGAATCAAACGCAACGGCCAGCCTACAGATACGGTCACGGTGGGGTAAAAGTGCAAGACAGTGAGCTCGCCGGTATCCTGACTGTACATTGTTACCGGCAAATCCCCGTCGATGTCGATCTGCCCCCATTGGATGCCGGAGCCGCCAGAGTGCACAATCCCCAGGGAACCCGTTCCCTCGTACTCTAGCACAATCGCGGCAACACCAGACAAGACAGAAACGGCAAGCACAACCGCACAAACAGCGCCAGCGACAACGCACACTATGTTGGCCTGTCGCATCGTCACCCTGTCACACCTCGCTCATCAGAAAATACTGTGGGACCGAAAGCCATAAGACCTACAGAGTAGCAAGGCGCAAATGTATAACGATGGAATAGGCGGCAATATAGAACACTTTCGCCGCAATCATTGCAGTCGCGAGCACGGCCAATCTGCGCCACATGACCGCAGCACTCAACTCGGCCGCACTTCGCATGGCATGACCGACTCGAAATGATTGGACCGTCAAATAGACGACACCCGCGATTACAACCAACAGGCACGCGAAATGCGTCAACTCGTACCATGTGCTCCATAGCGAAGGCTGAAACACGAGCCCCGCAAAGCCGCCGCTGTCTGCCGGTCGCATGGTCTGGACGACACGAAGCGAAAGCCAGAATGACTGAAGATGCTCAAAGATATCAAGCATCGCTATCGCAAAGACTCCGCCCGCCGCCAGATAAAACCAGGGCTTTGAATCGACTGTCCAGCAGCCAACCGGCCTAAAGCGAAGTGGGTAGCCACATTCCGGGCATTGCACATCGCTGCTGTTGACAATCGCATAGCGGCAGCGAGGACAACGGTTGCGAGCATTGTTCAGGTCAGCCATGCTGTTCATCGAGATGCACCTCCAGCTCTCCCCGAGTTCTTCGTCCCAGCCGCCCAATCTGTCCCGGCCTCGCAAAGTCACAGCGCCAATGTACAAGGCCCCCCCCGCACCCCGCAAGACCAAAACACCGAGCCCACGATGAACAAGGCCCCCCGAAGCCCCCCTTCTACCCCCACCTCTTCCCTCCCCTCTCGCTCGCGCAGCGAGCGCGGCTCACCTGCTCGCCTGCTCAACCCTCCCCTGCTCTCGCGCGCTCTGCGGGCGCCGCTCGCCGAGCCGTGTCTACACCCGCTACCACCCCTCACGGACTCCAGTATCGCACCTCGCGCGGATCCCCCGCACACATCTCACAATCGCTGGAGCAGGCGTGTCCCGCGATCCACCGCTCCGGATCGTCCGGATCAACGCCGACGGCATGACCGGCAGCGAGTGATGCAGCCAACTGCCCGGCAGCCTTCGATCTCCACATGTCAAACACCATGTGCTCCGCCATGGACCGATTCTCGCCAACATACAGGATGTTAAAAGTGGGCAGCCCGATGCCGCCGTCAATCAATCCAAGCTCGCCCAGAACAAAGCCGGCGCCGTATGCGCCGAACGGGTGCCCGCAGGTCAGCGTCTTCATCATCGACAGCGTCATACTCAAGCCGCACCCGCCTGAATCCTCATCGATGTAGCCCTGGCGAGTCAGAGACAACATCTGCCAGCGCACCGCATCATCTACAGCAGAGTACTCGTCCTCCCAAACAGAAAGAACGCGAGCCGCATAATCCTGCCAATAGCGCCGATCACTGCTGGAGACCAGTTCACCGGTAACCGGGAGGATCTCGCCTGTGAAGGAGTACAAGCCAAACAGGGTGTGTATAAACACTCCGTAGCCGAAGCGGTCAAGATAAGCGTCCCCGGCCGGGATCTCGGCGATCGCCTCCAGAACTCTCGCGAGGGCGTTGGCCGAAAGGACAGGAGCCGACACCTCTTCCCGCAAAAACGCAACGCTATAGCGAATTCTGATAATCGGCGTCTCCAGCGATCGTAAATCAACATCCCCGCCCTCCTCCACGGCCTCCTCCAGAGCCAGGCGGATCTCTCGAACAGAATCAATCACCATCGATTCACTAAGCGCGATCCGCTCGCTCGCCGATTCGATCGCAAGTCGAGCGAATTGCTGCTCATGGTAGTCGGCTCTGTCATCGAAGGAGGTAAGCCGAGCGTACGCGTCCAAAGGTTCATGAGCAATGAAAGCCTCCAGCTGCGCAAAGCCTCCGGCAGTAATCAAGGCAAAAGTTCGAATGCGCTCCGGCCGCTCATCATCCCGGACGATATCAAGCATCGCGGCTTGAACCGCCGCGGCATCCTCTCGGTGCGACGCTAACATATCGGCCGCGAGGCGAAAAGTCCCGGGATCGTTGCTGTCGAGTTGGCGTCCCGCCCAAGCGACACTGGCTGTGTTGCGGACGGCGGCCTGAAAAGCGAGCGTTCTGCTCGCGCCGCAACGCAACAGCACGCCCTCGCTCTGCAGCAAAGAAACCCAGGCCGGTGACAACATGTCCGTCTGGTCAAGAGCAACCTTTCCACCAGCGTTCCCACGATCAGCCCCGTCGGACGCCCCGCCCATCGCCGCGGCCGCCAACTCCCCCCGAGCAGCCTCCCCGCCCTCGGGCTCTGAGCCGCACGACGCAAGCAACCCCGCGCCCAAGACTACCGCGCCACAAACCAAGGCCCGCTCAAGCCAGCCCGCAAGAACCTTTCGCCGCCGCTTGTTGTCCACCCGGGTTCTCCTTTGCGCAGTCAATTGACAACTCTCCGGCCTTGTGCTTGTCTCGAAGACAGGACACTAGGCATTGCGCCAAGCTGACGACTGTACATTTCCATCGCAGCCAATAAGGCACTCAACGGTTCAAAAATGTACTCAACGAATCGCGCAACGCCTTGTCCTCGGGCGTGAGTGTTCGAATTCTTTGACGTCCTCCACTGTTATCCACGACAACATCTGATAAAAAATTAATCGATTCTCCGTTAAAATAGACGATCAGCCGAGGCGCGTATGAAATATATGATCTTCTTTTCCAGCCCGATCCCGACTTCGTCGAACGCCACACCAAAATCTGATCGTACAAATCGCTATCCGGAGGAATATTTTCTCTACTGAGCAGCTTGCCGCCTGTATATTGAACAACTACAGCCGAAGGCACACCCTGCGGGTCAGCCGGGCGATGTCCATCCGCATTTCTCGGCGAACAGCACACAACCCATGCGGCAATCGCAATCGTAGCCGCCAGAATAGACACTCCAAAGATGAATCGCACGAAGTACCTCCGGTTGTTCTATGCAATCGCACATTGTAACTGGCGCTGGGTCGCGTCGCCGATCCGTCCTTCGCCCGCCGCGTCCCTGGAGCCGCCCGAAGTCGGTGGCGCCGGCGGAGAGGAGCCCAAGCAAACCACCCCCCCACCGCCACCCGCGGCAACCCCCCACCACAATCTCGCCCAACCACAAACCATCAGCCCAAACTACAAAAACCCACCCCCAAATCAAACCCCACACCCCCAAAACCCCAAAAAACAAACAAACCACCCCAAACAAGGTGGCCCACAAACCATCACCCCCCGTCTCTCTCTCTCTCCGTCTCTCCGTCTCTTCGCCCACCCCCCTCCGTGCCCCCGTGCCTAAGTGCCTAAGTGCCTATCTGAGAACCCAATCTCAAATCGAGTCCCCACCCCCACCTCCGACGCCGCCCGGATCTCCCCACCCGCTGTTTCAACAAGCTTCTGGCAGATCGTGAGCCCCAAACCAACCCCCCCGCTCTCCTCCCGCCGCCGGAACGCCCGAAACGCCTCCGCCAGCTCCTCCGGTGCCATCCCCCGCCCCGTGTCCTCCACGATGATCCGGATGTTCCCCGTGGAACAATCCGTCCGGATGCTCAGCCGGCCGCCCCGCGGCCGCATCGCGTCCCGGGCGTTCAGGATCAGGTTGAGGAGCACCTGCTGGAGGGCCCCCTGGGCCATGGGGACCTTGAGGCCCGGGGCGACATCGCACAAGACCTCGACGCGGTCCTGGTGCAGCTCGCCGCCGAGGCAGTTCAGGGCGTCGTCGGTGGCCATCAGGACATCGGCGGCCTCGGCCGGGCTCCGGGGTTCGCCGGCCAGGCGGAGGATCGAGTCGGCGATCTCGGTGGCCCGGGTGGCGTTCTTGTCGGCGACCTCGACGGCCCGGGCCATGGCGGCGGGGTCGCCCCGCTTGGCCTTGGCGGCGCCGGTGGCCATCTTGATGGGGGTCAGGAGGTTGTTGAACTCGTGGGCGAGCATGGCCGCGGCGAGCCCGAGGGTGGCCAGGCGGTCGCTGCGGTGCAGGGCCGACTGGAGCTCTGAGAGCCGCTGATCGACCGACTCGATCTGGTCGAGCAGGGCGGCGGTGCTGGCGGCGATGTCTTCCCGGCTGGCCATACCCGGTGGCTATCGGGCATCGGGAGCCGCATATTCAGTCGGGATGCGGGGCTATTCGGTGGCTGAGATCCAGCGGTCGGCCTCGGGGCAGCCGGCGGCGAGCCAGGCCCGGGTGCAGCGGGGGAGGACCGGGAGGTCGATGACCGCGGCCAGGTCGACCCAGGCGAAGGCGATGTCGGGCTCTTTGGACTCGATGGGGAGGGCCGGGTTTGGGCGCGCGCCGTCCAATTGTTCCACGAGGAACACCAGGTTGATCTCGTGTTTTGGCTTGTTGTTCTGGGTGAAGCGGACTTCGTGGGCGGCGAGGAAGGGGCCTATTTGTGCGCACAAACCGGCCTCCTCCATGAGTTCGCGGGCGAGGGCTTGCTCGGCGGATTCGTTGTGCTCGATGTGGCCGCCGGGGAGGTAGAGGTAGGGAGGGTCTGGTTGGTCGGGGGCGGCGGGGTGGCAGAGGAGGACCTTGCCGTCGTGGATGGCGAGGCCGCGGGCGATGGGTTCGATTTTGGGCATAGGGAAGCCCGCCTTTGGCGGGCGGAGGTTTGAGCAGGGGATCAGGTGAGCAGGTGACAGAGGGTGTGTAGTCGGCGGTAGGTGGGCAGTATACTGGGCGTGTTGGGTTGGGAAGTCTTGGCGCATGGAGGCGATGTGATGGCTGAGAAGAAGACGGCGGGGAAGCAGAAGCCGCGGCGGTTGGGTCGGGGGTTGAGTGCGATGATTCAGGGGGCTCCGCCTGTTCGGGTGGAAGGGGATAGGTCCGATAATAAACTGGAAGAGGCGGGTCAGAGTGGGGGGCGCCCGCCGGAGGCGAGCGGGAGCAGGGGAGGGTTGAGCAGGGGAGCAGGTGAGCGGGAGGTAGGCAGGGGTAGCACTGGCGGGCAAGCCGCCAGTGCCACAGGAGATGGGGGAGCCACAGGTCGGAGACCTGTGGCACCAGTCGGCGGAGATGGTGTAGACACGGCTCGGCGAGCCGTGCCGCCGGGAGGCGGAGAGGGTGTAGAGAGGACGGGGAACACTGGCGGGCAAGCCGCCAGTGGCACAGGGGGAGAAGGGGTAGCCACAGGCGAGACGCCTGTGCCACGAGAACGGGTAGGGAAGGGGAAGGTTGCTTATTTGGAGTTGCCTGTTGGGTCGGTGCGGGCGAATCCTTATCAGCCGCGGCGGGAGTTTTGGGAAGTGGAGATGCGCGAGTTGGTCGCGTCTGTGAAGCAGGACGGGGTGATCCAGCCTGTGGTGGTTCGGCCTGCGCCGGATGGGGAGGGGTATGAGCTTGTGGCGGGGGAGCGGCGGTTGCGTGCCGCGTTGTATGCGGGGCTGGAGACGATCCCGGCGATCGTGCGTGAGATCGGGGACCAGCGGTCTGCCGAGTGGGCGCTGATCGAGAATGTGCAGCGTGTGGATCTGAACCCGATGGATCGTGCGGCGGGTTTGCATTCGCTGATGATGAAGTTTGGGCTGACGCAGCAGGCCGTGGCGGACCGGATAGGGATGGAGCGGTCGAGCGTTGCGAATCTGCTGCGGCTGATGGAGCTTGAGCCGAAGATCCAGGAGCTTGTGCGTTGCGATTCGCTGAGTTTCGGGCACGCGAAGGTGTTGCTGTCGTTGCCGGCGGGGCGGTATCGGGTGGATCTTGCGCTTGCCGCGGCTGACAACGAGTGGCCTGTGCGGAAGCTGGCGTCGCGTGTGAAGTATGCGCTGAGCGACAAGAGCGGTGAGGGCGAGGCGCCGAAGGAGCGTTCGCCGGCGCTGGTGGACCTCGAGAAGCGGCTTGGGGAGCACCTGGGGACGCGTGTGCGGATCGAGACGGACAAGGGGGGTAAGCGGGGGAAGATTGTTGCGGAGTTCTTTGATTTGGATCACTTTGATGGGTTGGTGGGGAAGATGGGGTTTCGGTTGGAGGAGTAGGTGGGGGAGATTGGGGGGACTGGCGTTTGTTGTCGAGTAACGCCATTCCGTATTGAGCAGATTAGACTTCATGAATGTTTAGGATCAGGTACATAGCGATTCGGTGGCTCACCGTTGTCGCGTACGCGGCAATCGCCGGATCAGTCGCCTTGCTCATCGAGAGCGCATTGGCCAGTGCGGTGGAGTACACAGTTCGGGGCACCACGGGAAACCGATCTGTTGTGTTGATCGCGGCTTCTGGCACGACACTTGCCCTCGGGTTGCTCGGCGTCGCGATACCCCAGGTGCGCCTCCGTCTGTGGGGTCTCTTCGGCTTCAGGTACTTTTGGCAGTATCCGCCGCTGTGGGTAGCCGTCGCGGGTGCGGCGGCGTACATGGACTTCTTGCAGTTCAGTCTTTTTCGCACATCCGCCGGCGCGGGCGTTCCTTGGTTAGGAATAGTTGCAGTCTCGTGCGTTGCCGTCGTGGGTGCGCTTTCACCATTGTGGCGACTGCAAGAGATCTTGAAGGTGAAAGGCGGGGTCGACTCGGATTCAGCAGCGAGCGAGTCAATCAGGCTTTCTGATTTGCCAGTCGAGGCGTTGATTGAATGGGCGAAAGACGATAGAGAAGTTACGGATCGCAATCAAGACCTATTTGGGCACGCGGCCGTTGCGGCGCGCATTGCATCGCGGATCAAGGTAAATCCGGCCGATGTTCCGACCATGGTTGTCGTCGGAGAGCCTGGAACCGGGAAGTCCTCAATTCGCAATCTCCTGGAACAGGAGCTCGGCAAAGAGCCGAGCGTGGTGTTTGTCAATGTGAGTTTATGGCAGTATGCGTCCGTGAACGCTGCGGTTGCCGGGATACTTACATCGCTCGCAAAGGCGATTGCCGAGCGAGTGGACGCCACATCACTTTATCATTTGCCTGAGAAGTATGTTGAAGCGATCCAGGGGCTCAGCGGTTGGACGGGCATGATTCGCCTGTTAGGTCGGCGACGCTCGCCGGAACAGATTCTCGAGCGGATAGCAAGCATCTTGCACGCGACGGGGATGACGGTGACACTTTACATCGAGGATCTTGAGCGATTCTCCGGAGCGCCCATCCAGATGGATCAGGAGCAACGCGGCGAGGCTAGTTTAGACGAGGCCGATCTCTGCGGTCCGATACACGCCGTCTTGCACTTGTTGGACCAACAGCAAAGAGTATCGGTGATCTTGGCGACCGCGTCTCTTCGCGACCGGCTGGATGTTGGCAAGCTGGCGCGGTACATCGAGACGCCTCCGGTGCCGACGGAAGAAGAGATATTGACACTGCTGCACTCGTTTCGACGACATTGCCTGACGAACTATGACTATATCGACCCTGCGCCCGTTCTATTCAGGTCGTATCTGGATCCGCCCTTTGGCATTGTGAGTTGGGATGAACTCCGATACCGAGAGCACAAAGTCATAAACCCGATGCTCGCACTTGGGCGATCGTTGCGAAATCCTCGTAGGTTCAAGCATTGCGTTCGCGAGGTGATCGACACATGGGACACGCTCTACGGAGAGGTTGACTTTGATGCGGTCTTGGTTGCGACCGCGCTGAAGTTGTCGTACCCCGCGGTCTTTAGCTTTCTTATGAACAACCGAGATGCGATTTATTTCCACCGAGGCCATAAGGGCGCTCGCGACGCAGCGAAAGGTGGTCCGGGCGCGGACCCGGCTTTGAGTGTCCAGTTGAATGAAGTGGTTGAGCGGTCGGTGAGCCAGCGTGACCGTCGTGATGCTCGACAACTGGTGTCTTATGCGTTTGCGATCGGAGGTGATCTTAGCAGAGGCATCTTAGATTCATCGCCGCAATCATTTCGGCAGTACACGCATTGCGACTATCTCAGGCGATTTCTCGCAAAGCAAGCCGTGCCCGAGCGGGAGAGTGACCAGCGAGTGTTAAGGGCAATCGAGCAATGGAACAAGTCGGCAAGCCCTGAGCTCGCAGAACTTCTTTTAGATGAAATGACCAATGAAAGCTTTGACACCTTTGCGTACCGGGTCAAACAAGGGGGTGAGCTCGCCCTATTCAAGGAAGTTGTTTCGAGACTGAGTGTGCATTCCGCTGCGCCATGGAAGTCTCATCGCGGAACCGTGCCGGGGTTGACACCTGCATGGCGGTTGGTCGAAAAATCGAACACCTTGAGCAGCGAGAAACACAGCGATGTCTGCGAGTTACTCGCGGTATGCATGCAGAACAATATCCCGTTGGCGTGCGAGTTATACCACAGATGCTATCGGAGTTCATATCGGCAATCGTTTAGCGGCACGCATCTGTTTGATAAAGGCCAGTTGGAAGAGCAGTATCAGATCATGATCAGTTGTCTTTTGGAGAACTATGTTGATAAGCCAGATCGAATGCTTGCGGCGCTCAAAGACGGGGAGTCTTGGACCGTGTTTCATTTGGTGTGGGGCGCACACCGATACACCGCGGGTGACTTGTGTGGGGTACCCTTTGATGGCTGGGAAAGCGTTGCTGACACCCTTACAAGAATGGTGGAGCGTGATCCGGTTAGCGGCCTGCGGTACATAGTGCCCTTCATCACGCGCGAGGACTCGGAACGACGGATCGTTGAGTACGATGAGGACGCGGCGAAGCGTCTGTTTGATATGTCGCGGTTGCTGCCGTTGTTTGCGGCAACCCCTCCGCTTCAAAGCGGTAGCGCTGCATTGTTGGTTCGTTACGAGTTGGTCCAAAGCGTCGCTTCCAAGTTGAGAAAGTCGTCTTCCTCTTGAGTTGGTTCCTCCGCTCCTTCGGAGCGGTGGGGATTGTTGGCGTTTTCCACGGGTTGCGCTTCGCTCGATGCTGCGCATCGTGCGTGCGCTGCACCCGTGGCAAGGATCTGGGCGCTCCTTTGGAGCTTTCGAGGAGGGGGGCGGTGCGTTGTTGTGGGGGTGTTGCGGGGGTTGGTGGGTTGGTAGCACCGACCTCCTTTGGAGGTCGGTGGCACGGGAGGGGTGGAGTTTGGCGGGGCGTTTTGGTAGGCTGTTTGGGGCGTGGTGATCGGGCGGGTGCGTTTGGGCGCCGACCTGCTGGGGAGGTTGGTGCGGTCGGGAGCGCGGGAGGTGGATTGTGACTGATTTGCTGGCTTATGCGGTTTTGATCTCGACGGGGATGAATGGGTTTGTGTCGGCGATTCGGGGCGATTGGCGGTTTGTGTGGATGCCTCGGCGGGGTGCTTGGCTTTGGTTGAGCTCTGTGCTGATCTCGGTGTCGATTGGTAGCGCTGTGTTGGCGACGCTCGGTGTTGTCGTGTCGGGTGTGTGGATGCCGCTGATGATCGGGCCGGTTGTGTTGTGGCAGTTGGTGACGGTTGGCGCGAAGTTGTGGCGGGTGGATCGGCCTGATGAGGAGCCGTTGGTGGAGGGGGGTTGAGCGTTCAGATTTGGAAGGGGTTGGGTGGGGGTCGGTTCGTTGGCGGTAGGTCGTCTAGAATCTGGTTCCCTGCCCTTAGACTGTGGAGAAGAAGATGACCCGAACCAAATCAATCGTTGTCGCCGGCTCGTGTGTGGCGGCTGTCGGCCTGGCGTCGGCTTTTGCGTTTCGTGCGAAGCAGCCTGATTACTCCAGGCTGATGCCGGTCGATGCGGGCGAGGTTGAGCGGAAGCTGAAGGAGTTGGGCGTGTCGCTCGCCGACGCGGTTCGCAAGGCGGAGGCGGAGACGGGCGGCAAGGCGATGTCGGCGAAGCTCGATCTGGAGGAGGATCCGCCGTCGGTTGCGGTCGTCGTGTACGCGGATGAGGCGGAGCACCATGTGACGATCAAGGCGCGTGAATTGTCGGTGGCGTCGGTGCGGACGGCGCCGCCTTATGTGCTGCCCGGTTGGGCGGTTGAGGGCGAGTGGACGGAGACGGATTCGGGCTTGCGGTACTGGGATGTTGTTGAGGGCGAGGGTGCCGCGGCTGGTCCGACGAAGCGGGTGACGGTGCATTACACCGGGTATCTTGTTGACGGGCAGAAGTTCGACAGTTCAGTGGATCGTGGCCAGCCGGCGACTTTCGGCTTGAACCAGGTCATCGCCGGTTGGACGGAGGGCGTTGGCACGATGCGCGAAGGGGGCCGGCGGAAGCTGGTGGTTCCTTACGAGCTTGCGTATGGCGCACAGGGGCGGCCGCCGGTGATCCCGGCGCGGGCGATGCTGGTGTTTGATGTCGAGCTGATTCGGGTTGTTGATTGACCTGAGCTGGTACGGGAGACATTGAGTTGTGCGCATGAAAACGGCGCGGGCTTTTGGGGCCTGCGCCGTTTTTTGTTGTGTTGGTGGGGTTGGTTGCCCGGAGTTACTTGGCGGTGGCCCAGCTGATGAGGGCGTCGGCGACTTCGGGGCGGGTGAATTCGGCGGGGGGGCGTTGGCCGCTAGCGAGGAGGTCACGGACCTTTGTGCCGCTGAGGAAGACCTGGTCGCCTTCGAGCTTGGGGAAGGTTTTGCCCGAGACCATGCCTTGCGCCTTGTGGCTCCAGGCGGCGTGCTCGAACTTGAGGGGGGTGATGCCGAGGTTGTCGTGGTCGAGTTCGTCGAAGATCTGCTGGGCGTCGTATGTGCCGTAGTAGTTGCCGACGCCGGCGTGGTCGCGTCCGACGATGAAGTGGGAGATGCCGTAGTTTTTGCGGATGAGTGCGTGGAGGACGGCTTCGCGCGGGCCTGCGTATCGCATGGCTGCGGGCATGACGGTGAGCATGGTGTGGTCGGGGTGGAAGTAGTTGTCGATGAGGATTTTGTAGCAGTCCATGCGGACGGCGGCGGGGATGTCGCCCTCTTTGGTTTCACCCACGAGGGGGTGGATGAGGAGGCCGTCGGTGATTTCCTGTGCGCACTTGCAGAGGTACTCGTGTGCGCGGTGGATGGGGTTTCTTGTCTGGAATGCGGAGATGGTTTTCCAGCCCTTTTCGGCGAAGGCCTTGCGCGTTTGGGCGGGGGTGAGGCGGTGGTCGAGGAAGGCTTCGGGGCCTTCGGGGTCGACGCAGGCGGCGAGGACCTTGATGGGGCCGGAGATGCAGGTGTCGCCCTCGGCGAGGACCTGTGCGACGCCGGGGTGGGCCTCGTCTTCGGTGCGGAAGACGGAGGGGATTTCGAGCTTCTTGTCGTGGGCGAAGGTCTCGCCGACGGTCATGACGGCCTGGAGCGTGCCGTTGGGTGCGTAGAGGGCGACACGCTCGCCGATGGGGGGCGGGCTCTTGACGGAGAGGAGGATGGGGATGGGCCAGATGTCGCCGCTCTTGAGCTTCATGTCCTTGCAGACGCTGCGGAAGTCGGCGGAGCCCATGAAGGTTTTCAGGGGGCTGAAGGCGCCGATGGCGAGCATTTCGAGGTCGCAGGACTGCTTGGGGGTGAGGTCGATGCGCGGGAGCGATTCGGCCTCTTTGGCGAGGGTTTTGGCCTCATCGGGGGTAGCGAGGAGGTTGATGAGTTTGCCGCCGTGGGGGGCGATGAGGCCGTCGGGGGTGGTCTGGTGCATGGTTTGGTCCTGCGTGCTTGCGTGTTGTGTATTGCCGCGGGCGGGGCGGCTAGGGGTAGAGGATAGGCGGGGGAACGCGGATTTGGCGAGGTCAGGCGGTGCGGGGCTTGGCTCTTGGGGCGAAGATGGCTGTGGAGGCGCCTTCGAGGGCGCCTTTTCGGATCATGCCTGCTTCCATGCGTTCGGCGGCGCTTTTGGCGAGGTCTTTGGAGTATTCGACGCCGATGAAGCGGCGGTCGTAGTCGAGGGCGACGGTGCCGGTGGTGCCGCTGCCGTTGAAGGGGTCGAGGACGAGGTCGCCGGGGTTTGTGCAGGCGCGGACGACGCGTTCTAAGTAGACCTCGGGGAGTTGGTTGTCGTGGTTGTGGCGTCGTTCCTTGTTGTTGCCCTGGATGCGTCCCCAGTACTGGCCGTACCAGACATCCATGGGGAGGCGCATGCCGGCGGGTGCGCCGTCGCGTTTTTCTTCGGTTCGTTTGTCGAAGTAGATGGAGCGTCGGTCGGAGACCTCCATGACTTCGGTGGGGTTCCAGGTGCGGCTTGCGGGGTCTTTGCAGAAGTAGAGGGCGTGGACCTTGGAGTTGATGAAGCGGCCGTTGGTGTTCTGGCCGAAGCGGTAGTGCCAGACGCACCAGTTGACCATGAACATGCGGCGTTTCTTGAGGTGGACGACGATCTCTGCGGCCCAATCGTCTGGAATGTTGACCCACATCGTGCCGTGG
This sequence comes from Phycisphaerales bacterium, assembly GCA_020831775.1. Classification (GTDB taxonomy): domain Bacteria; phylum Planctomycetota; class Phycisphaerae; order Phycisphaerales; family UBA1924; genus SLFH01. Next base: position 15,237 of record JAFIFZ010000054.1, read on the forward strand.
GGGGCGAGGGCGTCGACGCAGAGGTCGAGCCACTCGGTGGTGAAGTCGAGGTATTCCTGTACGGGGAGGTTGTCGTCCCACTTGTCGTAAGCGCGTTTCCAGTTGAAGGGTGGGTCGGCGAAGATGAGGTCGACCTGCTTGTTCTGGCACTCGGGGATGGTGGGGAGGACTTCTCGGCAGTCGCCGATGTAGAGGCGGCCCTTGCCTTCTTTGAGCTGGATGGCTTTAGGGGCTGGCTTTGGCTTCTTTGCGCTCTTGGGGGCGGGCTTGGTGGCTGGCATTGGTGCGTCCTTGCGGGTGGTGGGCGAGGCGGAGGTAGTTGGGGTAGACACGGCGCGGCGAGCCGTGCCACGAGGCCTGGTAGGGGGACACTGGCGGGCCGCGCCCGCTTTGCGGGCGAGAGCAGGAGAGAGTCGAGCAGGCGAGAGTTGAGCCGGAGGCTGGGGTAGGTCGGGTAGTCGGTGTGCCGCCAGTGACACGGGTCTGCGGTGTTTGTTGAAGATAGCGCGATGCGCTCGATGGCGCAAGTGGGTTGTCGGCAAGTTCAGGCGAGCGGGTCGTCGTTCGGCGCGGGGTTGGGGTGGAGGTCGAGGCGTCGGCGGACTCGGGCGATGCATTCGGCGGCTTCGTGCTCGGTGGGATCGCGCTCGAGGAGGTGGGGGAGGGCTGCATTTGCGGCGGCGTGGAAGAGCTCGTGGTGGATGTCGAGGCCCACGCCGAGGGGTTCGACGAAGAGGCTGAAGCACATGCGTTCGAGAGATTCGGCGCGTGTTCGGCGCGCGTGGCGGATCGCGACGGTGTCGATGATCGCCGGCTCGGGGTCTTCGCCCACGATGATGTTGGAGGGTTTGAGGTCGCGGTTGAAGAGGCCGGCCTTGGCGAGGCGTCCTGCGAGGTCGGCGGCTTTGGCGAAGAGGGCGGGGGCGTCGGCGTTCGGCTCGGCGAGGGCGTGGAGGAGGGTTCGGCCTTCAAGGGCGCGCATGGCGAGAAGGTCTGTCTCGGGGTGGTTCGCCGAGGCGGGGAGGCGTCCGAGGAGGAGGCAGGGGGCGGCGCGGAAGCCGCGGCGTTGGAGGCGGGCTGCGCCCTTCCACTGGTTGTCGAGGCGTGCGAGGCCGAGGCGTGAGCGGAGGCGTGCCGTGCGGGATGCGAGGTGGTGGGTCTTGATGACGAGGTTCAGCGTGTCGGCGCTGGCGAGGGCGACGAGGCCGGCGTCGGTCTGCTTGATGATGACGCCGGAGGCGATGGCGTCGGTGAGTTGGGCGGGGGAGGGAGCGTCGTCGGCGCGGCGGCGGAGCTTAAGCTGGGAGAGATCGGGGCGCTCTGGCGTGTCGCCCATGGTTTACTCCGGGTGGTCTGCGGGGACGCAGCGGTCTTTGGCCCACTTTCTCAGGGCGTCGATGCGTTCGCGCATGGTGACCGAGAGGGGGTTGGTCTCTTTGACGGCCTTGACGATCCCGTCGGTGCTGAGGGGCTGGTTGTCGGCGAAGGCGGCGTGGAGTGCGGAGACGACGGCCTGCTCGATCTCGGCGCCGCTGAAGCCTCTGGAGACGGATGCGAGCTTGTCGGTGTTGAAGTCGGCGGGGTCTTTGCCGCGCTTTTTGATGTGGATCTCGAAGATGAGTTTGCGTGCTTCGGCGCCCGGGAGGTCGACGAAGAAGATCTCGTCGAAGCGTCCCTTGCGGAGGAGTTCGGGGGGGAGCGCGTCGATGTTGTTGGCGGTTGCGACAAGGAAGACGGGTTCGCGGTGCTCCTGCATCCAGGTGAGGAGCGCGCCGAACATGCGCTGGCTGAGGCCGCCGTCGGTGGAGTGTGTTGCGGCGGAGGCGAAGGCCTTTTCGATCTCGTCGATCCAGAGGACGATGGGGGACATGGCCTCGGCCTGCTGGAGGGCTTCTCTGAGTTTCTTTTCCGATTCGCCGATGAAGCGGTCGTAGAGGCCGCCGGGGTCCATGCGGAGGAGGGGGCGTTGCCATGCGGTGGCGATGGCTTTGGCGCAGAGGCTTTTGCCGGCGCCCTGGACGCCGAGGAGGAGGACGCCTCTGGGCGGGGTGAGGCCGTAGTCGGAAGCTGTTTCGGAGAAGGAGTTTTCGCGCTGGGCGAGCCAGCCCTTGAGGCGGTCGAGTCCGCCGATCTCGTCGAGGGATGCGGGGCTCTCGACGAATTCGAGCATGCCGCCGCCGGAGAGCATGCGTCTTTTGGACGCGAGGATGCGGTTGATGTCGTTGTCGGTGAGCTTTCTGTCGACGGCGACGGCCTCGTGGAGGACGCGTTGGATCTGGCGTCTGCGCAGGCCCCGGAGGTTTTTGAGAACGATGTTCCAGGTGGTCCGGTTGATGTCGATCTGGATGGGTGTGCGTCTGTTGATCTCGCGGAGAACGCTGCGGGCGATCTGCTCGATCTCGTCGGCGATGGGGAAGGAGATGTTGTGTCGAGTTGTGAGCGAGGCGACGGCGGGGTGGATCGAGTGGGCGTGGTCGATGAGGACGAGGTGGCTGGGGGTCTCTGAGGGGTCCTGGGCGTAGCGCTGGATGAGCTGGCGAGCGGCTCGCCTGGTGGTGGGGTCTTCGAGGTGGTCGCTGAGGTCGAGGAAGGCGGCGATGGTGGGCCGGTCGCGCATGCCGAGCCAGGCGAGGGCGGCGGCGGCGACGGTCGTGTCGGGGACGGCCTCGCCGGCGTCGACGATGCCGCAGTGGAGCCCGTCGACGGCGGACCATGTGTAGAAATCGGCTTCGACGCCGGTCATGGCGGCGCGGACGACTTCGAGGGCCTCGTTTTCGTCGTCTGTGGGAATCCAGACGGCGGGGTGCCTTGACTGGAGGAGTGCGTGGATGGCTTTGATGTCCGGGTGTTCGGTTTGCTTCACGGTCTCGGCCCGCTCTATCGGTCTGGAGTTATCGGTCTTTTCGGTGAATCATTCCCCTGATGCGGTGAGGGGGGTTGCGTCCGGCCGATCAGCGGGTACCTTACCACGGTGCCGTCCGGATCTTGTGCCGGTGAGTCCGCTGTGGGGTGGAACACCCCGGTGGGTCTGGCGTATTGGACGGTGAGGAGAGTGTGTGCGCCCATCTGCCGCGGTTGAACGAAGGCGGCGTGGGTGGTTCATGAGGGTTTGGGGCGTGTGTTCGGGTGTTGGGTTGGGTGATGTGTTGGGGAGGGGCGGGTGTGTGATCCGGGCGTTGGGGATCTTGGGGCCTCGGATCTTGTGAGAGCGTTGGGTCAGTGCATCGCGGTGCAGAGATCGCGAGGAATGTGAAAACGATGAAGAAGTTCTCAACGAAGCGTGCGGTGCTCGCCTGCGCGGCGATCACGATGGCGGCGGGCTCAGCGTTCGGTGATCCAGCGATGGATCTGCTGATCGAGCGTGAGCTTCATGTGGACCGGTACGAGCTGGTCGATCTGGAGCTGCCAGGGGCGATCGGCAACGGGTTCACGGTGGGCCTGGATCTCGGCGGCGAGCTTGTGCAGGTGGAGATGCTGCCGTTTTCTGTGCGGTCTCCGTCGTTCCGCGTCCTGGTCGACGATGGGACGGAGATCCGCGAGGTGGATGCGCCCGAGTCCCGGACGCTGCGTGGTTTCGGCCTGACGCACCCGGATGTGGTTTCGGCCGCGTCGCTCTCTGATACCGGACTGACTGGGCTGTTCATCGTTCCGGGTCCGGGCGGCGAGGGCGGGACGACCTGGGTGGTGCAGCCGCTGCTTGATCTGACCGACGAGGCGCCGTTCGGTCGTCATGTGCTGTATCGCGCCGACGACACATTCGAGCTTCCTTACAAGTGCGGAGTGGACCACGAGAACCCTGAGGAGTTCATGCCGCACAGGCTGGCGCACCAGGACGCGGCTCAGCCGGAATCTCCCGAGCCTCAGCCCGAGACGCCGATGCCGCGGAGCGGGATGCTGCTTGCGGACATCGCGTACGACTTTGACTTCCAGGGTTACCAGTGGGCGGGATCGAGCGTGAGCGAGTCTGTCGCGCGGACCGAGGCGATCCAGAACGCGGTGACGCTGATCTACGAGCGTGACACGGACATCACCTACGACATCACCGAGATCATCGTGCGGACGAGCTCTGCTTCGAACCCGTACACGACGAACAACGCGGGCAATCTGCTGGTCCAGTTCCGCAACCACTGGAACGGCAACCACAACAGCGTGCCGCGGGATGTGGCGCACCTGCTGACTGGCCGGAACACGGGCGGTACGCTGGGTGTTGCGTATCTCGGCGTGATCTGCCAGCGGAACTCGGCGTACGGTCTGAGCCGGCTGACCTGGACGAACAACTTTAACCTGCGGATCTCGGTTGTTGCGCACGAGCTTGGCCACAACTGGAACGCGCCGCACTGCAACGGCGCCTCGCCCTGCAACATCATGTGCTCGGGCATCAACGGGTGCAACGGCGTGGGTCTGCCGAACTTCGCGCCCGTGAGCGTGAACACGATCACAAGCTTCCGCAACACACGGACCTGCCTGACGCCGACGGGGCCGGTGGCGCCGACCTCGCTGCCGATCACCGACACTTTCCCCGCGGGGAGCCTGAACCCGTCGGTGTGGGGCGACTTCGAGGGCGCGAGCATTGTCTTCCCGCTGGGCGCGACGCCTCCGGCGGGCTCGACGGTGATGCGTCTGACCTTGAACCAGTTCGCCGAGACGGTGCCTCTGGCGCTCGAGTCTGCCGGCACGGATGTGGTGGTCGAGTTTGCCTGGTCGAGCTTCTCGATGGAGGCGGGCAAGTCGCTGCGTGTCGATGTGTCTGACAGCAGCGGGAACTTCACCGAGATCGGGGCGATCGTCGCCGACGGGAGCTTCCCCAGCGCGTACACCTACGAGTCGTTTGCGATCCCCGCCAACCTGCTGAACGACGGCGGGACGGTGCGGTTCAGGGCGCAGGTCGCCGACACGAGCGATGTGTGGTATGTCGATGACCTGTACATCGGCGAGCCGGTGACGCCCGCGTGCCCGCCCGACCTCAACGGCGACGGCGTGGTTGACGCTGACGACTTCTTCCTGTTCCTGCAGCTCTTTGCGGCCGGTGATCCGGCGGCGGACTTCAACAACGACGGCGTGATCGACGCCGACGACTTCTTCGCGTTCCTGGGCGCGTTTGCCGCGGGTTGCTGAGGCAGGCCCGGGCTTTGAGTTGGCGAACCCGTCGCGGGGGTGGAAACGCCCCCGCGACGCTTTGATAAGGAGACACCCGATGCGGCGCGGTCATTGCGGGCTGGTGCTTTTGATGGCGTGCGGGCTGGCGTGCGGGGGTGCGCATGCCGCCGATGGCGTTGCGCCGGCGCCGATCGATGTCGCGACGGGTGTGGGCGACGGGGTGGAGCGGCTGTTCATCGAGACGCCCGATGCGTTGGCTTCGATGGCGACGCGGGAGGACGGGCTCGACGGGTTTTTGCTCTATGCGCGGGTGATCGCAAAGGCCGAGGCCGGTGTGCTGCGTGCGGTGCTCGGCGCGGGCGCGGCGATGGAGCCTGTTGCCGGCTCGCCGGGGTACTGGCTCGTTGAGGCGGCGAGCGTGGCGGACGCGGTGTCGCTGGCGTTTGCGCTGCAGGCGACGCCGGGCGTGGGCGAGGCGTTTGTTGACATCGAGCGGCCGACGGCGCTGCGGAGCGTCCCGAACGACCCGCTGTTTCCGAGTCAATGGCACCTGCGGAACACGCAGGTGGTCGGGGCGGACGCGAACATCGTGGGCGCGTGGGGCTTGGGGTACACGGGGCAGGGCGTGACCGTCGGCGTGATCGACGGCGGGGTCATGCAGACGGGGCATCCGGACCTTGCGGCGAACTTTGTCCCGGCCGCGTCGATCACTTCGGGGACTTATGTCGGCGGGCACGCGACGAATGTCGCGGGTGTTGTGGGGGCGGTTGGGGATAACGGGATCGGCGTGACGGGCGCGGCTTACAACGCGGGGCTCGGCGTGATGTCGTTCGGCAGCGCGTCGCAGAACGCCACGGCGTTCAGCCACCGCAACGACCTGATCTCGATCAAGAACAACTCGTGGGGCCCGCCCGACAACGGGCGCCTGGGCTTCTGGACGAATGTCGAGGCGAACGCGATCCGCAACGCGGTGAACAACGGGCGAGGCGGGCTCGGCGTCGTGTTCGTGTGGGCGGGGGGCAACGGGGGGACGGTCGACCGCGTGGATTACGACAACTACGCGTCGAGCCGGTACACGATCGCGGTGGGGGCGATCAACGACCTTGATCGGCGTGCGTCGTATTCGGAGCGGGGCTCGTCGCTGCTGGTCGGGTCGCACTCTCACGACACGGGGCGTCGGCACATCTGGACGACGGATCGAACTGGCAATTACACCAATAACTTCGGCGGGACGAGTTCGTCGGCCCCGCTGGCGGCGGGTGTTGTGGCGCTGATGCTGGAGGCGAACCCGCAGCTTGGCTGGCGCGATGTGCAGCATGTGCTTGTTGAGTCGGCGCGGAAGGTGCACCCGGCCTCGCCCCAGTGGCAGGTCAACGGGGCGGGGTACGACATCAACTACGACTTCGGGTTCGGCGCTGTCGACGCGACGGCGGCGGTGACGCTGGCCGAGCAGTGGACGCTTGTGGGCGAGGAGATCTCGGCGACGACGGGGGCCGTGCAGGTGGGCGTGACGCTGCCCGACAACGACCCGGCCGGGCACAGCGTGACGGTGGCGATGGGCGATCGCGTGCGGATCGAGCATGTCGAGCTGGTGCTGAACGCGACGACGGCGCATGTGGGCGACCTGCGTGTGCGGATCACCTCGCCGGATGGGACCGAGTCGCTGCTGGCTGTGCCGCGGAGCGATTCGACAAGCAACTACAGCAACTTCGTGTTCACGAGCGTGCGCCACTGGGGCGAGCTGTCCGAGGGCGACTGGACGGTGCACATCGCCGACGAGCGGCCGAGCAACATCGCGACCTGGAACAGCTTCGAGCTGCGGGTGTACGGGACGGACCCGGCGGAGGCGTGCCGCGCTGATATCAACGGCGACGGCGTGCTGGACGCGGACGACTTCTTCGCGTTCTTGAGTCTGTTTGCGGCGGGTGATGCCGCGGCGGACTTCAACGGGGACGGGGTGATCGACGCGGATGATTTCTTCGCGTTCTTGACGGCGTTTGCGGCGGGGTGTCCGTAAGTCCGCGCGGGTCGTTGTCCGATCGTGCCACCGACCTCTGCAAGAGGTCGGTGCTCCAAGTTGCGCGAAGGCGCTTGCCGGCACGCCGTGGTCAGCGATCATCAAGTCTGTCCGCCCCGAAGGGGCGGAGGATCGTTGAACTTATCTGTCGCGGGGATGATCGGATCGAGTACGAGATCGGTTCCTTCGCCCTTTCAGGGCTCGGGTGTGATTGGCGGGCTGTCCACGGGTGGCGCTTCGCGTGATGCTGCGCATCGCGCGTGCGCTCTACCCGTGGCAAGGATCCGGTGCTCCTTCGGAGCGGTGGGGCGGAAGATCGTTGATCTGTCAATGACAGGAAACACTGGCGGGCGAGCCGCCAGTGCCACAGGTCTTTTGTCGTTCTGTGTATCGCTGCCGATGGTCGTGAATCAAGAGAACAGCACGAAGTACATCGCGAGCAGGACGAGGCTGTTGTGGATGAAGTGGGCGGTCATCGAGGCGATGATCGAGTTGCGCCATTCGCGGAGCAGGGCGAAGGTGACGGCGAGGGCTGTCAGGACGGGCACTGCTGTCGGGCCGTAGGCGTGCACGAGCGTGAAGACGAGTCCGACGACGATCGCGGAGAAGACGACTCTGAAGCGTGCGCGGAGGTGGCGGTACATGCCGCCGCGGAAGACGAGCTCTTCGACGACCGGGGCCCAGAGCGTCGCGAGGGAGAAGAGCAGGAGCAGTTCGAGGAAGCCCGCCTGGGCGATCCGGTCGGCGATGGGGTTGTGGACATTGGGCGGCTCGCCGACGACGGCGTTCCACAGGTTCATGATGACGAGCGAGAGGAGCATGCCGGCGAGCAGGAGGGGGATGCCGGCGAGGTAGCCGAAGACGCCGCAGAGGACCTCGCGCGTGACGCCGCGGGGTGCGATGAGTCCGAGGTCGTGTCGGACGCGGGCCCAGGGGACGCCTCGGTAGACGGGCCAGAGGACGACCAGGAGCAGCGACCACTGCAAGACGGCGGCGCCGATCACGGGCACCTGCACGCCGATCGCGGTGATGATGTAGACCACCAGCCCGACCGCCATGAACCCCGCGAGGAAGAGCGGCAGCATTTCGAGGTAGACGCTCCCGCCCGGCGCGGGCGGCACAAACCTCGGCGCGAGCTTGCCCTTGGCGAACAGGTACAGGGCGATGAGGAAGCAGAGCAGGCCCAGGCCAGCGAGGCCGACCATCGCGGCGCCGGCTGAGAGCAGGCGTGTCGCGAAGCTCCGCGCGTCTTTGAGGAGTTCGGCGCGGGCCGCGGCGTCGTCGGGCTCGCCGATCACCATCGCCAGCGAGGCGAACCAGGCGTGGCGTTCGTTGAGGCGTTCGAGGTCGTCGGGGTGCACGCGGGTGACGCCCTCGCCCCAGATCAGGTCGACGGTCTCGATGTCGGCCAGGAGATCGGACTGGGCGTCGTCTTCGGGGTCGAGGGAGCGGCGGAGGCGGGCGAGGTCCTGATCGGCCGCGGAGATGCCCTCGAGCTCGGCCTTGAGGATCAGCAGGCGGAGCTGGTCCTGCTCCGGGGCGTCCTGGTCGATCTCGGGGATGAGCATGGCGTCGGCGAAGCCGGGCTCCAGGCCCCAGCGGCTGAAGAGCTCGCGCAGGCCGATCGTGGCCCGGGCGCCGGTGACCAGGGCGTCGCCCGGGCCGGGGGCTGTGAACTCGGCGGCTTCGGCGGGCTCGGGCGAGCCGAAGATCGCCTCGTAGTTCTGCATCCACGCGACCAGCAGAAAGAGGACCAGCGCGAGCCAGAAGGTGATCCGGCGGCTGCGGGGCGTGCCCGGGTCTGGCCTGCGGGCGGGGGCCCCCGGTTGGGGGTCGGCCCGGGCTGGCCGGGGTGGGTGGGCGGGGGGGTGGTGGGGGTGGGGGGTGGGGGGGGGGGGGGGGGGGGGGGGGGCGCGGGTGGGGTGGTGGTCCATGGGTGTATGAGCGGCCCCGAACACGGCCGGGGCCAGCGGGAGGGGGTTTCAGGAGGCCAGCGTTCGCCACGACCGACCGTGGCACAGGCGTCCCCGCCTGTGCGGAAGCGCAGTCGTTGATCGCCGGCAGGATGTTCGCCCGGGCGGGACGCCCGGGCCACGGTCGTTTGCGTTGAAACGGTTGGCGAATTTGGTCTTGCGTGGAGCTGCGGCCGGCGGTACTGTACGGCGAATGATCGCCGCTGTTGTGCGGCGGGTTTCTGAATCAGACAGCACCAGGGGACGAGTGATGCGATCGAGTGCCAGATTCGTTGTTGCGGGGCTTGCGGCGGTGTTCTGCGGGGCGTCGGCCGCGGCGATGCCTTTCAAGGTGCAAGCGATCGAGCGGCTGGAAGGCCATACGGCCGGTGCCGTGGGCGTCAAGATCACCGATGCGGGGCAGGTGTTTGGGTTTGGCCAGATGGCTGATGGCGTTCGCACGCAGTTCTGGTGGCAAGCCGATCAGCGGCGCGGATTGCCGCCGGGGCTGACCGCGGGAGGGCCGCAGCCGCTGGAGCATTACCCGGTTGCGTATGCGAAGAATCGATCGGGCTTGTACGCGGGCGCACGGCAGCGACTGCTGAACTCGCCGCTCTCCGCTTTCGTGTGGTCGACCGACCATGGCATGGAGTATCTCGGCTCGCTCGGTGGCGAAGGTTCCGGCGCCTTCGACCTGAATGACGATGGCGGGGTCGTCGGGTGGTCGGAGACCGACATTGTCCTCCCGGACGAAAGCCGCGAAGTCGGCGCATTCGTCTGGCGTTCCGAGACGGGGATGCAGGGATTGCAGCATCTGCCCGGGTACACGCATGCGGTGGCCGCCGGGATCAACAACCATGGCGCGATTGTCGGGGTTGCAACCAACGACCGCACGACCGCGACGCACTGGCCGATTCTGCACAACAGGCTGCCGCAGGATTCGGTTGGTGTCATCTGGCTTCACGGCCAAGCGATCGACCTCAATATGATGGTTCTCGACGAGGGCTGGATCATCGAAGCCGCGTTTGACATCAACAACCTCGGACAGATCACCGGCATGGGCCTATCGCCGAAGGGGGACCGTGTCGCGGTGATTCTCCATCCGCTCGGTGAGTCGGAAGTTGACGAGGAGACTCTCGTGGACGACGCGCCCGTGATCATCAGCATCTTCGGGTTGCCTCGCGAGGTGTTCTGCCCGAAGTGGTAGTTTTATGAGCGAGGGGCTGCCACCGAGGCGGCTCATCAGCGATGGCGGGCGGCTTTGTTCGGCACGCTCAGGCCGCTGATGCGTGCGGCGCCTCGGGCGGTCGGGCCTGTGCGGCAGTGTTGGCGTTGCGACTTGCAACGAACTTTGAGATTGAAGTCTTTCAGCGCGTAGAGCTTGCTTGAGCGGAGGGGCTCGGGCATCTCGTCCTTGACTCTCAGAACGCGGGCGAGGGACCAGTGTGTGGCGAGCACAGTGACAGGCGCAGTTTCGGCGAGGAGGACGAGGATGTAGCGATAGTCGATGGTTCCTTTGATCGTGCCCGGGAAGGCGGCCCGTGCGAGCAGCAGATCCGCTTTGTTTGACGGGATGGGGAGCGAGTCGGTCCGGATACGGCCCACGATTCTCGACAGGACGATGCGGCTGTCTTTGCCGATCAAAACACAGGTCTTCACTTTCGGGCTCAAAGCAATGCCGATGAACGCCGCGCCCGCGAGCAGCGAGATATAGCCCATGATCGCGAAGGCGCCGAACGGGTCGAATCGGCCGGAAAGTGTTGCGTAGTAGAGCACCGCCGCCGCGATCCCGATCCAGATGATGCCTATCGCGACGAAGAGTCCTCGTTGATCTTGCGACTGTGTCTCCCACGATCTATTCGTCTCATCGAACGCCCAATTGGGGATCTGTGTGCGATGCAGTGAACCTGCGAGTAAGGAGTTTACGGGTTCGACGAGCGGGAGATCGTCGCGTTCGAGGCGGGCCTTCAGCGCGTCGAAGTCGTTGATGTTGTCGAGCTCGACGGCTTCGACCGGGTCTTCTGTGATGCGTTTGACCAGCAGCGCTCGTCCCATCGGTGGATCCCCCTGGGGCTTGGTGGGCAGTTTAACGGGGAGGACCCGACTCTTCGCTGTACTCAGAGGTCGGCGTCAGGGGGTGTTCGGCTCGGTCGACCGTGGCACAGGCGTCCCCGCCTGTGCGGAAGCGCTGTCGTTGATCGCCGGCGGGATGTTCGCCCGGGCGGGACGCCCGGGCCACGGTCTATTGCGGCTCGGGCTTGCGTGTTGGGGGTCGGTTGACGGTTGGACCCGACTCTTCGCTTCGCTCAGAGATCGGCGGCCGAGGAACGGGATCAGCGTGGGTTTTGGGGCGGCGCGGCGGCTTTGTTCGGCACGCTCAGGCCGCTGACGCGGGCGACGCCTCGGGCGATCGGGCCTGTGCGGTGGTGTCGGCCGTGAGATCTGCAACGCACTTTCAGATGAAGGTGTTCAAGCGCGTAGAGCGTGCGTGAGCGGAGCGGTTCGGGCGCTTCGTCCTTAACTCTGAGGATGCGGGCGAGGGACGAGTGCGAGGCGAGCAGCGCGATCGGAACGCCCTTGGCAAGCAGCACGAGCAGGTAGCGATAGTCGATGGTGCCTTTGAGCGTGCCCGGAAATGCGGCTCGTGCGATGAGGAGGCCGGTGTCGGCGCCATCGATCGAGAGTGAACCTATTTGTTTTTTACCCTTGAGGTACGAAACCGTAACCGTGTTGTTGTCTTCGACGGAAATGGATGTCTTGAACCGCAGCAAAATTGATATGGCAATGAATGAAATCCCAATGAGTGAAATAAGATACATGAAGATAGAAAGCGTATCAAATGGGTCGAAGGACCCGAAGATCGTCGCGGCGTAAAGACAGGCCGAGGCTATGCCGAGAAAGATCAGGCCAATCGCCGCGTGGTACCCCCGGTGTGGCGGTTTCTGTACGGCGGAGGCTCGGTTCGGGGCGTCGTGTTTCCATTGCGGGATGTATGCCCGATGAACAAGCCGGAGGCGTGAGTAGTACTCCGGTTCTACGAGCGGGAGATCGTTGCGCTCGAGGCGGGCCTTAAGCGCGTCGAAGTCGACGAGGTTTTCGAGCTCAATGGCTTCGATCGGGTCTTCCAAGACGCGGTGGATGAGCAGTGTTCGTCCCATCGGGTTTCATCTCCTGTCGCGGCTGGACAGTGTAATGGATTGACCCGACTCTTCGCTGTACTCAGAGGTCGGCGTCTTGGGGGCGTTCGGCTCGGTCGACCGTGGCACAGGCGTCCCCGCCTGTGCGGAAGCGCTGTCATTGATCGCCGGCGGGATGTTCGCCCGGGCGGGACGCCCGGGCCACGGTCTGTTGCGGCTCGGCCTTGCGTGTTGGGGGGTCGGTGGTTGGTTCGACCCGACTCTTCGCTTCGCTCAGAGGTCGGCGTCCGCCCCCGAGCCGGGCTCGGTTGGTCGACGCTCGGTGATCGGCTCCGGAGGTGGCACGGCTCGCCGAGCCGTGTCCTACCCCCCCTTCCCAAACTCCTGCTCGCCTGCTCGACCCTCTCCTGCTCTCGCCCGCCGGGGGCGGGCGTTGACCCATCCGACAGGGGTGGCCTATCCTTGCAGCCCAGGTCTCGGCCTCGCGGCGATGCCGCGGTCCATGCACCAATCATGCCGGCTTGTCCGGCCCGCCCCGCCCGGTAGGCGGCGAGTCAGCCTTTCGCGGCGTTGTCCCGGCGTTGGACCGGTCGCCGTCGGGCCCGAGTCAGTGGAGGCCACAGATGCCAGAGCTCCGCCGACAGACCACGATCTTCAATCAGGGCCAGGAGCCCGTGAAGCGGTGGCATGTCATCGACGCGACCGACCGTCCCCTCGGGCGGCTCGCGACCGAAGTCGCCACCATCCTCATGGGCAAGCACCGCCCCGAGTACACGCCCCACTCCGACTGCGGCGATTATGTGATCGTCCTCAACGCCTCGAAGGTCGGCCTGACCGGCTCCAAGGCGGAGCGGTCGTACCGCAAGCGGTTCACCGGCTATCCGGGCGGCCTGAAGCTGGAGACCTTCGGGCACCTCCGCGAGCGTCGCCCGCAGGCCCTCGTCGAGGGGACCGTCAAGCGGATGCTGCCCAAGACCCGTCTCGGGCGCGTGATGATCCAGAAGCTGAAGGTGTACGAGGGGGCCGAGCACCCGCACCAGGCCCAGCTCGCCGGGCTCGCCGCAGAGCAGAACTGACCGATGCAGACGCCGGGGAACCCACCGATGACCCAGACCGACACGAACGCTGGCCAAGAGGGCCTGATCGACCTCTCCTCTCCGAACACCCGTGCTGTTCGCGATCCGGTTCCGCCGGATGCGCACGGCTGGTGGTGGGGCACCGGGCGTCGCAAGACGGCCGTGGCCCGCGTCCGCATGCGTGCGGCCAAGGAGGACGAGGCGAAGATCTCGATCCAGATCTCCAAGACCAAGTTCAAGACGGTCGACGAGTACTTCACCGAGCCGGAGGACCGGGCGGACTGCTACGCCCCCCTGGATGTGACGCAGACGCGTGACAAGTTCCAGATCTTCGTCCGCTGCGCCGGCGGGGGGATCACCGGGCAGGCCCAGGCCGTGCGCCTCGGGATCGCCCGGGCGCTGCGCGACTTCGACCCTTCGCTCGAAGGCATTCTTCGTGACAACGGGTTCCTGACCCGCGACGCCCGCGAGGTGGAGCGGAAGAAGTACGGCCTGGCCGGCGCCCGCCGTCGCTTCCAGTTCTCGAAGCGCTAAGCCTTCGGTTCGACATGCTTTTCTCTGGCGGCGGTCCTTTGGGGCCGCCGTTTTTTACTGCGCGGCTGCTCGGTGCGCGGATCGGCGTTCGTGCGGACTCTGCTTTGCGGTAGACTGGAGCCGACCGAACCCGTCCATGGCCCAGCGAACCAGACTCGAATCCGATCGCCCAGGAGGGGCCGAGACCCCGCCTGTGCCGCCGCCCGGCGCTGATGAGCGTCGGCGTCGTTGGGTCGTGGTGCGTCGGGTGGTCATCGTCGGGGCGATCGTGTTCGGGCTGGGGGCGGGGGTGGTGGTGCTGGCGGCGGTGCACATGGTCGGCCAGGCGCCGGTCTGGTGGCGTGCGGCCGAGCCGGACAACCCCGAGACCGCCGAGGTCGCCGAACGCATCGAACGGGCGCTGGTCAACGAGCTGCACCGCGTGGACCGCGCCGCGAGCGAGGAGACGGCCGAGGGCGGGGGTGACTGGATCAGCGAGCCCTGGGGGTTCACGGTGTCGGCGAGGGATGTGAACGCGTGGCTGAACACGCGCCTGCCGCGCTGGGCGGAGAACGAGGAGCCGGACTTCGACTGGCCCGAGAGCGTGCGCGAGCTGCAGATCGACTTTTCCGGGCGTCTGATCCGGATCGGGGCGCGGGTGAACACGGGGGAGGGGGATCGGACGCTGTGGGCGTCGTTCCGGCCGGAGATCCGCAAGGACGGGTCGCTCTGGATCGTGGCGGACGGGGCGTATGTCGGGCGTTTGCCGATCCCCCCCTCGCTGGTGCTGAACCAGACGGAAGCGAAGCTCGAGACGCTGCTGGACATGAAGCTCGAAGACCGCGAGTTCTGGTCTCGCGTGATCCGGGCGGCGATGGGGGCCGAGGCGATGCTCGAAGACGCGTCGATCGGGCTGGGCGACGGGCGACGGGTGCGGCTGTTGCGGATCGTGTCGCGTTATGACCGGATCGAGGTGACCTGCCGCACGGAGTGGTCGAGGCGTGTGGCGTCGGACGCGGGGGATCGGTAGGGGGGATCAGGCTTTGAGTCAGGGCTTGAAGAGGTTGGGCTCGTCGTCCTCTTCTTCGTCCTCGTACTCCTCGTCTTCCTCGTATTCGTCCTCGTCGACTTCCTCGTCGTCTTCTTCGTCTTCTTCCTCGTCCTCTTCGTCGGGGTCTTCTTCGTCTTCTTCGAGCTCGTCCTCTTCTTCCTCGTTCTCATCTTCCTCGTTCTCATCCTCTTCTTCTTCGTCCCAGTCTTCTTCCTCTTCCTCGTCGGCTTCTTCCCACTCGTCTTCATCTGCGAATGAGGCGGGGGCGAACCGGGCGTCGTCTGTTTCGTCGTCTTCTGCCTCCTCGATGAACTCGTCCTCGCGTCGGGCGGCGGGGCGTGTGGGGGGGAGGAGGCCCATGAGGATCGCGACGGAGCCGCAGGCGATCAGCCAGAGGCGGCCGGTCTCGTCGGTGCTCCATCGGAGGAGTTTGGAGTCGGCGCGTCGGCGCTTGGGGGGCTTGGGGGGCGCGGGCTCGATGCGCTCGAAGATCGAGATGTCGTGCTGCTCGGGCAGGGGCTCGGCCTGCTCGCGGTCGAGCGAGACGAGGTTGAGCTGGCTGCGGGCGAGGGAGCGGACGACGGCTTCATCGCCGCGCTCGATTGCGGCGAGGTAGGTCCTGTAGCGTTCGAGCCGCTGCTCGCGGTGCTCGACCATGGCGTGGGCGCGGTCGCGGCGCCAGGTGGCTTCCAAGAGCCGGTCCTCGGCGGGGACGAGAATCGCGGCGCCGACGAGGCCGAGCCCGGCGAGCAGGAAGAGCCAGCCGGGGATCCAGGGGATGGTTCTGGCAAGAGCGCCTTGCATTGCGCCTGATCTCATCGGGCGGCGTCCGGTCCCGGACACCAAAGATCCGCGTCGTCCGTGACGCGTATGGGGTGAATGTAGCACCGATGCGGCGGGACGCGTGGGCGGCGTCGGGCCGGTAGACTTGCCCGCGAATGTCCAGGCGAGCGGTCATAACGGGTTTGGGGGTGGTGAGCGCGTACGGCGTGGGGCTCGAAGCGTTGTGGGCCGGGCTTTCGTCCGGCCAGAGCGCCCTGGGGCCTGTGAAGTCGTTCGATGCGACGGGGTTTGCGTGCTCGGCGGGGGGCGAGGCGGAGGGGGTGAGCGCCAAGGACGCGGTGCCCAAGACCTACCGGAAGTTTGTGAAGGTGATGGCCCGGGATACGGAGCTTGCGGTGGTCGCCGCGGGGCTGGCCGTCGAGGACGCGGGGCTGATGACACGGGTTGGAGAGGGCGAGCCGACCTACGCCCCCGGGCGGATGGGGTGCCACATCGGCGCCGGGCTGATGGCGACGGAGCTGAAGGAGCTGACCTCGGCCCTGGCGACGGCGGTCGGCGAGGACGGGCAGTTCGGGCTGGACGCGTGGGGGAGCAAGGGCATCAACAACCTGCAGCCCCTGTGGCTGCTGAAGTACCTGCCGAACATGCTGGCCTGCCATGTGACGATCCTGCACGGCTGCGAGGGGCCGAGCAACACGCTGACCGATGCGGAGGCTTCTGGGCTCTTGAGCTTGGGCGAGTCGGCGCGGGTGATCCAGCGAGGGGATGCGGAGGTCTGTTTTTCGGGCGGGGCGGAGTCGAAGCTGAACCCGATGGGGGTCTTGCGGATGACCCGGGCGGGGCGGCTGGCCGAGACGAACGGGGCCGACCCGGCGTCGCTGGTCCGTCCTTATGACGCCGGGGCGACGGGGCAGCTCTTGGGCGAGGGCGGGGGGATCCTGATCGTTGAGGAAGCGGAAGCCGCGGCGGCCCGTGGCGCGAAGGTGTATGCCGAGATTCTGGGGTTCGGGGCCGGGCAGTCGGGGCGTGGGCTGGACAGCATGACGCTGGAGGGCGAGGCGCCGGAGGTGGACGACGGGCTTGTGGGGGCGATCGAGCGGGCGCTGGCCGAGGCGGGTTGCGGGGCGGACGAGATCGATGCGATCGTGCCGCACGCCGCGGGGCATCGGTGGATGGACCTCGGCGAGGCTGGCGCGTTGCGCGAGGTCTTCGGGGAGCGGCTCGGTTCTGTGCCCCTGGTGACGCTGACGCCCGGGATCGGCGAGTGCGTGGCCGGGGCGGGCGGGGTGCAGGCGGTCGTCGGGGCGGCGTGCCTGGCGAGGGGGCGGCTGCCGGGGCGGATCCACGCGGGCTCGCCTGCGGATGGGCTTGACGCGGGACCGGCGCCCGAGCGGGAGCTGCCGCTGAAGCGGGTGCTGGTCTGCACGACCTCGCTGGGGGGCGCCAGCGCGGCGATCGTGCTGGGGCGATCTGGGTGAGAGGGGGGGAGCACCGACCTCGCCGAGCCGAGGTCGGTGGCACGGGGAACGGGGGGAGCATGAAGTTGGCGGGGCCGGTATGCTTGCCTCGGACCCTTTGACCCGTTTGTGGAGAACCGATCAACATGGATTCCTACCGACAGAACGACCGTCGCCGTCGCGGCGTGCCCCTGAGCGATCTTGACCCGGCGTTGACGGAGATCAGCCGCAAGGTCATCGGGTGCGCGATCGAGGTGCACAAGGCCCTCGGGCCGGGGTACAGCGCCGATGTGTACCGCAACGCCCTGAAGATCGAGCTCGACCGCGAGGAGATCGGCCACAAGCAGGGGCACGCGTTCGATGTGCAGTACGACGAGCGCGTCGTCGGCGAGACGGTGGCGGACATGTACATCGCCGACCGGTTCGTCGTCGATGTGCGTGCGTACCACGGCGAGATCGGCTCGGAGGAGCGTTCGGGTCTGCGTGCGGTGCTCCGCGCGGGCGACCTGGAGCTCGGGCTGATCATCAACTTCGGCGAGCGCCGCCTCAAGGACGGGCTTGTCCGCGTCTTGAACCCGGACAAGATCGAGTCGCTGCGGAGCTCCGACGAGGGCGAGCACGAGGACGACGATCACGACGAAGACGACGAAGAGTGATCGGCCTGTTCCCGCGCATCGAGCTGCACACGACCGGATGAACGAGACCCGATGAACGCGACTTCCATGAGCCGCCGGGGGGGCAACCGCGTCGTCATCACCGGCATGGGCTGGGTGACGCCGCTCGGTTGCGATCTGGACGGGGCGTGGTCGCGGATGCTGGCGGGCGAGTCGGCGGTCGGGCCGGTGACGCGGTTCGACGCGGCGTCGTTCGGGACGAACTTTGCCGCGGAGGTCAAGGGTTTTCGGCTGGAGGATCACCTTCCGGCGGAGGCCGCGGCGAGGCATGCGGTGGGCGGGCTGCACACGGCCTTCGCGCTGGCTTCGACCGAGCACGCGTGGCGTCAGTCGGGCCTTGAGATCTCGAAGATCAACCCGCGGATGCTGGGGATCTACTACGGCGCCGGCGAGGGGCCTGTGGACCACGGGCCGTTTTTCCGTGCGAACATGGCGGCGTGGGACGCCGAGGCGCGCGAGCTGGACACGGCCCGCTGGGCGGTGGCGGCGCTGGAGCTGCTGGGCCATCGGTCGGAGGTGGAGCAGGAGCCGCACGCGGCGCTCTGCCACCTCGCCGACCGGTTCGGGGCGCGTGGGCCGAGCTACAACTGCATGACGGCGTGCGCGGCTTCGACGCAGGCCGTGGGCGAGGCGTTCGAGATCCTCAGGCGGGGCGACGCGGACGTGATGCTCGCGGGCGGGGCGCACTCGATGATCCACCCGCTGGGCATGACGGGGTTCATCCGGCTGACGGCGATGAGCAAGCGTCGCGACGACTTTGCGACCGCCGCGCGTCCGTTCGATCGCACGCGCGACGGGTTTGTGATGGGCGAGGGGGCGGGGACGGTGGTGCTCGAAACGCTGGAGCACGCCAAGGCCCGCGGGGCGACGATCCTGGCCGAGGTCGCGGGCTACGGCTCGACGGCCGACGCCTACCGCATCACCGACATCCATCCCGACGGGCGGGGCGGGGCGGCGGCGATGAAGCGGGCGCTCGAGCAGGCGGGCATCGACCCGACAACGCGGGGTGGGGGTTCAGGTGGGCAGGCGGGGCGGCCGCAAGTGCACTACATCTCCGCCCATGGGACGGGGACCCCCGAGAACGACGGGACCGAGACGCGGGCGGTGAAGTCGGTCTTCGGCGAGCTTGCCAAGGAGGTGCCGTTCAGCTCGATCAAGAGCATGACGGGGCACCTGATCCAGGCGGCGGGGGCGGTGGAGCTGATGACCTGCGTGATGGCGATCGGCACGGGGAAGCTGCCGCCGACGATCAACCTGCACAACCCTGATCCGGACTGCGATCTGGACTATGTGCCGCTGGAGTCGAGGGACCTGAGCGGGGCGGGTGGTGTTGAGGTGTGTTTGTCGAACGGGTTTGGGTTTGGTGGGCAGAACGATTGTGTTTGTGTGCGGCGGTTTGAGGGGTAGGGTATCGAGAGTTGGCGGTTGGACCGAGCGCGAAGAAAACACCCCGGGAATGTCCCGAGGTGTCCGCGTTGCGGAAAGCACCAGAATCAAGCGGGCAACTCGACTAGAGCGTCCTTACTCAACTCGTAGCGTGTACCCACAGTGTCTGAAGCAGTTGGCGGCGTCGGTCGAGGTGATCTGGTCGAGGACGGACTGCATCGCCCGCCAGAGAGCGTCTTTGGTCCTGCATGCGAGCGATCGCAG
>JAFIFZ010000055.1 GCA_020831775.1 Phycisphaerales bacterium
AAAAAAAAAAAACTGCGGCGTCGGTCTCTCCGGCGCCCGCTTTTCTATTTGCTGCGGACCGTCAGGCCCGCTGGATTCGGCGTTCGCCGATCAGCTCAGTCGAAGAAGAAGTTGAGCGTGATCGCGGCGTTGGTGCCGGTCGAGGGGCGGTTGAAGCCGTCGGCGTAGGAGCGGAGGAAGATGTTGCGGTTGGTGAGCCGCATGGAGGTGTCCGGGCTGCCGGCCGGGGTCCGCATGCGGTCGTCCTCGTCGACGAAGATATTGTCGGGCTGGTTGCGGTCACGGGCGTTCTGGATGCCGGTGAAGTTGAAGGTGGTGTCCTCGGGGTCGGGACGGGTCTCGAAGATGACGCGGTTGTCGTTGTAGGCGACATTGCCTTCCCACTTGACCCGGCTGCCATGGATGAGGAGGGTGTTGGAATTCACACCGACCGGCGCGTTGTACTGCGGGCCGATGTTGCGGGTAGGACCCTCGAGCTCCCACTGCTGCACATTGCCGGTGCCGGCGCCGAGGCGGTAGGTCGGGCCACGGTTGCCCAGGACGGCGATGGCGGCCTCGAAGGAGTCGCGCCAGTGGTCGTTCTTGCGGGCGCCGAAGGGCGGGGTGTGGGCGTAGGAGATGTTGGAGATGCCCTGCTGTTCACGCTGCGTCGAGCGGATCTCGTCGAACGGGTGACCGCGGAGTGCCGGGTCCCACAGAGCTCGCTGCACCTGGGCGGCGCCCTGCGGCTCGTCGAACATGTAGTCGGTGAAGTTCTCGACCGGGCCGGGCTCGGACGGGCCGACCAGGAGCTGCGTCGGCAGGCCGTTCCAGACCATCAGCGAGAAGATGTTACGGGTGGAGTCCAGCCGGACCGCCTCGGCCCGCTGCGTGGCCTGATTGACATTGATGGTCGTGCCGTCACGGTCCGCCTCGCTGGGGAGCGGGTAGCGCTCCTGGTTCTGCGTGGCGAACTGCACCATGGTCTGGTGGATGCCGCGGATCTGGCTGGCGTCCTTGAGCTGACGCGCCGCCTGGCGTGCCTTGCCCAGGGCCGGCAGCAGGATGCCGATGAGCAGCGCGATGATCGCGATGACCACCAGCAGCTCGATGAGCGTAAATCCTCGATGCTTTCTCATGATTCGATTCTCCGAACTTTGGGCCCTGTGCGATCGGCACAGCGGCCCGATGCCTGTCGGGCGGGCTCATGACATCATGAACCGCCCTGATCCTTCACTGGAGCCTGATAGTGGACCGGCTCCTGCGTCCGTACCCCCGTAGCGCCCGGGGGCGGGCCGGATTGTCGGAGAGGATCAGGCAGCGGTCGGAGGGGGGTATCAAATGAGCGGCGACGCCGCGTCATCAGAACAGGGTGATTCATATGGACCACCGACCGGAGCTTTTTCCTCGCCAGAGGCATGCCTCTGTCACGCATGAGATCATACCTTCTCAGAAGTAAGTGCGCCTGTCAAGCTGGCGCGGTTGCGGAAATTCTCGGTCGAAGAAGGAAAACTGACCAATGCCCGAACATACTCCATCCGAATCTCCCGAGGCCCGCCTCGCCGCCCTCGGCCTGACTCTCCCACCGCCCCCCAAGCCCCTGGCGCTCTACCGGCCGGTGGTCGTCAGCGGCGGGTTCGCCTGGGTCAGCGGGCAGGTGCCCCTGGAGGACGGGCACCCGATCGCCGTCGGACGCGTGCCCGACCATGTGACCGAAGAGACGGCGAAGGAGTGCGCCCGGCGCTGCGCCCTGTCGGCTCTGGCGGCTCTGCGTGCGGAGCTCGGCTCGCTCGACCGCGTCGCACGCGTGGTGAAGCTGGGGGTCTTCGTGGCCTCCCACCCCGAGTACGGCGGGCAGCCGGGCATCGCCAACGAGGCCAGCCGCGTGATGGTCGAAGTCTTCGGTGAGGAGGCCGGGCGGCACGCGCGGGCCGCGGTTGGCGTCGCCTCCCTGCCCCTGCGGGTGCCGGTGGAGGTCGAGGGCGTCTTCGAGGTAAGGTCGGCGTAGGGGTGGAGTCTCCCCGCTCCGAAGGAGCGGACGAGCCTAGCCACGGGCGCGGCGAGGCGGAGCCGAGCAAGCCCGTGGAGAGCGCCCATCATCAAGTCCACCCTGACAGGGTGGCGGATGGTTGCGTGCTGTGCTGCGCGGCATGTCTGGTCCATGGTGGTCTCGTTCCTTCGCCCCGTCAGGGCTCGGCTCAATGCGGCGCCTTCCACGGGTTCGGCTCGGCGCTGCCTCGCCTCACCCGTGGCAACGATCCGGCGCTCCTTCGGAGCTCGTGGTGCGATGTCGGCGTGCAGTTCTCTTTGATCCATGACAGAAAAACACTGGCGGGCGAGCCGCCAGTGGCACAGGTCTGCGGTGGTGTTTCAGCGTCGGGCGGTCAGCACCCGGCGGCGAAGGCGGCGAGGAAGGCGAAGAAGTCGTCGGCGTCGATCACGCCGTCGTTGTTGAAGTCCGCCCTCAGATCGCCCGCGGCGAAGAGTGAGAGGAACTCGAAGAAGTCGTCGGCGTCGACGACGCCGTCGCCGTTGATGTCCGGCGGGCAGCCCGGTACTTCGATGGTCAGGACGGCGGTGTCTGCGGCCTCGGAGAGGATGTTGGGGAAGTTGGGCTCGCTGGTGGGGTTGACCCAGAGGCCGGCCCATGATCCGCCGTCGTCGAGGATGTCCTGGATCTCGGCGGTGACGACGAACTCGAATTCGAAGAAACTGTCGATCGGGGGCTGGTACTGGCCGGTGCCGACGATGGTCGCTCCGGGGTCGAAGTCGTCGAGGGTGGCCTGGCCGTCGCCGGTGTAGATGCCGAACTCGAAGGACCGGACGCCGACATCGAAGGCGTTGTTGACGCTGACGCGCCCGCGGATGGTCGCGGAGAGGACGGTCTGGCCGGCGAACTGGGAGATGTCGAACTCCTGGATCGCGCGGTCCTCGTCCTGCACGCGCTGGCGGATCAGGCCGGAAAACGCCGCGGGGCTGATGGCGATGATGTCGCCCACGCCGTTCTTGTTGGTGTCGCGGATCGAGGCGGCGACATCGGGAGGCGTCAGTTCGACGGGCTGGGCCGAGACGACGCCGCTCGCGGCACAAAGACAAACACAGACTGACGAACGAAGCATCGGTGACTCCTCCTGCTGATCGCCTCCGGCTCGGGACACACGGCGTCTCCGTCTCGCCGGGGCGGACCGAGCCAGACTACCGCGCGATCAGGTGGAGGACAAGGTGTTTTGCCGGAGCGAGGCGTGGTGAAGATCGGCGCTTCTTCGGTGCTCGGGGGCCATGAAAGAAAACACTGGCGGACAAGCCGCCACGCCCAGCGTTTGCGGCTGTGCTCCTCGCACCGAAGGAGCGCCGGATCCTTGCCACGGGCGCGGCGAGGCGGAGCCGAGCAAGCCCGTGGAAAGTTGGCAAGGAATAGTCCGCCCTGAAGGGGCGGAGGATCGGGCTTGGGCATGAGGAATGAGCAATCGCGAGCAAGCTCTGTTCCTTCGCCCCTTCAGGGCTCCGCTGATTAGGCTGTTCTCCACGGGTTCCGCGGCGCTTGATGCTGCGCATCGCGCGTCGCTCCACCCGTGGCAATGATCCGGCGCTCCTTCGGAGCTCGGGATTCCATAAACGACACGGGGCTTGTGGGGCATTGAAAGAAAACACTGGCGGACAAGCCGCCAGTGCCACAGGAACAACAGCCGCCCGAGTTGCTCAGCCGAACGCCTTCTTGTAGTCGGCGAGGAACTTCTCCAGCCCGGTGTCCGTCAGCGGGTGGGCGAGGAGCTGGCGGATGACGCTGAAGGGCAGCGTCGCGACATCGGCGCCGGCGAGCGCACAGTCGACCATGTGCTTGGGGTGGCGGATCGAGGCGGCGAGGATCTTGGTGGTGAAGCCGTAGTTGTCGTAGATCTGGCGGATCTGGTGGATGAGGTCCATGCCGTCGTGTGAGATGTCGTCGAGGCGGCCGATGAAGGGGCTGACGAGGTAGGCGCCGGCCTTGGCGACGAGCATGGCCTGCATGGGCTGGAAGCAGAGGGTCATGTTCGTGCGCGTGCCCTCGTCTGAGAGCGTCTTGCACGCCTTGAGCCCGGCGGGGGTGATCGGGAGCTTGACGACGATGTTGGAGGCGATCTTGGCCGCCTCTCGCCCTTCCTTGAGCATGCCGTCGTAGTCGACCGCGATGACCTCGGCCGAGACGGGGCCACGGACGACCTCGCAGATCTCGGCGAGGCGTTTGTGGTAGTCGACGCCCTCTTTGGCGATGAGGGAGGGGTTGGTGGTCACGCCGTCGAGCACGCCGAGATCGTGGGCATCTCTGATCTCGTCGATGTTGGCGGTGTCGATGTACAGCTCCATCGGCAGGCTCCGTGGCGGCTGCCGGATGTGGTCTCCGGCGCCTTGTGCTTGAGGGTTCGCGTGATTCAGGCGGACTTTTCGGCGGTCTCGGACTGGCGGATCTCGTCGTGGATGGGCTTGAGCTTACGCCGCATGATCTTGCCCGTCGGGTTGCGGGGCAGTTCGTCCACGCGGTGGATCTCGCGCGGGACCTTGTAGCCCGCGAGGCGTTCGCGGCAGTAGGACCGGAGGGCCGAGGCGTCGAACTCGGCGTCTTCTTCGAGCTCGACGAAGGCGACGGGCACCTCGCCCCGCGAGCCGTCGTCGACGCCGATCACGCCCGAGGCCTTGACGCTCTCGTGCTTGTTGAGCACCTCCTCGATCTCGCGCGGGAAGACATTCTCGCCCCCGACGATCAGCATCTCTTTCAGGCGGCCGGTGATCGAGAGGAAACCCTCGGCGTCGACCCGTCCGATGTCGCCGGTGCGGAACCAGCCCTGATCGTCGAAGGTTTCGTCGGTCTCTTCGGGCATGTTGTGGTAGCCGGCGAAGATGTTGGGCCCTTTGAGGCGGATCTCTCCGTCGCGGCCGGGCGGATGCTCCGCGTTCGACTCGATGTCGATGATGCGCTGGCGCACGCCGGGGAGGGGCTTGCCGACGGTGCCCTGCTTGGCGGCGCCGGGGTGATTGACATGGGTGACCGGGGAGGTCTCGGTGAGCCCGTAGCCCTCGAAGATCGGCTTGCCGTAACGCTCCTCGAACTTGTCGGCGACGGCCCTGGGCAGGGGCTCGCCCCCGGAGATGAGCGCCCTGAAGCTCTTGAAGTCTTCGGGCCCGGCATCTTTGACCGAGAGCAGCGCGTTGTACATCGACGGGATACCGACAAAGACGGTCGGCCGGTGCTCGCGGAACGCGGCGACGATTTTGTGGGGCACGAAGCGCGGCGCGAAGACGACGCGGATGCCGAGGCTCATGGGCATGAGCGTCAAGCAGGTGAAGCCGAAGGAGTGGAACTGGGGCAGCACGCCGAACATGCAGTCGTTCTTGTCGAGGTCGATGCCCTCGCGGACCTGGTTGATGTTGGCGTTGATGTTGGCGTGGGTGAGCTTGACGCCCTTGGGCAGCCCGCTGGTGCCGCTGGTGTAGAGGAAGGCGGCGACCTCGTCGTCCTCGGCCCTCTTGGGCCATCGGGGCTCGGGGAAACTCTTAAACTCGATGTCTTCGAGGAAGGCGATGGTTTTGGCCTCTGGCGTGTAGCCCATGAAGTCGAGCATCGGGCGGGCGGTGAGGATGATGTCTGTGCCGCAGTCGCCGATGA
This sequence comes from Phycisphaerales bacterium, assembly GCA_020831775.1. Lineage (GTDB taxonomy): Bacteria > Planctomycetota > Phycisphaerae > Phycisphaerales > UBA1924 > SLFH01. Next base: position 5,621 of record JAFIFZ010000055.1, read on the forward strand.
CATGCTTAAGCTCGTCGCGCGAGAGCAGGAAGTTCAGGGGCACGACCGTTCGCCCGAGCATCCACGCCGCCAGCGCGCAGATCGGGAAGGCCCCGCTTGAAGGGAACATCGTCGCGACGGTCGGGGTCGAGGACCGCTTCTCGATCAGCGAAGCGACATGCATCGCCGCGACGAGCACCTCGGCGCCCTTGTACGAACGCCGGTCGTCGGTCGCGACCACGCGGGTCGGCGACGCCAGCAGCCTCTTGATGATCGACCAATGCACACTCACGCGGGTTGACCTCGCCTTCGGCGGTTTGAGGGAGTCGGCACGCAGACCGGGTAATCTATCGCCCCAAACGCCCCCACGCGGGACCGCCGACATCGATTCTCACGAACACGCCCCGACCCTCGCCGGCCCGAAGCACGAAACCCCTCGCCCCCGCCCGCGTAAACTCCGGTAAGCGGCAGTCGCCCGCGGACCCCCGCCTCCGTCCGCAACGACGGCAGCAGCCGCCACGGGAGCAGACCATGACCCCCCATCGCTCGATCCTCTCCGCAGTCTGCGGCGTCGTCTGCCTGCTCGCTCTTCCCGCCGTCGGGACGCCCACAGAAGGCCGGGCCGGGTCCGAGCGGGCCGCAGACTCGTCGGGCCAAGCCAAACCCGCCAAGCCCTCCGGCGCGATCATGCCAGCCTGGATGACACAAGAGGTCCACAACACGCCCGAGCGTGAGAAGGCGATCTACCGGCGCGAACGACTCGGCCACGACGAGCTGGAGCGCGAGATGCGCCGGATGCGATTCGAGTTCTTCCGCACCGGCACGCCCCCGGCCGTCCGCGAAGTGGGCATCAGCCGCGCCCGCAGGATGGCCGACCCGGAGAACTACCCGGTGTGGGAGAAGGTCTTCGGGCGAGACCGCCTGGAAGTGCGGCGGATCGTGCTGGACGAGCTGGCGTCGATGGAGAGCCAGGAGGCCGACGCCGTGCTGGCGTGGGCGGCCCTGCGCGACCGGGACGAGCGGTACCGCGCTGTCGCCGAGTCGCTGCTGGAGCGACGACTCGCGAGCCAGAACGAGACGCCCGTTGCGATCATTGATCTGCTCGGGCGCGACCTGCTCTCCAGCCGCGACGAGCGACGCATCTCGCGTGCCGCGGCTCTCGCCGACAACCTGAACATCGCGGGCCTGATTCCCCACCTGATCGCGGCGCAGGTCAGCGGGCAGAGCACCGGGGGCGAGGCGCAGGAGCGCGGCGCGCTGGCCTGGATCCTCGTCGGGCGCCAGCGCGCGTTCGTGAGCGATCTCACACCCGTTGTCGCCGACAGCGCCGTCGCCTTCGATCCGACGCTCAGCGTGATCACCGACGGCGTGATGATCCGCGTCTTCGACGCGCATGTTTTCACCTACCGCACCGAGGTCCACCGCTCGCTGACAGGCCTCACCTCACGCCTCTGGGGCAGAAGCACCTCGCGGCTCGGCTACGACCAGCAGGCCTGGGCCGACTGGTACCTCGACGAGTTCCTCCCCGCGATGGAGGCCAAGGCGGAGAAGCAAGGCGGCTGAATCTCTCACCCCGTCGCGATCACCGACGCGATCGCCGTCGTCCCCGTGTGGCTCAACGACACAATCCACTCGCGCAGGCCGGCCTTCTCGGCCAGCGTCTTCGCCTCGTTGTGCAGGGCGATCGCCGGGCGGCCTGTCCCGTCGCGTGTGACTTCGATGTCAGTCCACGCGACGCCGCCGGTCCAGCCCGTGCCCAGCGCTTTCATCACCGCCTCTTTGGCGGCGAACCTCGCGGCGTAACGCTCGACCCTGAGCTTCCCACCGCTCTGGCAGTACGCCCGTTCGACCTCGGTGAAGCAGCGCTCGGCGAACCGGTCGCCGGTCTTAGCGAGCATCCGCTCGATCCGCGAGACCTCGACGAGATCGACGCCGTGGGCAAGGGGCATGGCCTCACGCGTCCGAAGACGCGGGCTTCTTCGCGTCCGGCTTGGGCGTCTTCTTGTCGGCGGGCTTCTTTTCCGCGGGAGTCTTCGGCGTCTTGGAGTCCGAAGCGGAATCGCCCTTGGACCCGTTCTCAGAACCCTTCTTCTCCGCCTCGGCGCCCTTCTTGTACGACTCGGAGCGGTAGTCGGTCTCGTAGAAGCCCGAGCCCTTGAACATCACCGCGGCGCCCGTGCCGATCAGACGCTGCAGCGTCAGCTTCTTGCACTGCGGGCACTTCTTCTTCTTGGGCTCGCTCATCGACTGGAAGAGCTCGAACTCGTGCCCGCAGTCGTTGCACCTGTAGTCGTAGGTGGGCATCAAGCATTCCCTTCGTCGTCAGAGGCGGGCGACACCACCACCTTCGCCGGGCGGATCACACGCTCGCCCAGTGCAAAGCCCACCTGCACCGCCGAAACGATCCGCCCCGGCTCGACGCCCTCGACGGCGTGCTGCGCGATCGCCTCGTGACGCATCGGGTCGAACTCGTCGCCCGCCTTCGGGCAGATCTCCAAGACCCCGTGCTGCGTGACGGCCCGCACAAGTTCCTCGCGGATCGCCCGCATCCCCTGCACCAAGGAGTCCGGGTTCGCCTTGGAGAGATCCTGCGCCAGGGCCATGTCGAAGTGGTCCAACGCCGTGATCACATCCCGCGCCACGCTCGTGACGCCCTGACGGCGCTGGTCGATCGCGTTTTCCTTGGCCCGGCGCGTCTCGTTCTTGGCGTCGGACACATGGCGAAGCAGTTGCTCGTGGCGCTCCTCGGCTTCCTCCAGACGCTCCTGAAGGGTCTGGTACGCCTCAAGCAACTGGGCGACCTCGTCGGGGTCGTCCAGACGCTCGGGGTCGAAAGACGGCTCTTCGCGCCGCTCCGGCCGCGGCTCGTGCTCGGACTGTTCCGGTCCGTTGTGCTGTTTGCTGTTCATGGCGTCGGCTCTCACCTTCGGGGCGCATCAGCCGCCCAGGAAATTCTTCAACCGGTCGAAGAACCCGTGGCTCTCGGGCAGGACCTTCGCGTCCTCGGTCTCGGCAAACTCGCGCAGCAGCTTCTCCTGCTTGGAGCTCAGCTTGCGCGGGATCTCGATCTTCACACCCACGATCAGGTCGCCCTTGCGTCCGCTCCGCAGGTTCGGCAGCCCCTTGCCCGAGATCCTGAAGATCGCGCCGTGCTGCGTGCCCTTGGGGATCTTCAAATCCGCCTTGCCGTCCAGCGAGGGCACCTCGACCTCCGCCCCCAAGGTCGCCTGGCTGAAGCCGATCGGCAGCTCCAGCACCAGGTTGTCCCCGTCGCGGTGAAAGAACTCGTGCTCCTTCACCCGCACGACCACATGCAGCGAGCCCCGCACGCCCTCCCCGCTCGGCGACACCTCCGCAGGAGGCGGCTCGCCCTCGCCCTGGATCCGCACCGCCTGCCCCTCGTGGATCCCCGGCGGGATCTTGACCGACAGCGTCCGGGCCTTGGGCACCCTCCCGCCCCCACGGCAGTCGGCGCACTTGTCACGCACCACGCTCCCGCGTCCCCGGCACGCCGGGCAGGTCGTCACCATCCGGAACATCCCGCCCAGCCCCGCCTGCTGCACCTTCCCGTGCCCGGCGCAGGTCTGGCAGGTCTCGGGCTTCGAGCCGGGCTTGGCGCCCGACCCGGCGCAGGTCTCGCAGACATCCATCCGCGTGAACTCGACATCGCGTTCGGTGCCCGAGGCGACCTCCGCGAGCGTCAGCGAGACCTCGGTTTCGAGGTCGAAGCCCCGCGGCACGCCCCCGCGCGTCCGGCCCCCGCCGCCGGCCATCCCGCCCCCGAAGATGTCCTGGAACATCGAGAAGATGTCCGAGACGTCCATGCGGGAGAAGTCGTGCGTCGCGGCGCCCGCCCCGCGCACGCCCTCGTGCCCGTACTGGTCGTACCGCTGGCGCTTCTGCGGATCGCCGAGAACCTCGTACGCCTCGGCGGCTTCCTTGAACTTCGTCTCCGCCTCTGTGTCGCCCGGGTTGCGGTCCGGGTGGTGCTTCATCGCCAGGCGCCGGTACGCCCGCTTGATCTCTTCGGCGTCGGCGCTCCGCTCAACGCCGAGGATCTCGTAGTAGTCGCGGGTGGTCGGCATCGTGCCTCCGGGCAGCGAGTCAGATCGTGAAACGGGCTCCGGGCCTTTCGGCCCGAAGCCCCTGTTGGTTCCTCAGGCGACCGCGACCGATCAGACGATCGCGTTCGCTTCCGCGTCGGCGTCGTCCTTCAGGTCCGTCAGCATCACATCGGTCGTAAGCATCAGGCCCGCGACGCTCGCCGCGTTGATCAGCGCCGTCTTGGGCACCAGCGCCGCGTCGATGATCCCCGCCTTGACGAGGTCCTCGTACTTGCCCGTCGCGGCGTTGAACCCGAAGCCGCCCTTGCCTTCCTTAACCTTCTCGACGACGAGGTCGCCGTCGAAGCCGGCGTTCAGGGCGATCTGGCGGGCGGGGTACTCGATCGCCGCGGCCACGATGTCGTAGCCCAGCTTCTCGTCGCCCTTGGCCTTCTTGCGCGCGTCGATGATCGCCTGCTGCACGCGGAGCAGGGCGACCCCGCCTCCGGGGACATACCCGTCCTTGGCCGCCGCACGCGTCGCGTGCAGGGCGTCGTCGACGAGGTCCTTGCGCTCCTTCTGAGCGGTCTCGGTCGCGCCGCCGACATGGACGATCGCGACGCCGCCGGTCAGCTTGGCGTAGCGCTCCATCAGCTTCTCGCGGTCGTACTCGCTGGTGGACTTGTCGTGCTGGGCCTTGATCTGCTCGGCCCGGGCCTCGATGTCCTTCTTCTTGCCCGCGCCCTGGACGATCGTCGTGTCGTCCTTGGTGATGGTGATCTTCTTGGCGCGTCCGAGCTCGCCCAGCTCGATCGATTCGAGCGAGCGCCCGATGTCGTCAGAGAAGTAGGTCCCGGCCGTCAGCACCCCGATGTCGCCCAGCATCGCCTTGCGACGGTCGCCAAAGCCCGGCGCCTTGACGGCGCAGACCTTCAGGACGCCCCGCAGGCGGTTGACGACCAGGGCCGCCAGCGCCTCGTTCTCGACCTCCTCGGCGATGATCAGCAGGGGCTTGCCGGCCGTGGCGATCTTGTTGAGCAGCGGCAGCAGGTCGGGCAGGTTGGCGATCTTCTTCTCGTAGATCAGCACATACGCGTCTTCGAGCACGCACTCGGCGTTCTTCGGGTTGGTCATGAAGTAGGGGCTCAGGTAGCCCTTGTCGAACTGCATGCCCTCGACATACTCAAGCGTCGTCTCGGCGGTCTTGCCGTCCTCGATCTCGACGACGCCCTCGGCGCCGACGCGGTTGATCGCCTCGGCGATCAGCTCGCCGATCGTCGCGTCGTGGTTGGCCGAGACGGTCGCGACCTTCTGCAGGTCCGCCTTGCCCTTGCAGGGGGTGGCCAGGTCGTCGATCGCCTCGCCGGCGACCTCCGCGGCCTTGTTGATCCCGCGCTGCAGATCGATCGGGTTGTGCCCGGCCGCGACGGCCTTGAGCCCCTCGGTAAAGATCGCCTGGGCGAGCACGGTGGCGCAGGTCGTCCCGTCGCCCGCCTTGTCGGCCGTCCGCTTGGCGACCTGGTGGACCATCTTGGCGCCCATGGACTCGAACCGCTCGAAGAGCTCGACCTCCTTGGCGACGCTGACCCCGTCCTTGGTGACCGAAGGGCCGCCGTAGGACTTCTGGATCAGCACATGGCGCCCGCTGGGGCCCATGGTGCACTTGACGGCGTCGGCGAGCCGCGCCACCCCGTCGCGCAGTTGCGACTTGGCGTCGGTCCCGAAGATCATTTGTTTGCTGCTCATGGCTTGGCCTCGCAGGATGCTTGGTGTTGTTCGCGGCCGGGGGAAGCCCCGGCGAATCCCCGCTGAATCCCAACCCCGCCGTTTGCGGACGGGGCCGGGCGTAAATCTCTCTCTACCCTGGCTCGTGCCCTCGCACGGGCCCTCACTCACTCAGAACCGTTCAGTCGATGATGCCGAGCAACTCGGTCTCGCGGAGGATCAGGTGCGTGGTGCCCTTGATCTCGACATCCGAGCCCGCGTACCGCCCGTAGACGACGCGGTCGCCCTTCTTGACGCTCATCTTGGCCCGCTGCCCGTTGTCGAGCCTCTTGCCGGGCCCCACGGCGACGACCTCGCCCTGGATCGGCTTCTCCTTGCTCGACTCGGGCAGGTACAGCCCCGACGCCGTCTTCGCTTCCTTCTCGATCGGCTTGACCAGGATCCGGTCATCCAGCGGTTTGACTGCCATTACAACTTCTCCATAGTTCGAGGCCAACCACTGTCAGGCTGTCTCGGCGTCATTCTCTTCGACGATGACGAACTCATCTACATGTCCACGACTGCTCTGCAACACAAACTGAAGTTCTTTGAACAGAGGAAGGACTTCATGAATGGGCATGTTGTCGTCAGTGAATCTTCGAACTCTTGGTTTCCCTTGACTTTCCTCAAGGACTCTCAAGAACGACATCTCGTCCTGAATCTCGCCGTATTCCTCCGCAAGCGTGTACAAAGTAACGCTCACATAGGCCGACGGTCCGCCACCTAGGTATGTCCAAGTCATCGCGACAGGCCATCCTCTAGCATTGAGCAAGGACGCCAGCCCAGTCAGCCCACCGATGGTGTTGCCCAAGTTGTCGGCCGCAATCGTGCCTTGAAAGTCTGCACGACTTGTGGATGCCTCGGCCGACTGCTTAGCGATGTAGTCTTGATTCATTGACACTTGACCTTCTCTTGACTCAGAACCCCATCCCGCCCATGCCCGGCATGCCACCCATGCCGCCCATTCCACCCATGCCGCCCATCGCGTCCATGCCGCCGCCGGGGGCGCCGCCCTCGTCCTTGTCGCCCGGCTTCTCGGTCACCAGGCAATCCGCGGCGAGCAGGATCGTCGCGACGCTCGACGCGTTCTGCAGCGCAGAGCGGTCGACCTTCGCCGGCGTCAGCACGCCGTCGGCGATCAGGTCGCCGAAAGTCCCCGTCAGCGCGTTGTAGCCGAAGTTCGGCGACTCGTTCTCGGCCACCTTCGCCACGACGACCGAGCCCTTGGCGCCGGCGTTGTCGGCGATCGTCCGCAGGGGGACGGCCAGCGCCGTCCAGACCACATGCTGGCCGACGGCGACATCGTACTTGGCCTGCCCGATTTCCTCGGCGGTGACTTCCTTCGCCTTGGCGTAGACCGACCTCCACTCCTTGAGCTTCTCGACCGCGGCGCGGGCACGGATGAAGCTGACGCCGCCGCCGGGGACGATGCCCTCCTCGACCGCGGCGCGTGTCGCGTGCAGCGCGTCCTCGACGCGGGCCTTCTTCTCTTTCAGCTCGGCCTCGGAGGCGGCGCCGACCTTGATCTGCGCCACGCCACCGGCCAGCTTGGCCAGACGCTCCTGCAGCTTCTCGCGGTCGTAGTCGCTGGAGGCGGACTCGATCTCGCGACGGATCTGCGAGACGCGGCTCTGGATCGCCTTGCTGTCGCCGGCGCCCTCGATCACGGTCGTGTTGTCCGCGTCGATCTCGATCTTCTTGGCCATGCCCAGGGCGGAGAGCTCGATGTTGTCGAGCTCCGTCCCCGTGTCGTTCATCACAGGGTCGGCGCCGGTGAGGACCGCGAGGTCCTGCAGCATCGCCTTGCGGCGGTCGCCGTAGCCCGGGGCCTTGACGGCCGCGACCTGGAGGGTGCCGCGGAGCTTGTTGATGACCAGCGTGCTCAGCGCCTCGCCGGTGACATCCTCTGCGATGATGAGCAGGGGCTTCTTGGCCTGCATCACCTTCTCGAGCAGGGGGACGAGCTTGGTGATCGTGTCGATCTTGCCCTCGTGCACGAGGATCAGGGGCTTGTCGAGCACGACCTTCATCTCGTCGGCGTCGGTGATGAAGTTGGGGCTGAGGTAGCCCCGGTCGAACTGCATGCCCTCGACGACGCTGACCTCGGTCTCCAGGCTCTTGCCCTCCTCGACCGTGATCACCCCGTCCTTGCCGACCTTCTCGAAGGCGTCGGCCATGATCTTGCCGATCTCGGGGTCGTTGTTGGCGCTGATCGACGCGACATTCTGGATGTCCTTCTTGCCGTCGACCGGGGTGGCGAGCTTGTCGATCGCCGCGGCCGACGCCTCGACCGCCTGCTTCATCCCGCGGATGAGGGCGTTGGCGTCAACGCCGGCGGCGATGTACTTCAGGCCCTCGCGGAAGAGGGCCTCGGCGAGGACGGTCGCGGTGGTGGTCCCGTCGCCGGCGTCGTCGGAGGTCTTGCTGGCGGCCTCCTTGACGAGCAGCGCGCCCATGTTCTCGGCCTTATTCTTGAGCTCGACTTCCTCGGCGACGGTCACGCCGTCCTTGGTCACCGTCGGGCCGCCCCAGCTCTTGTCGATGATGGCGCTGCGCCCGCGGGGGCCGAGGGTGCTCTTGACTGCGTTGGCGAGTTTCTCGACACCGGCCAGCAGGGCCTGACGCGCCTCGAGGTCGAAGGTCAGTTCTTTGACGGCCATGGGCGTTTGACTCCAGCTTTTGAAAAGGTCTCTCTTGCTCGGCCCCGGAAAGCGGGCTGGGCCCGCCAGGGCCGCACCCGCCGGGCGGGATTTCGATCTGTACTTCTCCGCGAGCGTCACGGTCGTTGCCGGCCGAGACCGATCGCGGTGACACAGACAGGGGCAAAGGGCGTGCCAGCCCCCACCGAGCCGATTCCGCCCCGATCGAGCCCGATCCCGCCCGTGCAGCCTGACAGCACCGGCCGATCCCGCCCCGGAGCCTGCCGAAGTGGCAGGCGACCGATCCGTCCGACAGTCATCCGCCACACCCCTCCACCAGATGGCGGCATTGACAGGGCGACGCCCCCAACGGGTCGGGGCGCGAGCAGTCTGCTGCACACGCACGCGTGACGCGAGGCGCTCGTCCGGCTACCATCGTGCCCTCCCGCTGTCCCCGGAGATCTGCGCGCGATGCTCCACCCGCTGACGACGCTCGCCTCTCAGCCCAATGTGGCGCTGGATCAGTACCTGCCGCTGGCGGTGATCATCGTCGGCGCGGTCGGTTTCGCGGTCGCGAACATCGTGCTGACGAAGATCATCGGGCCCTCCCGGCGCGGCGCCAACAAGGGGATGAGCTACGAGTCGGGCATGAACCCGGTGGGCACGGCCCGCAAGCGGTTCAATGTCCGGTTCTACCTGATCGCGATGGTCTTCCTCGTCTTCGATGTCGAGATCATCTTCCTCTACCCCTGGGCGACGACCTTCCCGAACCTCGACCCCGCCAACCCGGACGCCGGGATCTGGCTCTTCCGGATCTTCTTCTTCCTGTTCACGACGATCGTCGCGTATGTCTACGGGTTCCGCAAGGGCGTCTTCAACTTTGACTGAGGCCTATCTTCGCCGGGCCAAGCCCGGTGCCTTGGACACTCGCTGCTGACAATCTCACCATGAACGCACGCGCAAGACAGCCCGGGGGGCGGCTCTCGCCCGAGACGGTGTCGGTGCGTCTGGTCTGGGCAGGCGTCGCTCTGCTCGCGATGGCCCTGATGGTGACCGCCTGGTCGCTCACCCCCGCCGAAGAGGGCATCGGCACCCACACCCAGATGGGCATGGACCCCTGCTCCTGGCCCGAGCGGTTCGGCAAGCCCTGCCCGATGTGCGGGATGACGACCTCGTTCTCCCGGGCGGCCTCTACGGACTTTGTGGGGTCTTTTCACGCCCAGCCGTTCGGGGCCTTGCTCGTGATCGGCACATCTGTGGTATTCTGGGTTGGGCTGTACACCGCCGCGACCGGCTCGCACCTCGGGCGTTTGTGCGCCCGATCGCTGCGGTCGCGGGTGATCTGGGCCACCGCCGCCCTCTGGCTGGGCGGGTGGGTCTATAAGATCGCCACATTCGCCGGCGCATGACGCGACCGGCAGTCTCCCGCCTGCGTACCGGATGCTCGCCGGGCCCGGCAGAAGCCGAGCGGGACGAGTATCGCGAGGGACACCCATCGGAGGTTCGGATCGATGCCGCGCAAAGTGACACGCTCGGGACTCCCGCACCGCCTCGGACGCCTCTGCGCCCTTGCCGCGGCGGGGTCGATGCTGATCGCGGGGACAGGCTGCCAGATCTTCGGGGTCGCCGGTGTGGTCGCCAAGGCGATCGACGACGCGACGCCCAAGAAGGTCTACGCCGAGTACACGGGCCTGCAGGGCAAGACCTTCGCGGTGGTTGTCGCCGCGAGCCAGATGGTGCAGTCTGAGTTTCCCGCGCTGGTGCCCGAGCTGACCTCGCGCGTGACGGCGAACCTCGCCGAGAACGCGGGCGCCGCGGGGTTTGTCCCCGCCGAACAGGTGGTGCTCTTCCAGAAGCAGAACCCCCGCTGGGCGTTGATGGACCGCGAGGAGCTCGGCAAGGCCTTGGGCGGTGTCGACCGCGTGGTCTTCATCGAGCTCGACGAGTTCCGCCTGCGCGAGCCGGGCAACCGCTACCTCTGGGACGGGCAGGCCTCGGGCATGATCGCGGTGATCGAGGCCGACGGCCCGCTGGCGGGCGAGTACCGCTACCAGCGGATGATCCGCGTCGGCTTCCCCGACAGCTCGGGGTTCTCGCAGGACGATTTCGGCGCAGGGGCTGTCGCCTCGGCGCTGGTCTCCAGGTTTTCAAGGCGTGCCGCCTGGATGTTCTATGACCATGAAGAAGCCAAAGACCTCACATTCTGATCGGCTGCTCCTTGCGCTGACGGCCGTTCTGCTCGGCGTCAGCGTCGGCGCACTGCAGGGCTGCAACATCGTCGGCGCCGGGTACTTCCTGCTGAAAGGCCCGCCGACGGTTCCCGCGCAGTACCAGTTGCCCGAGGGCAAGTCGGTGGTTGTGTTCATCGACGACCGGGGCAACCGCCTCGGACGCGCCGACCTTCGGACCAAGATCGCCGAGGCGGCCGAGCAGGCCCTGCTCACACAACGCCGTGCGCCGGATGTGATCGATGGTCGCGCCGCGATCATCGCCGCACGGGGCGAGCGCTTCGGCGAGCCGATGTCGATGGTGGAGATCGGCCAAGCCGTCGAGGCGGACCTTGTGATCTGGGTCGGGATCGATGATTTCACGCTCTCGCCGGACGGGACGACCTTCGTGCCCTCTTCGAGCGTCCGCGTCCGGGTGATCGATGTCGCCGAAGGCGGTCGCCTCTGGCCGACCGGGGAAGACGCCCGCACCGGGCACCCCGTCTCGCTGAGCATGCCCCAGCAGCAAGGCACCGCCCCGAGCAGCCGCACGGAGATGCTGATGGCCCAGGATCAGCTCGCCACATGGACGGGCATCGGCGTCGCCCAACTCTTCTTCAAGCACGAAGCCCGCGACAGCCGCGGCCGGTGAGCGACGACCGGCCACGTGTGCTGCATCTGCTCGAATCGCCCCGGGCCGGAGGCGGGGGCGGCGCTGTCGGTTCGCTCGCGGCTTGCTCGTTCATCCGTGACAGCCTGCAGGAGTTCGACCACACCCCCCTGCTGCTCGGCCCGACCGCATGGGCACGCCAGGCGGCCGACGCCGGGCTCGGCGAGGGCTACAGCGTCGCGCTCTCGCCCGATCCCGTCGAACGCGTGCTCGGGCGCTTCCGCCTGCCGCGATCGTGGCCTCGGAGGTCCGTGCCCGCCGACGCGGCGGTCTTCGATCGCGTGATCGCGTGGAGCACGGGGGCCGCGGCGTGGTGGCGGATGCGTGCACCGGGATCAGACTGCTTCGTTTTGCCGATGGACCGGCCGCTGGCCGAGTGGAGCCCGCTGGGCCTGCCTGCGCCGATTGTCACGCCAGCTGCGCCCCGGAGGCGTGCCGCGCCGGATGGGCTCGGGGTGGTCGTGGGTCTGATCGCAGATCCGCCGGACGCGGGCGACGCGAGGCTCGCGGCTTGGGTCGGCACGCTGCTGGAATCCATGGGCGTGCACACCACCGGCGTGCTCTCGCACCGGATGGGCTTCAGGCCAGAGGCGATGCGCCTGCACCGCCAGCTCGACAACACCAACGGGCTGCTCACGCCACCCGGCGTGCTGCCAACGCTGCTGGGCGAGCTCGACGCGGCGGTCGTCCAGCCGGTCAGCGAGCCGATCGCGTCGGTCGCGACAATGATCGGGCTTGCGAGGGGCCTGGGCGTTCGGACGGTCGTGCCGCGCTCGATGCGCCGGCTGCTGGGGATCACAGGCGGAGACGACGACCGCCTGGCGGCGCCCGGCGACACGGCGCGGGACTTCGCCCAGACGCTCGCGGATGGGTACAAGCCCGAGCCGGTCGACCTGGCAGAACCCGCGGCCGCGTTTGCAGAGGCGGTGCGCTCGGCGGTTTCGGCTCGGGGCCGGGCGAGCGCCTAGAAAGACCGCATGCCCAAGGACCCGAACCGAGAGAGTGACACGATCGGCGTGCTGTTTGTCTGCCTGGGGAACATCTGCCGCTCGCCGCTGGCGGAGGCGATCTTTCTCGACAAGATCGAGCGCCGGGGCGTGCGGGATCGGTTCCTGGTCGATTCGGCGGGGACCGGCTCGTGGCATGTCGGCCAGCGGGCCGACCCTCGGACGATCGAGGTCGCGTCGCGCTACGACATCAGCGTGCCCTCGATCGGCCGCCAGGTGAAGACGGACGACTTCGATCGGTTCGACATGCTGCTGGCGATGGACCGCTCCAACGAGAAGGACCTGCTCAAGGCGGGCGCGCCGCGCGAGCGCCTTCGGCTGATGATGTCGTTCCACCCCGAGCACACCGACAACCCGTCGGATGTCCCCGATCCATACTGGGGCGAGGGCGACGGGTTCGAACGCGTGTACCGGATGCTCGACGGGGCGTGCGATGGGTTGATCGACGCGATGCTGCGACGATAAGGAATCAAACGATGACACGACACGACGAGACGCCTTTCACACAGCGTATGCGGCAGACAGTCGAAGACTGTCGGAAGCTGAAGCCACAATACAATGCATCGTGGTTCCAGAAGCTGCTCGATGATTGCGGAGGGGACTTCGTACCCAAAGCGAAGTCGATGCTGCGCGAGGAGTTGCACAAAGGCCTCGTGACGCTTGCCAAGCGAGGGAATCTTGAACTCTCTATGGAGTCGGTGATTGCAAATGAACCCGAATGGCACGGCTGCTTCGACGAAGAAGATCGAGACCTTGCGGAAGAACGGCTGCGCATTGCCAAGACAATCGGCGCAGATGGAACTTGAAGGTTCCTTCGCCCCTTCAGGACAAGAACATTCTTTGACTTGATCCACGGGTTGCGCTCCGCCTTGCGGCCTCGCTCCACCCGAGGCTACAACCCCGCGCCCTTTCAGGGCTTTAGATCTTGAGCATGAGGCGCTCGGGGTTCTCGATGCAGTCTTTGATGTGCACGAGGAACCTGACGGCGCCGGCGCCGTCGACGACGCGGTGGTCGTAGCTCAGGGCGAGGTACATCATCGGGCGGAGGGCGAGCTGGCCGGGGTTGTCGGGATCTTCGACGGCGCGGCTCTTGATCGCGTGCATGCCGAGGATGGCCGACTGCGGCGGGTTGAGGATCGGGGTGGACATCAGGCTGCCGAAGATGCCGCCGTTGGTGATGGTGAAGGTGCCGCCCTGCATCTCGGCGAGTTCGAGCTTGCCGTTCTTGGCCCGCGTGCCGTAGTCCTTGACGGCCTTCTCGATCTCGTCGAAGGACATCGATTCGGCGTTGCGGAGCACGGGGACGACGAGGCCCTTGGGGCTGCTGACGGCGATGGCGATATCGCAGTAGTCGTGGCCCTTGAGGGCGGGCTTGCCGTCCTGCTCGACGATGTACGAGTTGACGGCCGGGAAAGCCTTGAGGGCCGAGCAGGTGGCGGCGATGAAGAAAGACATGAAGCCGAGGTTGACGCCGTGCTTCTCGCCGAACTCTTCCTTGTACTTCTTCCGGAGGGCCATGACATTGGTCATGTCGCACTCGTTGAAGGTGGTGAGCATCGCGGCGGTCTGCTGCGCCTCGACGAGGCGCTGGGCGATGCGCTGACGCATGGGCGACATCTTCTCGACGCTGGTCGAGCGAGATGGGCCCGAAGCGCCGGCGGATGCCGGGGCGTCGCTGTCGCCGTCAGGGTGCGCCTGGAGGTAGGCCAGGACATCCTGCTCGCGGATGCGTGAGCCTGCGCCGGTGGGCTTGACGCGGGAGAGGTCGATGTTGAACTGGCCGGCGATCTTCTCTGCCAGAGGCGTGGCCTTGATGTCGCCCGAGGGGCGGGCCTGGCCGTTGCTGGCCGGCGGCGCGCTCTTGGCGGGCGTTCCCTTGGCCTTTGAAGACTCGGCCTCTTCCCCCTTGGCGGATGGCTTCTCGGCCGTCGCGGTGGACGCCTTGCTGTCGGCGTTCTTGCTCTCGTTGTCTTGGTCGTCGGAGGCGCCCTCGGCCTTCTTCGACTCGCCGTCCTTCTTGGCGGATTCGGACGAGCCGCCCGACGGCTTCTCGGCGGATTCGTCGATGGAGCCGACGACGGCGCCGACCTCGACGGTGTCGCCCTCGGAAGCGGAGCGTTTCAGGACGCCGCTGGCGGGGGCGGGGACCTCCATCGTGATCTTGTCGGTCTCGAGCTCGATGAGCGTGTCGTCCTGCTCGACATAGTCGCCGTCGTTCTTGAGCCACGCGGCGATGACGCCCTCGGTGACGGATTCGCCGACATTTGGGATGACGATATCGGTGGCCATCTGCTGTTGCGCCCTGATTACTGAGAGCCTCGATGAAGAACGCCGGGCCGGTGGATTCCGTGCCCGGCGTCAGAAAGTCTACGCGTGGTCAGGCGGTCGCCTTGGCGTGCTTTGACGACGACGCCTTGCCGTTGGCCGAGCCCTGACCGCCTTCTTCCTTGGGCGAGGGCTGCTCCTCGGCCTTGTGCTGCGGCGCCTCGCCGATCGCTCTTGAAAGGATGCCTTCCTGCTGGAGCCGGTCGCGCTTCTTCGAGCCGCTGGCTGGGGAGGCGCTGGCGGGCCTGCCGATGTAGGGCAGGCTGTCGATGCCCAGCTTCTCGCGGAGCTTGTCTGCGATGAAGAGGAACGCGCCCATGTTGCGGGGCTCTTCCTGCACCCAGAGGACCTCGGTCTTCTTGGGGTAGCGGTCGATGATCTCGCGGAGCAGGTCGGTGTGCAGGGGGTAGAGCTGCTCGATTCGGACGATGGCGGTGTCGGTGCGCCCGATGTCGTCGCGCCGCTTGGCCATCTCGTGGTAGATCTTGCCCGAGCAGAGGATCACGCGCTCGACGCCGGAGCGATCGAGCGTCTTGCGGTCCGGGACGAGGCGGTCGCCCTCGAACGCCGGGTCGTCGATGACCTCGCGGAAGCGGCTCTCGATCAGCTCGGAGATGTGGCTTGTCGGGGTGCGGAGCATGCTCTTGGGCGACATGACGATCAGCGGCTTGCGGAAGTTGCGCTTGACCTGCCGCCTGAACATGTGGAAGGTCTGGGCGGCGGTGGTCGGGTAGACGACCTGGATGTTGTCGTCGCCGCAGAGCAGGAGGAAGCGTTCGAGCCTGGCGGAGGAGTGCTCCGGGCCGGCGCCCTCGTACCCGTGGGGGAGGAGCATGGTCAGCCCGTTCCACCGCTGCCACTTCATCTCGGCGGAGCTGATGAACTGGTCGATGATGATCTGGGCGCCGTTGTTGAAGTCGCCGAACTGGGCCTCCCAGACGACGAGCATCGAGGGGTCGGCGAGGGAGTAGCCGTACTCGAAGCCGAGGACGGCCTCCTCTGAGAGCGGGCTGTTGTGGATGCAGAACTGGGCCTGCTTTTCCGGGTCGGTGTTGGCGCCGCCCTCGTGGAGGTCGGGATCGATCAGGCGCGGGCGGATGTGGGCCAGGGGGACCCAGACGCGTCCGTCCTCGGCGTCGCGGAGGACGGCGTGCCGGTGGCTGAAGGTGCCTCGCCCGACATCCTGGCCCGAGACGCGGACGGGATGGCCCTCGATGAGGAGCGTGCCGTAGGCGAGCGTTTCGGCGTCGGCGTAGCTGATCTCGCCGGTGTCGAGCAGGCTGCGCCGATCGTCGAGCAGCTTGACGAGCTTGCGGTTGACCTTGAAGCCCTCGGGGACTCGGCCGATCGCCTCGCAGACCTCGCGGAGGGCTTCGGCGGAGACGGCGGTCTGGGCCGGCTCGTGGCTGTAGGCGTGGCTCATGCCCGACCAGCGTGCCGAGCCGGGGTCGATCGTGGGGTCGACCGGTCGCTCACGGGCCATCTTCTGGGCCTTGTCGAGCGCTTCATCCAGGCGTTGCTGGATGACCTCCATGTCGTCCTTGCTGAGCAGGCCCTCGTCGAGGAGGCGCTGGGAGTAGCTCTCCAGCACGCTCTTCTTCTTCTTGATGAGCTTGGCGAGGATGGGCTGGGTGAAGCTGGCCTCGTCCTGCTCGTTGTGCCCGTACTTGCGGTAGCACCAGAGCTCGATGAAGATGTCCTTGCCGAAGACCTGGCGGTAGGCGACGGAGAAGTACGCCGCTGCGAGCACCGCCTCGGGGTCCTCTCCGTTGACATGCAGCACCGGGCACTCGCAGGCGTTGGCGATGTCGGTGCAGTAGCGTCCGGAGCGGCCTTCCTCGGGCGTGGTGGTGAAGCCGATGAGGTTGTTGACGACGACGTGCACCGTGCCGCCGACGGTGTAGCCGTCGAGCTGGGACATGTTCAGGCACTCGGCGACGACGCCCTGGCCGGCGATGGCCGCGTCGCCATGGATCAGCAGCGACATCACGCGCTTGCGCTGGCGGTCGTCGCGGAGGCGCTGCTTTGCGCGGCAGCGGCCCATCACAACCGGGTTCACCGCTTCGAGGTGGCTCGGGTTGCTGGCCATCGCGAGGTGGACCATGCGACCGTTGCCGAACTGTCGCGTGCCCGAGTAGCCCCGGTGGTACTTGACATCGCCGCCCCCGTCGACGAAGTCCTCCTGCCAGGTCTCTTCGAACTCGGTGAAGATCTGCTCGTGGGTCTTGCCGAGGATGTTGTTCAGGACATTGAGGCGTCCGCGGTGGGCCATGCCCAGGACGATCTCCTCGACGCCGAACTCTGAAGCGCTCTCGACGACGCGGTCGAGCAGGGGGATGAGCGACTCAGAGCCTTCGAGGCTGAACCGCTTGTCGCCCGGATAACGCTTCTGAAGAAAACGCTCGAACATCTCCGCGGAGAGGATCTGCTCGAGCAGGTGGATCTTCTGGCCCCTGGTCAGCGGGCTGCGGTCGACCCCCCTCTCGAAGCGGTCCAGCAGCCATTCACGCTCGGTGCGGTCGGTGATGTGCATCACCTCGACGCCCAGGGTGCCGCAGTAGCGGGCCTCGAGATGCTCGATCAACCGTCCGAGGGTGACGACGCCTTCCAGCCCGACACGGGAGGCGTCGACCTCGCGGGAGAGATCGCCCTCGGAGAGCCCGTGTGTGGACAGGTTGAGGGCGTCGGGGCGTTTGCGGGCACGGTCGAAGGGATCGAGGCGGGCGGCGATGTGGCCGAGGCCTCGGTACGCCTCGATCAGGTCGCCCACGCGGGCCTGGAACCGGAGGGTCTCGGCCTCTTCCGAGGAGCCCCGGGCCGGTCCGGCGCCGCTCTGGGCGAGGTCGAACCCCGCGAAGAAGGAGCGCAGGTCGGCCGGGACGGAGTCCGGGTCCTGTTTGTATCTGGCGTACTCGGCGTCCAGGTACTCGGCGTTCCAGCCATTGACTGCGGGAGGCACTGCTCTTGGAGCGGCACTCATTTCGGGCCTCGCGTCTCGGTGGCAAACTGATCGCACCGGCGGCAAATCAACCACCGATTCCCATGCTATGGCACCATATCGGCCCGCTGGTAGGCGTCCTGATGATTTCCGGCCCTGATCGTGTCGGTTGCCCGAGATTCGCTACCGGTTCGGACGGTCCGAAATGCCCGGCCCGGCCGGCGATTCAGCCGAAACGGCCGGTCACATACTGCTCGGTCTCGCCCAGGCGGGGACGCTGGAAGACCTCGTCGGTCGGCCCGTACTCGACCAGACGCCCGAGGTACATGAAGGCGGTGAAGTCGCTGACCCGGGCGGCCTGCTGCATGTTGTGGGTGACGATCAGGACGGTGTACCGCTCGGAGATCTCGTGGATGAGCTCCTCGATGCGGAGGGTCGCCACAGGGTCGAGGGCCGAGCACGGCTCGTCGAGCAGAAGGACCTCCGGGTCGGCCACGATGGCGCGGGCGATGCACAGGCGCTGCTGCTGACCGCCCGAGAGGCCCAGGGCGCTCTCCTTGAGGCGGTCTTTGACCTCGTCCCAGATCGCGGCGCCTTTCAGACTGCGCTCGCACGCCTCTTCGAGGACGGACCGGCGCTTCTCCCCGTCGATGCGGAGGGGGTAGACGACATTCTCGAAGATCGACATCGGGAAGGGGTTGGGCTTCTGGAAGACCATGCCCAGGCGCTTGCGGAGGGAGATCACATCGACGCGGGGGTGGTAGATCGACTCGCCGTTGAGCAGCATGTCGCCCTCGATGCGGACCGAGTCGATGAGGTCGTTGAGGCGGTTGACCGAGCGCAGGAGCGTGCTCTTGCCACAGCCCGACGGCCCGCTGATCGCGGTGACCTTGCCCCGCCTGACGGGGGCGGTGACCGAGTGGAGCGCCTGGGCCTGGCCGTAGTAGAGGCTGAACGCCTCGATGTTCAGCACGGCGTCGCCCTCGGTGACCTGCTCGTGGATGACCGAGCGGACCTCGTGGCCGGCGCGGATCGCCTCGATGACGCCGAGCTCGGGCTCGTCGGCGCCGTTGCTCGGGCGGGTGATTCTGGGTGTTGCGGTTCCGGTCATGGGATCAAACTCCGATCGGCGTCAAACGGCCGGCCCCTTCCGCGAGCGCAGGCGGCTGCGCAGCACGATCGCCGCGAGGTTCAAGAGCAACACGATCGCGATGAGCAGGAGGGTCGTGGTCCAGACGAGGGGCTGTGCGGCCTCCGAGTCTCGGCTCTGGAAGCCGAGGTCGTAGATGTGGAAACCCAGGTGCATGAAGCTCCGCTCGCCATGGATAAAGGGGAATTCGGTGGAGACGGGCAACTGCGGGGCGAGCTTGACGGCGCCGACGAGCATGAGCGGCGCGACCTCGCCCGCGCCGCGCGCGATCGCGAGGATGGCCCCGGTCATGATGCCCGGCAGCGCGCCCGGGAGCACGACCCGGCGGATCGTCTGCCACTTGCTTGCGCCGCAGCCCAGGCTCGCCTCGCGGATCGAGCGGGGTACGGCGGCGATCGCCTCTTCGGTCGCGACGATCACCACAGGCAGTGTCAAGAGCGACAGCGTCAGCGAGGCCCAGAGGATCCCGCGAGCGCCGAAGACCGGCTGGCCCGCCGAGACCTCCGCCCTGAAGAAGCCTCCGAAGTAGGGCGTCGCCGCGACCAGGTAAAACACCAGCGCCACCGCCGCGACCCAGAGCAGCCCCGCGCCGATGCGGCAGGCCGACGCGGCCCTGGACGAAGGTCGCCCGGGGATCCGCCTGCCCGCGCCCATCAGCGTGATGGCGAGGCTGGCCGCGAGCACCAGCGCGCCGACCAACGCCCACCAGGGCGTTCGCGCCGCGGGGGCGTCGGGTCCTGTGTCGATGTACCCCCCCACGATGTAGCAGAAGAAGCCGAGGCCGAAGACGCCGTAGACGATGCTCGGCACGCCCGCGAGGTTGTTCACCGCGATGCGGAGGACGCTGGTGATGAAGCCCTGGTGGGCGTACTCGCGGAGATAGATCGCGGCGATCACGCCGAGAGGGACGACCGTGATCGTCAGCAGCATGGTGAGGGTGACGGTGCCGACGATGACCGAGAGCAGGCCTCCCTCGCCGTCGGGCCTCGGTCTGTCTGTCAGGAACTGGGCCCAGCGGTCGAAGTAGACGCCGAGCCTGCCCGAGAAGTCCAGGGCGTTTGAGCGTACGGCACGGTCGATCTGCGACAGGCGCATCGGCTCGCCGGGACGCCCCACTTCCTCTGGCGCGAATCGACCGGTTCTCGCGTCGGTGACGATGACTCTGAAGCGGGCGTCGTCGCGTCGGAGTTCAGAGAGCCTGGCGTCGATCTCCTCGCCGCGCTCGATGAGGCGTTCGACCTCGCTGGCGTGCTCTGCGCGGATCGACTCGAGGCGTTCTTCGCTCATCGACGGGCCTGACCACGGGTGGTCGACCGCACCGAAGAACAGGCCCGCCAGTGAGACGCCGATCATCAGCGATGCGAGGAATCCACCGGGCTTGACCCGCCCCGGATGGTCCGGGTCTGTCGTGCTGCGTCGGAGCCGCACCCCGGCAAAGAGCAGACCGATCGAGGCGATCGTGGTTCCGCCCCAGAGCCAGAACGGCATCGAACTGTCGTCGCTGACGGTCTCCTCCCGCTCCAGTTCGGCCCGCCTGACGCGCATGTTCAGGGCGCCGATGCGACGGTCGACCTCGCTCCGCTCGCCCCGTTCGAGCCGCTCGATGACGCGTCTGCGGTCTTTCGCGCTGCGGACCTCGCGTTCGAACGCCCTGAACCCTTCCTCGCCGACGAGCGGGACGGTCACGCGTTCGAGGACTCGGCGCTCGCCCCCGACGAAGCGGACCTCGCGCGTCGCGACGCCCTCGCCGATGTCGGTGCTCGCCGGGCGTTCGTCGAAGAGCGCTTCGTCTTCGGGCAGCCAGCGGTCGAAGACGAGCGCGTCGACCGATCCGATGAAGGGCCCCCACTCCAGGCGTTCAAGCACGACCGTGTTCTCAGGACGCGATCGAGAAGCGACCTCGTAGAGGGGCACCCATCGGAAGGCCGCGGCTCCGAACTCGCGGTTACCGACCTGGAGCAGGATGCGTTCGAGCGGTTCGTCCGGGTCAACGCTCTGGGGCAGCAGGCCCTGCGCGTTGAGGGCCTCGATCCGGGCGCGTTCGTCGCGGTCGGGCCGGTAGACGTCGGTCTCCATGAGGCGCCCGAGCAGCACCTCGGGCTCCCCGCCCTCGACGGCGACCATCTCGACCCGCTCGATCGCCTTTGGCCAGAAGGTCTGCGAGCCCCGGACGACGATGAGCCCGATCAGCCCGAGCACGAGCACGAGGCAGGCCGCCAGCGCGCCGCCCATGAGCCACATGAGCGGCCCACCCCTCGCCGCGGGGGGCGTGACGCGCCGATGCGCCTGGGTCTCGGGTTGGGTCGGTTGCTCCTGCAACGCTGAGAGGCTCCTTGGCGCTTAGAGCGCCGCGTTTCGCTTGCGGAAGTGCTGGCGGACCAGCTCGGCGGTGGTGTTGATCACAAAGGTCATCAGGAAGAGCACGAGCCCGCAAAGGAAGAGCACGCGGTAGTGCGTCCCGCCCGGCGGGGCCTCGGGCAGCTCGACGGCGATGTTCGCCGCGAGCGTTCTGAAGCCGGAGAAGATGTTCATCGAGATCTCGGGCGTGTTGCCGGTGGCCATCAGGACGATCATCGTCTCGCCAACGGCCCTGCCCAGCCCGATCATCATCGCAGAGAAGATGCCCGACGCCGCGACGGGCAGCACAACGCGGACGGCGGTCTGCCAGGGCGTCGCGCCGGCTCCCAGCGAGGCGAGGCGCAGCGAGTCGGGCACGCTCCGCATCGCGTCCTCGCTGATGGTGTAGATGATCGGGATGATCGCAAAGCCCATGATGATCCCGACCACCAGCGTGTTACGCACGCTGAAGGGGCCGAAGATCGAGTCTCGCGGGTCGTGCCCGAGCCAGACCAGCGCTTGAGCGCCGAGCAGCGTGAGCGCGATCGCGCCGGCGATCGTCAGACCGAAACGCAGCAGCTCGGTGGCGATGACTTTTCCGGGCGTCGCGCCTGTACCCATCTCGGCGAGGCGTCGGTCCAGCAGCGGCCCACGCAGCGCGGCCGACAACAGCAGGCCGATCGGAAACAGCGCGACCAACCAGCCGGGCGTGGGCCCGCCGAACGCGCCGTCCAGCCAGCGCCGGATGCCGCCCTCGGGCGGCAGCCTTGTGGCGGGGATGTCGTCCAGTTCGCCCTCGGGGAGAACGAGCTCGCCGCCAACGGTGTAGATCCCGTGAAAGCCCCGGAGCGTGCGCTGCTCGGCGGAGGTCAGCTCCGAAGGATCGTCGGGAACCCACGCCGGCACCGCGTCGGGGTCGGCCGGCCGGTGCAGCCCAGCCGCGACGAGGCGGTCGCCCTCGGAGACCGAGAAGAGCGTCCGCTCGATCAGCGGACCGACGCCGGTTGCGAGCAGGCACCCGATCGCGAGCAGGACGAAGACGATCCCAAGACGCGAGGTCGCCCCGATGCGGCGCGACGCGTGGTCGGGCAGGGCACGCCAGAGCGAGGCGGCCAGCACGATCGTCAGGGGCACGACCACGAACCCAACCAGCACCGCGGGAAGATGGTCGCGCATATACGGGGCGAGCACCATCGCCGCGATGAACCCGAGCACGACCGAGGGCAGCGAGGCCATCAGCTCGATCGTCGGCTTGACCGCTTTGCGCGTTCCCGGCGAGAGGAACTCGCTGGAGTAGATCGCCGCCAGCACCGCCAGCGGCGCCGCGATGATCATCGCGACCACGGTCGCCTTGAGCGTGCCGAAGATCAGCGGCATCAGGCCGTACTTGACCTCTGCGCCCTCCGAGCCCGCCGACGACTGGTAGACATGCTGGGGTTGGTATTCGCCCTCGTAGAGCACGGGCCTGAAGAGCGAACGGAAGCTCGCGCGCGGATGACCCGCGTCGAGCGCCCAGAGGCGGTAGCCCCCCGCGGCGTCGACGAGCATCAAGCCGTCGCGCCTTGGCAGCATGAAGACCGCGATCGGCGTGTCGCCTTCCCCCGCCGCAACGCTCGCGACACGCTTGGCGCTCGTGGCGTGCATCAGGTCGAGGCGGCCGCTCGAACGCAGCGCCGCGACGGTCCGGTCCCGTGCGCTGACACCCAGCGAGACAACCGGGTCGTCGGAGGGTCC
Organism: Phycisphaerales bacterium; assembly: GCA_020831775.1. Taxonomy (GTDB): domain Bacteria; phylum Planctomycetota; class Phycisphaerae; order Phycisphaerales; family UBA1924; genus SLFH01. Next base: position 28,414 of record JAFIFZ010000055.1, read on the forward strand.
CAGGAGCTCGTTGCCCACGACCGCGCGGCCGTCCTCGCCCGCGCCCCGTTGCGTCGCGGTGAACAGGGTGCGCAGACGCCCGTCGTCGGTTGCGATCAGCAGCGAGCGCGCGCCGACGGTCATGTCGGATGCGGTGATCGGCGCGGCGGTCGTGTACGACCCGGCAAAGCGCATCGTCGACGCGGCTTCGGGATCCTCGTGGTCGGGACTGACGGCGTACCGGCGCAGCTCGCCCGACGCGGCCCACACGCCCCAGACCTGCTCGCCGTCTTCGGTGATCAGCAGCCGGTCGGGCGTGCCGTAGCGGTCGGATTCGATGAGCACGCGCCTGGTCGAGACCACGGCCCGCACCGCGACACGCGTGTCGCCCGCTTCGAGCCCCCGCTCTGAACGCCAGAAGGTCACGCCGGATTCGGTGTGGGCCGCGAGGATGCGGTCGTTGGTCGGCGTGCGGGCGACAGAGACGCGGACGACCGGATCGTCGCCCTCTGCAACGCGGATCGGACGCCCCGCGGTGATTAATGGGATCGTCAGGCGGAGCTCGAGCACCCCGCTCCGCTCGACACCGGAGACGACCGCCCCGACATCGCCTCCCCCAAAGCGCAGCAGCGGTCGATCGCCCGGGCCTGGGGCGGCACGCAGCGCGAAATCGTCGCCATCGTCGAGCTCCGCCAGCCTGGCGAGCAGTTCCAGAGCGTTTGCACGCAACGAGGGGTCGGACGCGAGCCCGGACAGTTCGTCGCGCGAACCGGTGACACGCACGAGCAGATCGGCGGTGCTGTCCAGGGCGCTCGCCGTCGCGACCATCGCTCGCAGGAGTGCCGAGTCGGCCGCCTGCGGATCGGCACCGATCAGCGGGGCGGCGTTGGCGATCGCTTCCAGCACCAGCACTAGGCGGCCGAAGTCCTCGCCCGCCTCGACCGATCGCTCCTCGCCCAGTTGCTCCAGGGCCGGATCGAACGAGAGCGCGTCGAGTTCGTCCAGCAGCGCTTCGAGCGCCTCCGCCCGGGCCGGGTCGGCCAGGCGAGCCACCAGCCGGCCCGCTTCCGCATCGGCTCGCAGCGAACCGAGCGTCGAACCGAGGGCTTGATGCGCTTCCCGGCCGGCCTCGTCGCGCCTTGCCAGCGTTGCGGCGTGATCCTCGCTGCGGCGGAGCAGCGAAGACACCTCACGCCCCGGCTCGGCCCCGAGCGAGCCGAGCGTCTCGGCCATGGGCTGATCGCCCGAAAGTCGGGCGACAAGGTCCGGCGATCGCTCCGCCGCGGCGGACAGTTCCGCGATCGCCCCGCTCAGCGAACGCACCTGCGCAGGGTCGAGCAGTCGCGAGCCGAAGCCGATGCGGTTGATGCGGACCGTCCCGTCGTCGAGCCCCGTCGCGACCATCGAGAGGTCCGGCGTCCAGGCGAGCGATCGGGGGATCGCCCCGTCGGGCAGGAGGGGGCGTTCGTCGAAGACCTCGCCGGTCGAGACTCGGATCGAACGGACAACCCCGTCACGCCCGAGCTTGGCGGCCGCCCGGAGCTCGCCCACAAACCCGGACTCGAAGGCGATCAGACCGACGGCCCCCGTCTCGTCGGCGCGGGCCTGGACGAGCGATTCGGTCTTTCCACCCACAAGCAGGGGCGCCGAGACCCAGACCAAGAGCACGCAGATCCCCAAGACGGCTCCGAGGACCGCCATGCCACCGATCGTGATGACGATCTCCGCGCCGCGGTCCCACAGCCGCACGGCTCGGCTGCTGCGTCGGCCGGGGCCGGCGGATTGCTTCGCGGCCATGCGTCGATGCCCTTCGGGAACCGGAACTCGGGCCGGGCTGGGCCTGTTGGGGACGGAGCGTTAGAACGACGGTTCAATCCCGACCTTGCGCAGATCCTCACGCGCGGTGTCGGGGGCGACAGGGTAGTACCCTTCGCGGATGATGGCCTCCTGGCCCTGTCGGCTGTAGACCATGCGGGCGAACTCTCGCCTGAGGGGGTCGAGGCCCTGGCGCTCGTCGTAGTTGACATACACCAAGAGGAAGCGGGCGAGGGGGTAATCGCCGCTGAGGGCGCCTTGGAGGTCGGGCGATGCGGCCGCGTGCCCGTCAACGACGATCGGGACGGCCCGCACGGCGGCGGTCTTGTACCCGATGCCCGAGTACCCGATGGCGTAGCGGTCGCGTCCGACGGCCTGGACGACGCCGGACGAGCCCGGCTGCTCCTTCACCGAGGACTTGAAGTCCGCCCCGCCGAGGGCGAACTGCTTGAAGAAGTCGTAGGTGCCCGAGGCGCTGTTGCGCCCGTACAGGCTCAGCGGGCGGTCGGCCCAGCCCGGCTCGTCGACGCCCAGGTCGCCCCAGGTCAGGTCGGACCCGCGGACGCTGAACGCACGGTTGATCTGATCCATCGAGATCTCGCGGATCGGGTTGTCGCGGTGGACATAGACCGCCAGGCAGTCGATGCCGACCCGGAGCAGCGTGGGCGGGTAGCCGAAGCGGCGCTCGAACTCGTCGATCTCCGACGAACGCATCGGGCGGCTCATGGGGCCGAATTGGGCCTGGTTCTCCATGAGCGCTGGAGGGGCGGTGCTGGAGCCCTTGCCCTCGATCTCGATCTGGACATTGGGGTAGAAGCGGTTGAAGACCGCCGCGAGCTGGGCCATGACATTGTTCATGGTGTCCGAGCCCATGCTCTTGAGCGAGCCGCTGACGCCCCGGGCCCGCTGGTAGGACGGGAACGACTCGTCAACAGTGACGGGCGCCATGCCCATCATGAGGACGCCGCAGCAGAAGGCGGCAAGAACCGCGCCAAGCTTTCTCATCTTTCGACCTCCAGAAGGTGTCGGCTCTGACAGCTTTACCCGTCTTGCGGGGATTGAATCAGTAGGGAGGCGTCGGTCGCGCCGACCCCCGCGGAATGTGAAGAACAGGTAAAGCCCGCGCCCGCCGGCCGAACACGCCCCTGCCTCGGTGCGGAAGGTCCGGTTCAGCGCACCAGCGGGACCTCGGTCATCTGCGTGATCTTGCGGTCCCCCTCGATCGCGGGGATGTACTCGCAGACCATGATCCCAAAGCGGGGCAGATCGCCTTCGAGCTCCTCACGGACGACGCGGAGCTTGAGGGGGTACTGGATGTTCCCGTTAAACATGCTCTCGGCCTTGGCCAGGACATCGGCCCTGACGATCCAGTCGGCGATGAGCTCGGCGCTGGGGTCGAACAGGCGGAAGTAGAGGTCGCCCCGCGCCGGGACGCCGGCGAAGATGTCCCCGTCGCGGGCGAAGAGGATGATGGTGAAGTCGAGCCGGTCGACGAAGCCGTCGCGGTTCCGGTCCTCGGCGCCGTTGAAGATCATCTCCATCGTCTGGGGACGGAGGCTTCGCAGGCGTCGTTCGTCGAGCACGCGCGGGCCCTTGGGCTCGGGCGTGGCGCACGACTGGCACAGCACCCCCGCGATCAGCAGCAACACAACTCCCAAGGCTCGCTTCACGGTTTGCTCACTCCCTGTCATCGTCGCCCCCCGACCACCAGCCCCCGCCAGACCTCTGGGCCGGTTGCTCCTGCGTTTCCTGCCCGGGCGACGGCAGCCTCCGGGTCGGCTCGATCAGCATGCCGCCCTCGCCCCGCTCGGGCCTTGCGATACCCGGGCGGACCTCGGGGATCTCCTTGCGCGATTCACGGTCGAGGATACGCCGCACATTGGCGACGGCGGCCATCCGGTCGATCGAGACATCCGAAAGCACCCGCTGCTTGGCGACATCCTCGGGCTTGGTGCCGTGGATGACGCGGGGGGTCAGGATGACCAGAAGTTCTGTCTTCACGCTCGAACGGAGGTCGGTCTGGAAGGCCCTGCCGAGGATCGGGATATCCCCGAGGATCGGCACCTTGGTTCTGCGTTCCTGGTCGGTGGTCTGGATCAGCCCGCCGATGACGACGGTCTGCCCGTCCTTGACGGTCACGATTGTGTCGACGAGGCGCTGGGTGATGATCGGCGACTCGAAGTCTTCGCTGATCCGGGTGGTGCGCTGGCTGACCTGCGAGATCTCGGGGTTGATCTCCATGCGGACGAAGCCATCGGGGCTGATCGTGGGCGTGACATTCAGGATGATGCCCACATCCCTGCGGGAGACATTCGCGCGGGTTCGGCCGGATTCGAAGGTCTCCACATCATCGATGATCGCGATGTTCTCGCCGACCTGGATGACCGCCGGCTCGTTGTTGGTGACGGTGACCTCCGGGCGGCTGAGCACTTCGAGCCTGCCCTGCTGCTCGAGCGAGCGGATCAGCAGGCCGAAGTCCTGCGAGGCGACCGAGAGGTTCGGCACGCCCAGCGCCGTCGCGACCGCGACGCCCGCGGGCGCAGAGCCGATGATGTAGTCTTCGCCGCCGAACGGGCCGACCTCGATGTCCATCCCCCAAGTCTGCTCCTGGTCGATCGTGACCTCCGCCAGCAGCACCTGGATGACGACCTGCGGCGGGGCCGCGTCGAGCTCCTCGACGATCCTCCGGACCGACTCGATGTACCTCGGAGAGGCGGTGATGACCAGCTTGTTGGACTTCTCGTCGCCGACGACCGTCACCTCCTGCTCGAGTTGGCGCGACAGGGCGCCGAGTTGGTCGTCGCGCAGGGTCTCTCGGATCCGGACCGACTCCTCGCGGAAGAAGTTCGTGAGCGTCGTCTCCATCTCCAACGCCTTGGCGTTACGGAGGTGATAGACGAAGCGTTCGCGCTCGGTCGCCTCGATGTTGTCGAGGCTTTCGATGACATTGCGGACCAGATCGAGATACTCCTCGGTCCCTGAGACGAGCAGCGTGTTGGTTCGCGGGTCGATGGTGATCGCCAGCTCCTGGCGCTCGTCGGGCACGGGGGTGACGCGCGTTGCGTCCAGCAGGGACGGGCCCTGCTCATCACCGACGAGGTCGGCCGACTGCGTCGGAATCAGCACGAGGCGGTTGCCCTGCTGCTGGAGATTGAACAGGTCGCGAAGGACACCCCGCATCGCGCCCGCGTCGGCGTTCTGGAGGCGGAAGACCTCGATCTTGCGGTTGCCCGCGGTGGTGCTGTCCAGGTCGTCGATGATCTCCTCGATCAGCGACATGATCTGGGGCGGCGCCGCGACCAGCACCGAGTTGGTCCGCAGGTCGAAGGTCAGGCGGACCTGATCACGGATCGCGCCGTCGATCTGCGCCTCGCTGGGCGCTTCGCCGATCTCCGTCTCGATCCGCGAACGCAACTGGTTTCGGAAGAACCGCACGCGCGTCGCCTGCTGGGCGGCGATCGAGCCCTGGCCGCCCCCGATCGGGCGACCGGCCAAGATCGTCTGGAGCAGGTTCACGACCTCGATCGCGTTGGCGGTGCGGAGCTCGATCCGCCGGATGTCCTGCTCGGTGCGGATCTCGCCCGCGTCGAGCTGCACGACCAGACGCCGGATCTCGCCGATGTCGTTCTCGCTGCCGGTGACGACCAGGGCGTTGAGGCGGTCGTTGGCCATCACGCCGACCGAACCCGCCCCGCGGCGCTGGTTCTCACGCCGCACATACATCTCGTTGATCGCCTGGGTGATTTCGCCCGCCCGGCCCCGATCGACATACAGGATCTCGGTCTTCTGCCCGGTCGTTCGTTCGGCGTCGCCCGTAGCCAGGGCGCGGATGAGCTCGCGGACCAGCCGCAGGTTTTCCTCGCTCGCGGCGACGATCAGCGAGCCCGTCGCCGGCTCGGGCTCGATGCGGAACGCGTCGGAGGGCGACTGGGGCACGCCGGCGCGCCGCGTCGCCTCGATGCGTTCGGCCACAAGGCGCTGCAGTCGCGGCGCCAGCGCGTTCACATCGGTATCGGGCACCGCGATCACATGCAGACCGACCGCGTCGGTCGCGTGCTCGCGGTCGAGCGTGTCGAGCAGCCCTTCGAGAATGTCCAGGCTCCGGCGGCTGGTCGAGACGATCAGGGCGTTGGTCCGGAGATCGGCCTGCACGACCACGCGGTCTTCGGGCCTCGCCTCTCCCACGCGCTCGCGCTCGGTGAAGACCTGGCGGACGATCTGAGCGACGCGGTCGGCCGCGGCGAACCGGAGCGGGAAGACCCGCACCTCGTTGCTCGCTGAGGCGGCCTCGACATCGAGCATCGAGACCAGCTCACGCACCGCGTTCACATTGGCCTCCGAGCCGACCACGATCAGCGCGTTCAGCTGTGTTTCTGGCGTGATGAGCAGGCCCGACAGCGGCGCGACGAGATCGGTCTCGGCGAACTGCGATGGGTCGGTCGGGTCGCCGCCCGCCTGCAAGACGCGGAGGCGTCCGACCTGGCGACGCAGCGCTTCGGCCTCGGGCGTGCGCCCGACGCCGGTCACGAGCACCTCGCTGAGCTTGGCGGCAAGCCTCGTCGGGTCGGCGTGCTCGACGGGGATCAGCGTCGTCTCGACCCAGCGCCCGCCCTCGTCGCTGTCCATGTCGCGGATGAGCACCTCGACGAGCGCGACCGCTTCCTCACGACCGGCGACGATGAGCGCGTTGGTGCGCTCGTCGACGGAGACGGCGATTTCGCCGGCGAGGGCTCGGCCGGTAGCAGTGGTCGGCTGGCCCCGGCGCTGCGTGCCGGGCAGGCGGCGCAGCGCCTCGCCCTGGCGGAAGACCTCGTCGATGACGCCGCGGAGGCGCGAGGCCGAGGCGTTCTTGAGCGGGAAGATGCGGACGACGACCGCGTCACCGATCGGGAGCGTGTCGAGCATCTTGACGACGCCCTTGAGCGCCTTGACGTTCGCCTCGCTGGAGGCGATGACGATGGCGTTGGACTGCCCGTGCTCCTGCAGACGGATCGGCACGGAAAGATCGAGCTCGGCCGCCGGCTTGTCCCAGCGGTCGGCGGCGATCGAGAGCCTGCGGATCTGCTCGACCAGCGAGCGGGCCGGCGCCGCGCCCGTGGTCTGGTCCTCGGGGTTGAGCATGCGCCGGAGCGTCTGCACGACCGCCGAAGCCTCCGCGAGCTTGAGGGGCACCACTTCGACGAACTGGTCCGCCCCCGCCGGCTCGGCGTCCATCGCCCTGACGAGATCGGCGACGGTCTCGGCGTCGCGCGTGTCGGCGACGACCGCCAACGCGCGCCGGGAAGTCATCGGGATGATGGCGACGGGCTCTGTGACGAGCCCCGCCTGGCCCGCTGCGGGCTCGCGCGTGACGCCCATCTGCTCGAGCAGGCGCCGGATCTCGGCGGGCTCGTTGTGCTCGATGTCGATGATGAGGACGCCTCGCCCGGGGGCGCCGCCGCCGCCACCGATACCGCCCAGCTCGCGCACGACCGCTCGGACCTGTTCGAAGATGTCCTCGCTGGAGGAGACGACGAGGCTGTTGCTGGCGCGGTCGACCTCGATCGCGAAGATCTCGCCGCGGCGTTGGGCGATGGGGCCGAAGCTGCGGGCGACGGTGTCGCGCATGCGTGCGGCCGAGCCCTCGCCGACCGCCAGCACGCGCGGGAGCGCCCCGCTCTCGCCGGACATCGCACCCAGCGACTCGACAAGCGACTCGATCTGGGCGAACTGCGTCTCGTCGGCGCGGACGAGGATCACGCCCGCGTCGTCGTCGCCGATCACCTGCACAGAGCGCGTGCCCCCGCCCGCATCGACGCGCGAGGCGAACATCGAGCGCACACTCTCGGCGATCCGCGTCGGGCGGCCCGAGCGCACGCGGATGATCCGCGGCTCGGGAAGCTGCAGCACATCGGGCACATCGAGCCGCTCGACGATGCGCTCGATGCGCTCGAGGTCGGGGCGCGAGGCGAAGACGATCAGCGCGTTGCTCTGCGCCTCGGCGGAGACGATCGGCGTCTCCTCGCCCGAGACGAGGACGGGGATGTCGAAGAAATCGCGGTCGTCGCGCGTGCGCTGGCGGTCGCGCTCGCGCTGCAGGCGTTCGCGATCGACCTGGCGGTCGAGCGTCGCCCTGAACGCCTCGCTCAGCGAGCGGGCGACGCTCCTCGCGTCGGCGTGGCGGAGGGGGATCACCGCGAGCTGACGCGAGGTGTCATACTCCTCGGTGTCGAGCTGGTCGAGCAAAGCGGAGATGCCCGGCCACTCGGGCTCGTCGGCGCTGATCACCAGGGAGTTGGAGGCCGGGTCCGGAACGATCGTCACACGCTTGGCGCCGGGCGTGGCGGCCTCGGGGGCAAAACGCCCGTAGAAGACCTGCAGCGCGTCGGCGATCTGCTTGGCGTCGGCGAAGCGGAGCTTGACGAACTCGGTCCGGCGGTCGCCGTCGGGCGCGACATCGACCGCCGTGATGATCTCCTCGATCTCCTCCATCTGCTCGGGCGTGGCGGAGACGGCGATGGTGTTGTCGGTGGGGTTGAAGTCGAAGGCGGGCCGGGGCTCGCCGGCGCCGTAACGCCGGTCGCGGAACATCGCGTTGAGCGTGAAGCGGACATCGTTGGCCGTCGCGTTCTGCAGCGTGAAGCGCCGGAAGCGGACAAGGCTGCGTGCCGGCTCTGTGTCGAGCTTCTCGACCTGCTGCATCACCAGATCCACCGCCTCGCGCGAGCCGCTGAGCACCAGCGCGTTGCTGCGGGCGACGGGTGTGATCCGTACCTTGATGTTCTCCGGCAGCGACGCGCGCACGGCGGCGGCGACCTCGGTGGCGCTGGCCGAATCAAGCGGGACGGTCACGAAGGTGACATCGTCGGAGGTCGGCGCTCTGTCGAGCTCGGTGATGAGCGCTCGCACGCGGTCCTCGATCGTCTCGGGAACAGACACGATCAGCGAGTTGGTGCTCGGCTGGGGCGTGACGATGATCCGTTCCTCGCTGCGGGTTGCGGGGAACATCTGGCGCACGGCTTGGGCCGTCTCGTTCGCCTGCGCGTTGCGCAGCGTGTACACCTCGACGAGGCGGTGGTCGCCCAGTTCGGGCTGGTCCATCTGCGCGACCAGATCGCGGACGATGCGGAGGTCGTCTTCGGGCGCAGCAACGATGAGTATGTTGCCGTCGGGCGAGCCGAGGACGGAGACCGCGCTCTCCGACCCGTCGATCTGCGCCCGGCCCTGGAAAAACCGCTGGAGGCTGCCCGCGGCCCTGCCCGCCTGGGCGTGGCGCAGCGTGATCGTCTCGATCTTCACGCCCTCCCGCTCGGCGGAGGCGTCGAGTTCCTTGATGAACTGCTCGGCCTCGTCGACGCGTTCGGCCACGCCGACGAGCAGCAGCAGACGCCGGCCCCGATCGACCTGCACCTGCACCCGCTGAGGGTCTGTGCCCTGCCACGGACGCCAGCCGGGCGTCGAGAACGCCTCCTGGATCAGGCCCCGCACCGCGTTCAGGTCCACGCGCTCGGCGCGCACGGCTCTGACGATCCGCCTCGCTCCCTCGTCGGGCGCGCTGTCGAGCATACCGACGACGCGCTCTGCCGTCGCCAGCAGGTCGCCCTGGCCGAGCAGCATCACGGTGTTGGAGCGCTCAACGGTCGAGATATACAACTGCTCGGCGTCGGGCTGGGGCTGGCGACCCCAGAGCCGCTCGGCCTGCAGGTTCCAGACCAATTCATCGAGCGTCTGCTGGATCTCCGACACCCGGATGTTCTCAAGGCGGACCATCCGAATGTCGAGTTGGCGGGCCTCCGCCGGCTCGTCGAGGGCCGCGGCCATCGCCTCCACCTGGGCGAAGTCGTCTTCCGAGGCCGCGACGATCAGGGTCCCGCTGCGTCGGTCGCCAAAGACGGCCACCCCGCCGCTGGCCCCGCGTTCGCCGGCCCTGGTCCGGTCGCGGAAAAACTGCTGCAGCGACTGGGCGACGGTCTGGGCGTTCGCCCGTTCAAGCCGGATGGTGCGGAGCGGGAAGCCCCCCGTCTCCGCCTCGTCCAGCCGCTCGATGAGCGCCGAGGCTTGGGCGATTTCCTCAACTGTTGCGCGCACGACGACAACGCTCGAAGCGTCCTCGGCGGTGATCCGGATGCGGTCGCGCCGCGCCTCGTCACGCCCGATGAGCACCTGCTCCAGCACGCGACGCACCGACGACGGGGACGCCTGCTTGAGCGTGAAGACCTCCGTCACCGAACCGTCGTCGGCGAGGCTCGTGTCGGTCTCGTCGAGCAGGCGACGCACCTCGGCGTGCTGCTCGTCAGACGCCGTCACCAGCAGTGTGTTGGTCCGCTCGTCGACGAAGAACCTTGCTCGCGGCGACTGCCTCGACGCGGCGTCCTGGCGCTGCGCGTCGAACAGCCCCTGCATCGTGCCCGAGAGCCGCCTCGCGTCGGCGTTTTCGAGCGTGTAGCGCCGGATCGACATCCTGTTCTGCGCCGGGCTCTGATCGATCAGCGAGACGAACGCGTCGATCAGTTCGAGGCTTTCGGGCGGGGCCGACACGATCAGCGAGCCCTGCCCGGGATCGCTCATCACAAAGACCGTCGCCGGGTCGACACTCCCCCGCACCCGGCCCTCGGGCCCGTCGACCGTCAGGTCCAGCTCGCGCAGGCGCCTCGCCTGGCGACCCCGAGGCTGCGGGCTCAGAAAATCACGCACCGCCGAAACCGCCTGCGGCCCCTGGATGTTGCTGAGCGGATAGATCTTGACCGTGCGGCTCTCCCCCGCTCCGGCCCGAGCGATCGACGCGATCAGCGTGCCCAAGACCTCAAAGTCCGTGTCGTTGGCCCACACGATCACCGCGTCGCCCGCAGGGTCGGCCGTGATGCCCACGCGACCGGTAAAGCCCGCGGGGTTCTGATCGCTCGCCCGCCCGACTTGGCCGACCGTCTCGCGCACGACGCCGACGATGCCGCGCGCGTCGACCCCGTCGGGCAGACCGATCACGCGGACCGCCGTCGGCTCCGGCGGGAGTTGGTCCTGAAGCTCGCGCGCGAGTTCTGCGACGCGATCGGCGAGCCTCGACGAACCGACGACGAGCAACGCGTTGGTCACGGGATCGACGGCGATCGTGACCGACACGCCCTTCTCATCACCCGTCCCATCGCTGGCCCTGTCGCCGTCAGACCCGCCACCCGGAGAAGGCTCCGGATCGTCGTCGCCTTCGTCGTCACCCTCGGTCTCGATCGAAAGGCCGAAGACCGCGGCCTCCATCAGCCGGTGCAGCCAGTGCGTGCCCTCGACGCCGAGAGGCTCGTCAATAGGAGCGTTGATCGAGCCGGGCCCGCGCCGCTCCTGGCGCCGCAGCAGTTCCTCGGCGCTGATGACCTCAACACGGACGCTGGAGTCGCGTTCGAGCAGGCTGCGGAGCGTCTGGGCCATCACCTCCGCGTCGGCCCTCGAACGGTCGACACGGATCGTCCGCAGCGATCGCCCGGCCCTGACCGTCGCGTCGTCGAGCTGGCCCGCGACGCGTTCGATCCGCCGGATCTGCTCGCCCGTGCCGCGCACCACCAGCGCGTTGGCCGAACGGTCCACCCGCACCGAAGGCGGGGTCGTTGTCTCGTCGTCGAACAGGCCTTCAAGGCTCGCCGCCAGCTCCGAAGCGTCGGCGTTGATCACTGGCAGCACGCGGATCTCGCGGTCCTCGCGCTCGGCCGTCTCGGTGGTGTCCAGCTCGCCGATCACTTGCTCGGCCAGCGCCAGCGTCCCGGCCGGGCCGGAGATCACCAGCGCGTTCAGGCGGGGCTCGGGGGCCACACGAACCGCCTGCTCGCGCGGCTGGCGGCGCTCACGCAAAAGCTGAATCCGCGCCCACTCGGGCACCAAATCAAGATCAGATTCCTTCGCCAGCACACGCTCGACCAGCGGCGCCAGCGTCTCGGCCCTGGCGTGACGCAGGAATACCGTCCGCACGCCGACGCCGTCGGCGTCCACGGCGATGTCCATCTCGCCGATGAGCGCCCGCGCCTCGGCGATCTGGTCGGAGGTGCCCGAGAGCACGACCGAGTTGCTCGCCCGCTCGGCGCTCACGCGGATCTCCGGCCGCCCGGGACGGGCCGCGCCGCGCATCGCTTCACCGATCGCGCTTGCGACCGACTGCGCGTCGCCCTGGCGGAGGCGGACGACCCGCACCTCGACCACGCCCTGCTGGCCCGGCCGATCGAGCGTTTCGATCAGCTCCCTGGCCAGCGGCATCATCGGCGTCGGCACGCTCACGAGCAGTCGGTTGGCCCCGCCTTGTGTGTCGGCGTTGACCGCCGGCTCGGTCAGGCGGACGCCCGCGCTCTCCAGCCGCCGCAACGCCTCGGGCCACCGCGAACGATCGGCGAGCAGTCGCGAGACCGTCTGCGCGACCTGCTGCGCATCGGCGTGTTCCAGTTCGTACAGCCGGAACTCGACGGGCGGGACCGAGGGCGTCCGATCGTCGAGGTCGCTCAAGACCGCCAAAGCCTCGGCCGCCTTGTCCGCCGGAGCGACGACCACGATCGCCCCGCTGCCCGGCTCGGGGATCAACTCGACAACGCTCCGCCCATCCATCGCCGAGGCGAGCACGCGATCGGCGGTGCGCACGAGGTCCGCGGCTCTGGCGTTCGTCGGGGTGAAGGTCAGGACCGTGCGCTCGCCGTCGGGCGAGGGCGAGTCCAGCCGCTTGATGATCGCCTCTGCGAGCTCGACGGTCGCCGCGGGGCCAGAGACCATCAGCGAGTTGGTGCGTGCGTCGGCCTCGACACCGATCGGCGTGCGCTGGGGTAGCTGGCCCCGTGTCAGCCGGATGCGCTGCAGCATGAGCGCCGGGTCGTTGGCGGCCTGGTCGACCAGCAGGCGTTCGACTGTCCGCCGGATGCCCTCCGCGTCGGCGTGCTGGAGGGCGAAGGTCTCGACCCGGACCGCCTCGGCATCGCTGGGGCGTCTGTCCAGAGGCTCGATCAACGCCTCGACGCGGTCGAGGTCGGCTTCGAGACCGGTCAGCACGATCGCGCCCGAGCCGGGCGCCGCGACGACGCCCACGCGCCCGCCGCTGGGCAGGTCGGTGTTGGGCAGCGTCTGGTTGAGCGTGCGTCCGATCTCTGCGGGGTCGGCGTAGCTGAGGGGGACGACGCGGATCGACTCGCGACCGGCGCCCGCGTGCTCCTGATCGAGCGAGCGGAGCAACTGCTCGGCCACACCGTGGACAGACTCGGGCGCGGAGATGATCAGCGTGTTGGACGCCGGGTCGGCCGCGACTTCAAGCAACGAGTCGGCGGCGCGTCCGCCCCGATCCAGCTCCTCCTCGCGGATGCGCGTGACCAGCAAACGCTCCATGAGGGGCTGGAGGCGGTCGGCCCGCGCGTGGGCCAGCGCGTACATGCGCACGGTTGTATCCGGTCGCTCCGGTCTCGCGTCAAACCCGTCGAGCACCTTCTCGACCTGCGCGAAGATCTCCGATGGTCCGCTGACCACCAGCGTGCGGCTGCCCGGCTCGGTCTCGACCGTCACCGGCGTCTGCCCCGTCGCCCCGAGCGCCCCGCCGCTGGCGAGCTGGCGGACGGCTTGGGCGGCCCGGTCGAGGTCAGCGCGTTCGAGGCGGTAGGTGCGCAGCTCGACATCGGCGGCGAGCTGGTGCTGGTCGAGGCTCTTGACGAGCTGCTCGAACCCCGCCAGGCGCTGCGTGGGCGCGTCGACGATCAGCGAGTTGGTCGCGCGATCGGCACGGACCACGACCTCCTTGGGCTGGGCGAGGTCGGGCCGGGGCTGGCGATTGCGCGGATCGATCGGGATCGGCGGCGCCGGGAACATCTGGTCGATCGTTTTGGCGAGCTCTTCGGCCCGGGCCACCTTCAGCGGGAAGATGCGGATCTCGCGACCGTCGGCGTCGAACGACTGCTGCTCGTTGAGCTCGTTGACCACCGCCTCGATCTCTGGCATGAGCTCGGGGTGCGCCGAGACCATCAGCGCGTTGGTCGAGCCGTCGGCCTGCACCGCCACCGGGCGACGCGCGCGGTCGTCCTGCGGGCGACGGTCGAAGTTCTCCTGCAGCATCGACGCGACCGCCACGGCGTCAGTCGAACGCAGACGCAGGATCCGCAAGGGCGGACGGTCTGCCGACTCCTGTCGGTCCAGCCCCCGCACAAGCTGGTCGATGATCGGCATCTGCGACGAGCTCGCGGCGATCAGCAGCGTGCTGGTGCCCTCGATCGGCTCGAAGACCGGCGCCGGCCCGCCCTCGATCCGGAGCGTCTGGCTCGTCGAGGCGAGCGATCGCAGCGCCTCTGCCGCCTCGGCCGGATCGGCGTAGCGCAGCTCGATCAGACGCGACTGGCGCTTGGGCCCGGCCTGGGCCTGGAGCTGCTCGACGACGCGCATGAAACGGTCCAGCGCCTCGCGGTCGGCGACGACCTGCAGCGCGTTGTTGCTCTCGTCCACGGAGACCTCGACCTCGCCCGCGTCGGGGATCTGGCGGACCTGGGCCTCGTAGATCTCGACGGCGCGCCGGCGGACATCGGCCGCGTCGGCGTTGACGACCGGCACGATCCGCACCTCGCGCTCGACGGGGACCGCCGAGAGGTCGCGCAGCATCGCCTCGACCCGCTCGAAGGTGATTTCGTCGCCGGCGACGATCAGGGTCGAGCTCCGCGGCTCGGCCTCGATCACCACATCGGCGGTGCGACGCCCCGCCTCGCGCGGCGCAGACAGATTCCCGCTACGGGCGAGACCCTGCAGCGTCCGGGCGACTACCTCTACATCCGCGCCGACGACGCGGAAGGTCCGTAGTTCGGCGCTCGGAGGCGTCTGCACGCGATCGAGCTTGGCGGCAAGCTCCTCCAGCGACGAGATCCGCTCCGCCGGCGCGTCGATGATCAGCGAGTTGCTCGACGGGTCGGCCGAGACCTGCACCTCGCGCTCCTGCTGCAGCCAGGGCATCGGGCGCCCCTGGCGGTCCAGTGGGACCGGGGGCGTCGGGTACAGCCGGTCCATCGCGCGGGCGACATCGTCTGCACGCGCGACCTGGAGATTGAACAGCACTGTGACTCGCTCGGGCCCCTCGCGTCCCTCGTCGTTGAGGCGTTCGACGAACGACTTGATCTCGTCGAACAGCTCCTCGTGGGCGGAGACGATCAGCGTGTTGGTCGACGCGTCGGCACGCACCTGCACCGGGCGGGCCGAACGCTCCGCCTGCGAACGCTGCTGGTACTGCGAGTGCAGCATCGACGCGATCGCGTTGGCGTCGGCGGCTCGGAGCTGCAGCAGACGCAGCGGCGGCAGGTCGCTCTGCTCGACGCGGTCGAGACGACGCACAAAGTCGCGGATCACATCGTGCTGCGCCGGCTCGGCGGTCACCAGCAGGGTGTTGGTCCGCTCGACAACGCGGAGCCCGGGCTCGGGGATCGCCCGCGAGGGGTCGGTCGGGCCGGAGGCTTCCAGGAGCTCGCGCAGCGGGCCGACGATCTCCGACGCCTCGACATGCTGGATCTCGAGCATCCGCGTCGTTCTGTCCGGAGGGAGCAGTCGCTGGGCCTGCTCGACCGCCTGCGCGTACAGACGCAGCGCCTCGGGGCGGGCCGAGATGAGCAGGCTGCCCGAGGCCTCGTCGACTTCGAGCGAGATCTCGCCGAGGTCCTCGCGTCCCTCGGTCATCCGCGCGTAGAGCGCCGAGGCACGGTCGGCGATCTTCGAGGCCTCGCCCCGCGCCACACCGATGACACGCAGCTCGCGCTCGGCGGGACGGTCGGAGTCCAGCCGCTCGATCAGCGACTCGATCACGCCGAACTGCTCGGGCTCGGCCCGGACGATCAGCGTGCCCAGCTCGTCCATCGCCTCCAATGAAGGCGGGCTGAAGGACGAGCCGTCGGTCGGGCGCAGCATCGCCGGCGCGAGGCGATCGATCCGCGTCGCCAGCTCCGAAGGGCGGCTGACGCGTGGCTCGTAGGTCCGGACCTCGGTCTGGGGAGGCGTCGACGCCTCGATCGATCGCAGCAATTCCTCGAACGCGCGGATCTGCTCGCGCGCGCCGATCAATGTCAGCCGCCCGCTCTCGGGCTCGAGGTTCACCGCAAGCGACTCGGCGCCTTCCGGATCGCTCTCGGCCAGAAGGCCCGCGGCTCGCTCGACGAGGTCCGGGGCCGAAGCCCGCTCCAGCCTCAGCACACGGACCTCGCGCCGGATCTCCGGCTCGGTGTCCAGGCCCCGCACGAGGCGTTCGAAAGCGTCCACATCGCCCGCCGGCCCCGTCACGACAATCGCCCGGCCCGTCGGCGCCTGCGCCATGCTCAGCGCCCGGCGTTGGCGGGGCGAGAGCAGCCGCTGGGCGATCGCTTCGATCCGGGTCGGGTCGGCGTGCTGGAGGGGGACGACCCGCGAGATGCGCGTGGAATCGGCGTCGCGTTCGGTGTTGTTGTCGGCTTTCGGATCGAGCTCGCCGATCAGGGCCGTCGCCTGGAGCAGGAGCGCTCGCGGGCCGACGATTGTCAGCTTGTTGACCTCGTCCATCGAGAGCACGGTCGGGCGCCGGTTCTCGGGCACGGCCCGGAAGAGCGCCTGCACGCTGGTCATCGCCTCGCGGCTGGTGACCGACTGCAGTTCGAAGGTCACCATCTCCCGCTCGCCCTCGCCGATGTCCGGCGCGTCAAGCAGGGCGACGAGTTCATCAACTGTTTCCAGCCGCTCGCGCGGGCCCACGGCGATCACCGAGTTGGTCCGCTGATCGGCCTGGAGGCTGACGCCCCCGAGCCCGAGTTCCTCGCGTTCGGTCCTGCGGTTGCCCTGGACCTCGATCACGATCTCGCGCCGGGCGATCAGGCCGGTGAGCGCCTTGACGACCTCGTCGGCCCGCGCGTGCTGGAGGGCGAACAGACGCGTGTCGGAATCGACCGTCCGCTCCGCGTCGATGGCGCGGATCACCCGCCCGAGGCGTTCGGCCTGGGCCGCGGTCTCGATCAGGATGACCATGTTCTGGGCGGTGATCGGCGTGATGCTGCCGTACTCGCCCACGAGGGGGGCGAGCTGCTCGGCGACCGCCGAAGCCCGCGCGTTGCTGAGCGGGATGTTCACCGTCACGATGCGGTCGGGGGTGATCCCCTCTGGCGCCTCGCCGTCGAAGACCGGCGTCGGGCGCCGGAAGGCCTCCTTGAGGCTCGACAGGTAGAGGTAGTTCTTCTCGCGCCGGAGGTGCACGCTCTGGTGGGCGAGGTTGAGGTTGAGGATGCTCAGGGCCTCTTCGAAGGGGAGGGCCTCGCCGCTGAGGAAGGTCATCGACCCGCGCGGGACATCCGTCTCGCGGATGATCGGCAGGCCGGTCTCCGTCGAGAAGAAGTCCAGCACATCGCGGAAGGGGACTTCCTGCAGCGTGAACCTGACCGGCCCGGGCTTGATCGGCTCGGACTCGGTCGATTCCAGGGCTGTCGGTTCCGGTTCGGCGTTCGCCACCGATGCGGGCATGCCCGCGATCGCGGCGAGAACCAACGCGGCGACAACGCCATTGGACCGGTGCTGTTCCATCAGCAACTCCTCTTGGCGGGCTCCGTCCCGCCGCTGTACTGCTCGGCAGGCCCGCATCTTACTGGATCAGCGCCTTACGGCGCTGGACGCCGGTTGGCCAGCGTCCGGTTGAGGGGCACGACAAAGCGGTCCCCGTCGATCTCAAACCATGCTCCGCCCGAAACATCTGCGCCCACCAGCCTCGCCCCGAACAGCGAGTCGCCAACCGACAGGCTGCGGGTCGCGGGGCGATCGCCATCGAGCATGACCACCACGCGAAGCTCGGTCCCCTCGAAAATCCCCGCGACGCGCCAACGCTCCCAGCGTGGGGGAGGCGGAGGCGGCGCGGGCTGTTCCGCGGGCGGGTCTTCCTGAGCCACCTGTGTCTCGGGCTGGGGCGGGGGCGGCGGCGGGCGGAACCTGTTGACCGAGGCCAGACGCAGCCTCGCCTCAGCCCGAGTCGGGTCTTCCTGGACCACCTCGCGTTCGGCCTCGCCGGCGAGGCGGGGTTCGTAGAGGGCGGTGATGTCGGCCCGGACCTCGAAACGCCGTCGCTCGTCGCCGATCGGGCGGATCGACCACTGCGGGATCGAATCGACCCAGGGCTGGGACTCTAAAAGAGAGATCAGGTGGGCGAGGGTCTCGTGCCCGCCCTGGCCGGTGACGCTGGCGCGGAAGACACCGAAGTCCGGGCGTTCTTCCAGGCGTCTTGCGATCAGGCGTGGGGCCTCGCCGCTGAGGCGGGCGTTCGCGAACGGATTGGCCTGGCCCCGCGGGGGGTTGGTCGAGACGCTGATGCGTTCGAGCCCGGCCGTCTCGGCGGCTTCTCGCAGGAGGAGGCGGAGCCGGTGGTCGGCCTCGTCGGGCTGGCCCCCGAGCATGCCCTCGGAGAACAACGCGAACCTTCGCCGGAGATCCGAGCCCTGGGCGAGGCGGGCCTCGAACTGGGCGTTCTGGTTGTCCTTGGTCTCCAGCTCGCGGAGGATGCGATCGCGCGGGGCGACATACCACGAGCTGTACGCCCGCCAGCCGAGCAGGGCGGCGAAGCAGACGACAATCAGCCAGATGATCGGGGTGCGCCAGCGTCTCATTGCTCGTCCTCCGTGTCCTTGTCGGGGATCGGAGCGACCAGCCCCGAGCGGAGGTTGAGCGTGAAGGCGCTGCCGGTGTCGGGGCCCTGGGTCGAGACTCGGTAGCCCCCGCCGGCGATGAGCATCGACCGCTGGCGTTCGAGCACCGAGGCCCCCGCCTCGCCCCTGGGGATGGCGGAGATGCTGACGCGGACCTCGCGTCCGGTATTCCACTGTCCGTCGAGCGGGCCGCCCCCGCGCCGGGGGGCGTACGAGAGCTCCGAAGTGGCGCTGCCCTGGAGCTGGCTGAGCAGGAGCTCTTCGGTCGAGAGCATCCTTCTGGAGATCCAATCGAGGTGGGCCATCCAGTCCGGGGCCAGCCCGGCCCGGGCTTCGAGGTGTTCGACCCGGGCCTGGAGGAGGAGCTGTTCGATGTACCGCTCGGTGTACTCGCGGTTGGTGTCGTTCACGACCGAGAGCCGGGCGTTCAAGCGCGAGAGCTCTTGGTTGGCGAAGACCCAGCCCCCGCCCCCGAGGACGATCAGCCCGAAGCCGGCGGCCAGCGCGCCCATGCGGTACTTCGCCGAACGGTCGGGGCCCTTGCGGGGATCGAGGAAGTTCAGCAGCCTCGGCTGCGGGGCGACCGCCAGGCCGATGAGCGGGAGCAGCCTCGCCAGTTCGGCGTCGGCGGGGCCGTTCTTCGGGTCGATTTTGATCCAGCCGGGGAGCCCGACGGCCCGGGAGGCGACGCCGATCGAATCGCCGCAACGCTCGGCGACGCGCGACGCGATCCCGTCTGCCCCGAGCACGAGCACGGCTTCTGAAACGCCGGGCTCTGAAGCGCTGCGTGCCGCGACCCATGTCCGCCTCGCCTCGACAGCAAGTCGGGCGGCGAAGCGATCGCGAGACTCGGCGTCGTCGGTCTCGGGCGTGCGGACCTCGCCGGGGCGCGCGGTGACCAGCCGCCCACCGGTGATCCAGGCGAACTCGGTCGAGCTCGGGAGCACGGCGATGGCGAGGACCGACCCATCGAGCGCTTCGGGCTCGCGCCCCGCCAACTCAAGCATGCCCAGCGTGCGCAGACTGATCGCGGCGGGCTTGATCCCCGCGGCTTTGGCCATCTCTTTGAAGAAGGCCATCCTGGGTCCGGTGACCGCGGCGGCGAGCACGGCGGGGCCGTCGCCGGCCTCGGCTTTCTCGCCCTTTTCCCGCTTCTTTGCCGCATCGAGCGGGATGTAATCGATCGAGGCCTCTTCGAGCCCGACGGCGAGTTGGCGGTGCAGTTCGAGTTGCACAACGCCCGGCACCTCGTCTTCGCGCACGCCCGGCGGGCAGACGACGCGCTTGAGCACCGCCTCGCGCCTGGGGAGCGAGATGAGAATGCGTCCGCGCTTTGCGGCCTTGCCCATGCATTCGGAGATCCATCGCCCCATCGCGCCGGCGTCGGAGGGGTCCAGCCCCTCGGGCCTGGCCACCGAGGCCCACGAACGCAACACGCACGACTTGCCCTTGCGCACGATTGTCGCGACCGTCAGGCGGTCGTGGTCGAGGTCGATGACTGTTGTCGACTTTGCGGCCATGGTTCAGTCGTTCTCCGGCAGTCGCCAACGCCCGAGGCGCCGGTCCCGCACCGGCAGCTCGTCGCCATCCGGGGCGGGTTCTTCGCGTGAAGCGGCGGCACGCCCCGAGCTCCTGGCCGCTTGCGCCGGCCTGACACGCTCGGGCTCCTCCATCTCCATCGTTTCCTCTGCGGCTTCCTCGAAAATGTCCGCCGCCTCGATTCGCAGCGCCGAAGCGAGCTCGCCCGAGCCGATCAGACGCACCGCGTCGAGCATCGTCACATCGCGCACATACGCGACGCGGGGCCGCTGCGAGGCGACATCGATCACCGCCTCAAGCACGACACGCGACTGCAGCGGCGTTTCAATGTCACCGTTGTCTTCCGCACTCGCATCCAGCGGCAGGAAGCCCGCCTCGACACGCACGCGCCACTGGAGCGAGCGGAACGACAGATGGTCAATCGCCTGCCCGAAAGCATCGGTCGAAACAAGCTGGCCTTCGAGCAGCCAGACAACGCTCAGGCGGTCGTCGTCGGAGAGGTTCTCGCGCTCGGCGACGATCGACTCTGCCGAGGACTCGTCGATCCCCGGCAGCGTGGCGAGCACGCGGGCGTCGGCCCGCACGATGTCGACGCGCCCGGGCCTGAACTCGTCGTCGGAGGTGGTGAGCGAGTCCAGCGCGATCTTCCAGATCGGCCACGCCCCGGGCACGAGAGCCGAGAGCTGCTCCACGAGCATGCGGTCGCTGGTGAACGCGCCCTGCGAGCGCATGAGGCCCTCGATCGCGCCCGCGGCCTCGGCGTTGAACCGTCTTGTGATCGCCCGCTCAAGCCTTGACGACCAAGGCAGGTTGAGGTTGATGCGGCGCGTGCCTCGGTACTCTGAACTCTCGATGCCCGTCTGCACATTGGGCTCGAAGCTGTAGACGGTCAGAAGGGAGAGGAGGCCGTCGGCGTCGTCGGCGAAAAAGAGGTCGGCGGGGTCTTCCTCGCCCCCGATGCCGCGGAGGTCCTGCCCGCCGCTGCCGTAGAGCAACTCGGCGTCGACGCCGGGCACGCCCGCGAGTTCGGCGACGCTCTGGTAGGGGCCGAGGCTGTCGCGCCTTGCGACAATGCGCTGGGCGAGGGTTTCGTCGACACCGGGCAGCGAGGCGAGCATCTCGGGCGAGGCGGAGTTCAGATCCAGTCGGGCGGACTCAGAAATCGCGACCCGGTCGCCCACGATCGGGATGAAACGGACCACGCCGATGCGTCCGCCCGGCCCGCCCTCGATGGTCCAGCGCTCGGTGAGCTCCGGCTCGCCGCCGGCGAGGAGATTGTCGCGCTGCGAGGCGAGCTCGGCCATCGCGCCCTCGATGCCCGACCATGCGAGAGCGCGGGCGGCGTCGCCGCGGATGGAGGCGTCGGCGCTCCCCCGCGTCGCCTGCACACCGAGCAAGAGCGTCGAGCTGATGTACGCGCCGATGCCGATGAGCAGGAGGACGCCGAAGAGGATGACGCCGCGGCGATCGGACGACCGTCCGGCTCTTCTTCGCTCCTTCGTGGCGTGACGCATGGTCGATCGGTGATCTGCACTGCAGGAGCGTGTTTCGCGATGCTTCGGATTGATTCGGGTCAACAGCCTCATGCGTCACCCTCCGCCGCGTCGGGGATGGCGATGATGCGGAGGCGGTCGGGGCGGCGTGTCGGGGGCGGACGCTCTTCGACCGGCATGTCGTCGAACTCGGGCTCGCGGGGCTGGCCGTTCTCGAACCAGACGGCGATCTCGACGGCGACCGGCAACCGGCCGGCCTGCACCGTGTTGAACTCGCTGCGCCAAGCGCTGCCGTCGTGATAGCGAAGCCGAAGGCGCCGCACGCCGGCGGCGATGATCTGGGGCTGCGTTCCAGCGCTGGCGATCGAGGCGTCGCGTGCCGAAGCGCGGACGCGCCCGCTATCAGAAGAGAACCGGATTTCGAGTCGCTGCAGGTCGCCCGGCGCGATCAGCCCGCGGGCGGGGTCGGGCACGGTGACCGAGCGGCAGAGCACCACGATGGATTCCTGCGTGCCGTCGATGCCGGGTTCTTCGCCCGGGCCGGCGACCATCGTCGTTGAGAGCGCCCGCTCAAGGGCCTCAACCATCCGGTTGCCAGAGTCGAACTGCTCGGCCGAAGTCAGCAGGCGGTCGCGCCCGCTCATCAGGTCGCCGATGAAGTTGCCGATCCCGACCGCCAGGGCGGCCCCGATGCCGATCGCCAGCAGGACCTCGAGCAGCGTCATGGCCCGTCTGCGGCGCAGCCGGTGGATGATGGAAGGCCGAGTGTTCATCGGCCCGTCCCGTTGTTGTTGCGGCGCGGTGCGCCGCGTTCGGCCTCGCCGACCAGGGCGTCGATGTCGCCCGCGGTGTCTTCGGGGGCGTCGCGCAAACGAACCAAGCGCTTGAGCGTTGCCTCGGGGAGCGATTCGGCGTCGGCTTCGGCCCGCCTGACCTCGACGATCACTTGCGAGAGCCCGTCGAAGCTCGAAGGTTCTGTGTTGACAGAGAGCACCCAGCCGGAGGTGCGGACAGGGCCGGTGGTGCTCCTGCCCGCGGGCAGATCGTCGGCGCTGACGAGGCGGTCGCCCTCCCAGACCGTCTCGTCCTCGTCCCACGCGACGGGCTCGCCCGAGAGCGTCTGAGGCGTGGAGATGCCGGCCTGGATCTTGGCCATGGCGCTGCGCGCGATGTCCGAGGCGGCGATCTCCCGCTCGGCCCGGATCGCGCTGTCGACCCCGAGGGTCATCGCGTTGGTGATCGCCAGCCCAGCGCCCACAAAGAGCGCGACCGCGACCATCAATTCCAGAAGGACGATGCCGGCACGACGGGTCATGGCGGGTCCCCCAGCCACTCGCCCCACTCGTCGGCGTCCGGGCCAGAACCGGGACCGCCCGGCTCTTCGTCATCGCGCTCTTGCTCTGACAGGTCGTCGTCTTCTCCTTCGTCCTGCGGGCCCGCCCACGCCCCGATACGGATGAGCGTGCGTACGCCCGAGGGAGCGACGATCACGAACGAATCCGGGGCGATCGCTGAGCCGTCGGGCAGGAACGCGCCGAGCAGTTCGGGTTCGGGCGCCCGCTCCTGGGTGAACGGGGTGGGCGTGGGCACGAAGGCGTCGTCGGCGGCCGCGACGCGATCGAACTCGGCAGCGTCGCCGTCACCTCGCTCGATCAGGAATCGCTCGGGGAGGGTGAGCACGATCCGCCCGAGGGCCATGGCGTCCTCGGCGGGCTTGAGGCGAAGCGCGATGCGCCCGCCCTCCTCCTGCGCCGCAGAGAGGAGGAGTGGGCGCCCCTCGCGCCTGGCGTCGAGCCGGGCGGTGTTGATCGCCGCATTGACCTGCTCGACGGTCTCCTGCTCACGCGTGGTGCGGAGGCGGTCGAAGACGATGGGCGAGACGATCGCCACCATCGCGGCGATGAGGCCGACGACGATGAGCAGCTCGATGATCGTAAAGCCCGGTCTGCGCATGGTGCTCCTGCACGAGAGGTCTCGTTGAAGCCGTGAGAGAATCAGTTGCCGCCAAGGAGGCCGCCGCCGAGGTCGCCCCCGCCGAAGGGGTCGTCCTCGCCGGTGCCTCGGAAGTCGAAGACGACCTCGATGTCGTCGTCGGTGTCTTCCTCGCGGTCGGGGCCTCTGGAGGCGACGCGGAAGCTTGTGGCGCTCCGCTCCTCGTAGATCCACTCCTCGCCCCAGCGGTCGGTGGGCAGGGGCGATTGCACGAAGAGCGACCAGCGCTCCTCGTCTTCCTCGTTGGTGAGCATGGAGCGGTCCCAGAGGACGGCCAGCCCCTCCTCCTCGGTGGGGACGCGGTCGTAGGTGCGGTAGAAGTGGCTGATGGCGGTGCGGAGGGTGTTCAGGTCGGTGCGGGTGAGGTCGCGGTTGGCCTCGTCGCGCCTTGAGAAGAGCGCCACGCCGACGATCCCGCTGAGGGCGAGGATGATGGCGATGACAATCAGGACTTCGATGAGGGTGAAACCGCGTCGGGCGGCACGCCTGCGCCGGATGGATGTGGGCATGTTCGGCTCTCCGTAACCCTTGTGGGTCGGGCGGGGCCGGATCCGTCGGGCCCCAAGGTTAGTGGATACTACATTGGGGCGAGCGATTTCGCAAGCCCCTGACATGTTCTTAAACACCTGCGCTCAGCTGGGTCATCGGCAAGACCAGCCCGATCGCAACGACAACGACGATCGCCGCGATCGCCATGAGCATCAGCGGCTCGATCAGCCGGACGGCGGCTGTCAGGAGTCTGTCGACCCGCTTCTCGATGTTTTCCGCGAGCCCGATCAGGGCGGTGTCGAGGTTGTTGGCCGCTTCGGCGACCGAGATGATTTCGATGGTGTCGTCGGTAAAGAGCCCGCTCTCGCGAAGGGGCAGAGCCAGAGCCTCGCCGGCTCTGACCGCGTCGGCCGCCTTGTCGATCGCCTCCTCCAGCAGCACATTGCCCGAGGCATCCCGGGCGGTCCGCATCGACTGGATCATCGGGACGCCGTTGGCGAGCAGGGTGCCCAGCATTCGGCAGAACCTGGCGGCAGCGATCTCGCGCGTCAGCGGGCCGATCACCGGCGCGTAGGTGCGCACGCTCGTGATCGCCCGGCGGACGCGGGGCTTCTTGGAGAAATGCCAAAGCGCTGTCGCAAGCACAACGCCCACGCCGAAGGTGATCGGGCCGTAGGCGCCCACGGCGGAACTGGCGGCAAAGACAATCTGCGTCACGACGGGCAGCCCGCCCTCGATCCCTTCGAACAGCGGGCGGAACATCGGCACGAAGAACCCGAAGATGATCGCGAGGATCGCCGAGCCGAAGACGACCAGGGCCATCGGGTAGATCATGTTGCCGAGGATCTTGCCGCGGAGTTCGGCTTGGCCGACGACGAACTTTCCGAGGCGTTCGAGGACTTCTTCGAGGAAGCCGCCCTTCTCACCGGCCCGGATCATCGCGACATGGACGGAGCTGAAGACGCCCCTCGCCTCCATGGCCGAGGCGAGCTCTTCGCCGTCTGCTACGGCGTCGGCGAGGGCGGCGAACTCGGCCGAGAGGCGGGGCTTTGACTTGCGGTTGCCCAAAAGACGCAGCGACCTGAGCAGGGGGACGCCGGCGCGGAGGAGGTCGGCGAGCTGGAGGTAGGCGTCGCCCAGAGCACGGACGGGGAGGCCCCGCTTGAGTCGGGGGCCTTCGGAGGCGGGCTCGATCTTGATCGGGGTGAGCTGGCGCGTGGCGAGCTCGCCGAGCAGGGCCTGCTCGGTGGCCGCCGCGACACGCCCGGATGTCCGGACGCCGCGCGCGTCGATGGCGGTATACCTGAACTCACCCATGAAAGAACCCCAGCAACACCGGGACCCGATACAGCGACCGCCCGCCGCGCCTTCCGTAGCCCGGCGGACGCCGTTGGTGTCCGGGTCCGGATGATCCTACCGGCCAGGTTCCTTCAGGATTCAGGAACCCCGGCCGCTTGTTTGGGTCGGCGATGTCGCCAGCAACTCTTCGACTTTCGAGGTGAGGCGTTCGTCGTCGGGGCGGACGCCGGGCTCGAAGCGGGCGACGACCCTGCCCTGGCGGTCGACGAGGAACTTGGTGAAGTTCCAGCGGGGCTCGCCCCCGATCGGCTCGGGCTGGGCCGCGAGACGCTTGTAGAGCGGGTGGGCGTCTTCCCCCACCACGCTGATCCGGGCGAAGAGGGGGAAGGTGACATCGAACCGCTGGCGGCAGAACTCGAGGATCTCCTCGTTGGTCCCCGGCTCCTGGTTGCGGAAGTCGTTGGCGGGGAAGCCGATGACGACGAAGCCGTTGTCTTTGTGCTCGCGGTAGAGCTTTTCGAGGGCCTCGTACTGCGGGGTCAGGCCGCAGCGGCTGGCGGTGTTGACCATCAGCACGACCTTGCCCTTGTGCTGGTCGAGGCGTTTCTTCCCGCCCTCGATCCGCTCCATCTCGAAATTGAGGACATAGGCGGGGTGATCCTCGCCCGGGGCGGCGTCGGCCCGCTCGTCGGGGTCGGCGTAGTAGGACTGGGAGGGCACGCAAGCGCCGGCCATGACGATGGCGGCGGCGAGGGACATCCAACGGGCTTTGGTCGCGAGCATTCGGGGTACTCCTGGTCGGCGCTGGATTCGGGTGTAGACCACCGACCGATTCAGAAGGGCCACTCGTAGACGACATCGTCGGGGGTGCCGGCCTCGCCATCGCGGCCCTTGGAGAAGAGCTTGGGGCGCTGCTCGCGCCCGGTCGGGGCGCGGTACTGGACGGGGTTGCCGTGGATGTCGTTGAGGTCGCTCTGGCGGACCGTGCCGTCGTCGACGAGGACGGAGAGGCCCTCTTCGTTGGTCGGCCAGCGGTTGTGGGTGGTGTGCCAGGCCATCAGGGCGGTGGCGATTCCGTGGAGATTCTGGGTCGAGGCCGTCCGGCGGCCGGTTTCCATCGAACCGGTGATCGCCTGCTCGGTCTGGTCGCAGCCGATGAGCGTCAGACCGGGCAGGGCGAGGCATCCGGCGAGCAATGCGATTCTGGGGCGTCGGGACATCGGCGGCCTCCCTTGGTGTGAGAACGGACTGACCGTCCTTAGAGTACAACCGATGCACGAGCTCAGGCGCACCGTCCGCTACTCCTTTAACCCGGCGATCCCCGGCTCAGAGCGCATCAACTCGGGGGGCAACGGGTTCGCCGGCAAGCCCGCGATGGCGGGGCTAGGCGTCTACGGCGAGATCGAGGTCGCCTGCGAGGGGGAGCCCGACCCGCAGACCGGCTACCTCGTGGACATCAAGGTGATCGACCGAGCGGTCCGGGAGGCGGCGCTGCCGGAGATCGCCCGGGCGTATCGGGAGCGGCCCGAGTCCTGCCCGGGCGAGGTGCTGAGCGGGCTCGTGCGGCCGCTGGCGGAGGCATTGCCGGCGAGTCTCAGGCGGCTGGTGTGGCGGCTGACCCCCACTTACTCGTGGTCGATCGACACGGAGAACGCAATGAAGGCGGTTTTGAGACAGCGGTTCGACCTTGCGGCGGCCCACCGGCTGGACAGCCCCGAGCTGAGCCCCGAGGAAAACCGCCAGGTCTACGGAGCGTGCAACAACCCTTCGGGGCACGGACATAACTATGTCTTCGAGGCGGCGGTCGAGGTCCCGCTCTCGGGCCGGGGTTCGGACGGGGCGTTCACGCTGGCGACGCTCGAAAAACTGGCCGACGAATTGATTATCGGGCCTTTTGACCATAAGCACCTGAACGAGGACACCGAGGTGTTTGATCCACGCCGGGGCGGGGTGATGCCGTCGGTAGAGCACATCGCCAGGGTGTTCTTTGAGAGGCTGGAGCCTGGGGTTGCGGCGCACGAGGGGGCGAGGCTGGTGTCGGTGACGGTGTGGGAGACGGACCGGACCTGCGCCGCATATCCGGCATAACCCTCCAAAACGGGAAACCGATTCGGATCCGACCGATAGAATCAAGATCATGGGCATTGGCACGCTGCTGATTGAACGCGGCGTTATAACGCGAGAGGACCTCGACCGCGCGCTGCGAGATCAGCGGGCGACCGGTGAGCGTCTGGACAAGGTGTTGATCCGCCTGGGGATGGTCGACCGGGCCGAGGTGCTGCGGGCTCTTGGCGAGCAGCTCCATATGGAGGTGATCGACCCGGCCGACCTCGAAGTGGATGACGCCGTCCTCCGCATGCTGCCCGCCAAGATCGTCTACCGCCAGAACTGCGCCCCGATCGCCAGAGAGAACGGGACGCTGGTGGTCGCGACGAGCGACCCGCTCGAACTGACCGCGGCCGATGAGCTGCAGATGCTCACAGGCTGCGCGATCGAGTTTGTGCTCGCCGACGAGGAAGAGCTCGGCAAGTTCATCCGGACGCACTACGGCGTGGGCGGCGGGACGCTCGACGAGCTGTCGGAGGGGATGGAGGATGCGCCGGACGCGAGCCTCGAAGGCAGCGACGAGCTCGAACAGGCGCAGGCCGCGTCGGTGGTCAAGCTCGTCAACGACTTGCTTGTTGAGGCGGTCAAAGAGCGGGCGACGGACATCCACATCGAGCCCTACGAGGGCGACCTCGTGGTGCGCTACCGCATCGACGGCGTGCTGCAGCGGGCGAGCACGCCCCCGACCTTGCGTCGGTTTGGGGCCGCGATCATCAGCCGCCTGAAGATCATGTCGAACCTGAACATCGCCGAGAAGCGCAAGCCCCAGGACGGGCGCATCTCGATGCGTGCGCGGATCGAAGGGAAGATGCAGGAGTTCGACCTGCGCGTGAGCGTGATCCCGATGCTGTTCGGCGAGGGTGTCGTGCTCCGCGTGCTCAGCAAGGAGGCGGTGCTGCTGAGCCTCGACGACCTGGGCATGCCCAAGCAGGTCTTGGAGCCTTGGGACCTTTTGATCAATCGGCCGCACGGCATCCTGCTGGTCACGGGGCCGACAGGCTCTGGTAAGTCGACAACGCTGTACGGCTCGCTGAACCGGATCGTCTCTGACGAAGTGAAGGTGATCACGGTCGAGGACCCGGTCGAATACCACGTCGACGGTGTGAACCAGATCCAGGTGAACACGAAGGTCGGGCTGACCTTCGCGGCTGGGCTGCGGTCGATCCTCCGCCACGACCCCGATGTGGTGATGATCGGCGAGATCCGCGACAAGGAAACCGCAGAGACGGCGATCCAGGCTTCGCTGACGGGGCACCTCGTCTTCAGCACGCTGCACACCAACGACGCGCCGGGCGCCGCGACGCGTCTGCTCGATATGGGCGTCGAGCCGTTCCTGGTGTCGTCTTCGGTCGAGGGCGTGCTGGCGCAGCGTCTGGTGCGTCGGATCTGCGCCCACTGCAAAGAGACCTACACGCCTGAAAGAACCGATCTGCCTCCGGGCTTCGTGGTTCCCGAGAGCGGGACGCTTCAGCGGGGCGTGGGCTGCCGCGCCTGCCGCGAGACGGGCTTCCGCGGACGCGTCGGCGTGTTCGAGCTTTTGCAGCTGAGCGACGCGGCGCGGGACATGGTGATGCGCCGGGCCAACGCTCGGGAGATCGCCGAACGAGCGAAGGCCGACGGCGACTACTACCGCCTGATGGACGACGGGCTTGAGAAGGCCAAGGCGGGGCTGACAACCGTGCCCGAGGTCGTGCGGGCGCTGACGGTCTGACGGGACGGCAAACAGTTGATGGGAAGAGAATTACGCCCCGGGCCGATGCCGGGGCGTTTTGTGTGTATCGAGATGCGATCGGGGCGGACCGCTCAACGATCTTCGCGGTGGGCTTCTTCGTTGCTGGCTTTCAGGACCGCCAACGCGACGGTGTAGGGGTCGGGGCCGGTAGAGCCGTAGCGGATGAGATTGATGAGTTCGTCCGCGTCGAGCATGCTCCAGCGTCCGCGGGGGCGCATGCCGCCGTGGGACCTCTGCTGCGCTGAAAAGACCGCGACGCCTCCGGCGATGACCGGCGCGAACTCCTTGAGGACGCCGATGCCGGCGGAGAGCTGGACGAGCATGGAGGGGTCGCCCTCGGAGAGCTGGATGTAGTCGTCGCCTTCCCAGTAGCCGATCTGGAAAGAGGGCCGTGCGGAGACGAGCAGTTCGCGGGCGGTCGGGACGACGAGGCCGGGGTCTCTGCCGGCTTCGGTGTTGCGGACACCGGCGGCGACGGCGGAGCCGACCATGGAGAGTCCGCCGTAGCCGGAGCGGGCGAAGCGTTCGGTGTCGACGAAGTTCACCGCGGAGACGGTGCGTCCGTCAAGGAAGGGCTTGGTGTCGAAGCCGGGGTCGCCCGAAAGGATGTGCTCGACGGCGCCGACGACACCCTGGGGCGTCAGGCCGAGGACGAGCCAGTCGTCGGTGAGGGCGAGGGAGATGTCCAGCGGGATCGGGAGGCCGTCGAAGCGGAGGGACATGTAGCTCTGGTTGTCGTGCGACCACGGGGCGACGCGGAGGCGGGATACCACCTCGTTGTACTCGCCTTCTTCGCGGATGACCTCACGCAGCGTGGCCGCGGCGCGGTTGATGGTGTTTCTGAGGGTGGCGTGGTCGTCGACGGCGAGGATCATGACGGCGGACATGAGCCCGCCGCTGCCGGTGGTGTCGGACATGAACAGGGCGGTGCTGTCGCCGAGGGTGTCGAAAAGGTCTTCGCGGAGGTGGATGCCGGTGGCTTGGCGGATCTCCCAGTAGAGCTCTTCGATCGACTCGCGGACCTCGTCCTGGTTCTCGAAGCGGGCGAGGAATCCGGACGGGTTGGAGGCGGTGACGAAAGCGAGTGTGGCGTCGGCCGGGATGGCGCGGAGCGCCGAGGTGCCGAGCGTTTCGGTGGGGTTGCCCATCAGCTCTGTGAAGCGTCTGACATTGACCGAGCGGATGTGGCTGAAGGAACGCTCGGCGTCGGAGCCGTAGACGAAGTGGAACGAGGGGGCGTCCGGCCCGAGCAGGCCGAGCTCTTCGATCTCGCGGATGGTGTGCATGAATTCGGGGTCGGCGCCGGCGAAGGCCTTGGCCGTGTTCAGGCCGGGCTCGATCGCTCGGAGGTCGGCGACGCCGCGGACGCGGATGTGCTGCCCCTCTTCGAGATCGGGCAAGATCGCAAAGGGCGCGTCGAGGTCGTCGACGGCGCCCGCGAAGGCGGTGAAGGCCCAGCGGTCGCCCGAGGCTCTGGGACCGAAACCGAAGGAGCCGATGGGCGTGGCGAACTCGGACAGGCCCTCGAAGCGAGGCTGCGGGCCGGGCTCGAAGGGGAGGGGCCCGCCCATCTCCATGAGGGAGCGATAGCCGCGGTCGAGGCGGACCGCGCCGGCCCGGTCTGGGGCGTCGAAGGAGAGGATCATGCCGTAGCCGAACATGCCGAGTTCGGGGTTGGCGTCGTTGTAGAAGATGGAGAAGCGGCCGGAGGTGGAGAGCGTTCTCGCGGCCAGATCGATGACGCGGGTCGCCTCCGGCGGGAAGTCCGGCGTCTCGGCCTGGAGATCGCGGAGGCGGTCGGGCAGCATGCCGAGGGCGCGGACGAGGCCAGCGTCGCGCGGGTCCTGGAGCATGGTCGGCGGGGCCGACCACTCGACCATCACCAGCGGGCGGATCTGTGGGTTGTCGTTGCTTGCGCCCTGGGCGGGCGACGAGAGAGCGGTACCGGCGGCGGCGACCGCCGCGAGGCCCGCGAGGTGGGGCAGACTCGGCCTGTGCATGTTCATCCTCCCTGTGAGAAGCTCGTGATCGGGCTGGGCTCGGCCGGACGCTGCCAGCGCGAGTTTGGCCCCTTCTGGGTTTGGGATCCCCACGGTAGCGATTTCGCCGGTCGCGGGGTGTCGCCCCACTATCATCGCCCCCGACTTTCCTCTCCGGCCGCACCCCTCAGGGCCGGCCAACCCCGCGGAGGCCGATGACCAGCCCCGAGCGCATTCTGATCGTCCGGCCCAGCGCGCTGGGGGATGTGTGCCGGAGCGTGCCGGTTCTGGCGAGCCTGCGGGCGGCGCTGCCGGAGGCCCGGATCGACTGGCTGGTGCAGGACGGGTTCGCCGACGGGGTGCGGGCGCACCCGGCGCTCGACGGGGTGGTGGAGTTTCCGAGGAAGCGACTGGGGCGGATGATGCGTCGGGGTAACCTGCCCGGGGTGATCCGGTGGCTGAACGAGATCCGCCGGGCCCGGTACGACCTCGTGCTGGATTGCCAGGGGCTGGCGCGGAGCGGGATTATCACGAGGTGGACGGGGGCGAGGACGCGAATCGGCGACGCGGGGGCTCGCGAGGGGGCGAGGCTGGCGTACACGCATCGCGTTGATTCCAGCGCGGTCCCGCACACGGTCGACAAGATGCTGGCGTTGCTGGAGCCTGTCGGCGCGCCGGTGGAGCACGACATGCGGCTGTTCGCCCCGCGGGAGGATGTCGCGCAGGCGGCGGGGGACGCCCGCTTTGCCGGGCAGTTTGCGGTGATCGCGCCGACCAGCCGCTGGGCGGGCAAGCGGTGGCCTGCGGAACGGTTTGCGGCGGTTGCGCAGGCGCTGCTTTCGCGAGAGGGCGGGCGCGGGGTTGAGCGGGTGGTGCTGGTGGGCGGTCCCGGCGAGCGCGAGCAGTGCGGGCCGCTGCTGGAACTCGCGGCGGGCAACGATCGCGTGGTCGATCTGATCGGCCAGACGAGCGTCGGGATGATGATGGCGGTGATCGAGCGGTCGTCGCTGGTGCTCGCGTGCGACTCTGCGGCGTTGCACATCGCGGTCGGGTTCGATCGGCCGATCGTCGGGCTGTACGGGCCGACGGATGTCTCGAAAGTCGGGCCCTACCAGCGCGAAAAAGATGTGATCCAGCACACCCGCGATGGGGATGTGCTGGATCACAAGGACGAGCGGCTGGGCGGGCCGATGATGGAGCGGATCACGGCCGAGGAAGTGATCGGCGCCTGCCTCGAACGGTTGGGCTGAGGGGCGCGCCGACCTCGGCGGGTCAGCCGTTGGTGCGTTCGAACTCTTTCATGAACTGGGCGAGGGCCTCGCAGCCTGCGCGGGGCATGGCGTTGTAGATGCTGGCTCGTGCGCCGCCGACGGAGCGGTGGCCCTTCATGCCGTCGAGGCCGTTGGCTTCGGCTTCCTCGATGAACTTCTTCTCCAGCTCCGGGGTGGGGAGGGTGAAAGTGATGTTCATGAGCGAGCGGCAGTGCTTCTCGGAGTGGCCGGTGTAGAAGCCCGAGGCGTCGATGACGTCGTAGATGAGCTTGGCCTTTTCTTCGTTGTGCTTCTGCATCGCTTCGAGGCCGCCTTGGCGGAGGATCCACTTGAAGACCTGGCCGACGAGGTAGATGCCGAAGGTCGGGGGCGTGTTGTAGCGGCTCTCGTTCTCGGCGTGGGTGGTGTAGCGGAGCATGGTCGGCAGCTCGCGGCACTGCTTGTCGAGGACATCCTCGCGGACGATGACCATGACGGTGCCGGCGGGGCCGAGGTTTTTCTGTGCGCCGGCGTAGAGCAGGCCGTACTTGGAGAGGTTGATGGGCTGGCTGAAGATGTCGCTGGAGGCGTCGCTGACGAGGAAGGCGCCCGAGGGGATCTCGGGCTCCTTCTTCCACTGCGTGCCCATGATGGTGTTGTTGCTGGTGAAGTGGACGTAGGCGGGGTTTTCGGAGTACTTCACCTCGGACATGGATTCGGGGAGTCGCTTGAAGCGGCCGGGCTCGCCGTCGTAGCAGACATTGACGGTGCCGTAGAGCTTGGCCTCTGCGATGGAGTCCATGGCCCACTTGCCGGTTTTGTAGTAGTCGGCGGTGCGTCCGTCGGGGAGGTAGTTGGCGGGGACCATGAAGCACTGGGAGCTTGCGCCGCCCTGGACGAAGAGCATCTTGTGGGTGTCTGGGAGGTTGCAGACCTTCTTGCCGTCTTCGAGGGTCTCGGCGAGAACGCGGTCGTAGGACTTGCCTCGGTGGCTGTGCTCGAGAATGCCGATGCCTGAGTCGAAGATGTTCATCACATCCTGCTGGACCTGCTTGAGGACTTCCTCGGGCAGGACGCCGGGGCCGGCGGAAAAGTTGAAGATGCGCTCTGACATCGGGGTGTCTCCCTTGCTTGATGCTTTGTCTGCGCGGCTGGGGTTTGGTTGCCGCGGAATGGATGTTGTTTAGCGGGCCGCGGCGGGGTTTGTCAATCAACGGGCCGCGGCGGCCCGGGGCTCGTTGACGAGGTTCGGCGTCGAGCCGTTCTTCATGAACTCCGAGACGATGCGGACCGTTTCCTCGGCGACGGCGAGCTGGGCTTGGTCGGTCGAGGCGCCGCAGTGGTGCGTGAAGACCGCCCATGGGATCTTCGCGGCGGTGCTCGTCCAGTCGCAGGCCTTGTCGGCGGGCTGGTCGGCGTAGACATCGAGGCCGACGCGGAGGGATCTCTCGGACGCGACCTTGCAGAGGGCGTCCTGATCGACGACGGTGCCGCGCGAAGTGTTGATGAAGATCGCGCCGGGCTTCATGCTGCGCAGGAACTCCGCGTCGATGAGATTCTTGGTGTCGTCCGTCGAGGCGACATGGACGCTGACGGCGTCGGCCTCTGAGGCGAGCTTGAGCAGGTCTTTGCGGGTGCTGCCGCCTGAAGCGACGCCGAGCTCGTCGGCCCGCTCGACGGACATGCGCCTCGACCAGACGACGACCTTCATGTCGAAGGCTTTGGCCCGCTGGATGACTTCTTGCCCGATCGCGCCGACGCCGACGATCGCGAGCGTGCGGCCCTTCAGGCCTCGCGCCGCGGAGAACTCCTTCTTGTTCCACCTGCCGGCGCGGGTCTGGGCGGTCTGGTCGCCGATGCGTCGGTCGCAGGCGATGAGGAGGCCGATGGTGAGCTCGGCGACGGCGGCGGCGTTCATGCCCGGGCAGTTGCAGACGGCGACGCCCCGGTCGGCTGCGGCGTTGGTGTCGATGTTGTCGTAGCCGGCGCCGGCACGGATGATGAGCTTGAGCGAGCCGCCGGCGTTGATGACCGGGGCGGGGACCTTCGTCGACCGGACGATCAGCACCTCCGGGTCGAAGTCGGCGAGGAGGTCGGGCAGGGTGTCCGGCCCTGCTTCGGGCTCGGAGCGGACTTTGCATCCCAGGGCTTTGAGGCCTTCGATGCCCTCGGACTCGAACTTATCGGCGATCAACACACGCATGGAAACGCTCCGCTTCAACAGACGATCCGAGGGGCCCGGCGCCGGTCGACCCGGCCTCGGGCGATCGTACGCCCCACGCGGCGCGAAAACCCGCTCGCGAGGTGGTGATGAACGGGCGGCGGACCCGCGTTCGTCGGGACATGCGACCTTGCTTACGGCTCTTGCGGCATCCATACGGGCAGGTCGGCCAGCCGCTCGTCGAGCCCCTCGCTCAGCGGCACGCCCCATGCGGTGAAGTAGGGCGCGAGGTTCCGGCCGATAGTGCGGCTGAACTGCTCGACGAACAGGTCCCGCTTGTCGTCGTCGGTGCGTGGGCGGCGTTCTGTCGGGAGTTCGTCGTACGAGCGGAAGGCTTCGCGGAAGGCCTCCCAGCCGAATTCGTGCCAGAGCATCGCGTAGGTCTGGAGGGCCAAGAACGGCTCTCTTTTCCACCGATCGAACGGTGCGCCGTCTTGCTTGTGGCGCTCGAATGTTTCCCACGCTGTGCGCGGGCTGGTCCGGGTTGCTTCGGCGTCGAGCGGGTAGCCGTTGAGCGTATTGAGCACGAGGACGGTGAAGATGTTGACGGTGACCTCGCCGGTGCCTTCGAAGGTCCAGTCTCGGTTCTGGTGGGCGTGGCCCATCTCGTGGTAGTGGCCCCAGAGGCGGTTGGGGCCCTCGGCGTTGAAGTTGTTGAGGTCGACCATCGCGCCCGCCGCACCCTCTGGGATCACGATCGGCGCGTTCTGGGGGCAGTACATGTAACCGAACGACAGGCGTCGCTCGGCGACATAGCGGTACTGGCGTCGGTTCCAGTGGCGGTCGGTGCGGGGCTCCATCGCATGCATGGTGTCGTGCACGCGGTCCCAGTGCTGCATCACCAGGTCCGGACGGTCGAGCTCGCGCACGACCTCGGCGGGCAGGGTGAAGGCGAGCTTGTCGGATTCGAGCTCGGCCCAGGCGACGGGGAGCGAGCGGATACGCGACCGCCACTCGTCCAGATCCGTGTGCCCGAGCCTGAAGCGGGGCATCTCGACGGCGCCCTCGATCAAAACCTCGACAGGGCCGGACTCAGCGCGGTCGTAGGCGATGTCGATGTAGACCGGCCCCCCGATCGGCGAGAACGCCGCTGCGCCGTCACGCTCGACGGGCGTGCGGAAGACGGCCCGCGGCATCCGCACCCGCTCCTCGAACCGCTGCTGGTCCAGCCACGACCCGATCTGCACGACAAGACCTTCTCCCCCGCCGCCGATCTCGCGGACGCGAACCGTCTCGCCCGGCACGGCGTAGAGCCCGGTCGTCCGCCAGCCCGGGATGGCGTCATCAAACCGGACCGTGCGCGAGACACGATCCATCGAGTCCGGCACGGGCCCGGGGAACGCCGCGGCACTCGGATGTGCGCGCCCGGGCTCGACACGCCTTGCGTCGAGGTCCAGCAGCGCCACCGCCAGGGGATCGTCGGCCGGCAAGAGCGCACGCTCGGCCATCGAGGCGTAGGACCGTTCGAGTTCCTCGGCGTGCAGCGATGCGAGCCGGTCGGCCTCTGCGACAAGGTTGCTGTCGAGCGGGGCGATCTCCAACGCGCGTTGGGCGACGAGGCCCGCAAGCCTTGCGTCCCCTTCCGCCTCGCCGGCGAGCACGCGCAAGGCGAGCGTTGCGTTGGACGCCTCGGGCGCCGCAGGGTCGAGCCGGTAGAGGCCTCGCCGGTCGGGCCTCATCACGCGGTCGGTGTACATCACCCCTGCATTGACGAGCAGGCGGTTGGCGGCCAGGTCTTCGACGCTCGACGCCCGGCCGAGCTGGAGCTGGCCCCACGCGGTCTCGACCGAGAGCAGCGCGCCCCCGCCCCGCACCCAGGCCTCCAACTCGTCGAGCCGGCCCGCACCCGCAAAGGCCTGCGGCGAGCCGACGAGCAGATCGACCTGCGTAAGCCGCAGACCACCGAGGCTCGATTCGACGCGATCGACGCCGATGCCGGACTCTTCGAGCGTGCGAGCCGCCCAGTCCGGCAGGCCCCAGGCCCTGATCGGGCTCGCTCCGACCCGCTGAGCGAGCCAGCGGATCTGCTCGAACATCGCCTCTTGCGTGCTCGCAACGTCACTGGAAAGGAACCCGCCGTGCCCGATCGCAGCGACGCTACCTTCGCCGAGCGAAGTCTTTGCGGCGAGCACGGTGCCGTCGCTCATGGCGAGCGCTGCGCGTGCGTCGCCCCAGACCACGAGCGATGCGGGGTTGCCGCTGATGCCGATGGCCCGTTCGGCGGGTTCATCGGCGTGCAGGCCGGCGGTCGCGGGAACGGGCGATGCGGGCACGAGCATCGCCGCGGAGAGCCCGGCGACAAAGGCGATCGGCGACATGAACGATCGAATACGGAACGGCGGCTTCATCACGCCATGCTAACGGAATCACCCGCAACGCACGCGGCGAGAAGCCCGGAACGGACGCCCGCCCAATCAGGATGCAGGGGTGCAAATCGGGCCCGTGCGTGCGGCTATCAGCGGCGGAGCCTTGAAGCCTCGGCTTGTTCGAGCACCTTGACTTGCTCCTCGGCGGCCCTGCGGGACTCGGGGCGGTCGGCGTGGCGGACCCAGGCCTCTGCGCCTCGGATGCGGGCCTCCTGACCGGTGTCTCGCTCGGCGGAGTGGACATCGACACCCCGAATGCCTTCACGCGTCCAGCGGGCGAGGCCGGGGCGGCGGGCGAGGGGTTCGGCGGTGTCCCACGCGGCGGGGGCGAAGTCGTAGAGCGTCGGCTCGGCGGATTCGGGGCGCCACGGGTCCCAGCCGGGGTTGAGTTCCGAGGACGCGTACGAACGGACGCTGCCGTCGGCGAAGGCGGTGTTGATGGTTGCGCCGGGGTGGGTGTGGTGGAGCGGCCCGTTGCGGGCGATCCAGTCCATGTCGTCGTGCATCCAGATCTTGCTGGTGGGAAAGGCGATGTGGGACATTGTCAGTCCGCCGAGGCGCGCGCCCGATGGCAGCAGGAACTCACGGTGCGTCCGCCCCTGACGCAGGCGGGACCGGGCCGGGGCGTCGGCGTCGCGCTGGGCGGCGTCGTACATCCCGGTGACGGTCAGGAACGACGAGCTGTACAGCAGACGCCAGTCTTTGCCATCCGGGTCGGGCTGGTCTTCGCCCAGCGCGTGGTCGAGAAAGTCGCGCCCGTTGTTGCGCTGCCAGCGGAGGCGCTGGCGGTCGGCGGGGTGGACGATGACCGCCTCGGGCACGCGCGACGCGAGGAAGTCCTGCAGGATGAGCGGCGTGTACAGCTCGTGCGGGAGCCAGTCCGGATCGATCTGGCCGGGGGCGTGGCGAGTCCTGCGTGCGATAATTTCGGTCGCCTGCAGCGCTGCGGCTTCGCCGTCGTGGGCCGCACGCTCCATCCCATCGCGGATGAAGTCGAACTCGGAGCCTGGGTATTGCGGCTGATGTCCGTTGCGCGGCGCCCGCCAGGAGAACGAGGGGATCTGGTCGAGGTAAGTCGCCCCGTAGGTGGTGCTGGCGATGGAGATCTGCCGCAGATTCTGACCCCCCTGCACTCGTT
The DNA here is from genome assembly GCA_020831775.1 of Phycisphaerales bacterium. GTDB lineage: Bacteria > Planctomycetota > Phycisphaerae > Phycisphaerales > UBA1924 > SLFH01. The sequence continues at coordinate 66,413 of JAFIFZ010000055.1, forward strand.
TGGCGTCGTCCCTGGCCTTGCCGAGCATGGCCGGGGCCATGATGCCCAGGAGCGGGAGGGCGATCGCCGCGACGGTGAAGAGCTCCATGAGCGTGAAGCCGCGGCGTGAAGATCCGAGCGGGCGGGCCGGGCGAGGGCGTGCTTCTGTCGTTCGGCTTTGACGGCGATGCATGCTTGTCCCCTTCTCGGTGCGTCCCTGACTGGGCTCGTCGCCCGCCTCCCGGGCGTTCTTTCCCCCAGCCTAACTGCCCCCGGACCCCTTTGCAAGACCCGATCGCGAGACCGAACGCGGGCGCTGTGATGAACCTGCCCCGAATCGGGAACCACGGGGTCCGGTTGTGCGTCTATCAAGATGTAAGCCGTTTCGGCTGTGTGCGATTGATGCACCAGAGGAGGTCTCATGCTCAGCACGAATGCCATGCCCAGCTGCCGTTCCACCGTGCTCGCTGCGGGGGTGTTGCTCGCCGTCGCGTTGCCTTCCTGCGGGCCGTCAGACCAAGTTGTCGAGATCCAGCACGAGCACCCGCTTGAGGAAGCGGACTTCTCGAAGGTTGACCGACGCCTTGTCGAGCGGGTTCCGCTCGGCGTCTCCCCGACGGACGACGGCCGTGTGGTGCTCCATATCTACAAGGCCGGCCCCAAACCCAACCAGGATATCGACCTTGTCGTCATCGACCCTGCCGACGGGTCGTGGACGGCGTTCAGCCTGCCCTTTCCCAGAATCCCGAATCCCGATTGGGCTTCGCAACTGGTGACCTACAGTGCTCTCCTTCGTGATGACAACCCAACCTTTATCACACACATCGACATCGACAAACAGGTCGTGCGCGTAGTATCGCCTGTTCTCACAGGTGAAGGCGGACCACTGTGGGCCAATCCTCGCATCAGTGGCGACGGCACTCGTGTGCTCACGACGAGGACCGACTTTGCTCGCAATCGGCGACACACTTCAGCTTGGATGCTCGGGTCGGACCCTGCGGATGCGACGAAGATCGATGAGATACACTTTCTGAGAGATTCGCTTCGCTGGACACACGACGACACTGGATACTTCGTCGTTCGGTATCCGGAGCGCGATCCGAGGACGGCCCGAAGAACGAATGCGGACGGTACTCCTGCTCGTCTGCCGGCTCTTGACTACGGAACCACCTCCATCGATCGCCATGACATCGACACCGACCGCTTCGTACGCATTGCGCGACTCTATGACGCGTTTCATATGGGCGAGCCCTCCCCGTGCGGGCGGTATATCGCGGGCAGCGGGACTGATCTCGCCAATGAAGGCCTTCGCTTGGTTGGTTTCGTAGAGATCGACACCGGCCGACTCCGCTGGATCGAGGTCCCATGGCTGCCGCACCCAGACGGCTGGGCGGTTCCTGGGCAGTTAGCCACCAGCCCGATGTACGCATGGCGATCCGACGGGGAACGGTTTCTGGCCATGGTGAGGATTGTTTATGGTTCTGGGCACGACAACGAGTACTTTGTCGGCGAGTTCGACCCTGCGAACGGAGAACTCGTCCAGTCATGGGAGGTCACCGATCACCACACCAGGCCCATCTACCATACCGACGGCACGATCATCATCCCCCGGATCGGCGTCGGGCTTGAAACGCTCAACGCCGACGGCAGCATTTCGTTACTCTGGTCCCTGGACAGCCTCTTTGCCGGGCCGTAACGGGGCTCTGCACGATTCGACCCGATCCACACGAGACGGAGGACGACGCCATGCGACGCACACGCACCACAACTGCATCCCTCGCGGCCGGCGCCGCCCTGCTGCTGGGGGTCGCCCCGGCGTCGGGGCAGCTTGAGATCAACCCTCCGACGAGCGAGCCGCGGACGGCGTCGGCGATGAGCGAGTGGGACAGGGCGATCCCGGAGGGAGCGGCCAATGTGACCATCAGGGCTGTTGTGCCCATCGGCGGCTCGCGCGTGCTGCTGGTCGCCAACTCGCAACGCCCGCGCGGCATGGCCCCCACGAGCAATTCGCTGATCGAGCTGGACCTGCACACCGGCGAGTGGACCGCCCGCCACCCGTTTGCAAGGCGTGTCGATCCCATCGCCCACGCGGCGGGAAAGGTGCTCTTCAGCGCCTACGACCCGGCGACGAGGAACGGCGACCCGACGCTTGCGCCGTCGGTCTGGTTGCTGGACACCGAGGCGTGGTCGGCGGAGCCGCTCTTGGAGCCGGGCGAGGAACTCCTGCTCGCGTATGCGGGCTGGCTCGCCACCGACGGCTCGGTCGCCGTCGTTGCGGCAAGGTCCGACTGGGACGCACCGCCCCGATCGACTGTGATTGTCTACCGCGAAGGCCATCCGGAGCCGTTGACACATAACGCGCAGGGCCTTTTCCGCTATACCCGCCTCATGCCAGACGGCAGCAGCATCATCCGGCTGACGGTCCGAATCGAGGACGATCCCGAGTTGGGAGGCAATCTCAAGCCCGGCGTCGGCGTGCTCGAATCGATCGACACCACGACCGGACAAGTGGAAGCGCACGACATCGAACTCGAACGCTTCTTCTCGGTTGCTTTCTCACCGGACGGCACGAAGGCGGTCGCGTTTACGGTGGACGATGACCCGCCCAGGATCGACCTGTCGATTGTTAATACTCAGCAGAGCGCTGTCATTGCCTCCGCTTCCACTGACTTCGTGAGCATTGAACACGAGCCTGTGTGGGTCGATCGGGGCGTGCTCGTTGGCTTCAGAACCTTGTCGCCCGCGTCGACCGCCGGCGCCGTTCTCTTCAATGAGAACGCAGAAGAGATCGATCGCTGGGTCTTCCCGGGCAAGGAGATCTCTTCCTGGTTCTCCCTCCCCGGCGAGGAGCACCCGTACGCCGTGGTCGACAACGAGGACATCGTGCAGCTCCTGCCCGACGGGGCGTTCCGGCCGGTGTGGTCGTTGCGGCTGCTCGACAAATAGGTATGCTGAGAGGCGTGGGGTTGAACGGGATGTGCGGCATGTTCCGATTGACGGCTTTGGCGGCGGTGGTGACGGGCGGCCTTGCGGCGGCCGATGCGCCCCGCGGATTGGCGGAGCTTTCGGCCGTACAACTCGCGGCGCTCGGCGAGTTCTATCCGATTCGGGCGGACGCGATCGGCGGGTCGCGCGTGCTGATCCAGCTCGCTGATGGGCCCCGGCCTGTTCATGCGAGTGCCGTCGCGTTCGTCGAGGTTGATCTTCACACCGGCGGCTGGCTGGCCTATGCGTCGCCGGCATCAGACTTTCGCGTCACCGGCGTCGAGGGCGGCTGGATGATCGGGCTGAGCGATGCCGAGCCGCTGGATTCATGGTCGTTCGAGCGGGTGTGGGTGATCGACACCGGGGAGCGGGCGGCCTCTTTGTTGTTCGATGCCGCGGAGGCGACGCAGCGCTGGAGCAAGTTCGGCGTTGCCGACGCGTCGCTGAGCGGCGACGGATCGACAGCGGCGGTGATCCTCGATCAAGATCGGACACAACCGGACCGCGGTATGTTGCGGCGAACGCTGGTGCTGATCGACCTCCGCGACGGAGAGCGTTCGATCGTCAGAACCGAGCGAACAAGCCGGCGCGAGAGATACTCCCAGCTCGAAAAGACAGAGTTCGCCCTCGCACCGGACGGCTCGTCGTTGCTTGCGCTCAGCTACGAAAGAGACCTTGTCACACCGTCTCGCGATCCGGGAGTCGACCCTTTGTTCGAAGGGCTCAGTTCAGTGGAGGTCGAGCGGGTCACGATCGGCGAGCGACAGCTCCGCCCAGCGGCGACGATTGAGCGGGTGGGCTTCATGTTCGGGAGCTTCAGGCTCTCGCACTCGGGGTCGCTGCTCGGCGTGCCGGTGGCGTTCGGCGAGATGGCGATCGCCGATCTGACGACAGGACGGGTTGCAACGACGGATGACAGGCTGCGGGTCGGGTGGGCGCACGGGCTTCCCGGGGCCTGGAGGCCGGACTCGGGATCGCTGCTTGTTGCAAGCACGAGTCCCGACGAGGTCGTCGAGCTTTCGCCGGACACGGAGGTGCTCGCCAGGTGGCCGACCGGGGGGCGAGCCGCCCGGGGCGTGTTCTGGCTGCCCGATGAAGGCCCGCATGCGCTTCTCGCGGGCGGGGAGATCGTGCGGCTGGGCGATGACGGGTCGGTCGAGACGGTGTGGGTGATGCCGGATTGGGCGAGTGAGAAGTGATGGGAGGCGGGTGATGATCGGTAGGTTGATCGTGACGGTGATGTTGTTGGCGGGTGCGGGCGTTTGCATGGCTTCGACGCCGCTGTTTGAGCCTGACGACACGCCGCGCGGCGAGACCGTGCTGGAGCAGATCCGGTACCGCGTGCCTTCCATCGGGGAGAACACTACGCTTAGGGTCAGTGCCTTCCCGCTCGATCGCGTCCGGGTGCTGCTTTCGGTTCATATGATTCCCTTGAGAACCACAGCACCCGGTTCGTCGCTTCCGCTGGTGATCGCCGATCTCGACAATAACAGCAAGTCTTTCCGCGAACGACTTCACCCGGGCTTTCTATCGTTCTCCATCGGCGGGCACACTGGAACCATTGTAACTTCGGCAAGAAGCCAGAGAGGCTGGCCGACCCGATTGTGGATGATCGACCTTCAGACATGGCGTGCGGCAGAACTGATCGAGACCGATGTTATGCAGGAAGACAAACGGAGTCTGCTAGACGCGGCTGTGTCTCCGTGCGGCCGCCGCATTCTTGCATCGATGATCTTGCGGACCGACGCACCGTTCGAGTTGGAATGGGAGGTCTACGACATCCCCAGCGGCGGATTCACATTGATCGACGGAGGGCGAAGCCTGCGAGACGCTCTCATCTTTGCTCCGGACGGCGAGAGCATCTACAGGAGCTACAGAACGCAAACAGCCGAGGAGAAGGGCGGCTTCGGGCTCACCGTCGTTGACCGGCTCGGGCTTGACGGGTCGGAACTCGGCGAGGTTGTTCCGTCGATTGCCGTGCCGTTCACCCTTCGCTTGCTCTCTCCAACAGAATCTCACGCGACGATCCGTGCTGAGCCGGGCGACGGCGCCCAGAGGGACAGGGTCGCCATACTCGACCTTTCAACCGGCAAGGTTACCGAACTCGACGATGAACGAGCGAGAGCCGGCGGGTACGCAAAGTGGAACGCGAGCGGCGATCGGTTGCTGCTCCGCAATCGTGGCGACACTGTGTTCCATCCCGAGCCCAGCCACATCTTCGAGATCGGCCTCGACGGACAGACACTCCGCCATTGGGAGTTCGGTGACCACCAGATCACCGATGTCTTCTGGATGCCCGGGCGCGACGATCCCTATGCCGTGACGGCCCGCGGCGAGATCTACCTCCTGCACGGCGAGGGCGACAACACCTTCCGCCGGCGTGTCTGGTCGATCCACCGCAGCCCGCTGCGCAACCCGTAGCCCGTTCTTGGCGCCTATGCGGCTTTGCCGTCCAGGGCTCTAGGCAGCGAGCAGACGCCTTAGACACACATCCGCAAGCACAAGTGCGTAGCGATCGCGCAGACACTCGCGTGTCGGTGGTCGTAAACAGCGCCTCTGCGGGTTACGCCCGATTGTGTTCGAGCGGGAAGGTGTCATCATACTCATAGCCGATCTCCTTCACTGCATCGGCTCAGGATGGACAGTCCTGTTGATGGCCGCGTCGAATCCGACGCTTGCTCGGATGCGTTTACCGAAGCAACCACACCCTACGCCTACCAAGAGAGAGTACGCCAAATGAGTTCAACACGAACAATGACGCCGATCTGTACGGCACTCGCGGCAATCCTGCTCTGCGCCGGATCACCGACCCACGCGATCGGCAGCACCATCTTGGAGACAGCCCAGAGCTTCAGCGTGCTCGCCGGCACGACGGTGACCAACACCGGCCCGACCCTCGTCACCGGAGACATCGGCGTCTGGCCGAGCGACGCCGACATTCACCTCCCGCCCAGCATCACGATGGGAACGGTCCACATCGGCAACGCGACGGCGCAGCGGGCCCATGCCGACGCTGTCACCGCTTACAACGACCTCGCGGGCAGAACGACGACCCAGACTCTGACGGGGACGGACCTCGGAGGCATGACGCTTACACCGGGCGTGTACACATTCTCGTCGGCCGCCTTCCTGAACGGCCGGCTGACGCTGGACGCGCAGGGCGACCCCAACGCGCAGTTCGTCTTCCAGATGGGCAGCACGCTCATCACCGCGAAAGACTCGTCGGTGGTCGGCATCAACGGCGCAAGCGGCAGCGAAGTCTTCTGGCAGGTTGGTGATTCGGCGACACTCGGCGCAGACACGGACTTCATCGGCAACATCGTCGCCAATACCAACATTACATTGGAAACGGGCGCCGAGGTCATCGCCGGCAGGGCCCTCGCACTGACCGGCGCGGTCATGCTGGACACGAACTTCATCGATTCGACCATTTCCAATCTCACGATCATCCCGCTGCCCGCCGGCGCCGGCCTTGCGGGGCTCGGCCTGGGACTTGTTGCGGTACGCCGACGGCGCTGAATCACACAGCACATCCGAATGGACGGCTCGGCGAGACAACAACTAAAGCCTCGCCGCATCTCAACGCAGCGTTTGCGCAGGCGCCGATTCCTGCGGCATCGCGGCGCCGGTGCAATTATGGCAGCACACTTCTGCTCATCCATTAGGCAGCACAAGTACGCAGCGGTTCCTCAGACTCTTCTCCTCAGTGTTTGTGGACACCGCGTCTACGGGTATAACCCGATTGTATGAGGACAAAGAAATGCGAACATACGGATGGTCGGTTGCCTTCGCTGCGTCGGCTGTGGAATCACACCCAGTTGATTGTCGCGTCGCACCAGACGCCGGATGAGTGGAGCTCATCGAAACAAATCTGACGATCGCTCGGACGCGTGTCCGGAGCAGCTAGAACCATCTTGGTTCACGAAAGGGAGTGAGCGATATGAATGTAATGCGAACGAAAACGCCAATCTTTACGGCCATCGCAGGCATCCTGCTCTGCGCCGGCGCAGCGCCGCAGGCGATGGGCCATTCCATCTTGGGTTCCGCGTGGAACTTCAGCGTGCTTGGCGGCTCAACGGTGACCAACACCGGCTCGACCGTCCTCACCGGGGACCTGGGCGTATGGCCGGGAACCTCGGCCACCGGCTTCCCACCCGGCATCGTCCAGGGAGCGCAGCACATCGGCAACGCAACAGCGCAGCAAGCCCAAGCCGATGCCCTCACCGCCTACAACGACCTCGCGGGCAGGGCGCCTACCCAGGATCTGACGGGGCAGGATCTCGGCGGCTTGACGCTCACGCCCGGCGTGTACTCATTCTCGTCGTCGGCCTTCCTGACCGGGACGCTGACGCTGGACGCGCAGGGAGACCCCAACGCGCAGTTCATCTTCCAGATGGGCAGCACACTCATCAGCGCGAGCGACTCGTCGGTTGTCGGCATCAACGGCGCAAGCGGTTGCGATGTGTTCTGGCAGGTCGGCAGTTCTGCGACCCTCGGCACAAACACGGACTTCATGGGCTATATCGTTGCGAACACCAGCATCACAATGACCACCGGGGCTTCGATCTTCGGCGGCAGCGCCCTCGCCCTCAACGGCGCTGTCACGCTGGACAACAATTTCATTGACTCGCTTGTCTGCATCCCGCTGCCTTCCGGCGCCGGCCTGGCGGGTCTCGGCCTTGGCCTCGTGGCGCTGCGTCGGCGACGCTAAACCGAGCATCGCGGCCGGCGATTCTGGTTTTGTTCGATCCGACCGCTCATTCAACCAACAGATCCTCTGCGATCCGGGCCTGTGACAATCACGGGCCCGGATCGGTTTGTATGGATCAGGGCCATACCCTCGCTCCATGAATCTCGACCTTTCAGGAAGGCGTGCCCTGGTTTGCGGGGCGACGCAGGGCATCGGGCGGGCTGCGGCGATCCAGCTCGCGCAGCTCGGGGCGTCCGTGACGCTGGCCGCTCGCGATGAAGGACGCCTCGCCGAGACCGTTTCGGTCCTCCCCGCTGACGCCGGGCAGGAGCACGGGTGGTTCGCCGCGGACTTTGCCGATCCCGACGCGGTCGGCGAGGGCGTGCGGGGCGTCCTGGACGCCGGACGCACCTACGCGATCCTGGTCAACAACACCGGGGGCCCGGCGGCGGGGCGGGCGATCGACGCCTCGGTCGGCGCGTTCATCGAGGCGTTCCGCATGCACCTCGCCTCGTCGCAGACGCTCGTGCAGGCGCTCGTCCCGGGGATGCGGGCGGCGGGCTACGGCCGGATCGTCAATGTCATCTCGACCTCCGTGCGCCAGCCGATCCCGGGGCTGGGCGTCTCCAACACCGTGCGCGGGGCGGTGGCGAGCTGGGCCAAGACCCTCTCGATGGAGCTCGGGCCCGACGCGATCACCGTCAACAACATCCTGCCGGGCTACACCGAGACCCAACGCCTCGAAAGCCTCATCCGCACCAAGGCCCAGAAGGGCGGGACCAGCGAGGACCAGGTGCGTCGCGAGATGCTCGCGCAGATCCCGCTCGGGCGGTTCGCCAGCGCCGAGGAGACGGCCGCGGCAATCGCCTTCCTCTGCTCGCCGGCGGCGGGGTACATCACAGGCCAAAGCATCTGCGTCGACGGCGGCCGAACGCAGACGATTTAGCCCGGGCAAGGCCCGGGCGGGCGCAGGGAGCTGGGCGCGGGGCGCAGGGTCGCCCGCCGACGGCGGGCGAGAGCAGGTGACGGCTGTGAACCCGTCTCTCCGTCTCTTCCCCCCCTCGGTGCCTCTGTGCCTTCGTGCCTCCCCATCCCCTCCCCCACTACACTCCCCCGTGATCCGATTCCGCAACTACATCGGGGGCAAGTTCGTCGATGCGGCCGAGGGGCGGACGCTGGAAGTCGTCGAGCCCGCGGCGGGGTCCGCCTACGCGACCGCCGCCGACTCCGGCCCGGCAGATGTCGAGGCGGCGGTCAAGGCCGCCTCGCTGGCCTTCCCCGCGTGGGCGGCAACGCACGTCCAAGAGCGGTCGCGCCTCATTGAGCGACTGGCGAACCTCATCGAGGACCGGTTGGAAGACCTCGCCAGGGCCGAATCGATCGACACCGGCAAGCCCATCTCGCTGGCGCGGCGGGTGGACATCCCGCGTGCGGCGGCAAACTTCCGCTACTTCGCCGGGGCCGTGCTGCACACCCGGAGCGATCTGCATGAAGGACAGGCGGGATTCAACTGGACACTTCGCCGCCCTCGCGGGGTCGCGGGGCTGATCTCGCCCTGGAACCTGCCGCTGTACCTTTTGACCTGGAAGATCGCCCCGGCGCTCGCGACGGGCAACACCGTGGTCGCCAAGCCCAGCGAGGTGACGCCGGCGACCGCTGCGCTGCTCTGCGAGCTCGCGGCCGAGGCGGGCCTGCCCCCGGGCGTGCTGAACATCGTCCACGGGCTCGGCGACCGGGCCGGCGCGGCGCTGGTGAATCACCCCGATGTGCCGACGATCTCGTTCACCGGCAGCACCGGCGTCGGACGCTGGATCGCTGAGCACGCCGGCACCCGGCTCAAGCGAGTCAGCCTCGAGCTCGGCGGCAAAAACCCGTTTGTGGTCTTTGCAGACTCGGATGTTGACGCGGCGATCGCGACGGCTTGCCGTGCGGCGTTTACCAACCAGGGCCAGATCTGCCTCTGCGGGTCGCGGATGATCGTTGAGCGGTCTGTCTACGACCGGTTTGTCGAGGGACTGATCGATGGGGCGAAGGCGCTGAAGATCGGCGACCCACTCGATGACGCCACAGACTTCGGTTCGCTGGTCTCCCGCCCCCACCACGCCAAGGTCGCCCAGGCGGTCGAGCAGGCGAAGGCCCTCGGCGGCGAGGTGCTCGTCGGCGGCGGCCCGCCCGCGGACCTGCCCGAACGCTGCCGCGAGGGGTGGTTTTACGCCCCGACGGTGATCGCCGGGCTGGCGCCGGACTGCGCCGTGGAGCAGGAAGAAATCTTCGGCCCCGTGGTCAGCGTCCGGGCGTTTGATGGGGAAGAGGAGGCGTTGCGGCTGGCGAACGCGACGCCGTACGGCCTGGCGTCGGTCCTGTTTACCGGCGACCTGAACCGGGCGCGACGCGTGAGCGAACAGATCCGGGCGGGGATCGTGTGGGTCAACTGCTGGATGCTCCGCGACCTGCGGACGCCGTTCGGGGGCGCCGGGCAGTCCGGCGTCGGGCGCGAGGGGGGTGAGGAGGCGTTGAAGTTCTTCACCGAGCCCAAGAATGTCTGCATCGGGCCTTGAGCCGCGAGCGATGACGCATGAGGGGCGGGGAAGAAGGGAGCGATGGACGCATGGCACGACCGATCGAAACTCAAGAGACGCACACCAGCGAAGTGGCGCCCGAGCCCGTCGGCCCCTATCCGCACGCGCGGCGCGTCGGCAACCTGCTGTTTCTCTCCGGGCTCGGCCCGCGCAAGCGCGGCAGCAAAGAGATCCCCGGCGTCACAGTGAACGAACGAGGCGAGGTGGTCGACCACGACATCGAGGTGCAGACACGGTCGGTGCTCGAAAACATCCGCATCGTGCTGGAGGAGGCCGGGTCGTCCTGGGACCAGATCGTCGATGTGACCTGCTTCCTGACCGACATGAAGCGTGACTTCGCGGGCTTCAACAAGGTCTACGGCGAGCACTTCACCGACAACCGCCCGACACGGACGACGGTCGAGGTCGGCGCCCTGCCGACGCCCATCGCGGTTGAACTCAAGATCATCGCGACGATCGAGTAACGAAAGTCGCCCGAGAGTGCCCATGCCGACGGAACGAGGGCGAGCCAGATGCAGCAGGAACCGGCGACGAACGCCGGGGAGCGGCGTCTTGCTCTCGTTGCTCGGCACGCTCTTTGTGGCGCAGGGTTGCCGCAGCCTTGAGCCCGTGATGCCCGCGGCGATGATCCGACCGATCACGGTTTCGACGAATGAGTTCACAGGCTCGTCGAGCCTGCTGAGCGGGTTCGACATCGATCGTGCGCACGCCTCGCTTAAGCCCGGGGACAGCGCGCTGGTTGGTGTGCTGGCGGAGATCGACGGTCGTCGCAGCGTGCACTACATGCTCGTCGCGCGACAGGAAACCGATAGTACTTCCAGCGGCGTACAGACCTGGCGCCGGACAATCGGCGGGCCGAACCTTCCAGCTTCATACATCGGCTTGCGCGTGCCGCTGGTGATCGATGTGTACGACGAGCAGGGGCGGCGGATCGAACGCAGCGAGCAGTCGCCCCCGGACCTCTTGCTGGGCGATCCCCTCTACCGTCTCGCGGCATGGGTCACGGCGCTTGGACCTGAGATCGCGACCAGGGCCGCCGAAGCCAACGAGCACGACGAGATCCCGCTGCTGCAACTGCCCGACGACGCGGCGTTGGGCATCATCGCGGTCGAGCAGTTTGCTCAGGTGATCGGCGACCTGACGACGATGCGCCGGACACTGATGCCCGTGATCAGCCGGCCGCCGCTGCTGAGCCTCCTCCTGGGCGACCGGACGGTTCGGATCGTCATCACCCCCGGAGGCTTCGGCCCGGAGCGGCGTCGCTTCGGGGAAGACGAGCTGATCGTCTACGGCGTCCCGATCGAGGTGCGGATCGGCGAGCATGTCGCCCTCCAGGCCCGCCTGCTGATCGCAGAGCCCGCGGGCCCGAACACGCTGCTCGGCGGCATCACAGAACTCCACGCCCAACACCCCCACCGCCCGGAGCAACGGGCCCTGATCCGCCTGCTCGCGGCCAGGCGAGGCCCGCCGCCGCAAGAGCAGGTCTCGACCGTGCCCGGCAAGGGTGAGCAATAGTCACCGGATCGATCTGCGTCCGAAATGTTCGAGGCTTCGGCTCTTTGGAGCCCCATTTCGTCCAGTTTACGCCGCCGACCGCCGACCGCCAACTCCATTAGACTTCGCTCTGCCCGGCCCCTTCGATCGAGGGGCCAAGTCGTTTCCACCGATGGAGGGAAGCTCTGCGATGGCGGCACGATCACCACAGAAGACACAGGAATCGACCGCGCCGCCCCCCGCCGAGCCTTCCAGTCGTCCGCGTCTGATCCCGTCGCTGACTCTGCGGCTGTGTATCGCCGGCGTCCTGCTGGGGACCGTCTTTTTCGCATTCTCGCTCACCCCGTCTCTCGTGCCCCGTCCTTCGGCCGTGCAAGGCGTGCTCTCGGGTCTCTCCTTCGCGGCCGGGTACGCCATCGGTGCCGCGGGCTACTGGCTCTGGGTCAATCTCCATCTCCCCACCACTCGCCCGCGAGCCACACGCATCATCCAGCGTGTCGCGTTCGCGGTGTGCCTGCTCGCAGCCGCGACCTACCTCTGGCAGTCTGTCAGCTGGCAGAACTCGGTGCGCGCCATCATGGGCATGGAACCCGTCGACCGCGGGCTGCCCATCCTGCTCGGCCTGATCTCCGCCACGGTCTTCCTGCTCGTCCTCGGTCTGACCCGGCTTTTTTGGTGGGTGTTTCGACGACTCTCCCTGTTGCTGCGCCGGTTCATCCCCGCCCGTGTTTCGCACATCGTCGGCGTGGTCGTGACCGCATGGATCTTCTGGTCTGTCATCGATGGTGTGCTGATCAACACCCTGCTCCGCGCCGCCGACCGGTCCTTCCAGCAGCTCGACGCCCTTATCGACCCGGACCTGCCCGTGCCGACCGATCCCGTTCAGACCGGAAGCGAGGAGTCACTGGTCCGCTGGGAGGATCTCGGCCGCAGTGGGCGGGAATTCGTCGCCGGCGGGCCGGACGCCGAGGAACTCGGCGCGTTCTTCGGGCAAGAAACGCCCGCCCCGGTCCGTGTCTATGTCGGCCTCAACGCCGCCGAAACCCCCGAGGAACGGGCGCAACTCGCGCTGGAAGAACTGATCCGCGCCGGGGGGTTCGAGCGGTCTGTGCTCCTGCTCGTCACGCCGACAGGCACCGGCTGGGTCGACCCGGCCGCACAGGACACCTTCGAGTATCTCCACCGCGGCGACACCGCGACGGTCGCCGTCCAGTACTCCTACCTCAACAGCCCGCTCGTGCTGTTGACCCAGGCCGAGTACGGCGTCCAGACCGCCCGGGCTCTCTTCGCCGAGATCTACGGCCACTGGCGCACGCTGCCAAAGGATACTCGCCCGCGCCTCTACCTCTTCGGGCTCAGCCTCGGCTCGATCAACTCCGACCGTTCCTTCGACCTGTACGACATCATCGACGACCCGTTCGACGGCATCCTCTGGAGCGGCCCGCCTTTCCGGAACCAGACTTGGGCCAACGTCACACGGGAGCGCGACCGGGGCTCAACCCAATGGCTCCCGACATTCCGCAGCGGGTCGGTGGTCCGTTTCATGAACCAGTCCGAGGGCCCGAACATCCCCGCCAGCCGATGGGGCGACTTCCGGATCCTCATCCTGCAATACGCGAGCGATCCGATCACATTCTTTAGCAGCGACGTCGCCTGGCGCGAGCCAGACTGGATGCGCCAACCCCGCGGCCCGGATGTTTCGCCCAAGCTGCGTTGGTACCCGGTGGTCACCATGCTCCACCTCGGCGCCGACATGATCGTCGGCAACGCGCCGCCCGGCTTCGGACACACCTACGCCGCGACCGACTACATCGACGCCTGGCTCGCCCTGACCGAGCCCGCGGGATGGACCGAGGCGGACATCCAACGCCTCCGCGAGCGTTTCGACTGAGTCGCTCCGCTGACGCTGCGATCGTGCCGGTCGCGGCGCAACGGTCCCGCCGAAGCCCGGCACGGCGCCTGTGTCGCTTGCTCTACAAAGTACAAGATCCGGCCCCCGCGGGCGGAAACGCTGTCCAACCCCGGAGACGGCAAGAGCCCCGCCAATCCTTGTTGCACAAGGACTTACGGGGCTCTGATCCAAAGCGGGTGACCGGACTCGAACCGGCGACATTCAGCTTGGGAAGCTGACGTTCTACCACTGAACTACACCCGCTACGGTGTCAAAAACCGGGTTGTCGCCTCGCTTGCACGACTTTTTGGGCTAGACTTGCACGACTTTTTCAGCCCAAGCCGCCCATCGGAGGCGTCGGCAGTATATGGCGAAGCGACCCGGCTCGGTCAATCTGAAGAAGCGGATCCCCCGGCTCTGCCACACCACGACCCGGGGGCTCGGCTGGCACGTCAACTTCCGGGACCCGGAGACCGGCGTCGCCAAGAAGCACCGCTTCTCGGTCGAGACCGAGACCGAGGCGAAGGTTGCCTACACCCAGTGGCTGGCCCGGCACCTGGCGGGCGAGGCTGACGAGGGAGCGTCGGCCAAGCCCCGTGTCGTCCGAGCGTCCGGCGGCGGCCCCGCGATCGCCCCGGGCTCGCTCGTGGAGGTGGCCTCCGGCCTCATCCGGCTCATGGAAGCGTCGGTCCGGGAGGACGGGGCCCCGCGGGCTCGCGGGACCGTCGCCCGGCCGGTTTTCGTCGACCGGCAGAAGCACATCAAGGACTTCCTGGCGTTCATCAACAAGCGGCATGGCAAGGGCACCGCCGCACGCATGCAGGTCGAAGACCTGGCGATGACCGATGTCGAGCTCTTCAACCGGCATCTGGTCGACAAGGGCTACTCTGCGTCGCAGGTCGGCAAGCGGATGCAGATGGTCAAGCGGATCATCGACCGGGCGGGCCGGCCCGAGCACGGCCAGCAGCGGCTCGCCTGGAACTGGGACTCCCGGGACATCGCCCACGGCAAGCCGAGCACGAGGCGGGCGCTGCCAACCGTCAAGCAGTTGGAAAAGCTCCTCGCCGCCACGGACGACCGCGGGCGGGCCATGATCTGGCTCGGCATCGGGCTGGGATTCGGGGCCGCGGACCTGTCGGTGCTCCGCGTCGGACAGATCGACGCCGAGGCGTACGACCTCCGCCGAGGAAAGACGGGCATCGAGCGCTTCGGCACCACGCCGCCGCTAGTGTGGCGGACCGTCTCGGCGTATGTTGCCGACCAGTGCCGCAAGGAGGGCGAGCTGGTGTTTATCACACGGGACGGCATGCCGCTCGTGCACGCCCGCTCGAACGCGGTGACGCAGTGGTGGTCGAAGCTCCGCATCAAGATCGGCGAGAAGCCCAAGACCCTGTCGGGCTTCTACGTGATGCGGCACCTGGGGGCGACCGAGTTCGGTTCGCGACGAGGCACATCCATCGCAGAAATGAAGCGATGGCTCGGTCACTCGGCGGCGTCCGAGACCGCCGACGTGTACATGCGGCCGCTCCCGCCGGAGAACAAGGCGGTCGTGGAGTGGGTGCGGAAACGACTGCTCGACGCCGGATAGTGTCCGGAGAGCCGGCCTGAACGAAGGAGGTGGACCATGTACACCCTCTGCCTTGACCTTCACCTCCGATTCGTTCCCCCCATGTACGAGCATGCCCCCGGCATCGTGCTGACACGAACGTTTGAGCTACCGTTTCCGCCCTACTCGGGCCTTGCGATCTACCGGCAAGATATGGAGGAGTATCCGAGCCCGGATGGCTTGCGCTTGGCCGGCGTGGTTTGGGACATGGACCGCGGCGTTTTCCTCGCCCACACCATCACCATTCACCAGGACGAGCCCTTGGCATTCATTCCCGACATCATCCGGGGCTGGATGTCCTGTGGGTGGACACTGGGAAGCTGCCGCGATGCCTATCCAGATGCGTTCGACGACCCAGGGAACGACGACGATGCCACCGCGGCGGATGACGACGACTACGAGCGGCTGGAGATACTGCACACGCTCCCGAAGACCAAGCGGGACCGAGATTTCAACCAGTTCTTCAAGTCCCTGATCCGAGAGATGTCCGAAAGCTACAACAACCTTGAGGCCGCGTACGCCATGGACAAGCTCGGTCGATTGCTCGTAGAGGAGGACCCTGGCCCGGGCAAGCCGCTGTCCGAAGCCGGGCGTCTCTGGCAAGACACTTGCCGCGAGTTCGACCACCTCGACCCTGACGCCAAGACCGCATGGCAGAACAAGGTGGCGAAGTACCCTTCGCTTGAGAAGGTGCTTCACGCGAACCACGGGAAGCAATCCCGCTGAGATAAACAGTGTTTGAGTAGCATCGCGATTCGTGCTATTCACGGCATGTGAAGCGGGGCTTAGACTGCCATCCGGGCGCCTCCGCTCGCTCATTGACATCGCTGGTCCCGAGCAGTAACGAGGAACCGGTCTTGCCGGACGGGCATGGGTCCGTCCGGGGAGACCGGTGGTGCAACACAAGGTTTTTCTGCCGGCCGCGTGCGGACACGCGGCCTCAGCCATTGACACGAAAGGACACAGCGATGCCACAGATGCTGACCAGGGCTCACGACGAGCTCTACAGGCGGACCCATGACGAACGGTTCGCGACGATGCAGGACCTCTGGGAGTTCTGCCACGCCCGCAAGGAGCGGTCCGAGCTGCTCTGGCGCTGGGCCGACGACCTGATGGCGATCCCGAAGGAGCGGAGGCTGGAGCTGGCGACCACGCCGATCGACAGCCACCGCATGAACAGCTGGTCGTTCGGCCAGCTCTGCGGGATCGCGGGCGTCAGCCGCGACACGGTCAATCGGCTCACGCCGGAGACCGCCG
>JAFIFZ010000057.1 GCA_020831775.1 Phycisphaerales bacterium
GTGGTCGACGCCGACGACTTCTTCCTCTTCCTCCAGTGGTTCGCCGACGGCGACCCCAGGGCCGACATCAACAACGACGGCGTGATCGACGCCGACGACTTCTTCGACTACCTCGCCCTCTTCGCACAGGGCTGCTAAGACACCCCACGCCCCCCACGCGGGGCGACAACAATCAGGTCCCGCGACCACGCGGGGCGGGCTCAGGCCCGCCCCGTTTTTTTGTGCCCGCACCTCAACCCGCCACGAAAGGCCCATCCATGCCCGCCTGGCTCATCACCGTCCTCCTCCTCATCGGATCCAACATCTTCATGACATGGGCCTGGTACGGCCATCTCAAGAAGACCGGCTGGACCATCGCCGCCGCGATCGCCATCTCATGGCTCATCGCACTCCCCGAATACATCCTCCAAGTCCCCGCAAACCGCATCGGCCACTTCTCGCACGGCGGCCCCTTCACCGCCGCCCAGCTCAAAGTCATCCAGGAAGCGATCACCCTCACGGTCTTCACCGTCTTCGCCGTCTTGGTCCTGAAAGAGAAGCTTCGCTGGAACGAGATCGCCGCCTTCGGACTGATCTTCGCCGCCGTCTGCCTCGCCATGATCGGCCGGGGCGAAGAGCCCGAGGAAGCGACAAACCCCGAAATGGAAACGCCCCCCACCTTCAGCATCCCGGCGCTGGAGGAAGGCCGCCAAAGCAGCACAGATGTTTCAGACCCCGCGTCCCCCGACACCAAACCCGACGCCCCCGCCGGCCGCTGAACGGCTCAGCACATCGTCATCCCGCCGTCAACGCAGATCACCTGCCCCGTCAGAAACCCCGCGTCGTCAGAGCTCGCGTACGCCACCGCCGCGGCGATGTCCTCGGGCTTGCCCAGCCGGCTCGTCGCCGTCATCGACGAAACCTGCTCCTTCACTGAAGGCGGCAGATTGCTCGTCATGTCCGTCTCGATAAACCCGGGCGCCACCACATTCGCAGTCACGCCCTTCGACCCTAACTCCCGCGCGATCGTCTTGGTCAGCCCCACGAGCCCCGCCTTCGCCGCGGCGTAGTTCGCCTGCCCCGCGTTCCCCACGATCCCGCTCGTCGACGCGATGTTCACGATCCGCCCAAACCGCTGCTTCATCATCGCCCGCGCCGACGCACGGATCGCCACAAACGCCGAGGTCAGGTTCACCCCGATCACCTCGTCCCACTCCGCGTCGCTCATCCGCAGCATCAGGTTGTCGCGCGTGATCCCCGCATTGTTCACGAGGATGTCCAGCCGCCCGCGCTCCTTCACCACCCCCTCGACCGCCGCCGCAAGCGCCGCCCGATCCCCAACATCGCACGCGCACACACTCGCAGAGCCCCCCTCCGCTTCGATCGATGAACGCAGGTCCTCCAGCGGCCCCGCAGACCGGCTCACGAGCACAACATGCCGCCCGCCCCCGCCCTTCTCAACAGGCATCGCAAGACGCGTCGAGATCGCCCGCCCGATCCCGCGGCTCGCCCCAGTCACAAACGCAACCCGCATCGCTGTCTCAGTCATGCTCGCTCCGGCAACCGCCCCGTCAGGAACCATCCACACACTCGCTCACACAACGCCCCGCTCACGCCCCGGCAGGCGCGCTCGTCCCACCGCCGCCGCCCGAATCCGGCGCATCGCCAGGATCACCAGAAGGCTCTGAGCGCTCACTCGGCGCGTCCGGGTCCGGCCCGAACCCGATCCCCTCGGGAATGCCGAAGTCCGCCCCCATCCCAAACGCCGCGGCACCGTCCCACGCCGACGCCGTCGAACGAACCTCGTCGCTCGAAGGCAGCGAGCTGAAGTACCAGTCCCCGCCAGTCCCCTCGCCCAAGAACATAAACAGCTCAGCCCCGTGCGGCCGCTGCACCGCAAACCCCACCGTCGCGTACTGCGCCTCGCCCGTCCGCGCTGCCGGATCCATAAACACCACACGCACCGCCTCGATGTTCTGCGGCTGCGTCCACTCCTGACGCACCATCCCAAACACCGCACGCCCCTCCGCGCTCAGCGAACGCTCGATCGCATCCAGATCCTCACGCGCCAGCGCATCGGCAAACCGGTACACCGCACTCGCAAGCCCCGCGCTCGTCGGCGCGTGCTCCTGCGCAAAGTGAACCCGCGCATCGACCTCGCGCCCAAGCGTGCCCTCAACATCACGCTTCACATCGCTCAGCGTCACCGGATCCGGCGGCGGCGGTGCAGGCGGCGGCGGAGGCGCACGATCCGGCACGGGCTCGGGCTCCTCCTCCTGAGGGCAGCCGGTCATCGTCCCAAGCACCAGCACCATCGCGCCGATACCCAGCACACCGGCCCGAAGCCGCCTCAACATCTCATTACCCGGGCCCGTCATGGCTCACCACCTTCACAGATCGGTCGATCCTTCGGAACAGCCCCGCCAGGGACTTCCCCGGCGCCAGCTCGTGCACCCCGCCCGAAACCGCACCAGCCAGCGCCGAGCAGCAATCACTCCATCGTACGGGCGCTGTCAACTGCTCCGCCAGCCGCAGCCGGATCAGCCCCACATCCGGATCGTGCGGCGACCCCGTCACATTGCAGTACACCGGCGCCCGGGGCATCCGCATCTCCGTCCCCTGCAGCGCCCGCATCAGACGCTCGGCCGCGGGCTTCATCAGCGGCGAGTGAAACGCACCCGCCACCGGCAGCCGCGCCGTCTTGAACCCCTTCGCCCCCGCAAGCGTCTCGGCCCGCCCGATCGCCTCAAGGTCGCCGCTGAGTACTACCTGCCCCGGCGCGTTGAAGTTCGCGGCCACCAGCACCCCGCCCCCCCCACCAGAAGCACCAGCAGCACCGGCCTCAGCAGCGATCCCCTCCGCCTGCACCTCGTCGATCCCGATCACCGCCATCATCCCCGACTCCGTCGCCTCCGCGGCGTCCTGCATCGCCCGCCCACGCAGACACACCAGCTCCAAACCCTCCTCAAACCCGAACACGCCCGCCAGGTGCAACGCCGTGTACTCCCCCAGGCTCAGCCCCGCGGCCGCCGAAAGCTTCACCTCTGGCGCCGACACCCCCCACCCGGCGCACAGCCCCGCAAACGACGCCACAGACACGGCAAAGATCGCCGGCTGGCTCACATCCGTCCGGTTCAGCGTCTCGCCAGGCCCGGAAAAGCAGAGCTCTGAGAGAGAGGCCCCGAAGCGGTCCCCGACAAACGCGTCGGCCCGCTCCATGACGGCCGCAGCTTCGGCCGAAGCCTCCACCCAGCTCCGCCCCATCCCAACACCCTGAGCCCCCTGCCCAGGACACAAGATCGCGATCGGTTCAGTCATGCCGGGATGGTAGCAAACCAGCTCGCTGGCGCTCGCGGGCGCGGGGCGCTGGGTGCAGGCCGCAGGGCGCTGGGGCGCTGGAGTCGCCCACCACCAAGTGGCACGGCTCGCCGAGCCGTGTCCTACCCCCTCTACCCAACCTCCGCTCGCCTGATCGCCTGTTCGCCTGCTCGACCATCTCGCCCGCAAAGCGGGCGTCTGTGGCTACCAACTCTTCTCCCTACCCAGCGCCCCACACCCGACACCCCGCGCCCCGGGGCGCAGCCCCCGCCCTTGCACCCTCCCCCACCCAACCGTAAACTGGCCCCGTGCCCGTCCAAAACCCCATCCAAGACCCATCGACAACGCAATGGCCCTCCCCGGCGGCACAGGTCTCCGACCTGTGCTTCTACCCACCCTCGTGGCACAGGCGGCCCGCCTGCGGCTACCAACTCTTCTCCCTGCCCCGCGCCCAGCGCCCCACACCCAGCCCCCGGGCGCAGCCCAGATCGCCTGCTCTCCTGCTCAACCCACTCGCCCGCAAAGCGGGCGCCCCTCTCGCTCGCGTAGCGAGCGCCCCTCTCGACTCTCGCCTCTCTCCCCCTCGACACGCTCGCCCGCCAAAGGCGGGCGCCCCCCAGCCCGCAACGCGGGCGCAAGGTTGTAGCCACGGGTGGAGCAGGCCGCGACGCAACGCGTCGAGGCCGGCGCAACCCGTGGAACGCCATCCCCAAAACCAACCCGCCCCGAAGGGGCGGAGGAAAACTTCTATCGCTCATAAATCGGCCCCGCACCCTACCGCCCGCGACCGCTTGACCCACTCGCTCCCAAAACAATCGCCCCGACCTCCACTCGCATGCTCAGCGCTCTCAAATTCAACTTGCTCGCCCGCAAAGCGGGCGCTGAGCCTTGCGACGGGTGAGGCGAGGCAAAGCCGAGCCAAACCCGTCGATAAGCGTATCCTTTGCTCGCTTGCGTCGCGCGTGCATCTCACCCTTCTAGCCCTTTGGCGAGCTTGCGGCAAACTCCGCCGTGTCATACACTTATCCCGTGCCCAGTCAATCCTCGTTCCATCGCCATGTTTGATTCTGGAATAATCGCTTGGCGATGAGCCCCAGCGGAGCGATCAACAGTACGAAGGTACAGCTGCCAGATGACCGCCAGCGCAATTGCCCGGCTTAGTCCCCAAACAATGTTTTTCAGCTAACATTTCGATCGATTTCGACTCTCGCTTTAGCGCATCCCCGAATAGACCGCTGTACAAAGGTGTCGCGATGGCATTTCAGACTGATCAACCTCACCAAGAAATCAGGGTGTCATCCATTGAAGTTCGAGGACTTTTTGGCCGACTGTCATATCATTTAGATCTTGATAGCCGGTGCTGCCTGCGACGAATGGCGATACTCTATGGAGAAAACGGCTCAGGCAAAACCACAATACTGAATTTAGTATTTCGCCTCCTGAGTGCCGAAGAAAACGCCGGGCACAAGACATATATTGGCACAATCCCATTTCGCCACATTGCCGTCCGTCTCAACACCGGGTTTGAAGTTGTTGCTTCTAGGCCAACCGCTTCAGATGGACCGTACAGCTTAGAAATCAGATCTGTAAATCATCCAAGCATGCCGATTGCCCTAGTCGACTTCGATCCTGAAAGACAACGCCGTAATTCCGATTCATTTGACCGCCTCCTAATGATTCTGCGCGACATCAGTCCTCGGATGTTCTACCTGAGGCACGACAGAGATATCTGGCACTACAGACAATCGGCAGCAATCACGTCGTACATGGAGCTCGGCGAGAGCTCCCTTCGTACGCACTCATTGTTTGCTGATGCCGCCCGTGCCCTCGATGCCGCAGATCAGTATCTTGGGTCGCGTGGCAAGCGGGCATCATCCGACTTGGATCGAACTGAAATTGCAATGTCGCAATGCAGCAGTTGGATGCTACGAAAGATCTTCGAGGCAACGAAGGAAGGCCAGTCCAATTCGGACCAAGCGTATCTCGAGGTCGCAAAGGGGATCGTATCGCTTTTCGGTGCCCAAGAGCTCGTACGCCCTACCAAGGCGGATGTGATGAGCAAACTGGAGATGCTGACAACACTTGAGGAGAGAATGGAGTTGTTCGGTCTGAAATCTGGCAGCGTAGCCAAACACATTGTCTCGCTGCTGCGAGAGATATCTGGTGAACCAGATCAGCGACTACTCTCTCTTTTGGTTCCTTTTGTAGACGCCCTGCAAAAGCGGCTTGAATCGCTACG
This sequence comes from Phycisphaerales bacterium, assembly GCA_020831775.1. Taxonomy (GTDB): domain Bacteria; phylum Planctomycetota; class Phycisphaerae; order Phycisphaerales; family UBA1924; genus SLFH01. Next base: position 5,537 of record JAFIFZ010000057.1, read on the forward strand.
GGAAATCCAGTCACTTATCGCGACCTTTCTTGAGAACGCAAACTCATTTCTACGGGATAAGATGCTTCGCTTTGATCCCTCTAGGGGCTTATCGATCTATCTATACGGCAGTGATCAGGAGCTGTCTGCGTCAAATTTGTCTTCCGGAGAACGACACCTCGTGACTATGCTTTCATATGGCATTTTGTCCAACGACGCGCCGACTGTATTCCTGATTGACGAGCCGGAATTGTCGCTCAGTATACGATGGCAGCGAGACATTATCTCCGCTCTCATGAATTGTACCGATGCAGCTGGAACTCAATTCATTGCAGCCTCGCACTCGCTTCCTCTGCTCACAGAGCACCGCGACAATGTCATCGATGTAGACAATTCGCTGGCCGACTGATATCGTATTTGGGGCTAACAGTGGGCGCCAGACAGTACACTCTGGACGAACTGATGATGCAGCAATCGCTGAGCGGCTCGCCGCAGCAGATTGTTGTTGAAGGATCGTTCGACCAGACTGCCATTACGTGTTACTTGAAGAAAAGAAACATAAATTCAGTTGGTATTTGGATGGCGGATTCTATTGATGTTCCGAATTCGGTTATCACGGGACATGGGTTAAACGAGAAATCCAATCGGTCAAAGGTGATTGCTATTGCAATGGAATTTGCTAATCACAAAATCCGCCCAGGCAACTTCATGTGCATTGCGGATTTGGACCATGAGTCCATTGGCGGCCCAGCGATCAATCTGCCGCACGGACTCCGATACACTGATGTTGCGTCTATGGAAACATATTGCTTCAGTGAGAGCGCGATTGATGGCGTGCTTTCGGCGATTGCGCAAAGCGCACCGTTTAGCGGCAAAGAGTTTCTGGATGCATACGTGGGTGACATGACGAAGCTGCAGATTTTCCGAGCCTCGCTACAGCGACTAGACGCCAGAGTCGCATTCCCATCGCTAGAGAGTATCGTTAGAGACCGCGGGTCTACTTTGTGCCAAATAGATACGACTGCTTGCGCACATATGATCTCCAAAACTCTAGATGCTGAGCAAAAAGAAGAATTTGATTCGCATGTGCAGACATTGACCGAAAATGTTCCGGCTTCCATTAGCCACTGTAGAGGGCGGGACTTGACTCATTTGCTACTCAGAAACTGCAAACGCCATTGCAAGCCGACAGGGTTTCGAAATACTGCAATGTTTCAGCGCGCCTTGCTCATGCAAAGTGCCGATGAACTGGGTCGCTACTCACTTTTTTCCGCAATCGAAGGCTTGATGAAACGGGCATAGTCTTGGTGACACTAAGCGGTTACAGTCCGTTCCCTGCGATGGGTCGCTCATGGCGTTCCTGAATAACTACCACCCACCCGCGCGCGCAAAAACATGACGATACCCCTACGCCCTCTTGAACCCCGCCACCAAACAGATACCTTCGCGGCATGCACGCTGCAGACGACCCACTCGCTGACTTCACCCCCGAAGACATCGAAGAGGCCACCCACGCCCTCCTCGACGACTGGGACAAACCCACCCTCTCCGAGCTCGAACTCAGCCGCACCCATCAACTCACACTGCGGCAGATCCTCGCCCTCGCCTCACGCCCCGCCTTCCAATCCGCACTCGAAACACTCAGCGCCGTCAAGGCCCTCAGAGCCCCAGCCGTAGAACTCGCGGCAAGACAACTCGTCGTCGACCGACTCTGCAACCTCGCCCAACACGAACCCATCAACGGCGCCTTCGCAAGAGAGCTCCGCCTCGCCATCAAACTCCTCAACGACCTCTTCCCGCCGCAAAAATGTGGCACTGGCGGCTCGCCCGCCAGTGTTCCGAGGCAAAGACCTCCAAAGTCACCGACGCCCCCTCCAGACCCTCCCAACCCTTTCGACTCTCGCCGCTCTCCATCTCGACCTTCCCGCCCGCCGAATGACTCCCCCAATGACCCACCAAGACCCACAACCCAAACTCCAATCCCCCCTGACCTTTGCCGTGATCGGCGCAGGCATCTCCGGACTGACAGCCGCAACAGCCATCGCAAACCACAGCCACCCAGTCACAGTCTTCGACAAAGGCCGCGGCCCCGGCGGCAGGATGAGCACACGCCGCGAGGGACAACTCCGCTTCGACCACGGCGCCCAGTACTTCACAGCCAAAGACCCCGTCTTCGCGCAAGCCGTCGCCGAATGGCGCCGCCAGGGCCTCGTCAAGCCCTGGAACCCCAGGCTCGCCGAGATCAACCCCGACGGCTTCAAGATGAAATCCGGCGGCCCGGACCGCTTCGTCGGCGTCCCAGCCATGAACGCGATCTGCAAGCACCTCGCCCAATCGCTTCGCCAACCATCGCAAGTCCGCTGCGCAATCAAAGTCGATTCGATCCGGCGCACCGATCAACGCTGGCAACTCCTGCAGGACGGCGGCAAGCCCCTCGGCGAGTTCGACCGGCTGATCATCGCTGCACCCCCGGCGCAGGCGGCAGCGCTCATGGCGGACGCAGCCCCGCACCTTGCAACCCAAGCCTCCCAAGCGGTGCTCGAACCCTGCTGGGCCGCGATGCTCGCCTTCGAGAAGCCGCTCTTCGATGGCCCGCCGGAGACCGCGATCGACGGCGCCTTCGTCAACACCGGCCCGCTGAGCTGGATCGCCCGCGACAGCGCCAAGCCAGGACGCGAACCCGGCGAACGCTGGATCGCCCACGCCGGTCCGGCCTGGTCCAAGGCGAATCTGGAACTCGACCGGCAGAGCGCCGCAGAACTCCTCAAACAAGCCTTCTTCGAAGTGGTTTCTGCGATCCCGCACGCACGCCCGGCCGCCCCGACGCTCTGCATCGCGCACCGATGGCGCTACGCCTTGCCCTCAAAGCCGATCGAGGAGCGATGCTTGTTCGATGCGATGCTGGGTCTTGCCTGCTGCGGGGATTGGTGCGCAGGCCCGCGGGTCGAGGGCGCGTTCCTCAGCGGCGTGGCATCCGCCGGCCGCGTGATCCCGCCCGCGCAGACCGTCTGAGGAAGATCCGCAAGAGAATCATCGCAAGGCCGATCCGCCGCCCCGAGCGCAGCACCCCACGCCCGGCGCGCCTACCTCGCACGGTAAGTGATCCGTCCCTTGGTCAGGTCGTACGGCGTCATCTCGACGGTGACCATGTCGCCCGGCAGAATCCTGATGTAGTGCTTGCGCATCTTCCCGGAGACGTACGCCAGGATCTCTTTGTCGTTGGGCAGCCTGACCTTGAACATCGCGTTCGGCAGGGCCTCAATGACGATCGCTTCGAGAGAGAACTTTTCTTCCTGTTTCGCCATGCGCAGTCGTTTCTCCGGCTCCGTGCCGCCGACTGGCGGCAGGGGCAGAGTGTAGCGCCGCGGACGACCCGGGCCCCCGAATCCCAAGCATCATGCGGCAAGTTGCGCGCGCCGGCGACCCTCGTCCAGCCATCGTCCCACAAGCTCCAGCAGCACCCGCGCCTCGATCGGCTTGGGCGCAAAGTCGTCGCACCCCGCCTCGAGGCACGCGTCCCGATCCCGCCGCAGAGCGTGCGCTGTCAGGGCGATGATAGGTCCGTTCCAGCCCTCACGGCGAAGCCGACGCGTCGCCTCGAACCCGTCCATGACAGGCATCTGCATGTCCATCAGGATCAGGTCGTAGGGCTCCCCCCGAGCGACGGCGGCGTTGACGCAGTCGAGGGCGGCCTGCCCGTGCTCAGCGATCTCCACATCCACCCCGGCCCGGCGGAGCAGCAGCGAGAGCAGGCGCTGGTTATCAGGCCCGTCCTCGGCGAGCAGGACCTTCCCGCCGATGCCGGCGGGCGTCTTGCCCGACGAGGGCTCCGGCAGCCGCTGGGGCGAGGGCAGATCGTCGGTGAGCTGGTCGTCCTCGGCCGCCTCTGCCGAGATGGTGATGCGGAAGGTGCTGCCGCTGCTGGGCTCAGACCGCAGCAGGACCACATCGCCCCCCAGCAGCCGCGCCAGCCGCCGGCTGATCACCAACCCCAGCCCGCTCCCCCCGTGCGTGCGGGCGATGGAGGCGTCGGCCTGGGCGTACGGCTGGAAGAGCCTGCCGGCGGTCTCGGGCGGGATGCCCTGGCCGGTGTCGTTCACATCGACGATGAGCGTGCGCTTGTCGCCGACGGAGCGCACGCTCGACAGCTCGACACGGACATGCCCCTGGTCGGTGAACTTGATGGCGTTGCCGACGAGGTTGATCAGGATCTGGCGCAGGCGCGTCGGGTCCGTGGTCAGCGTGCCCGGGACGGGCGTGGAGAGAACGCAGGAGAACTCGATGCCCTTGTCGCGGGCGCGGGGCTCGAGCGTGGCGCAGACATCAACGACGAGCGAGGCGGGGTCGATCGGCTCGGCTTCGACATGCAGCCGGTCGGCCTCGATCCGCGAGATGTCCAGGAGATCGTTGATGATGACCAGCAGGTGCCGGCCGTTGCGCCGGATGCTGTCGATGAACGCGGCGCGGCGCTCCTCGGGGTGGCCGGGCTCGGCGAGCAGTTCGGCGTAGCCCAGGATCGAGGTCATTGGCGTGCGGATCTCGTGGCTCATCGAGGCCAGGAACTCGGTCTTGGCACGATCGGCGGCTTCGGCGCGCATCCGGGCGTCGCGTTCGATCTGATTCGCTCTGATCGAGCCGGTGATGTCTTCGGCGATGCCGCTGAGCAGGACCGCGTCGCCCTGCTCGTTGGTCTGGGTGACGCCGCCGCTGAGGCGGAGGGTGCGTTGGCCTTGCCGGGGATCGTCGATTGTCAGTTCGGTGCAGAACGGTCCGGGCGCGGCGCCGAGGATCAGTTCGATCGCGTCGTCGCTGGTGATCACCAGCGGGGCGGGCGAGGCGAAGTCGTGCAGCGTGAGCCTGCGTGCGGCGGGATCGAAAGACCAGAGCGCGAACCCCGCGGCGCGCAGAGCGTCGCACGCGATCTGCCGCGGGAGGTCGTCTGGCGCCGGGGACGGCTGCTTGTGCGTTGCTGGCATGAACGGATGTCCAGAATTACGCGCCGATACTCAGCCATGCATCGGCAAAGAACGGGGTGAAGATGAGCGGCTCGGCGGGGGCAGCCGTGAAAGGGAGGATTGCGGATTTGAGGATGCTCTGAGCATTTTTGTGGCTTGGGCAGCGGGAGCGGGCGGGGTCCGGTCCGGGAATGGGGCCGCCCGGTGCGGGCTCTGGGATTGGTCTTGCATCTGCGGGGCGTTCCGGTAGGCTGGCTTGGAGAACGGGCGGGTGGATAACCGGTTGCTGCCGGCGGAGAAGAACGGGATGGGTTCGGTATTTTCGCTCTTTGGAGCGTTGGGCTACGGCATTTCACACCTTGCAGTCCGTGATGGACTACTGTCCTTTTGTGCTGCGCATCGGAAGGGCTGCCTGCCCCGTTGGATGCTGCTGGTGTGGTATATCGGGCTTGTGGCGACGGCGATCGGTCTGGGGGCGGTCGGCGGGGTGATGACGGTGTGGTACGAGTCGGAGCTCCGGTTCGGCCTATCGCCGCTGATCTTCGCGGTCGAGTGGGCGGCGGTGGTCGCCGGTCTTGTGCTGATGGGGGTGGGGGGCGTGGTTTCGGGGTGGTGCCTGCGTCGGGTGCGTCGGGAGGCGTTCCTGATGCCCGCGTTCGCGGTGACGCTGGCGGAGCGGGAAGACCGGCGCGTTCGCTGGTGATTGTCATGATGATGATCAGGGGCGGGTCGCCTACGGTCCCGCGTGCGGCGGTCGGCGAGCGCCCGAGCCGCGCGACAGCGCCGATATCCCCCGGAGACGAACGCGATGCAGGTCAGACTTGAGACTACTGAAGGTGACATTGTGCTGGAGTTGGACGCCGAGAAGGCGCCGGCGTCGGTGGAGAACTTCCTCTCGTATGTGGACAAGGGCCACTACAACAACACGATCTTCCACCGCGTGATCGACGGGTTCATGATCCAGGGGGGCGGCTTTACTCCCGAGATGGAGCAAAAGCCGACTGGCAAGGGGATCAAGAACGAGTGGAAGAACGGCCTGAGCAATGTAAAGGGCTCGATCGCCATGGCGAGGCTCGGGGGCCAGGCGGACTCGGCGACGGCGCAGTTCTTCATCAATGTGGGCGACAACGACTTTCTGGACGAGCCTCGCGACGGCGCGGGGTACGCGGTCTTCGGGCGCGTGGCCGAGGGGATGGATGTGGTCGACCGGATCCGCAAGGTGGAGACGGGGACGGTCGCGGGGCACGGGGATGTGCCGGTCGAGCCGGTGGTGATCCGCAAGGCGACGCGCGAGGGCGAGTAAGGTCTTTCGATGGCCAAGGGTGATCACATCAAGGTCGCTCGCCGCGGGTACACCCACCACGGGATCGACATGGGCGACGGGACGGTCGTCGAGTACGACAAGTTCTCGGGGACGATCCGGCGTGTCGACATGGCGGCGTTCGTGGGCGATGCCCCCGAGGTGCGTGTGGTCGAGCACGACGATGGGTTTCCGCCCGAGAAGATCGCCGACCGGGCGATGCTGCGGATGGGCGAATCGGCGTACCAGCTTTTCAGCAACAACTGCGAGCAGTTTGCCTATTGGTGCGTGACGGGGCGGGCAGCGAGCGGGCAGGTGCGCCGTGTGAAGGCGGCGGCGCTGGTGATGGCCGCGGCGGGGACCGCTGCGGTTGCCGGCTCGATCCTTCGGAAGAAGAGGGCGTAGGTGTCTGCGGACGGCGGCAGGCTGGTGATGCTGCTGGCGCTGCTGATGGCGGTGGCGGTCGGGATGCTGCTGCCGATCCAGCCCGCGCTGAACGCGCAGGTGCGTGCGCACACCGGGAGCCCGTGGCTGGGCGGCTTTGTGAATTTCATGGTCGGGTTTGCGACCGTCACGCTGGTGGCGTTGATCGTCGGCGTGGATTTCCGCGGGCTGGCGAAGCTGACCGAGGCGCCGTGGTGGGCGCTCTTGGGCGGCGTGATCGGGGCGACATTCGTGGTGTCTTCGATCGTGCTTGTGCCGCGGCTGGGGGTGGTGCTGCTGATCGGAGCGATCGTCTTCGGGCAGATGCTCTCTTCGACGGTGATCGATCATTACGGGTTGCTGGGGCTTGAGAAGCGGCCGGCTGATCCGCGGCGCGTGATCGGCATCGTGTTGTTGCTCGTCGGGGTGGTGCTGATCCAGTCGAGCACGCGCGAGGGGCCGCCGGCGCCCGAGGCTTTGGGGCAGGAGCGGGAGACGGTGGAGGAACGGTAACGGGCGCCCGCTTTGCGGGCGAGTGGGTCGAGGGGGAGAGAGGCAAGAGTCGAGGGGTTGCGGAAGATGCTGAGGGGTTGTTAGTCGTTGTCGGCGGCTTCGCTTTTGAGGTCGAAGCGGTCGATGTAGGCCTCGAACATCGACTTGTCGGCTCGTTCGAGTGTGAGGTGTCCTTCCATGGCGCCCCAGGGGGTAGTCAGGGGGCAGAAGGACTGGTACTCGAAGGCTTCGCCGGGGCCGAGGACAGGTTGCTCGCCGACGACGCCTCGGCCCTGGACCTCTTTGGTCTGGCCGTTGGCGTCGGTGATGGTCCAGTGCCGCCAGAGGATGCGGACGGTCTCGGGGCTGTCGTTCTTGACGCGGATGGTGTAGGCGAAGATGAAGTTGGCCTCGTCGGGCTTGGAGTGGTCGGGCAGAAAGCGGGGACTCGCCTCGATGCGGATGCCGCGTGTCACCGTGATGGAGCCGATCTCGGAGGTCATCTCCCACTACCTTTCCCTGCCGGATCGTAGGGGTGGTTTGTGGACCTTGAGAGCCCGGCGCACAGACGGAGGGGGGCGGCGAATCCGGGGCGGGCGCGGGCCGAACCGCTCATTGATGCAAGCTGAAACCATCGACACCACCGCAGATCGCGGCACCTCTGAGCCGACGGGGGTCGGCGCAGAGCGTTTCACGATTCTGATCGACGGGGACTGCCCGCTCTGCCGTCATGAGGCGAGGCTGCTCTCGAAGCTGGATCGTGGGCGGGGTCGGCTGCGGCTGGTTGACATCGCGTCACCGGGGTTCGACGCCTCGGTGTACGGGCGGACGCAGGACGAGGTAATGGTGAGTATCCACGGCGTGACGGCCGAGGGCGAGGTCGTGGACGGCGTGGAGGTTTTCCGCCGGGCGTACAGGGCCGTCGGGTGGGGGTGGCTGCTGGCTTGGACGGGGTGGCCTCTGGTGCGGCCGGTGGTCGACGCGGCGTACCGGGTGTTTGCGAGGATCCGTCTGAGGCTGCCCGGTCGGCGGTGCGAGAGCGGGAGCTGCCGCGTGCCGGGGAGCGGCTGAGCCGGCGAATCAGTCTTCCATCACGGTTTCGATGTTGACGCCTGCGCTGAGGCTCTGGTGGACGGGGCACTTCTTTGAGACTTCGAGGATGCGCTGGCGTTGCTCGTCTGAGACCTCGCCGCTGACGGCCAGGACGACCTTGACGGACTCGAGCTTGCCCTTGCCGCTGTCTGTGCGCATGGCGACGGCGTTGATCTCGCGGACCGGGAACTCTTTTCGGTCTGCGTACATGCGGACGGTGATGGCGGTGCAGGAGGCGAGGGCGGCGAGGAGGAGCTCGACGGGGGTCGGTCCGGCGTCTCGGCCGCCGTCTTTGAGCGGCTCGTCTGCGCGGAAGGCGTGGGCGCGGACGCTGAGGTCGGTGGAGTAGCCCTCGCCGAGAGTTGCGGTGACGGCGCCGATGGGTGTTGAGTCGCTCATGGTGCGCAAGGGTAGGGTCGCTCGCTCCGCGAGCGAGAGGGGCGAGTGGGAGAGAGTCGAGAGTCGAGGGGGGTAGGCGGGGGAGGGATGTCTGCGAATGAAAAAGACGCCCGCCGGCCCCAGGGGGCGGGGGCGGCCGTCCGG